>NZ_QBUY01000113.1 GCF_003121405.1 Paraburkholderia sp. C35 | reverse complement strand
GAGACGAGACAACTTCGATCCACACCTTCCCGTCGCGCACTTGCACGCTCAGATCGACCTTGCCGCCGTCCGGCGTATAACGGATCGCATTGCTCACCAGATTGCGCAGCGCAATGCCGATGTCGGCATCGTTTGCGCGCACATAAGCACTCGTCATTTCGTCGGCACCGATGTCGATGCCGCGCTGCATCGCTATCGGCAGCACCTCTGCCACGGCATCCACCACCACGGTCGACACATCGACGCGCGTCAGCGTATCGGGCTGCATCGCCGCATCCGCGCGCGCGAGCCGCAACAGTTGCGCGATCAACCTGCCGCTGCGGCGAATGCCGCCCTGCAGTTCGCGAAAGCGTTCCTGATTGCCCGGCGCGATATGCGGCTGCAGATTGTCCGCCTGCAACTGAAGCGCAGTGAGCGGCGTGCGCAATTCATGCGCGGCGTCGGAGATGAACTTGCGCTCGCCTTCGATCGACTGCTCGAGCCGCTCGATCATCTTGTTGATCGACGTGATGAACGGACGTATCTCCGTCGGCACGCCCGACGTCGAGAGTTGCTCGAAATGCGTCATATCGATTGCCTGCACCTGCGCGCCGAGCCGCGTCAGGCGCCGCAGCGCGCGCCGCACCACCAGCAGCACGGCGATCCACACGAGCGGCACCAGCACGATCATCGGCCATAGCGTGTTGAGCGAACGCGCTTGCGCGAGGTCGCGCTGCACGCGCGAGCGCTGCGCGACCTGGACCACCATCGACGGCTCGCGCAATGTGTAGATGCGCCAGCTTTCGCCGTTCACCATCGCGGTCGTGAAGCCCGGTTCGGCTTCGCGCGGCAACGGGAGCGACGGGTCGGTCGAGCGGTACGGCGTGGAGATGCCATCTTTCCAGACGGTGAGGTAGACGTCGCGCTCCGGCTGCGAACCACGCGCGGGCGTGGTGGGCAATGCGTCGGCGAGGCCGCTGTGATAGAGGCGCACGGCGACCTGTTCGAGACGCAGATCGAGCAGCGCGCGCATCCCCGCCTTGCCAAGCTGCCACGAACTGATGCCCTGTACCACGCCGACCACGCTCACCAGCACACACAGGGCGAGCACGAGTTGATTTCTGAGCGAGCGGATCTTGGGCATGGGCATGATGGGATGCGCGCCGTCCGGTGAAGTTGTTGGTATGGGTTGAACGACAGGTGAACCGCGCTGCAATGCATGGCGCCGGGCCTGCTGGCGAGCCTGTCGGCGAACCGATTCTACACCGCGCCGCACGCGCGCCTGGTCGCAACAATACGGATGCGGGCGCGCAGAAATGTCTGCGCGCCCGCGATGGATATCGAACGGATTGCCGGGTCCGGCGTGCCGCTCAATGGCCGACGTAGATCGACTTCAGCCCGACGTCGTACTGAGGATGAAATGCCGTGCCGCTTTGCGAGGTGCCGTCTGCGACGCCGCCGTATGCATCCTGATGCTGCGCATCCACACGCGCCTGCGCGGCCTCGAGTTGCGCCGGATACCCGGTCTTGTCGCCAATCGGGTTGTAGCCCGCGCGTTCGAGTTGCGTGAGTTGCGCTTCGACGTCGGCGCGGGTGACGGGTGCCGTGGTTTGTGCGAACGATGCGATCGGCAGCGTGAGCAACACAGCGACAGCGGCAGTGCGAATGAGCGTTTTCATGATGTTTCCCTCCAGGTGTCTGATTGATTGAATCTTGCGATGAAGTGAATCGTAGAGATCGAAACTTAGAAACAAATGAGCCGTGGTTACGGCCTTCGGCGACACAGCCGATGCCTAGCGCCAGTAGCCGTAACCGTAGTAATGCGGATACCAGCGCGGACGGCCCCAGTACCCACCGCCCACCACGGGAGGCGCTGCCACCACGGGCGGCGGTGCGTAATACACAGGCGGTGGCGCATACACGGGCGGCGGGGCATACACGGCCACCGGCGCGACGGGGAACATGGGCGCAACCGGTCCAATCCCGACGCCGACGAATACATGGGCCTGCGCGGCGCTCACCAGCCCGAGGCCGAGCAATCCGGCTACTGCAATGTGGCGAATCCCTTTCATGTTGTTCTCCTCGACATGCGATGCGAAGTCATGGGCGCATCGGTTGATACACATTCTCGGTGTCGAAAGTGAGAAGGGAATTAGCGCTCGCTGTCGCGTTCAACATGATTTATGGCACGCCGTGACATACATAGCCGCTCGCGCGCCGCACTCATTTTTTGCTAATTGAACGCCCCTACGATGCATTCCGTCGATGCAACGTCACGGTCTGAAGCAACAGGACGACGAGTAGCACATAAGCCGCGCATCGCATCCACGCAGCCGGGCGAACCCCGTTTTCGCCAGCGCGTTTTACTTATTGCACTACCGAAGGAGCACATCATGTTCAACCAGATCGCACACCGTGTCGGCGAGTTCTTCACGCTGTCCCGCGAAAGCGAACGCGAAGCGTATCTCGCATCGTCAGTCGATCTCGCCGAGCTCGAACGCCGCCAGCGCATGCTCGACGACAACGACGCCCCGTTCCACTCGCATTCGACGTTCGCTCCGCGCGACTGGATTGCGTGACGCGACGCCTTATTCAACGATCAATCGAATCGAACCACAGGAGATATCGAATGCGACACTATCGAAGCGACAGCCCGGAAGCAGCAGCACGTATCGTGGCAGCGTGCCTGCTGTCGGATGGACACGTCGGCGTCGACGAGCTCGAAGCGCTGGAGCGCTACGGCATGGAAGCGCGCCTGAAAATGAACCGCGGACAACTGCTCGCCGTTATGCAGCAGATGTGCGAAGACCTGACGTCGACGGCTTATCTGAACTGGGGCGATGCATGCCGCCTCGATCCTGCCGTGATCTTTTGCCTCGCGCAGGATGTGAAGGACTGGCGGCTGCGACGCGAAGTGCTGGCGCTGTGCAATGAAGGCGCGCATGCAGACGGGCATGTGTCGGAAGGCGAAGCGATGTTCATTCAACTGCTGCGCTCAGCATGGCAGATGCCGGAATTGCCCGACCTGCACGACTCGATGCCATTGCGCCGCAAGCTGAAGCTCGTGCCGATGCGCACGCGCTGATCGTCCCTCACCCACCACTCGCCGCGCTTTCCTGCCGATGCGTCCTGCGCTGAAGCAGGAAAGCGCGCGTGCGCATCCCGCACATCGCATAGCAGAAAATCCACTATCCATAGCGCGGCGTGCATGGACACGTTCGCACGAAAAGTCAGTTCTCTTTGCGCAGTCGCGCTGCTTGAATGAGTGCTCCCACTTACACGGAGACGTCAGATGTCGACTACGCAAGCGGCGCTCGCCCCTTCGAACACCCACGCCATTGGTGCCCATGCCGTACCTGAAACGCTCGATCTGCGCCGCGTCGCCGGCCGCATCGGCGCCGAGATTCGCGGTGTCAAGCTGTCGGGTTCGATCGATACGCACACCTTCGACGCCATCCACGCCGCGCTGCTGAAGCACAAGGTGTTGTTCTTTCGCGGCCAGCAGCATCTCGACGATACCGCGCAGGAAGCCTTCGCGCGGCGCTTCGGCGAGACCGTCGCGCATCCGACCGTGCCGTCCGTCGATGGCAGCCGCCATCTGCTCGAACTCGATTCGCAGCATGGCGCGCGCGCGAACTCATGGCATACGGATGTGACTTTCGTCGATGCATATCCGAAGATTTCTATCCTGCGCGCCGTGGTGATTCCGCCGTATGGCGGCGACACGGTCTGGGCCAACACGGCAGCGGCGTACGAGAACCTGCCCGGCGCGCTGCGTCAACTCGCCGACACACTGTGGGCCTTGCACACGAATGCGTACGACTACGCCGCGTCACATGTGAATGCCGACAACGAGCAACTGAAGCGCTATCGCGAGGTATTCACCTCGACCGTCTACGAGACGGAGCATCCCGTGGTACGCGTGCATCCGGAAACAGGCGAACGCTCGCTCGTGCTCGGCCATTTCGTGCAGCGTCTGAAGGGGCTGTCGGCGAATGAGTCGGCGCACCTGCTGCAGATTTTCCACGATCACGTCACGCGGCTCGAAAACACCGTGCGCTGGAACTGGACGCAAGGCGACGTCGCCATCTGGGATAACCGCGCCACCCAGCACTACGCCATCAACGACTATGGCGACGCGCATCGCGTGGTGCGGCGCGCGACCGTGCACGGCGATGTGCCCGTGAGCATCGACGGGCGGCAGAGCGTGGTCGTGAGAGGTGCGGGCGCGACGCTGCAGTAAGTGGTTCGGCGCGCGTCGGCAGGCTGCCCGACGCGCGCTAGAAGTCGCCGCGACCGATGGTGGTCGGCTGCACGGAACTGCCCGGCAGCGCGTACAGCGTGATGCTGACGTTGGTTGCGTCGACACTGTTGCCGGCCGCCTGTTCCATCAACTCGAAACCTTGCGATTTGTACAGGCCGCCATCGTCGAGATTCTGGTAACGGACGTCATAGTTGCCGGGCGCAACGTCGACCAGCGTGAAGGTTTTGCCCGCGGGAATGTAGAAGTGCCGCACCGGCTGGTCGAACACCGATGCGTTGTAGACCAGCTTGCCGAACACGTCGAAGCGGTTGACGGTGTTGTCGATCGTCACCGACGAATGACCGTCCGCCGCACCGACGGGCATGCCGTCGAGATACGCCGCCGACGCAGGCCACGGCAGGCCGTTCGGCGCCAGCGTGGGCCGCACATACGACACTTGCGCAGCGGAAGGATCGCTGGTCGCGACGGAAACATCGTTCTTCCATGGCGACGTAGCCGCCTGCGCCGACGACATCGCTGCGAGCGCGCGCCGCTTGCCTTCCTGCTGCACCGTGCCGTCGGCGTCCGCGTGGCCGCGCGAAGCGTACGGCGAACCATAAGGCGACGCAGAGGAAGACGTGTTGCGGGTGAACGGCCACGGCGTCATCGATTCCGTGATCGCCACATAGCCGAAAAAGGCGCACACGCCGATCACAGTCCAGCTTCGCAATGAAATCTTGCGCAACGAGAAGCGCGGCGCAGCGTGCGGCTTGCGTTTCGCGGCACGCGGATCGACGCGCGCCTGTGATGTCCAGCTGCCGGGACGCGTGTGTGCACGGGGCGGAACCTCGCGCCTCGCCTGCGCGGCGGCGGCCTGCCAGTCAGTCTGGCGCGGGTTCGACGCAGCAGCCGAAGCCGCCGGGCGCGGCGGCGCGGCGGCAGCAGCCGCTTCGCGTTCCTTGCGCGCGAGCCATTCGTCGTGCTCCTTGCGTTGCACGGGGTCGCTCAGAACCGCATAAGACGCGTTGATGATCTTCATCACCCGCTCGGCATCGGGATCGTCGATCCGCCGGTCAGGATGATATTTCTGACTCAAGGTCTTGTAGGCCGCGCGGATCACCTCTTGAGGGGCGTCCCGCGAGACTTTCAGATTGTCGTAATGGCTGTGAATCTTCACGCCCTTCCCCGATTGCCGTGCTGGTCTTTTATGATGATTCTACGCGAGCGCGGGCGTACCAGCCGATCCCTTACCCGGCCGGACCCCGGCTTTTCAATCGCCGTTGTGGGGCAGGCCGCATTTCGCGCGGCGCCCCGTCGTTCTGAGCGCGGCAGACGCCGCGCCCTTTCAGGCTGTTTTCTTGTCCTGCATTCGAACGGCCGGCTCGGCCGCCCGGTCGCTACGCCGCTGCTGCTCGGTCCAGATCTGGCTGTCCGGAAACCAGAACGCGCCTTCGCGCGGCGGCACGGCGAGTTTGACGGGCAGCGACGGATTGAAGACTTTCGACCACGCCGACAGATACGACGGCGTCTTCACCAGATACCCGCAACTCGCGAGCAGCAGGCTCGCAACCAGCGCTTCACGCCCGATGGCAAGACCGGGATGGCCGCTGAAATGCACGGGCGTCGTGCCTGTCGCGAGCAGCCTGGCGGGCGCGACGCTGATCGGCACCGGGAAATTCCATTTGGCGAAGTAATCGAGGAACGCCTGTTCGTCGCTCGATACGAAGATGTTGTTCAGTTGCGGCTGTTCCGCGAGCGTCGTTTCGATCAGACGGCAAAACGCTTCCCAGCCGATGGTGTGCGCCTCGATCTTCTTGTCGGTGCCGCGAAAATGCACGCCTAGCGTCGCGGCGCCGATGCCGAGCCGCCGGCGCACCGACTCCACTTCGTCACGGATGGACGCCGTAGGCTGATAGTGCGCGCGGAACAGCGCGCTCGCATGCTTCAGATCGAGCCTCGGCTCGTAACGGCGCCGAAACCCGAGTCCGCCGAGATCGTGCACGACCGACGTACGCAACCGCACGCTGCCAACGGGCACACGCGTGATACCCACGGAATCGAAATACTGTGCGAACCAGTCGACCTTGCCCTCGGCGTCGCCATAGATACCGCCGCGCGCAGAAATGAGCGGCATCAGGCGCTTCTCTTCGCAATACATCAGGATGAACAGCACCATCTGCATCACGGAAAAAAAGCCCGAGTGCGCGCGAATCTCGATCGCAAAGTAGCCGCGGTTCATGCGTTGCTGCGCGTGCAGCGTGATGCGGCCTGGCGTGCTGATCGAATGTTTGAAGCGCTCGCTGCGTCGAATGTATCTTGCGATGTCGATCAACCGGTTCAACATGCCACGTCCCTCTTGTGCGCCGGGCATCCCATGCCGGCAAGCCGTCTGGTTCGAAGAATTCAGGCGCGTTGCGGCGCGGTGTCGGAACGGCGGCGAGGCGCCCATCGTGCAGGTTGGTCCTGCGCGCCTCGTTCGTCGTACGAATCGGACCGCTGGCCCGATGCAAATTCAGCCAGCAAATAGACGTGATGCGTCACGCGCCATCTTATCGGGCATAAACGCAACGGTCGAGCACCACAAAAAAGACTGTGTGCGAAGCCATACACTTCGCCTACGCAAAGTACTTCGCGTTGCTAATCGTATGAATTTAACGGGCCTGGGGATGACCCGTAGCGTCGGTCGTGAAGACAGCGACGGCTTCGCGCAGCGAGCGCGCCTGCTCCGCCATCGACTGCGCCGCCGCCGATGCCTGCTCGACCAGCGCCGCATTCTGCTGCGTGACCTCGTCCATCTGCGTGACGGCGAGATTGACCTGTTCGATGCCCGTGCTCTGTTCGCTCGACGCCGCCGAAATCTCGGCGATGATGGGGGTCACCTGCTGCACGGAATCGACGATCTCGCCGATGATGCCGCCCGCGTCGCGCACGAGGTCCGAGCCGGCTGCCACGCGCGTCGACGACTGTTCGATCAGCGCCTTCACTTCCTTCGCAGCCGTCGCGCTGCGCTGCGCAAGTGCGCGCACTTCGCCCGCGACGACCGCGAAGCCACGCCCCTGCTCGCCCGCGCGGGCCGCTTCGACGGCAGCGTTCAGTGCGAGGATATTGGTCTGAAACGCAATGCCTTCGATCACCGCAATGATCTCGCCGACCTTCGACGAGCTTTCCGAAATGCCCGCCATCGTATCGACCACGCGCCGCATCACGTCGCCGCCCTGCGTGGCCGTGTCCGATGCCTTGTCGGCGAGCGCCGCCGCGTGGCTCGCGTTGCCGGCGTTCTGGCGCACGGTGCCCGTCAGTTCTTCCATGCTCGCCGCCGTCTCTTCGAGCGACGCGGCCTGCTCCTCCGTGCGCGCCGACAGGCTCAGGTTGCCCGCTGCAATTTCCGAACTGGCCGTCGCGACACCATCGGCGTTGCGCCGCACCTTGCTCACCACCTTCGACAGACTGGCCTGCATGTCGGCCAGCGCATTGAGCAACTCGCCGATTTCGTCGTTGCCATGCTCATCGACAGGCGTGGTCAGATTGCCGTGCGCGACGCTGCGCGCGACTTCGACGGCGCGCGTCAGCGGCAAGGTGATCGAGCGGCTGAAGAAGAACGCGCCCGCGAGGCCCGCGACGAACGCAGCCAGCATCAGCACGAGGCTGATTGCGCCGGCGCGGCGCGCGTCGTCGGCGGCTTGCGCGGACATGGCGGCGGTTTTCGTCGCGATCTGCTGGACGGCTTCGCCGAGCAGACGCGCAGGCTCACGGTCGACGCCCGCAACGGCCTTGTCGCCTGCCGTCGGCTCGAAGCCGGCTGCCTTGAACGCGTCGAGACCCTTGCGATAGCCGCCGCCCATGTCGGTATGCGCCGCCGCAAACTGCTCGACCAGCGCGCGCGTGCTGCCGTCGTCGAGCGAAGCAAGCAGTTCTCTCGTCTGCGAATCGACGATGCGTTCCTGCTTTTCGAACGCTGCCCAACCCTTGTCGAGCTTCGCCGGGTCTTTGCCGCGCAGCAGGATGTCCTTCCACTCCTGCACCTGCAGCTTGAAATTGACGAGGATATTCGCCGCCGTCCGCTCGTTCGCGACGTGCACGCGCACGAGGTCGTTGTATTCATCGATCGAGCGATGCATCGAGTACAGGCCGTACATCGCGCCCGCGAACATCAGGAACAGCGCTGCAGCAAAAGCGAGGGGAAGCTTGAATGTGAGTTTCATGAACGATCAGGAAGGAGGCGCAGCCGCGTGCGAGCCTCAGCGCGAGGCGCACGCGACGCCATCGGGGGATGACGGTTGCCTCGCGTGTTACGGCCTGTTCATCGTGATCTGAACCCCGACCCGTTAATTGGGAAGAAATTTTCCCTGGAATCGTTTTCACTGGGTAGTGACTGCCCGATGCCTGCGCGTCATGCGCACAGGCGCGCGGAAAGCGGCACGGCGGATCAACCTTTCATGTCGACCCAGATGCGGCCCCAGGCGGTCGCGTATTTGAGCGCCTGTTCGCCGTCGTAGAAGTAGTCGAGCGCGTTGAACGTGCGCGGCGGCAGGCCCGGTTTGTCGATGGTCAGTTCGGCTGCGTGCATGCCGTCGTCGCCGATTGCGGCGCTGGCTTGCAGGCGATAGCCTCGATGTGTGGTCAGCATGGGAATGATCATTGATTCATCACTGGCTTCAAGCGGAATGGCTGGCGTTAAACACGCCCGTCCCGCTTGCTCTCAGGCCAGGATTCGCATTATCTCGGCGCCCCGTTACTGTTCCATGACGGCCGGCGCATTTGCGCGCCGGCCTGTTTTTGTTCAATTCATCTGATCAATAGACTAAGTGACTCAGTCGGCGACCGGCTTGCCCGACGCATCCTTGACCTTGGTTTTCCATTGCGTGCGGATCTCTGAGACTACGCCATCCGGCAGCGTGATGTAGTCGAGTTCCTGCGCGGTCTGGTTACCGTTCTTGAACGCCCAGTCGAAGAATTTGAGCGTTTCCTTGCCGCGATCCGGCTTGTCCTGCGAGGCATGCACCAGCACGAACGTCGCGCCGACGACGGGCCACGCGTCCTTGCCCGGTTCATTGGTAAGGATCTGATAGAACGACTTGGACCAGTCGGCGCCGGCCGCGGCGGCCTTGAAGGTTTCCGTCTTGGGTTCGACCACGGCGCCCGCCGCATTCTTCAGCGACGTGTAGGTCATCTTGTTCTGCTTCGCGTACGCCCATTCGACATAGCCGATTGCGCCCGGCAACCGCTGCACGAACGCGGCGACGCCGTCGTTGCCTTTGCCGCCCGTGCCCGTCGGCCAGTTGACGGTCGTGCCCTCGCCCCCCTTGCTCTTCCACTCCGGGTTCACCTGCGCGAGGTAATGCGTCCAGATGAAGCTGGTGCCCGAACCGTCCGCGCGGCGCACCACGGCGATGTCGGTATCGGGCAGCTTCACGCCCGGATTGAGCGCAGCGATGGCGGGGTCATTCCACTTCTTGATCTTGCCGAGAAAGATGTCGCCGAGCACAGGGCCGGACAGCACGAGCGCACCCGGTTTCATCCCCGGCAGATTGACGACGGGCACGACGCCGCCGACCACGGTCGGAAACTGGAACAGGCCGTCCTTGGCGAGTTCGTCGTCCTTGAGCGGCGCGTCGGAGCCCGCAAAGTCGACCGTTTTTGCAAGCACCTGCTTGATGCCGCCCGACGAGCCGATGCCCTGGTAGTTGATGCGGCCGCCGCCCGTCTTCTGGTACGCATCGGCCCATTTCGTGTAGATCGGCGCGGCGAACGTGCTGCCTGCGCCGGTGACATCCGTGGCATGCGCGACAGAAAGGGACAGCGCGCCGATCAGGCTGGCTGCGAGCAGGATCTTTTTCATGGTGTGGCTCCGAATGGTGTGCGGAGTGAGTGCCTGGGCGCTGATTTCCGTCCCAGGCGTGAACGTTGAGGTCGACGGAAGTCGACGCTTGCGCTGATACGCCTGTTCCCATCCACGCGACATCGTGTGAAAGCTTTGTATGGGGTGCGTTTCGAAATTAGACGCGCTTCGTGACAATGCGGTGACGGTTGAAGCAGCCTTTTTCCTGCCCGATGAGCAGACGAATCGACGTGTTCGCGGAGCGGGCTCAGCGGGCTTAGCGGGTTTCGCCAGCCAGACGGCCAAGTTGACGAAGCGCCGCATCCATCCGTTCGTCGAACGGCGCCGGGCAGCTCAAACGGATAAAAGAGCGAAAGCGCTCCGAGTTCGAAAAGATCGAGCCGGGCGCGATCCGGATGCCGTGCGGCAACGCGGCCTCGAACAGCGCATCCGACGACTTGCCGTCCGGCAATTCGACCCACAGCAGCAAACCGCCCGGCGGCAGGCTCAGGCGCGTGCCAGCGGGAAAATATCGGCTGATCGCGTCGGCGCCTGCTTCGCGTTGCACGCGCAGTTTCTCGCGCAACTGATGCAGATGCCGGTCGTAAGCACCCGAGCCGATGAAATCGGCGGCGACGAACTGCGCCAGCGATTCGTTATGGCGCGTCTGCGCAAACTTCAGCAGGCGCACGCGTGCGTGCCAACGCCCCGACGACATCCAGCCGAGCCGCATGCCCGGCGCGAGCACCTTGTTCAGCGACGTGCAATAGATCACACCGCCGTCGCGATCCCACGCTTTCAGCGGACGCGCCGGTTCGGCTCCTTCGATCAGCTCGCGATACGGCTCATCCTCGATAAGCGCAATGTCACGACGCGCGCACAACTGCACCAGTTCGGCCTTGCGCGCATCGGGCATCACGCAGCCAAGCGGATTCTGCAGATTCGGCACCACGACAACGGCCTTGATGTCGGGACACGCCGTCAACGCGATATCGAGGGCTTCGAGCGACATCCCCGTGGTGGGGCTGGTGGGAATTTCCAGCGCCCGCAAGCCGAGACTCTCGAGAATCTGCAGCAATCCGAAAAACGCCGGCGACTCGACGGCGATCGTATCGCCTGGTTGCGCAACGGCACGCAACGCGAGGTTCACGCCTTCTACGCCGCCGCTCGTTACGAGCACGTCGTCGGGAGAGAGCGTCACGCCCGTCGACAACGCGCGCTTCGCCACGGCCTGCCTGAGATCAACCGCGCCGCCGTCCTCGCCGACTTCGGTCAGCAAAGTCGGCCTGTGTCGCAGGATGCGCGACGCCAGCGTCTGCAGCTTGTCAGTCGGATACAGCACAGCGTCCGCGGTTGCGCCGCCAAGGTTCAGCGCTTCCGGAAACGCCTGGCTGCGCTCGATCACGCGCGAGATGCGCTCGTGCAAGCCCACATAGCGCGCCGGGGCGGCCAGCGCGGGAATGTCCGGTTCGGCGACGGCCGCCAGCTTCGACGCGACCGGACGCCGCACGAAATAGCCGGCGCGCGGCCGCGCCTGCAGCCAGCCACCGTCTTCGAGTCGACGGAACACCTGGATCGCCGTCGACAGACTCACCCGATGCTGGCTCATCAGCGCGCGCACCGACGGCATGCGGTCGCCGGGCGCGAGCGTGCCCGAAGCGATCACACGCCGATAGTGTTCGGCGAGGCGTTCGTACAGTGGCGCGCCCGTGTCGGGCGGCGCGAGATGGGGGTCCTGGTTCAACGGCGTCATCGTAGGTATCGTGCCCGCTGGCCGGATCGTTCACCAGATACAGAGCGCGGCAATTCAGACCGGAACAGAGCACAAAAACAGGTTTCTGTATCGCTACAGATTCTAAACGCGTGAGTCTGTTGCGGTTGGCGAACCGTCTTTACGCTTTCGATGTATGGCCCGGCGATTCTGCGGTGATTGTGATTACGTCGGGCTGATCCGTTGATCTGCATCTGGAACGAGCTCGCGATGAAACCCTTCGAACACCATTACAACCCCGGCCAGATCCACGCTGCCTGGTTCAAACGCGGCAGCATGGTCGTGGTGCTGAAAGGCAGCTTGCGGCTGACTTACCGCAATGCGTCGCTGGACTGGCTGCTCGACAGCGCGCCGATGGCGACGATCATGCTTGAAGAAGGCGAATGCCACGTTTTGCCACATGAG
Organism: Paraburkholderia sp. C35; assembly: GCF_003121405.1. Taxonomy (GTDB): domain Bacteria; phylum Pseudomonadota; class Gammaproteobacteria; order Burkholderiales; family Burkholderiaceae; genus Paraburkholderia. The sequence goes on along the minus strand of NZ_QBUY01000113.1, from coordinate 16,807 downwards.
GCGTGGGTCGAAGTGGTCGCCACCGGGCGGCACGCCGCGCTTGCGCGGATCGACGCGCGTCCACCATTCCATTCGATGCTCGCGGCACCGATGCGATGGCTAGCAACGATTGCCCGCCGGAACGGTGTGCTGTTTCGGCGGAGTTGACGTGATGGGTGCGGGTTCGATTAGCAGACGCGCGACTCACGCCGCGACTTATGCCGTAAAAGGCAGTTCGGCCTGCACGGGCAGCGGCGGCGCCTGCTCGCTCGCAAGCGACAACCCCGTCACGCGCACACCGAGCAGCCGCAGTTTGCGCGACAGCGTCACGCGCTTCAGGCATTCCGTCGCGGCACGGCGGATCGCGCCCGCATCCGATGTCGCAACCGGAATGGTCAGATCGCGCGTGACGGTGGAGAAATCGTCGAAGCGCAGCTTGATGCCAATCGTGTGGCCAACGTAGCCTTTGCGCTGCAAATCTTCGGCAACGCGCACGCAAAGCCGCGTGAACGATTCCGACAACGCCGGCCGGTCATGGCGCGGGTGCAGATCGCGCTCGAAGGTGGTCTCGCGGCTCATCGACTTCGGCTCCGATTCCACCACCACCGGGCGCTCGTCGACGCCCTGCGCGACCTGCGTCAGCCACGTCGCGTACTTGAGTCCGAAGTTCGATTGCAACAGATCCGGCGCGGCATTCGCCAGATCGCCGACGGTATTGATGCCGAGCGTGGCCAGCCGCTCGCTCGCTTTCGGCCCGATGCCGTTGATCTTGCGCGCCGCCAGCGGCCAGATGCGGGTGGACATGTCTTGCGGCGTGAGAATGGTGAGACCGTCGGGCTTGTCCAGTTCGGAGCCAATTTTCGCGAGCAGCTTGTTCGGCGCGCCGCAGATCGAACACGTCAGGCCCGTGGCGGTACGCACCGCCTGCTTGATGCGCGCGCCGATATCGGCAGCATCGCCGGGTAAGTCGGTGAGATCAATATAGATTTCGTCGATGCCGCGGTCTTCGATGCGCGACGTGAACTTCGCCACTTCCGCCTTGAACAGACGCGAGTAATGGCGGTAAGAGTCGAAATCGGTGGGCAGCAAAATCGCGTCTGGCGCGAGTTGCGCGGCCTTCATCATGCCCATCGCCGAAAACACACCCAAAGCGCGTGCCTCGTACGTCGACGTGGTGACGACGCCACGGCCGGCGTAGTCCTTCAGACGCGCAAAACGGCGCGTGCCGTCCGCCAGGGTCTCGGGCGTCGCGTTGCGGCCGCCGCCGATCACAACAGCCTGGCCACGCAATTCCGGATAGCGCAGAAGCTCGACGGATGCGTAGAACGCGTCCATGTCGAGGTGCGCGATACGGCGGACGGAGGCATTCATGTTGCGCGATGCGGTTGGCAATGAAGGTGTGCCGCTACGGCGCGCGACGCCGGACTGAATCGGCGGCGGCACGACATCTGCAGCAGGCAAGGACAGGCAGTTTAGCAAGTTGCCCACGCGAGCCGGACCGAAGCACCCATCCCCTGATTCATGGCGTCAAACCCATACGATCAAACCCGCGCGGTCAAACGCGAAATACGTTGCCGTCAGGACCGATCTTGCGCGGAATGCTACGGTTACCGGGCCGTTTACTGGACGCAACCGATGATGCGCCGTGATCCGCCTGTACGTGACCGGCTTCCGTGACCTTTCTGGCAAGCCGGGGCGCTGCTGGTTTGAGTGCGTGCGGACGAACGGGCTTTCGCGCGGCGGGGTCAGCCGAAGGGCCGCGCGCTTCAGGCGGAATCCAGATTTCCACGTACTTCTCCGCGTGTGCCGCCGACGTCAACGCCAGCGCGACCAGCCCGACCCACAGACGACCTGCCTTCATCGCTCGATCTCCTTGCCTGCCTGATTTGCCTGTACGTGGACCACTTCGTTCGAGCAAGCACCCTCCACGGAAGCGACGGACGAACGCGCCGTGCCAACCGACCGGCCGTTCTCGCACGCGTAGAACGTGGGCTCGCCCGCCTTGCCGCGCCGGATCGCCTCGTCGATCTCCCGCTCGCCGAACGCCGACTTTAGCGCCGCGACAAACGCGGCGATCTCCGGCATTGGGTGCCCGGTGTGTTGATGCACACGCATATCCATAACGCACGCTCCCTCTGAATCGCACAGCAATACTGTATATCCATACAGGTTTTTGTGCAATCCGGTTGCGTCGTGGCGTGGCGATCACACCACTTGATGTCCATCCCGGCGCGCAGCAGTCTAACGCGGCAATCCGGCTGCCGGACAAGGAAACGCCGGGCCGTCGCAAGCACGCGACGCCCGGCGTCTGGTTTCAGATCAGCCACGCTCCCTCAGGTGCCGTGGCCGGGTACAACGCGTCAGAACGCGTGACGAATGCCCACCATTCCGACGAACTGCGACGGCCCCGAAGACGGCGTCGTATTTTGCGAATCGCCGACGACCGCCACCGCATCTGCGATCGCCACACCCGAACCCGATGCGACCAGCGACTTGCCGCGCGCCAGCTGATACGCCTCGAGCGCATAGAGCGTGGTGCGCTTCGACAGGCTGTACGTTTGCTCCAGCGAGATCTGGTGATACTGGCCCGGATCGTCGATGCCGTTCGCCTTGCTCGCTCGCGTGTAGCTGTAGCCGATGCCCGCGATCACCGACGGCGTGAAGCGGTACGTCGCGATGGCGCCATAGGTGTTGAACACGGCCTCGCTGGCGAAGAGCGAATGCGAGCCCGGCGCGTACTGCACGTTCGAGTAATTGATGCCGACCATCAGATCGCTGAAGTTGTAGCGCGCCGCCGCGGCGATCATTTGCGTGCTGCTCGCACTCGCGTAGCCGTTGTTGATGGGCGAATTGATTGCGAAGCTGCCGAGCGACTGACTCGTGGTGATGTCCTTCAGCTTCACGTAGCCCGCCGCGACCGAAAACGCCTGATAGTCGTAACGCAGTGCCGCGCTCAGATTGCTGCCGTTCGTCACGCTGCCCGGCACGCCGCCGAGGCCGTATTGCGCGCTGAACGTCAAGCCAGCCAGATTCGGCGACAGATAGGTAACCGAATTGTTGAAGCGCAGTGTCGTGTCGAGCGCGTCGAGGGCGCCAGGATGCGCACCCGTTGCGCCCGTCAGCACGCCCGTCGGCCCGAGTGCGCCGACCATGTTGAAGTAAGGCGTGTATTGCCGGCCGAGCGTCACCGTGCCGAATTTATCGTTGCTCAGGCCAACGTAGGCCTGGCGGTTGAAGATGTTGCCCGCGCTGCTCTGCGCGCCCGTCAGCGAGTTGAAGCCGCTTTCGAGCCGGAAGATCGCCTTGGTCCCGCCTCCAATGTCTTCAGAACCGAGCAGACCGAACTTGCTCGCCTGCAGATTGCCCTGGCTCATGTAGAAGTTCGAATGGCCGCGCTGGTTGCTCGCGTAGCTGAATGCGTTGTCGACGACGCCGTACAACGTCACGCTGCTCTGCGCAAAAGCGCCCGACGACAGCACCGCGCCCGCGATCGGCAGGCATGAGAGCGCCATTGCACGCGCGCGCGTGCAGTTCAAAGTCTTCATTGCTTGTTGTCTCCTTGCGACGGACGCACGCCTGACTGCGCTGCCTCCGTCCCATGCAAGTTGGTTGTGGATTGAAATTGCGACCTGTCGGTCGAAACCGTGCTGCGTTGAAGTTATTGAGGCGGAAGACGCAGCGTGAGGCAGCGCCAGCCGTTCACGATCGCATCGCCGATCACGTCGCCCTTCTCGCAGATCGCCGTGCGTGTGTCGGACGCAGGCACGCTGAGTTGCACATCACGCTGCCCGACGGGCATCTGCCCTTCGCGTTCGACGGCAATGCGCAGCGTGGTCGCGTCGCTGGCGATGGATACGTTCCAGCGCCCTTGCACGCCATCGCGCCATGCTTCCGTTTCGCCATCGTCTTCGACACAGCCGCCCTGGGCAGTGCCTGTTCCCTTGAACGGCAGCGCGAAGAATGCGCGCTCGTCGGCGGGTTGGGCAAAGTGCTGCTCGGCGACATTCAACGGCAACACATTGCCTTCACGCAGCAGCATCACGGGTTGCTCGAACGGCGCGGGCAGCGTCACGCTCTGCCCGCCTTCGAACACTTCGCCGCTCCAGTACGACGCCCAGCGCGCGCCCTGCGGCAGATAGACATCGCGCGCCTTCTGGCCCTGCTCGACCACCGGCGCAACCAGCAGCGACGAACCGAGCATCATGTCGTCACCATCGACGAGGCAGCGTGCGTCGCCCGGAAACTCCGCGAACAACGGACGCAGCACAGGCTCGTACGAACGGTGCGATTGCCACAGCAGTTCGTACAGGTAAGGAATCAGCCGATAACGCAGCTTGATGAGATCGGCAATCTGCCTGGTGGCTTCCGGATACATCCACGGTTCGTTGACGGTGCCGTCGTCGTTCCACGAATGGATGCTGAAGCGCGGCAGGAAGATGCCGAATCCGACCCAGCGCAACAGCAGTTCCGGTTCGGGCGCCGGGCCGGAGAATCCGCCAATGTCATGTCCGCTGTTGGACACGCCCGACATGGCCAGTCCCAGGCCCATTTTCAGGTTGTAGCGCAGCGTTTCCCACGACGTGTAGTTGTCGCCAGACCACGTCTGCACGTAGCGATGCATGCCGACACCGCCGGAGCGCGAAACGAGAAATGGCCGTGTGCGGGGCGCATGCTCGCGCTGCGCATCGCGCGACGCGCGCATCATCAGCTGCGTTTGCAACACCTTGGCCTGATGTGCCGGGAACGGTTTGCCGAAGCCTTGCGCAATGGCATCGGGCGTCCAGATTTCGAACTCGTTGTTGTCGTTCCATGTCGACGCGATGCCGTAGCGCAGCAGGCTGTCCTTCACCCGCGCCTTCCACCAGTCGATCGTCGCAGGATTGGTGAAGTCGAGATACGCGCCCACTTCGTCCCAGAACTGGACCCAGGCGGGTTCGCCGTCGCGCGCTTCGATCAGCAAACCGGCTTTGGCGGCTTCGTCGAACGCCGGGTGATCCTGCAACAGACACGGCTTGATGTTCGCGCACAGCTTCACGCCTTCGCGCAGATAGCCATGTACGAAACCTTCGATGTCCGGAAACTTCTCGTGATTCCAGTTGAACACATAGCGTTTCGGGCCGATCGACGTATAACCCGACGACAGGTGGAACGAATCACACAGCACGTCATGCTCGCGGCAACGGTCGATGAACTCGCCCATGCGGCGTTGCGCGTCGGGCGCGTCGGTATAGCTCATCGTCGAGCCGGAATAGCCGAGACCCCACTTCGGCATCAGCGCGGGGCGGCCCGTCAGCCACGTGAAGCGGCGCACCGCGTGCAGCGGCGTCTGCGCGGACGCGATGAAGTAATAGTCGAGATCGCCGTGCTCGGCGATAAAGTGCCGGTAGTGACCGTGATAGTTGTCGAGTTCGCGGCCCATGTCGAAGCGGCAATCGGCCAGTGTGTCGTAGAACAGACCAAAGCCCGTCGACGTTTGCGGCTGCCACGTCACGTAAAACGGAATGTGCTTGTAGAGCGGGTCCGTGCTGCGTGCGCTGTAGCCCATCGCGTCGATGTTGCGCATCTCGTAGCTCTGGTTTGCGCGGTCCAGCGCGCCCGCACGCTCGCCAAGACCTACGTACATTTCGCCACGCTGCCGCTCGACATAGTGATACACACGCTGGTCCCACCAGCCGAAGTTGTACGCCTGGGTCTTGCGGTCGCTCATCGCATGGTGCCACGTGCCATCGCGCGCGATCTCCCACGAACAGAAACCGCCATCCAGCGTGACCGTGAGGCGCACCTGCGCGGTTTCAACGACGAGGCGTTGCGCGTCATTGGGCGCGCTGAAGTCGACGGGTGCAAAGCCGGTCGGATCGCGCCGGTCGCGGCCTTCGAGCGGCACGTCTTCCAGACCGGGCGCAATCGACCACGTGCGCGGTCCGCGCAGCTCGCCGTCGGGCAGCACGAGCACACGGATGATGTCGTCGGCCAGCACGAACAGTTCGATGCGCGCGCCGTCAGCGGACGTCAATACGATAGGTTTGCCCGCTTGCGGTTCGGAGACGGAAAACTGCGGTCGATTCTTCAACGTAGCCATGATGTGTTTCCAGGTCAGTCAGTTCAGGCCGCGCTGCCCGCGCCGTTTTCGACGCGTTGCAGACGGGCATCGCGCGAAACGCCGCGCATCAGGATCACCAGCAGCGCCGCGCCGATCAGGTCGAATGCGCCGAGTGCAGCAAACAGCGGCGTATAGCCAATCTTGTCGGCCAGTGCGCCCACCATCAGCGAAAAGCCAAGGCCGCCGATCCACGCCGCCATGCCTGCAAAGCCCGCGGCCGTGCCGACTTCGCCGGGTTCGAAGACATCGGCGGCGAGCGTGTTGACGAGTGCAGAAATCATCTGGTGGGCAAAGCCGCCGACACAGAACAGCGCGATTGCTTCGTACGGAGAAGCGACCAATCCGATGCAAGCCGGACCGATCATCATGAATGCGCCCAGCACGACGCCTGCGACACGCGACCAGATGAGCGGCACGCGCAGCCGCTTCATCAGGAACGGCGACAGATAACCGCCGAACAGACCGCCCAGGTCCGCTGCAAGGAACGGCAGCCACGCAAACAGCGCGATCTGCTTCAGATCCATGTGGCGCTCGGTGGCGAGATAGAGCGGAATCCAGAAACTGAACGTTTGCCACGCCGGCTCGGCGAAAAAGCGCGCCTGCGCGATGGCCCAGAAACGGCGCGTGCCGAGCACTTCACGGATGCGGCGCTTGTCCTGCGCGTACGCGGCAGGCGGCGTCTGTCCTTCGACGATGGTTTTGCGCTCCGCCTCGCTAATGCGCTTGTGTTCGGCGGGCGTGCGATAGAACACGTACCAGAGCGCCGCCCAGATAAAACCCAGCGCGCCCGTCACCGCGAATGCGCTCTGCCAGCCGTAGCGCAAGGAAAGGAACACGTCCAGCGGCGGCGCGAACAGCGAACCGAGCGACGTACCGGCATTGAAATACCCAACGGCCACCGACTTCTCGCGGTTCGGAAACCATTCCGCGACCACCTTCATGCCCGCGGGAATCGCGACGGCCTCCGACAACCCCATCAGCCCGCGCAGCGCCGCCAGCGACAGCCAGCCGCTCGCGAAGCCATGCAGCATGCCCGTGGCCGACCACAGGCAGGCGAACAGCGCGAAGCCCAGACGCAGCCCGATCAGATCAATCACGAGGCCGCAGACCGGCTGCATGATCGTGTAGCCGATCTGAAACGCGCCGACGACATACGAGTATTGCTGCGTGTTCATATGCAGCAAGGTCTTCAACTCCGGCGCCATCACACCCAGCGCGTTGCGCGACAGGTAATTGACGATGGTCCCGAGGCACACGAGCGCGATGATCCACCAGCGCAGGCCAATGATTGTTCTCAAAGCTGTCTCCATTCCTTTTTTGCGAACCGGGCCGAGGCCACCCGGCGTTGACACCAGCAGATGCGCGAATTCGAACATTTGATTGGTGTTTATCATCGGTCATCGTATCACCCAAGCATCTGTAGGATACCAGGGAAAACCATGTAGTACACGTAATAAATTGCCCGAAAAGCCCGTCATATGGCCGCTCTGCGCAATTTATGGGCGGTTGTGTTTCGAAACGACAGAAAGCGAAATCGCCGCCCGACCATGTTCATTCGAACATCGGATTGTTCTCTTATGCGATCCAAAGGAAGATCGACGGGTTTAGGCGCTTTCTTTGCCAGTCGTAGAACGCGCGTCGTGCGTAGGCTTTCTCCTATCGCTCGTTGAGGTGAAAAGCGCTCCTCGCGAACAACCACGGTGGCGGACGCGATGTCTCAGACACTCAGCGTAGGCTTTATTGGCCTCGACATCATGGACAAACCGATAGCGGCGAATTCTCGCAAGAACGGCGTGGCGATCACGGCCGAGCACAGGCGTGTTCTTACTTGTCACATCGACTTGTCAGACGCTGCTCAACGTGTGCACCGCGCATGGCGGCAAGGCATGGAATGACTCAGACATGAGTCTGCGCACTGAAAATCATCGCAAACCAGGTATTAGGACTGAAGCCGAAGCAGTGATCGTTCGCTCGGCATGAACGCGAGATACGTTATCGTACAAGTTAAACGAACGCCTTCCCCGCGATGATTTCCGCTATCTTTCTTTTACCTTTCTTTTTTCTTTCGATTTAGACTAGCGCACCATCTCACACATCACGGAGCGCTAAATGGGGAATCTGGGAGGTTTCATGCAAGGCGTGGTCGCGCTGGGCGGCTGCATTGGACTGTTCACGACCATGGTCTGCCTGATCGAAATGTTCAACTGACCCAAGGATCTGCGCTGGAGACCACGTAAAGCACAAGAGCCGTCGCTTGCCGACGGCTCTTCATTTTCAGTCCTGCTCTAGAGCGTGCGCCTCTTCCACTGTCGATGCCCGCACGCGTTCGGCGAAGCTCTGCAGCGCCGCCAGCGATCCATGCACGCTGTGATATTCCTGCCGTCCGATCCGTGCTTCCAGCACGACGGTCATGCCCGCCTGGCGCGCAACGTCGAGAATGTCCATGTCGATCTCCACTATCCGTCCGAATCCTGAATCGCCCGGCGCCATTCAATCCCGCGCCCCTTGATGAATATTCTATGAATCCCACGTCAAGCATCAATCGTTTGGACGGGGAATCTATGTTTGCGCAGGAACAACAATCCGCGCGCTGCGCTGGCACGAAAGTGACGCACGCGCTTCATCAGACGGATCGACCGCGCGCAAGCGCATGCCTGTACTGTCAGCAACCATCCGTCGCATTCGATACGGCTGGCCCGTCCGGCGCGCCGCGAACTGTCTATTCCGCGCGGTGTTCGCAGCCTCGACAATAGGCGCTCACCTGTCTTTCGCGCGCGCATCCCATGAGCACTCTTCCGTTGCTGTCGGCTAACGTCCTGTTCGCCTGGTCCGCATACTTCGTCGGCACGGCGAGTCCGGGCCCGAGCAATCTCGCCATCATGTCGATCGCGACCTCGGACGGACGCAAGGCCGCCTTCGCATTCGCGGCGGGCGTCGTGTGCGGCTCGTGCTTCTGGGCGATGCTTGCGGCGCTCGGCCTGTCGGCGGCGCTGCTGGCGTTTTCGGGCTTGATGGCCGCGCTGAAGATATTCGGCGGAGCCTATCTGCTGTGGCTCGCGTTCAAGTCGGGCCGCTCGGCCTTGCAGCCGCGGCCCACCCGCACACAATCCACCGATACGCACTTGCCGCTGCGCCGTCTGTACACGCGCGGCCTGCTGATGCATCTGACCAACCCAAAGGCGATTCTGGTGTGGATTTCAGTCGTGGCACTCGCATCGCCTGCCGGCGGCGGCGCGCCGAACATGCTGACCATCGTCGCCGGCTGCCTCACGATCGGCATGCTGGTGTTCGGCAGCTATGCCGCGCTGTTTTCGACATCGCTGGCCCGCCGCGTGTATCTGTCGATTCGCCGCTGGCTGGATGGCGGCCTCGCCATCGTATTCGGACTCGCGGGCCTGAAGCTGCTGACCTCGCGCGCGTGATGCCCGACGTGTCGCGCTGATACACGCCGGTTACTTCTCCCAGTAACACACCACGCCCTGCTTCGCGCTGCTGTCCGACGCATACGGCACGAAGCCTTTGGCGCGGCTGCGCGCATAGACGCGGCGCGCCTTCGCCGCCTCGCCGCAGCCGCCCACGTAGTCGAGCGTCGCGATCCAGAACGCGTGTCCGTTTGGCCTGAGCGCCATCGCCTGCCACGCGTCCAGTTCCGCTTCCGCCGACGCATCGTACTTCGGCGCGTACACCTCCTCATGCGCGACACCATCGAGCAGCGACGCAAACGCGACGCCGCCTGTCGTACCTTCGCGCGTCGTGCGACCCGTCGCGTTCTGCATCACGAAGACCAGCGTCGGATACTTCTCGCGCAGCTTGCGCACGAGATCGAGGCCGCCCTGCGCGCATGCCGCGTCACACGGGCCATTACGCGTTGCCGTGCCGTGCCCGACGATTTCCAGGTTGTCGAGATAGAAACCGTCGGCGCCTTGTGCCACCAGCCGCGACGCAACGTAATCGACAATCAGCCGCTGATAATCCTCATTGGCAAGGTTCATCCACGTTTCCTGCCGGTAGCCGCGATACGCGCCCGCGTGCGCCGCCGTGTTCGCCTCGCACGACACGAAGCCTTCCGGCACATCGCGCCAGTACGAGCGATACCGCTCGCACGATCCCAGGTTCAGATAGCTGAGCACGAGGTTGCGGCCGCCGTCCTTCAGGGCGGCGACTTCGGCGGGCGTGAAGTTGTCCGTATCGGGATCGAGATCGACGTCGATGATGCGAAACGTCGAGGCCACGCGCTCGAGGCTGCCGAGCGACGCCGCATCGCCGTAATAGGACATCCATGGAGAGGTATCGAATGCGCGCGTCTGCACGCTCGCCGCGATGCGATCGTCGGCGTGCGCCGCCATGCACGAAGCACTCAGCGCTAACGCGGCCAGCAGCAGCGCGCGGCAACGCCGCACGACTTCCGACACACGCCTGAACGGTTCACCCACAGATCGCTCGCATAGAAAAAAACGAGCGCCAGTGTACCTGCGCCGTGTGAACGACCATGAAAAATGACGATCGATCGTCGAACCGCACGTATCAGCGTCCCGCCAGCATCCGTTGCGCCTCGCGCGCGAACTCGCCGGGCACGACGGGCCGGCCAAACAGATAACCCTGCTGCCGCTCGCAGCCTATCGAGCGCAGAAATGCCGCCTGCTCGTTCGTCTCGACGCCTTCTGCCGTCACGTTCATGCCGAGCGAATGTGCCATCGCGACCACGGCATGCGTGATCGCCACGGCATCGCGATGCTCGGGCAAGCCTGCCACAAACGAACGGTCGACCTTCAGGCTATGCAGCGGGAAGCGCTTCAGATACGACAGCGATGAATAGCCGGTGCCGAAATCGTCGACGGAAATGCGCACGCCCATGCCGGCGAGCGTCGTCAGCAACGGCATCACCCCGTCGCTGTCGCTCATCAGCACGCCTTCCGTGATTTCCAGTTCGAGCGCGCACGGCTCCAGTCCCGCAAGCTCCAGGCTCAGCGCCACATGCTCGATCAATTCACCGTTGATCTGCCGCGGCGACAGGTTCACCGCCATCATCAGATTCGGCGTGATGGTTTTGCGCCACTCGACAGCCTGCAGGCACGCGTTCTCCAGCACCCAGCGGCCGATGTCGATGATGAGGCCCGTATCTTCCGCGACGGGAATGAATTCGACGGGCGACACGTGGCCGAGCTCGCCGTTATGCCAGCGCAGCAGCGCTTCGGCGCCGACGATGCGCCCCGTTGCGCCCTCGACGATCGGCTGATAGGCAAGGCTCAACTCATCGGAGACAAGCGCACGCCGCAGCGACTGTTCGATCGCGAAACGCCGCTGCAGACGCTGGCTCAACTCGGCGGTAAAGAACTGGAAGTTGTTGCGGCCACGCTGCTTCGCGTTGTACATCGCCGAGTCGGCGTTGCGCATCAGGGTTTGCGCGTCGCGCCCATCGTCGGGGAACAGGCTGATGCCGATCGACGCGCCGAGGTAATACTCGTTGCCGCCCACCGCGAACGGCAGCGCGATGGTCTCGAGCACGCGTAGCGCGAGTTGCGTCAGGAACGACGCGTCGCCGTAGTCGCCCGTCGCGATCACGAATTCGTCGCCACCGACGCGAGCAAGCGTGTCTTCGCTTCGCACACAGCTTGCAAGCCGCTTTGCGACGCTGCACAGCAGCGCGTCGCCGGCTGCGTGCCCGGCGATATCGTTGACCTTCTTGAAGCCGTCGAGATCGACGAACAGCACGGCCAGCCGCGCAGCCGGGCGTCCCGTGGCCGCTTCAGGCGCATTGGCATCGACATCGGCGAACGGCGCGAGCAGCGCGCTCATGCGGTCGGCGAGAAAGGCGCGGTTGTAGAGGCCTGTCAACGGATCGCGGGTGGCGAGATGCTGCAATTGCGCCCGCGCGGCGCGCACGGCGCTGATGTCGTTGAACGATACCAGCACGGCGTGCGGCTCGGTCTCGCCAGGCCTGACGACTGGCACGACATTCTCCGTGATCCAGATCGATCCCCCGTCCGTCAGTTCCAGCCGCAGCGTGACGCCGACCACCGGTTCAACCGTACGCAGCGCGCGTTGCGTCGGCTGATCGCCCAGTTCGACCGCCGAGCCATCTTCCCAGTACGCAGCGCGAATCACCTTGTAGATGTGCTGGCCGATCACTTCGCCCGTTGCATGCAGCATGCGCCGCGCGCTCGGATTGCAGGCGAGCACGACGCCGTCGCGTGTCTGCACGACGATGCCTTCATTCAGGTGATCGACGACGAGCCGGTGATGCTCCTCGCTTTCGGCAAGACGTTTGCGCATCAGATCCTGATGCACGGCGAGACCCACGCTCTGCCCGATCTCGCGCAGCAATGCGTGCTCATCTTCATTGGGACGACGCTGCCGGTCGTAGTAGACGCCGAACGCGCCGAGCACCTGGCCCGCGTCGTCTTCGAACGGCACCGACCAGCAGGCGCGCAGCCCGAGCGGCAATGCCAGGTGGCGGTAGTCGGCCCACAGCGGATCGCTTTCGATGTCCTCGACGATCACCAGCCGACGGTCGTGCATGGCCGTGCCGCACGAACCCGCGCAGGGGCCGATCGGCATGCCGTCGATCGCCGCACTGTAGCGCGCGGGCAGCGACGGCGCGGCTCCGACGCGCACCGTGATGCCGTCGGTGTCGAGCACGAGGATCGAGCAGCGCGCGCCCTCGCCCAGCAGCGTTTCCGCGCGCCGGCACACTTCGGCCAGCAACTCGGGCAACGGCGTGCTGCGCGTGAGCAGACGCAACACGCTCTGTTCCGACGCCAGCACCCCGGCAGCCAGATCGGACGCGTGGCGAGTGCTGCCGGACGGCTTGTCAGTCGCGATGTCTGCAGTCACTGGACGACTCATGGTTGCACTCCCTTCATGCAACAACGGCAGGCGGACGCGCGTCGCGTATCAGGGTTTACGCGAAACACGCGGCCCTATCCCCCACTTATCCCCATCGAAACGCTAGGTTCCATGCGGATTGAATTGCCGCGTTTCGATTTCGCCGTGCTTTGCGACGATGGCCGTCGCTTCCGGGATTTCCTCCCACCAGCCTTCGAGGTCGACGAGCGGCTCGGACAGCACGAGAAATGCGCTTTCGCCGACCGCAGCGAGACGCGGATCATCAGGATACAACTCCATCAGATGCTTGATCGACGTGCTGTGAAACAGCGAGCGCGACTCTCGCTCGCTCGAATAGCGCACGGACACGAGCTGCTCGCCGTCGGTGGCGCAGACGGTCATGTTCAGCGGCGCCTCGATGCCATGGCGTCGCCCCGTCTCTTCGACGAAACCCGCCATGCGCTCCAGTGCGAGCACCGGGTCGATTTCGAGGCCGAAGGTGAGCGCGAGAAAGAACATGACTTCGGAATCCGTCGAGCCTTCGATCGACGCGAACAGATCCGGGTCGATGCCGAGCATCAGATCGCGGCGTACTTTCGGGTAGTTGCGTATCAGGCCGTTGTGCATAAAGAGCCAGCGGCCATAGCGAAACGGATGGCAGTTGGTTTCCTGCGACGGCGTGTCCGTGGCCGCGCGGATATGCGCGACGAACAGCGACGCGCGCACTGCTCTCGCCGCATCGCGCAGGTTGCGGTCGCTCCATGCAGGATGCGCGCAACGATAGCGAAACGGAATGTCGCTCGGGTGGCCGTACCAGCCGACGCCGAAGCCGTCGCCGTTGGTCGTGGTCTGTCCGAGCCGCGAATGCAGGCTCTGGTCGATCAGCGAATGCTTCGCGCGAAACAGCACGGCTTCGAGCTGAATGGGGTTGCCTGTGTAAGCCAGCCAGCGGCACATGATCGCTCTCCTCGATGAAAAACGCCTCTGCACGCGCTGGTTTGAAACGGGCGCTCGCCGTGCGTACCGTCGCACCCCGGCTCGCGTGACGCCCGTCTACCCGGCGTTCAGTTATTCAGCCGCCCGTTCGCAATGGGCGCGAGAAACTCGGACAGCCCCGTCAGTATGATCTGCACGCCGATACACAACAGCAGAAAGGCGGACACGCGCAACGCCACCTTCGTGCCCTCCTTGCCGAGATAGCGGCCGAGGGTCGCAGCATGGTTATACGTGAACCAGATTGCGAGCATGACGAGAAACGAAATCGTCACCGACGCAATCGACGACATCACGAACTCCGACAGCTTGTGGCTCCGGTTCGCATTCAACGCGATGGCCGTCGCCATGGTGCCGGGACCGGTCGTGAGCGGCACCGTCAACGGGAAGAAAGCCTTCGACATCGCGTTGTCGGGATCGACGGGTTTCACGGCCGCCTCGTTCGGCTGCCGTTCCGGCGCGTTGAGCATGTTCCAGGCGCTCACTGCCACGGCCAGGCCGCCGCCGATGCGCAGCGCCTCCATCGAGATGCCGAAGAAATGGAGAATGGGCGTGCCGACAAAGAATACGACCAGCAGCACAAAGAATGCATTGATGGACACGCGCTTGGCGAGCGCCGCGCGCTCCGCGTCCGTCAGCGACTCGGTGCGATCGAGAAACACGAAGGCGATCGCGATGGGATTAATGATGCTGATCAGCCCGGTGAAGCCAAACAGAATCTCCGAAATCAGGCTCGAAATCATCGATGGATTCGCTCTTTGATGGTTTTGATTTTTTTGCGCCGCGCAACGGAGCATCAGGGCCAAACAGTGTAAATGCAACCACTTTCCCACGCCACGGCACGCCGCGTGGCGGGCACCTTATTCATGCAATGCAGCACGCCGACGATGCATGCCGACGCCCGCGCGCACAGCGTTTGCGCGCGATCCTTTCAATATACCTGCATATTTTTGGCGAGCTTTACCGGAATATGGCAAGAGGCATACAGTCGGTGCGCGGTATCCCAGTGATTGTTTCAGGAATTGACGGTCAAATTGACGTTCACCGACGTTCATCGAGACGGACTCATTCACCATCGAGGAGTTGTCCCATGTCATTTCGTCTGCTCGCCGTGCTGCCGTTTATCGGCATTCTGCTCGGCGTTCCGTTCGTCAACCGCGTCGAGCCGCTGGTGCTCGGCATGCCGTTCGTGCTTGCGTGGATCGTGATGTGGGTGGTGCTCAGCTCGGTCATCATGGGCATCATTTACAAGCTCGACCCGGTGAACCGCCAGACGTCTTCCGGTGAGGAGGTGCGTTCATGAGCAGCGCCCTTCTACTGATTGTCGCCGTCACGCTGTTTGCGCTGTTTCTTGGCATACGCGCCCGCCGCGGGCACGACATGAGTCTCGAACAGTGGACGGTGGGCGGCCGCAGCTTCGGCACGGCATTCGTGTTCCTGCTGATGGCAGGCGAGATCTACACGACGTTCACCTTTCTGGGCGGCAGCGGCTTTGCGTACGGCAAGGGCGCGCCCGTCTACTACATCCTCGCGTATGGCACGCTGGCGTATGTGCTGTCGTACTGGATGTTGCCGCCTGTGTGGCGCTTTGCGAAGACGCATCGCGTGGTATCGCAGCCGCACTTTTTTACGCGCAAGTACGAGAGCCCTTCGCTTGGCGTGCTGGTCGCGATTGTCGATGTGGCTGCGCTGATTCCTTATCTGGTGCTGCAGCTCAAGGGGCTGGGCATTATCGTATCGACGGCATCGTATGGGGTGATTTCGTCGTCGGCGGCGATCTGGATTGGCGCGGCGGTGGTGACGATTTACGTCACGGTATCGGGCGTGCGCGGCTCGGCGTGGAATTCGGTGGTCAAGGATCTTTTGATTCTTGCCATCGTGCTGTTTCTCGGCATCTATCTGCCGATTCACTATTACGGCGGGCTTGGGCAGATGTTTCATGCCATCGATGCTGCGCGGCCTGGTTTCCTCACGTTTCCCGAGAAAGGCTCTAGCGTCACGTGGTTCCAGTCGACGGTGCTGCTTACTGCGCTGGGCTTCTTCATGTGGCCACATACGTTTGGCTCGGTGTTCACCGCTAAGGACGAGCGGATTTTCCGGCGTAACGCGATTGTCTTGCCGCTGTATCAGCTGCTTTTGCTGTTTGTGTTTTTTGTCGGGGTTGCTGCGGCTTTGAAGGTGCCGGGACGCAAGGGCGGCGATATCGATCTGTCGTTGTTCAAGCTGTCCTTGCAGACGTTCGACCCTTGGTTCGTTGGGGTGATTGGCGCTGCCGGTGTGCTGACTGCGCTTGTGCCTGGCTCGATGATTCTCACTACCGCTTCTACGCTGCTCGCTAACGATGTGTATCGCGGGCTGGTACAGCGTAATGCGTCGGATGAGACGGTGGCCCGTCTGGCGCGCTTCTTCGTGCCGGTTGTTGCGGTGGTTGCGGTGCTGTTTACCTTGCATGGCGGTGAGACGATTGTTGCTCTCCTGCTGATGGGGTATAGCTTTGTTACCCAGCTCTTTCCTGCGATTATCTGCAGCCTCGCGCCGCGGAATCGGGCTACGAAACAAGGGGCTTTTTGTGGGATTCTTGTAGGTGTGGCTGTTGTTGCTGTTACTACCATCTTCAAGATGAGCGTTGGGCAGTTGATGCCGTTTTTGCCTGATGCGCTTAAGGATGTGAATATTGGGTTTATTGCGCTCGCCGTTAATGTTGTTGTGTTTGTGGTTGTTAGTGCTGTGACTCAGCCGCATGCTCAGGCTGATCAGTCGCGTGTGCATACGCATTGAGGGTTGGGGTTGGGTTTTGATGGCGTCCGCGATTTCGTAGTGGTCTGCTAGTGTCGCCCCTGTGCGGGGCGGCACTTACTTTCTTTGCCGCCGCAAAGAAAGTAAGGGAATCTCTGCAAAAGTCCTGGCATT
>NZ_QBUY01000112.1 GCF_003121405.1 Paraburkholderia sp. C35 | reverse complement strand
GTTAGCCCGCTTTCTTTTGCCTACTTTTCTTTGCGGCGGCAAAGAAAAGTAGGTGCTGCCCCGCACAGGGGCGACGCGTGAGGCACAGACACCAAATCGCGGATGCCAGCAAAAGCGAACAGCAAACAGCAACCAGCGAACAGCAAACCCAAAAAAGCCTGCGCAGCAAAAAACCCCTACCTAAACCCTACCGCCACCCGCCCCAACTCCTGAATCCCAGCCTCAAAAATTCGAGCAAAAAACGGCATCATATTCGGCAACATCAACTGAATCAGCAGCAACCCGGTAATGACAGTCACCGGCAACCCAACCTGAAACACCCCAATCTGCGGCGCAGCCCGATTAAGAATCCCAAGCGCAAGATTAGTCACCAGCAGCGCAGTCACGATCGGCAACGACAAAAGCAGTGCAGCACTGATGACAGTGCTCCCAAACCCGACAAGCGTCCGCCATCCATTCGCCCCAAGCACATTCGCGCCGACAGGCACCGCCTGAAACGTCTGCACCAGTGCAGAAATCACCTGCAAATGCCCATCGAGCGCAAGAAACGTGAGAATGGCGAGCATGTACATATACCGCGACATCACGTCAGTCGACCCCGCCGCATGCGGATCGAAGAACGTCGCGAAGCCGAGGCCCATGCTCAGGCCGATGATGTCGCCGGCAGCCTGCACAGCACCAAACACGATCTGCATCGTAAAGCCGAGCGCCGCGCCAATCAGAAACTGATTGACGATAATCCACACGCCCTGCGCGGAGAAAACCGTCACCTGCGGCAAGGCGCCTATCGTCGGCGCAACGATCAGCGTGATGAAACCGGCGAGACCGAGTTTCACGCGATTCGGCAACGACTTGTCGCCAAGAGCAGGCGCTGTCGCCAGCAAGGCGAGAATCCGCACGAACGGCCACAGGAACGCAGTCAGCCAGACGTTCAGTTGCTCATACGTGACGGTAAACATCGTGTGTAAAGGGGAAAAAGCTCAGTTGGCGAGCGTCGGAATGCTCGTGAACATGTGACGCATGTAGTCGAGCATCTTGGCCAGCATCCACGGTCCGATCAGCACCAGCGTCACGGCAATCGCAAACAGCTTCGGAATGAACGACAGCGTCGCTTCGTTGATCTGCGTCGCCGCCTGGAACAGGCTCACGACCAGTCCGACCACCAGCCCGACGAACAGAGGCGGCGCGGCCAGCAGCAACGCGATATACATCGCTTCGTGCGCAAGGGTGGTGACGGTTTCCGGCGTCATGGCGTAACTCTCCCGGCGAAATTCAGACGAAGCTCTGCGCAAGCGAGCCGATGATCAGCTGCCAGCCATCCACCAGCACGAACAGCATCAGCTTGAACGGCAACGAAATCGTCGCGGGCGAAATCATCATCATGCCCATCGACATCAACACGCTCGCCACCACCATGTCGATGATCACGAACGGAATGAACACGGTAAAGCCAATCTGGAAGCCGGTCTTCAACTCGCTCGTCACGAACGACGGCACCAGCAAAGACAGCGGCACATCTTCCGGACCCTGCATCGGCGCAGCATGCGAGATGCGCGCGAACAGCGCGAGATCGCTCTCGCGCGTCTGCTTCAGCATGAAAGCCTTGAACGGCGCGACGCCGCGCTTCACGGCTTCGTCCATCTGGATCGTGCCTTCGGAGAACGGCTTGTAGCCATCGGTGTACGCCTTGTCGAGCACGGGCGTCATCACGAACAGCGTGAGAAACAGCGCGAGACCCACCAGCACCTGGTTCGGCGGCGTGGTCGGCGTGCCGATCGCCTGACGCAGCAGCGACAGCACGATGATGATGCGCGTGAAGCTCGTCATCATCAGCACCATCGCCGGGAGGAACGACAGCATCGTGAGCAGCAGCATCGTCTGCACACTCAGCGAATACGTCGTACCGCCGTTCGGGCCGGGGCTCGTGTTGAAAGCCGGCAAGCCGTTGGCCTGCGCGTGCGCCAGCGTCGGCAGCGCCAGCAGCAGGGCGGGGACGGCGAGCGGCGCAACCAGCGCGGCACCCTTCAGGATGCGCTTTTTCATCGAAGGGGAAGCTTGCGTGGAAGGCATGGAAAGGGCGTGGGAAGTCACAGCGCAGCCGCGCTGCGCGTCAGTTCGGTCGTACTGCATTACTGTTCTCCGCCTGGGCGTCGCTGGAAACGTCTGGACGCTTCCTGTTTGAGCGCGTCGCGAAAGCGTTGTCCGAATGTGCCGCTCATCTGGGCCGACGTGTCCGCGCCCGATGCGCCAGGCACGGAAAAGGACTGGCCGGTGGGCAGTGTCGCGCCCGATGTGGAACCGGCAGGCATCGTATGCAACAGACGCACGTTGCCGGGCGCTGCGCCGAGTACCAGCCAGGTGTCGCCGATCTCGACGACAGCCACGCGCTCCTTGCCACCCAGCGAGGTGCCGCCGATCGTCTTCACGATCCCGCCGCGCGCGCCCGGCTGCAAGCCGAAGCGGCGTGCAAGCCACGCGAAGGCGAACACGAGGCCGATCACGACAGCGAGGCCGACGATCGTCTGCAACACGGCGCCGACGCCAAGCGACGGCACCGCAGTGCCCGCGCCGACGCTCGAGGCGATCTTCGCGGCGTTGTTGACGGCATTCATGTCGGCGGCATGCGCCACGTTGAAGGCGCTGAGGCCAGCTGCAACGACCGTCGACATGAAACGGGCGCGGCGCGAGAGCGGCTTGCCGCTCCCGTGAGTCGCGGCCCGGTGTACTGCGTATTTCATCGGTTCAGTTTCCGGATACGCTCGGACGGCGTGATGATGTCGGTCAAACGGATGCCGAACTTGTCGTTCACGACCACCACTTCGCCCTGTGCGATCAGGCAGCCGTTTACCAGCACGTCCATCGGCTCGCCCGCCAGACCGTCCAGTTCGACGACGGAACCCTGCGCCAGTTGCAGCAGGTTGCGGATCGCGATCTTCGTGCGGCCCAGTTCGACGGTCATCTGGACGGGAATGTCCAGGATCATGTCGATGTCGTTACGCGTCGTGGTCGGTTCGACCTTCGACAGCGGCTGGAACACGCCCGCCGTGGTCGCACTCACGGATGTGTTGTCGTTCTGCTCGGCGAGCGCGCTCGCCCAATCGTCGAGTGCGGCTTCTTCGGCGCCTGCGCCGGGCAACGGATCATTCACTTTCGAGTCTTCCGGCATGTCCATTTCGGGGGTCGAGTTCAACTCAGTCATAGCCCGCTTCCTTCATCTGTTCCGCTGCGCTGATCATTTTCTGTACGCGCAACGCGTATTGCCCATTGAAAATACCGTAGCCGCATTCCATCACCGGCACACCGTCGACCTTCGCGGTGATGTGCTCGGGAATGTTCATGGGCAGCACGTCGCCCGCCTTCATGTTGAGAATTTCCTGGAACGTCACGGGGACCTGCGCGAGATCCGCCGTCAGTTCCACTTCGGCTGCCTGCACCTGCTGCGACAGCACGCGCACCCAGCGACGGTCCACTTCGAGCGCTTCGCCCTGAATCGGCGAAGAGAGCACGTCGCGGATCGGTTCGATCATCGAGTACGGCATGCAGATGTGCAGCGTGCCGCCCGTCGGGCCGAATTCGATCGAGAACTGCGTGACGATCACGATTTCGTTCGGCGTGGCAACGTTTGCGAACTGCGTGTGCATTTCCGAGCGCACGTATTCGAACTGCAGCGGACGCACGCTCTTCCATGCCGTCGTGTAGTGCTCGAACACGAGACCCAGCAGCTTGCTGATGATGCGCTGCTCGGTCTGCGTGAAGTCACGGCCTTCCACTCGCGTGTGGAACCGGCCGTCGCCGCCGAACAGGTTGTCGACCACGAAGAACACGAGGTTCGGATCGAACACGAACAGCGACGTGCCGCGCAACGGCTTCACGTGGACGAGGTTCAGGTTCGTCGGGATCGGCAGGTTGCGGGTGAATTCGCTGTACTTCAGCACCTTCACGGGGCCGACGGAGATTTCCGCCGTGCGCCGCATGAAGTTGAAAATGCCGACACGCAGCAGACGCGCAAAACGGTCGTTGATGATTTCGAGGCCGGGCATCCGGCCGCGAACGATGCGTTCCTGCGTCGCGATGTTGTACGGACGTACACCGGACCGATCACCGTGATCGGATTGCGAGTCGGACTCGCCGGTGACGCCCTTGAGGAGGGCATCGACCTCCTCCTGGGACATGAACTCTTCGTGGCCCATTCCTATTCCTCGTACGTCCCTTCAATGGCGCGGTTGGAAAACAAATCAGTCAGCGCGACGCGCTATTACTGGACGACGAATTCGGTGAACAGCACGTCGGAGACGTGCACCGGTTGACCGTTGGCCTCAGTCGGCTCTTCGATCAGTTTTTCGAGTTCCGTGGCGAGTGCTTTCTTGCCGTCGAGCGTCGCGAGTTCCTCGGGATGCTTGTTCGACAGCGCGAGCAGCACGCGGCTGCGGATCTCGGGCATATGTTCGGTCAGATGTTCCTGCACTTTCTGATCGTTCAGCTTCAGCGTCAGACCGATGCGCAGATAGTGCTGCTGGCCGTCATCGGACTGCAGGTTCACCGTCATCGATTCGAGCGGGAAGAAGATGGGAGCGGGCGCAGGAGCCGGCGCTGCTGCCGTTGCGGCGGCGGGCGCGCGCTTCGACATGAAGAACCAGGTGGCCGCGCCGGCTGCGCCTGCCGCGACAAGAACGATCAGCAGGATCACCAAAATGCGCTTGACGAGGCCCGGGTTGGAGGGCTTCGCGTTGGCTTGCTGGTTTGCGGTCGTGGTTGCCATGAAATTGATTGCCTCAATGCTGTAGGTGAATTTTCAGGTGTCTGACGGTGTTGCGATGGGTCGAAAAGAAGGGGTATTCAGGGTTAGCTCGTGTGTTTGGCAGCCTTCGGCTGGTTTTGGTTTTTGCTGTGCTGGCATGGGGGGCGTGCTTTTACGCTGGCATCCGCGATGTGCCTTCGTATTTCACGCGTTGCCCCTGTGCGGGGCGGCACCTACTTTTCTTTGCCGGCTGCAAAGAAAAGTAGGCAAAAGAAAGCAGCTCAAACCGAGCCGCTTGACCATCGCCAAGATTTATCGACAGCCGAAGCGGCGGCAAACTGTGTGTAGGTTCTTTCGCCTTATGCGTGCACTTCGGACCAGGTCCGGAGTGCATACGTTAGCGGTACGACGACCTACGGACAGTTTGCTGCAGCTTGGGCCGCTGGATATTCCTGGGCAATGGTCAAGCGGTTCGGTGTGAGCGGCTTTCTTTTGCCTACTTTTCTTTGCCGCTGCGAAGAAAAGTAGGTGCCGCCCCGCACAGGGGCAACGCATGAACTACGAAGGCAAATCGCGGATGCCCGCACAAACCCAAAACCACAACCTCAGGCAAACGTATCAACAAGCCCAACAGTCCGCCGCACAGGCATGCTCACCGTAGTCGTACCGCCGTCGGCAACATCAACACCCCCATCACCGCGCGCACCACTGCGCCCGCCACGCGAACCGCCGCTCTGCTGCTGATCCTGCTGGCTGGTCTGGCGTGCAAAGCCATCGCTGACACTCGCGCTTCCCAGTCCGATGCCGCCTTGCTCCATCGCTTCACGCAGTTTCGGCAGCGCGGCTTCGACCGCGTCGCGCACCTGCTGATGCTGCGAAACAAAAAGGGCATGTGCATGGTTATCGGCAACCTGGAGCACGACCTGTAGCGGGCCGAGATCGCGCGGATTGAGCGTGAGTTCGGCCGTCTGCTGATGCGCATTGGTGAGGAACACGACCTTCTGGCTGAAAGCGTCTTCCCAGTCGTGCGCGCCGACTTGCGGCGCAATGCTGTTAGCCATCGCAGCGGTTGCCGGGTCGGAGCCGCGCGTGGCCACGGTCGTGGCGCTCGCCGCGGCTGCTGCCGATGCAGCCTGAGTCGCGGCAAGAGCAGCGTTGGTGTCGGTGGTCGCGGCGGGCAGGGCGCTCGTCTGCGCGACGCTCGCGCTGGCTGCGGCGAGCGTGTCGGCCGGGCTGGGTTGTGCAGCAGCGGCGGCCGCAGGGGTAGCAGCCGCCGCGGCGTTGGCCGTCGCGGCGTCGCCCTTGACGTTGCGCAAATCGGCGAACGTCAGGCCCTTGCCGGCGCCCGAACCCATGCCGCCGAGCGTTGCGTCGCCCGTCGCGGAGGCACCCGTGCCTGCCGAAGCCGTCACGCCCGTCGCGGGCGCTGCGCCCTGGCCGTTCGCCATCGCGGCAAAGGCTGCCTGCAATGCGTCTTGCGTCGCTTTCGGATCGAGCGAGGCGATTTTCTTCGACGGCGTCTGGATCACGGGCGTCGTCGTGTTACCGGCTACGGGCGTCGCAGTGGGCGTGGCCGGGTGCGTGGCGGCTGCTGCGGCGGCGGCATCGGCTGCGCCGCTTGCCTGCGTTTGCGCCTGCAAGGCGGCGGCTGCCGCCGCTGCTGCGGCCGCGGTTTCTGCGGCGGCGGCGCTGGTGGTCGGTGCGCTGTCGTCCTGCTTCGAAGCGGAATCGGGCTTGTCCTGGCCGTTCGCGCTGCCTGTGTTGCCGGTGCTGTTGCTGCCGTCCGTGCCGGTCGATGCGCTGCCTTGCTGCGTGCTGTCGCTCTGGCTCGCGGACTTCGTGCTGTCGGTGCTGTTCGAGTTATCGGATGCGCTGGTGTTGCCCGACTGGTTCTTCGCAGGCGGCAGGTCGTGCACGCCCGAACCGTTCGATGCCGACGGCGACGGCGCCGGTGCGGGCGCAGGAGCCGGCGTTGGCGCGGGCGCCGCGGCGGCCTGAGTCTGCGCGCTGATGCTTTGCTGCAGCGTCGTCGAGAAGGGCAGCGCGCTGCCGGCGTTATTGCTGTTCGATGAACTGCTACTGCCCGAGGTGCCGCTCGTCGAGCCGAGCAGCGAACTGATCAATGAAAGAGGCGACATGCTGGATCTCGTGTGGTCGTGTCAGTCCCGATGCGCGCCGCAGCGATCTGCGGCGTGAGGCGTCTTCATGCGCCTTCGGCGCGCATCCGGAGAATGCGAGCGCCGAATTCGTCGGCGTCCCGTTGTTCGCGGCGCGCCGCGACTTTAGCTTCGGCGGCGATGCCGCGTGCTTCCAGTACTTCGTATGAACCGAGCTTCTGCTTGCTGCGCTGCCATTCCGGCTTGGCCGCTTCGACGCGCGCCGTTGCCGTCGCCAGCAACTGGCGTTGCTGTTCGATGGCCGTGTCGAGCGTATCGATGAAGGCCTGAAAGTTGCGCATGTTGCCGGCAGGCATACCGGCCTTGGCGGTTTCCGTGAAGCGCCGGTGGTACTCGTCGCGGTATTCGATCAGCGAGTTCAGCTGCGCTTCGACTTCGTTGCGTTCGCGTTGGACGCGGCCGAGCTTGCGCGCGGCGGCATCGACGTCGTCCTGTGCGAGGCCAATCAGCGTCTTGATCGGAAAGTGCTTGCTCATTCAGTCTCTCCCTAGCCGAACAGCGAGTTGAGGTGCGCGACGCTGTTGTCGAAAGCCGAGCTTTCGCGGAAACCTTGCTGCAAAAACGCTTCCATATGCGGATACAGCGCGATGGCCTTGTCGAGCACGGCGTCGCGCCCCGACGAATACGCGCCGACGTTGATCAGGTCGCGATTGCGCTGGTAGCGCGACAGCATCTGCTTGAACTGACGCGTGCGGTCCAGATGCTGATCGCTGATGAGCGACGTCATCGCGCGGCTGATCGACGCTTCGATGTCGATGGCAGGATAGTGGCCCGCTTCGGCGAGTGCGCGCGACAGCACGATATGGCCGTCGAGAATCGCGCGTGCCGAATCGGCGATCGGGTCCTGCTGGTCGTCGCCTTCTGTCAGCACGGTATAGAACGCGGTGATCGAGCCGCCGCCTTCGGGGCCGTTGCCCGTGCGCTCGACGAGTGCGGGCAGCTTGGCGAACACGGAAGGCGGATAACCCTTGGTCGCGGGCGGCTCGCCAATGGCAAGCGCGATCTCGCGCTGCGCCATCGCATAACGCGTCAGCGAATCCATCAGCAGCAGCACATGCTTGCCCTGATCGCGGAAATATTCGGCTAGCGACGTCGTATAGGCGGCAGCCTGCATGCGCAGCAGCGGTGAAACGTCGGCAGGCGCGGCTACCACGACGGAACGCGCGAGACCGTCCTCACCCAGAATCTGTTCGATGAATTCCTTCACTTCGCGGCCGCGTTCGCCGATCAGGCCGATCACGATCACTTCCGCGCTGGTGTAGCGCGCCATCGTGCCGAGCAGCACCGATTTACCGACACCCGAACCGGCGAACAGCCCCATGCGCTGGCCGCGTCCCACGGTGAGCAGCGCGTTGATCGCGCGCACGCCGACGTCGAGCACCTTGTGAATCGGCTCGCGATGCAGCGGGTTGATGGTCGGTGCGGTGAGCGGCGCGTCGTTGCGCGCGTTGAGCGGACCGAAGCCGTCGCGCGGTTTGCCCGATGCATCGACCACGCGGCCCAGCAGTTCCCAGCCGACGGGCAGACGCTTCGCGCCCGCCATCGGATCGGCGATAGGCGCGACTTCGAGCGGATAGACCCGCGCGCCGGGCAGCAGACCGGCGACTTCCGTCGTCGGCATCAGAAAGAGTTTGTCGCCGTGAAAGCCGACCACTTCGGCTTCGGCCATCGTGCGCGTGCTGCCGGGCGGCAGCTCGATCATCACTTCGGCGCCGACGGCAAGACGCAGGCCGACGGCTTCGAGCACCAGACCGGCCGCGCGCGTCAGGCGGCCGCAGGCACGCAGCGGGCGCGCGATCTGGTTGCGCTCGCGCAAACCGTTCAAACGATTGCGCCACGCCTGCAAATGCGGATTGGATGCGAGCGCGGGATCGGGTTCGCGCTTTGGCTGAGCCGCCGATTCGCGGCTCGCGGGCGCAGCGGCAGGATGCGGCGTGCCTGCGTCAGGTTCACTGGAAGACTGCCCGTCGACGCCGCCCGAGTGGGCTTCCGAAATCGCGGATTCCAGCGCAGCAAGCGACTCTTCCATCTGCGCGACGGTGAGCGCTTCCGCACCGAACGACGCCAGCGCCAGCTCGCGTTCGAGCGGCGTGAGGTCGCTATGCTGAATGTCTTCGATGGTCGGCTTTACCATGTGCTCGCCTTGCCGAGCGCTGCGGCGACGCGCTCCCAGCGCGTGCCGATGCCGGCGTCAACCTCGCCCGTCGTTGAGACCGCGCGGCAGCCGCCGCGTTCGATCGCGGGGTCGGTGCGCACGGTCCAGCCGCGCGTCTGCATTTCTTCCAGCAGATACGCTTCGACGATGGGCAGATCGGCGGGACTCACGATCAGAGCGGGCGCGCCGACCAGCGCCGGTTCTGTCGCCATCACTTCACGCGCGGCGGCGATCAGCGCCGTCGGGTCGTGCTGCACGTGCTGGCGGACCACTTGCTGCGCGATGTCGAGCGCGAGCGCGACGATCGTTTCGGACAGTTCATGCTGCGCGTTGTCGAGCGCGGCCTTGAAGGTTTCGGCGAGTGCGGCGATCTGCTCGACTTCCGCGCGTGCTTCCGCCTGACCTTGCTCGAAACCCTGGGCGCGGCCCTGTTCGTAACCTGCCTGATAGCCGAGCGCCTGGCCGGCGACGTGGCCGGACGCCACGCCTTGCGCGTGCGCCGCATCGCGCAAACGCTCCAGCTCGGCTTCGAATGCGCCGTCGTCGACTTCGGGTTCCGGCTGTTCGGGAACCGGGTCGAACGAGGCCATCTCCCAGCGCTGGTAGGCCGAGAGGCTTTCCTTGCGCGTGGAGTCCTGGTTAGACATATGCATCTTCCGCCTTGCCGCCGATCACGATAGCGCCGGACTCGGCGAGATTGCGCACCACCTGCAGGATCTTGCGCTGTTGCGTTTCCACTTCCGACACGCGCACCGGGCCGCGTGCGTCGAGGTCTTCCGCGAGCAGTTCGGCGGCGCGTTGCGACATGTTCGACAGGAACTTCTGGCGCAGCGCGGGCTGCGCGCCCTTGAGCGAGATGATCAGCGTTTCCGACTCGACTTCCTTCAGCAGCAACTGGATGCCGCGGTCTTCCAGGTCGAGCAGGTTGTCGAACACGAACATCTGGTCGATGATCTTCTGCGCGAGTTCCGCGTCGTACTGGCGGACGTTGTCGATGACCGACTCTTCGTGGTTGCCCGGCAGGAAGTTGAGGATTTCCGCCGCGGTGCGAATGCCGCCCATCGGGCTGCGCTTCAGGTTGTCGCTGCCCGACAGCAGGCCCGTCAGCACGTCGTCGAGTTCGCGCAGCGCGGCCGGCTGAATGCCGTCGAGCGTCGCGATACGCAGCAGCACGTCATTGCGCAGACGTTCCGTGAAGCACGCGACGATTTCCGACGCCTGATCGCGGTCCAGGTGGACCAGAATCGTCGCGATGATCTGCGGATGCTCGTTCTTGATCAGTTCGGCCACGGCTGCCGAATCCATCCACTTCAGACCTTCGATACCGCTCGTATCGCTGCCTTGCAGGATACGGTCGATGATCGCGCCGGCCTTGTCGTCGCCGAGTGCCTTGGTCAGCACCGAACGGATGTAATCGTTCGAATCGAGCGAGAGGGCAGTGTGCTTGTCCGCCTCGGCGACGAACTCGTGCAGCACTTCGTCGATCTGCTCACGCGTGATGTTCTTCAGCGACGCCATCGCGACGCCGATCTTCTGGACTTCACGCGGACCCAGAAACTTGAATACGCTCGCGGCTTCTTCCTCGCCGATCGACATCAGCAGGAGCGCGCTCTTCAATACGCCTTCAGTGCTCATCGGACACCCAGCTCTTCACGACGGTTGCAACGATCTTCGGATCCTGACGCGCGATAGAACGCGCATATTCGAGGTTCCGCTCATATTTGGCCTTCTCGCTTTCCAGCGAGACCAGCGATCCTTCGACATCTTCTTCGGCGGCCAGCGCGGCGGCACTCGGCGGCAGGCCATCGAGCACCGGCTCGTCGGGCGACGGCAGCGCGGCGACAGCCTCGACGGGCGGCGGGAACGCGCGGCGCAGCGCCGGCTTGACCATCACGAAGTACAGGAACAGGGCGACGGCGCCAATGCCGACATAGGTCGCGATCTGCTTGTACATCGCGATCATGTCCTTGGTGCGCCACCACGGCAGGTCGGCATCGGGATCGGCGATCTGCTGGAACGCTGCCGGCTCCACGTTGACCATGTCGCCACGCGCCTGGTCGTAGCCCATCGCGTCCTTCACCAGCTTCGTGACCTGTTCGATCTTGTCAGCGGAAATCGGCTGCATGGTCGCGTGACCCATGGAGTCGACAACGCGCATGTAGTTCACCACCACCGCCACCGACAGACGCTTGATGCCGCCAACCGCCTGCTCTGTGTGACTGACGACCTTGCTCAGCTCGTAGTTGGTGGTTGCATCCTTGCGATCGCTGACGGGCGTCGTCGTCACGCCGCTCGCGCCATTCGCGCTGGCGACGATCGGCGCGGACGCCGGTTGCGGCGGCTGGTTCGACAGCGCGCCCGGCACGCCCTGGGCGCCACTCTGCGACATTTCCGTCGCGGTGCTGGTCTGCTGGCTGCGGATGGCGGCCTGCTGCGGATCGTTGTTCGGCGCGTATTTCTCGGAGGTCTGCTCGTGGCGGGAGAAATCGATGTCCGCGCTCACCGACGAATGCGCGTTGCCCGCGCCGAACATCGGTCCGAGGATCGCGTCGATGCGCTGCTGCGTGTTGCGCTCGATCTGCTGGACATACTTCAGCTGCGTCGCATCGAGGCCGCTACCGCTGACGCCCGCCTGCGTGAGCAGGTTGCCGTCCTGATCGATGATCGTCACGTTGCGCACGGGCATGTCGGGCACCGCCGACGACACCATATGCGTAATGGCTACCACCTGGCCTTCATCGAGCACGCGGCCCGGATACAGATTGACCAGCACCGACGCCGACGGCGCTTCGCGGTCGCGCACGAACACGGTCGGCTTGGGAATGGCCAGATGCACGCGTGCCGACTTGACCGTCGAGATGGATTCGATCGTGCGCTGCAGTTCACCTTCGAGCGCACGCTGATAGTTGATCTGCTCGGCGAACTGGCTGATGCCGAACTTCTGGTTGTCCATCAGTTCGAAGCCGACCGAGCCGCTCTTGGGCAGACCTTGCGATGCAAGGCGCAGACGCATTTCGTGGACCTGATCGGCGGGGATCAGGATTGCGCCGCCTGCATCGGAAAACTTGTACGGCACGTTGGCCTGCTGGAGCGCGGCAACGATTGCGCCGCCGTCCTGATCGGAGACGTTGCTGTAGAGCACCTTGTAGTCAGGTGCGCGCGACCACAGGATCAGACCCGCCACCACGGCGATCAGCACCGCGACGGCGAAGATCAGCGGCGCGCGCGGGTTGCCGCGCATCTGCGACAGCGACGTGGGAAGACCCGGGAAGCGCGTAGCGAAACCACCGCCGCCGCCCAGGTCGAGGCCTGCGCCGCCCGGTGCTGCTCCCGCTGTGCCCGGCTGCGCGCCGGCGAGGCCCATGCGGGCGTCGGGGTTGATCAATGAGTTGGCTGACGAATCCATGCGTCGGGGTTCTCCGGAATCCTTTTGCGTTCTGTCTTACGGGGCCTTACCTCGGCCACTGACAGACACTTTCACGCTAGGGATTATCCGCATGGGCACGCAAGCCGATGCGCCGAATAGCGGGGGGTTTAGCCCTTACTTTCACGGCTTTCGGAAAAGGCCCGCTGATATGCTTCCTGTCCAATCGGTGCATGGCGCGCACGCTCGCCAGCATCTCACCTCAGGAGAGAACATGACGTCACCCATCAATCCGCTCCAGTCTGCCCTGCAACAGATGCAGTCGATGGCTGCCCAGGCGGCGGGCGGCAGCACCCCGGTTGCGAACGACTCCGGCGCGGCCACGGCAGGCGGCTTCGCTTCGGCGCTCAAGGCGTCCATCGACAAGATCAGCGGCGACCAGCAAAGCGCCATCGGCGAAGCCCATGCGTTCGAACTGGGCGCACCGAACGTGTCGCTGAACGACGTGATGGTCGACATGCAAAAGGCAAACGTCGGCTTCCAGTTCGGGCTGCAGGTGCGCAACAAGCTGGTGTCGGCCTACAACGACGTCATGCAGATGGCGGTCTGACGCGTTTCTGGTCTGCCACCGCCTTCCCGGGCGGCGCTGTGCGTGTCGGGTCATGCACCTCGCCGGTGCGCTGGCCCGCCGTCCAAGGCAGATCTGCGCGTGTGCGCGGCGTCCGGGCGCCGTGCCGCGCGTCATTCCTGACGCTTCCTTCCAGCGGGCTAAAGCTTTATTCGTATGAACCGATAACCTTGTTACAAGGGCAGGCCGGACGGTGCGCGCAGGAATTTCGCACGGCTTCGGCGGGCCGTCCGCTGTCAGTCTGATCGTTATCCGTATTACAGGAGGAGCGCCGATGTTTTCCCCGGGACACTCTGGAGCCAATGCCTACGCACGCGTCGGCGTGGAGACAGGGGTGATGGGCGCCAGTCCCCATCGCCTGATCGTGATGCTGTACCAGGGGGCGCGCAAGGCCATCGCGCAGGCACGCATGCATCTGCAGAACGGCGACATTCCGGCGCGCGGCGAGGCGATCGGCAAGGCCATCCAGATCATCGGCGACGGGTTGCAGCAAGCGCTCAATATCGAGGCGGGCGGTGAAATTGCAGAGCGCCTGCATGCGCTCTATACCTATATGACGCGGCGACTACTCGAGGCCAATCTCAAGCAAAGCGAAGCGATGCTCGTCGAAGTCGACGGCTTGCTGGCCACGCTCGAGGAAGCCTGGATTGGAATTGCTCCGGAGATCGCGCGGATGGCGACACAGTCGTCCGCGGAAAGCATGAGATGAGTTCGAACGCAGACTATTTCGCCCGCTACGAGGCGATCGCAGCGATTTCAGTTCGGATGGTGATGGCGGCGCGCGATGCGCTCTGGAACGATCTCGTCCTGTTGCAGGACGAGTACCGGCATCTCGTCGACGCGTTGAAACACGCGGAAGACGGCGTGCGCCTGTCCGACGACGAACGCGCT
Organism: Paraburkholderia sp. C35; assembly: GCF_003121405.1. Lineage (GTDB taxonomy): Bacteria > Pseudomonadota > Gammaproteobacteria > Burkholderiales > Burkholderiaceae > Paraburkholderia. Next base: position 15,460 of record NZ_QBUY01000112.1, on the reverse strand, counting down.
CGCAAATTCGACCTGATTCGCCAGATCCTCGCGAACGACGCGACGGTCCGCGATCTGGCGAACCCGCGCATGGCCAAGCTGCAGGCGCTGTTCGCGCCGAGCCGTCCGGCCATCGTGCTGAAAGAACTTTACCAGGCGCGCTGAGCGCTTTCATAACGTCCTATAGAGCCGCTAGCCGGCACGCAGCGTCAATGCGCGAGAGGAAGCGGGCATGAGTGGAATCGACACGGCAGTGGCCTCGCTGCTGGCCAGCCGCATCGACAGCCTGCTTGCCGTCAGCACGCGCACGGCGACGGCGTCACAAGCGGACGCCTCGCTCTACGTCAGGCAGCCGCCCGGCGCACCCATTGCGATGATGCCCGCGCCGTTGCCGGCGTCCGCACAGACGGTGCTGTCCGCTGTCGCGCTCACCCTCGACGCGATCACGCGTTCCGGCGGCGAAGCGACGCCCGCGCTGGTCGGCCAGTTGCCGCTATGGCCCGCCGCGCCTGCCATCGATATTGCCCCGCTGCCGCTGTTCGACACCGGCGCGAACGCCGCGCAAGCTGGCGCCGCCGCAGCCGGTTCCGGCAATGCGGCATCGAACGCTGCGCCGGCACAGAACGCAGGCGGCGCAAATGCTGCGCAAGGCTCGGCGGCTGCTTCCAGTCTCGCTGCTGCACCGTTGCCCGTCGCCGAACTGGCTGCGGCGCTCAGGCGCACGGTCGACGAAAGCGGCCTGTTCTACGAATCGCATCTCGCGCAGTGGCTGTCGGGTCAACGGCCTGTCGAATCGCTCGCGGGCGAGGCGCAGAACCGTCTTTCCGATACGCAGTCGCAATTGCCGCTCGATCTGAACCACGACGCCGACGACGCGAACGCATGGGCGCAAGGCCGTCCATCGGGCAATACGGGCGCAGCGGCGTTCGCGGCCGCCGTGGCGGCGGCGCGCGGCACGCCGGAAGGGCCGCAGACGCAGTCGGCGCGCTTCACCACGTTCGATCTGGCCACGCACGACATCATCGAAACGCCCGGCGATCCGGCGCGCACAGCGGCGCAAAGCGGCACGGCGGCGGCGCACGCGACGAGCATGGATGACGCCACGGCGCATCAGCAGCAATCGATGGCGGCGGCGCTTCATCCCGCGACGATTCCCCTCGTGCGCCAGCAGCTCGATTTGCTCGCGACGGGGCAATTCCGCTGGACGGGCGAAGCGTGGCCGGGTGCGCGCCTGGACTGGACCATCGAACAGGAAGGCGACGAATGGCGGCGCAGCGGCAACGGCGCCGCGTCCGCCGATGATGAATATCCGTGGCGCACGCGCCTCACGCTGTCGCTGCCGACACTCGGCACCGTCGACGCCGAACTCACGCTGACAGGCGCGCGTCTCGTTGCGCGCGTGCAGGCCAGTCCCGGCGGCGCGGCGCGCCTCGCCGCTCAGGGTGACACTTTCCGGCAGCGTCTCGCGGAAGCGGGCATCGAACTGAGCGGCCTGTCGATCCGCGAAATTGGCGGGAGTTTGCCCGCGGGTGGCGCAGCCGCGGCGGCTGCGGCGGCATCGGCGTATGCGCGCTCGAACGCGGACAAACCCACGCAAGGCGACGCCGACGATTCCACCGCTTTCGACTGGGACATGCAATGAGCCGCACGAGTCGCAAGAGCGCGGCGGCGCTGGTCTACGATGCGAGCGGTCATGACGATTCGCCGCGCGTGGTCGCCAAGGGTTACGGGATCGTCGCCGAGATGATCGTGCAGCGCGCGCGGGAAGCCGGGCTGTATGTGCACCAGTCGCCGGAGATGGTGTCGCTGCTGATGCAGGTCGATCTCGATTCGCGCATTCCGCCGCGCCTGTATCAGGCCGTCGCGGAACTGCTCGCGTGGCTGCATCGGCTGGAAAGCGGCGTGGGCGACGAATCGGTTGTGACCGATGTCGTTGCCACGCCGGTTCAGCCTGAGACTTTCGACCCGGCCAGCGAAATCTGACGCACGACGTCAGAACCGCAGCATCAGATTGAGCAGCGCCCGCACGCGTTTGCCGTACGGCGGCGCGATCAGTCCGCGCCCGTTGTAGCGCGACTGCATCAACACCGGCTTCATCTTCGAGAAGGTCACGAAGCCTTCGTACCCGTGATACGCACCCATCCCGCTCGCGCCGACGCCGCCGAACGGCAGGCTCTCGCACGCGAGATGCATCAGCGTTTCGTTGACGGACATGCCGCCTGCAATCGTCTCGCGGGTGACGCGGTCGATGGTGGCTTTGTCGTCGTCGTACAGATACAGCGACAAGGGACGCGGACGCGCGTTGACGTACGCGATGGCGTCGTCGAGTGAATCGTAGGGAATCACGGGCAGCAGCGGGCCGAAGATTTCTTCCTGCATCAGCAGTGACGTATCGGGCGCATTCGTCACCGCGATGAGCGGAAAGCGGCGCGCAGCGGCATCGGGCGCGGTATCGGTGAGTGCGTGCAGTTGCGCGCCCTGTTCGCGCGATTCGTCGGCGAGACGTTGCAGGCGCTCGAAATGGCGCGCCGAAATGATCGACGTGTAATCGGCGTTGCGCGTGAAATCCGGGTACAGCCGGCCCATGCGCACGCGCGCCCGCTCGATGAACGCCTGTTCCTTGCCGCGCGGTACCAGCACATAGTCTGGCGCGACGCAGGTTTGCCCCGCGTTGAGCGTCTTGCCCGCGACGATGCTGTCGACGGCGTAATCGAAGCGCGCAGTCGGCCCGACGATCGCGGGCGATTTGCCGCCGAGTTCGAGCGTCACGGGCGTCAGGTGCGTGGCGGCGGCGCGCATCACTTCATGGCCGATTTTCGTCGAACCGGTGAACAGCAGATGATCGAACGGTTGCGCGCTGAACGCGGCGGCCAGCGCGGCGTCGCCGTTCACCACGGCAATGTGATCGCGCGCGAAGGTCTGCGAGATCAGTTGCTCGAACAGCAGCGAGGTGCGCGGCGTCAGTTCCGACATCTTGATGATCGCGCGGTTGCCGGCCGTGAGCGCGCTGATCAGCGGTCCCGCCGCCAGCAGCTCCGGATAATTCCACGGCACGATGATGCCGACCACGCCGAGCGGCTGCGGCCCCACTTTCGAGCGCGCAGGCATCAGCCACTTGTTGGTCGTGCGGCGCTGCGATCTCATCCAGCGCTTGCCGTGACGGAGCGCACCGTCGATTTCCTCTTTGACGAGCAGAAACTCCGCCAGCAGGATTTCTTCTTTCGCGCGATTGCCGAAGTCGGCGTGCATGGCGTCGGCGAGTGCGTCGCGGTTGTCGAGCAGTATTTCGCGCAAAGCCTTCAGATGCGCGGCGCGCTGATCCCACGACGGATACGGCGCTTTCAGATACGCCGCGCGTTGCTCGCGCAACAGTCCTTCCAGTGCCGCGATTTCGGGCAGATCGTTCTTCATCGGTTGTCTCTCCCTGTTGTTGTAATCGTGTGCGATCTCAAGCCGTGAACGCGCGCGCGACGATTGCCGCGTGATCGAATGTCGAGGGCAGCGTGCCGTACACGCGGCCGCTTTCGCCGCAACCTTCGCCCAGACGCGTCGCGATGAACGCATCGGCGACGAACGACGGCGCGTGTTTCACGAGCAGCACCGCTTGCGCGATCAGCACGAGCTGCTGCGCGATGCGGCGTGCCGATGCTTCGCGGGCTTCGGGCGCGGAAGTCAGCGCTGCCATCAGGCGTTGCAGCGCCGCGTTCAATGCGGGATGCGTCTGCGCCGCTTCGCGCCACGCGCCGAGCAAGGCTTGCGCGGCGTCCGGCTCGCGTTCCATCGCGCGCAGCACGTCGAGGCACATCACGTTGCCCGAGCCTTCCCAGATCGAGTTCACAGGCGCTTCGCGGTAGAAGCGCGCCATCGGTCCTTCTTCGACGTAGCCGTTGCCGCCCCAGACTTCCATCGCCTCACCCGTAAATTCGAGCGTGCGCTTGCAAACCCAGTACTTCGCGGCGGGCGTGACGAGACGCCGCCACGCACGCTCTTCCGGCGCATTCGTCGTGTCTTCGAACGCGCGCGAGAGACGCATGAACAGCACTGTCGCCGCTTCGGATTCGAGGGAAAGATCGGCGAGCACGTTGCGCATCAGCGGCTGGTCGGCGAGATGCTTGCCGAACGCGCTGCGATGCCGCGCATGGTGAATGGCCTGCACGAGTGCCGCGCGCATCAACGCCGCGCTGCCGATCACGCAATCGAGCCGCGTGTAGTTCGCCATTTCGATAATGGTCGGCACGCCGCGTCCTTCGTCGCCGATCATCACGCCGTAGGCATCGAAAAATTCGACTTCGCTGCTCGCGTTCGAACGGTTGCCGAGCTTGTCTTTCAGACGCTGCACACGCACCGCGTTCTTGCTGCCGTCGGGCGCGAAGCGCGGCACGAAAAAGCACGACAGGCCTTCATGCTCGTCGGTGCGGGCGAGCACGAGATGCGCGTCGCACTGCGGCGCCGAGAAAAACCACTTGTGACCGACCAGCCGATACGCCGCGCCGCGTCCGCCACTGCCGCCGTCCGCTGCGAACGCCTGCGTACGATTGCTGCGCACGTCCGAACCGCCTTGCTTCTCGGTCATGCCCATGCCGATCATCATCGACGTCTTCTGGGAAAGCGGCGCGTCGCGCGGATCGTGCTCGCGCGAATAGAGCTTGTCGCGCAGCGTGTCGAACAGGGCAGGTTCACGCTGCAGCACGGGAATGCTGGCGAAGGTCATCGTCAGCGGACACAGCGAGCCGGATTCGAGTTGCGCGTGCAGAAAGTAGCCGGCGCAACGCGCGACCATCGCGCCCGGCTGCGGGTCCGAGAACGGCAATGCGTGCAGGCCTTCGCGGCGCAGCAAGCCGAGCAGCGTGTGCCACGACGGATGAAATTCGAGCGCATCGATACGCTCGCCGCGCGGGCTGAAGGTCGAGAGTTCGGGCGTGTGGCGGTTGGCCAGTTCGGCGAGTGCGATCACCTCTGGTGCACCTAGGGCGGCGCCGTCGCGCGCCAGTGTTTCGCGGTGCCACGCGGCGCCTTCGCGCTCGACGGCGGCGGACAGCGCGGCATCGCTTGCAAACAGGTTGTAGTGTGCAAGCGGCGGAACCTGATTGGTCACTTCATGCGTATTGCCGGGGCCGAACCGTTCCATCTGTTGTCTCCGTCCGATGCACGCGCGCCGGTGCTGATCCGGGCGGCTGTTTGATTGGCATGCGCAAGCCGGATGCACAGGCGGCGGCGCGTAAATGTCTGTGTTTGAACGAGATCCGCGCGCCTGATCCGGCGCGGACAGCATCTTTCATCATAGGGGTGCGGCACGGGTTCCGTTTAGAGTGATCGCTCTGGCGCCAACAGCGCGCGAGCGGCCCGCGCTCCCTACAATGCGCAGACCAACACACGTAGACAAGTGTGCACGAGACAGATGCCGCCAGCAATGCAGGGCGGTAGGTGAGTCCATCAGGAGGAGCGGATGCAATACGACTACGTCATCGTCGGCGCGGGTTCGGGCGGCTGTTCGCTGGCCGGGCGTCTCGCCGAGCAATGTCCGGACGCGACCATCGCGCTGATCGACGCAGGGCCGCACACGGAGCGCAATCTGTTCGTCAACATGCCGCTCGGCGTGGCGGCCATCGTGCCGTTCCGGCTCAAGACCAACTACGGCTATCTGACGACGCCGCAACCCGGACTCAACGGCCGGCGCGGCTATCAGCCTCGCGGGCGCGGCTTCGGCGGATCGAGCGCGATCAACGCGATGGTGTACACGCGCGGCCATCCTCTCGATTACGACGATTGGGCGCGTCTCGACTGCGACGGCTGGTCATTCGATGACGTGCTGCCGTATTTCCGCCGCGCGGAAGGCAACGAGCGCGGCGCCGATGCGCTGCACGGCGCAGACGGTCCGCTGGCGGTATCGAACCTGCGTTTCCAGAATCCGTTCTCGCATCGCTTCGTGAAGGCGGCCGTCGAAGCGGGCTTTCCGCACAACGACGATTTCAACGGACCGATGCAGGAAGGCGTCGGCTTCTATCAGGTGACGCAGCGCGAAGGTCAGCGCTGGAGCGTCGCACGCGCCTATATCTATGGGCGCGCGCGTTCGAACCTGCACACCATTGCGGACGCAGCCGTGCTGCGCGTGATTTTCGACGGCAAGCGCGCGAAGGGTATCGAAGTGATGCGCGGCGGCGTCAAGGAAGTCATCGAGGCGCGTGCAGAAGTCGTGCTGTCGGCGGGTACGTTCAACTCACCGCAATTGCTGATGTGCTCGGGCATCGGTCCCGCCGATCATCTGCGCGCGTTCGGCATTCCCGTGCAGCACGACGCGCCCGAGGTCGGGCGCAATCTCACCGATCACGTCGATTTCACGCTCAACAAACGCGTGCGCTCGGCGCAGACCATCGGTTTTTCGCTGCGCGGCTTCGCGCAGATGGTGCCGGGCTTTGTCTCGTATCTGCGCAACGGGCGCGGCATGCTGACGAGCAACGTCGCGGAGGCGGGTGGCTTTCTGAAAAGCCGCGCGACGCTCGACCGTCCCGACTTGCAACTGCATTTCTGCACCGCACTCGTCGACGATCACAACCGCCACATGCACTGGGGACACGGCTATTCGCTGCACGTGTGCGTGCTGCGTCCGCACAGCCGCGGCACCGTGACGCTCGCGAGCAGCGATGCGCGCGAAGCGCCCGTGATCGATCCCGCGTTTCTCAGCGATCCACGCGATCTCGACCTGCTGGTCGAAGGCGTGCATCTGTCGCGGCGTATTCTCGATGCACCGTCGCTGGCACTGTGTGGCGGGCGCGAACTCTATACGCGGCACGGCCAGACGGATGCCGAACTGCGTGCGACCATCGCCGCGCACGCCGATACGATCTATCACCCCGTGTCGACTTGCCGGATGGGCGGCGACGAACGCTCCGTCGTCGATACTCAGCTGCGCGTGCGTGGCGTGACGGGGCTGCGCGTGGTCGATGCCTCGGTGATGCCCACGCTGATCGGTGGCAACACGAACGCGCCGACGGTGATGATCGGCGAGCGTGCCGCCGATTTCATCGCGGCCACGCGACGGGCTGGCGCAAGTCCTAATTTTTCGTCGAAAGCGGGTATTTGTGACATTGCGCAAACGGCACCGTAAGAGAAATCCTATAAAGCTCAAAAATCGTTCATCGCTTCAATTCTGAGATTTTCACGCTCCTATAATCGCCGCCCAACGATGGGCGCAGGGGCGCTCGTGCGAAATTCAGGGAAACGAATCGATGAGTGTCAATGTGATTGAACTGGTCCGGGCTGCGTTACCGGAGGCGGTAACTCGACAGCTGTCGAATTGCCTCGGATTGCCGCCGGAAGCGACGGCAAAAGTGGTGGAAGTGACGACGCCGGCGCTGGTCGCCGGTCTGCTGAACCGATGCGCGACGCTCGATGGCGCGCGTACGCTGTTCGCGACGATCCTCGGGCAGGAAGTCAACGCCCATATCGCCGAGCAATTGCCGCGCAGCTTCGCGAGCACGACAGGCGTCACGCAGTTGTCGTCTACGGGACGTCAGTTGCTGGAGCATTCGTTCGAGCGCCGCATCGACGGATTGAGCGACGCTGTGTCGATGCAAACAGGCGTGCCGGCACACGCGACACATGCCGTGTCGGGCATCGTGGGCAGCATTCTGATGGGCGTACTCAAAGGCCATATTCTCGATCACCGCAGCAATATCGGTCAGTTGCCCAGCCTGCTCGGCCAGCAGTTGCCGAGCATCGCGCCGTTCCTGAACGACGGCCTCACGACAGTGCTCGGGCTGGGTAGCGCGGCTGCCTTCGCTCAGACGATCGGCTCGCAGGTACGCGCCGTGTCTTCGCATTTCGAGCATCCCGCGGCCACGCCGGTGCCCGTGCGCGATCCTGTCGAGCCAACCCTGTCGCCCACGGCGCAGGTGATCATGCCGCCGGTGCGCGAAGTGCGGCAAGTTGGCCTGAAGGCCAAACACTGGCTCGGCGTGGCGGCATTGTCGGCGCTGATCGGTGCAATCGCCGCGATGGCGATGTGGGTGGCGCTGGCGTGGTGCCCCGCGGCGACTGGCTGGTTCACGCGCAACGCTGTTGCCGCGCCTGCTGCTCCCGAGCAAACCGCTTCGCAGCCTGCTTCAGAGGCCACTGCACAACCCGTCGCCCAGGCGCCGCAGGACAATGCGGCCAGCACGTCGGGCGCAGTTCAGGCCGACGCCGCGCCGGTTGCTGCGAAAGACTCGCAGCTGATCGCCTCCGTCGATGCGAACGGCAAGCCGACCATCAGCGCGACCGTGCAGAACGTCGCCGAGAAGTCGGCGCTGCTGAACGCGCTGACGAAGAAGTTCGGTGTCGGCAAGTTCAACGCCGATATCACCATCGACGAAAACCGCAAGGCGGCCGACTGGCTCGCGCAGATCGACGCGCTGATGCCGCTGCTGTCCACGCCCGGCGCGGAGATGAAAATCGACGGCACGCGCGTCGAATTGAGCGGCACGGCCGCCGATGCCAAAACGGGCTGGCTCGATCATCTGAAATCGGTGTTCGGCGCGCCGTATCAGGTCAGCGCATTCGACCCGGCGCAAGCCGTCGCGAATGCGGCGCAATCGTTCAAGAATGCGGCGAAGGCGCTGCTCGCGCCGGACGCATCGTGCGCGAGCGCGGACCTCGTCAAGACGCTGAACCTGCAAGTGGTCAATTTCGCGTCACGCGACGCCCACGTGCCGCAGTCGGCATTCGACGATCTGAACCAGTCCGCGCAGTTGCTCAAGGCGTGCGTGAAGGACGGTCACGCGCTGAAGCTCGAAGTGTCGGGTTATTCGGACAACGTCGGCAGCGCGGCAGCGAATCTGGAACTGTCGAAGGAGCGCGCCGACGCCGTGCGCGCTTACCTCGTCAAGGCGGGCGTGTCCGCCGATGCGATCGTCGCGCAGGGTTACGGCAACGTGCGCCCGGTCGCGAGTAACGCGACGGAAAGCGGGCGCTTTGCGAACCGCCGCATCGAGTTCAGCGAGACGCGCGTGCAGTAAGCGCCGCTTCGTTCAACCTGATCAGACCCAAAGCCGCCCGGTGCAAGCCGGGCGGCTTTTTTCATTTCGGCGCCGGTTTCGTTCGATCCGGCGACGGCGCGCGAACGTCGAAAGTAGGCGGGTGCGTGAAGTTGTCGGTGGTGAGGCCAGGCAGCGTCTCGCGCGCGACTTCGAGCCAGGCGCGCGCCGCGTGCGACAGATAGCCGTTGCGACGCCAGCCGATCGCCATTTCCCACGGAATTTCAGGCGCGACGACAGGCCGGCAGGTGAACTGCGTGTCGTCGAGCCGTCGGCAATACGGCGCGGGCAACAGCGCAATGCCGACGCCCGCCAGCACCAACGCAGCCATGAAATCCCAATGCCCGCTGCGCCCGACGATCGTCGGCGCGAACCCGGCAGTGCGGCACGCGTTCAGCACGACGTCGTTGAGCGCGAGGCTTTCGCCGTAGAACACGAACGGCTCCTGCGCCAGATCGGCGAGCGGCACTTCCTGCAACGCATCCCAGCGCGAGCCATGACGCGCGACGAGCCACAGCACCTGACGCGTCATCGGCAGCACGTCGATCATCTCGTCGACGGGCTGCAGCACGCCGCCCATTTCCAGTTCGCCCGAAATCAGCGCGGCCTCGATCGCCTTCGAGCCTTGCTCGAACAGCTTCAGTTCGACTTTCGGATAACGCTGGCGGAACGCGGCAATCGCGGGCGTGAACAGTGATCCGCCCATCGGCGGAATGCCGATGGTGAGTTCGCCGCGCCCGAGCTTGTCGAGATCGTTCAGTTCGGCCTGCAATTGCGCGTACGACGCGAGCACTTCCTGACCGCGCTGGTACACGATGCGCCCAGCGTCCGTCAGCACCATCTGCCGGCCATCGCGCAGCAGCAGCGGCGAGCCGACTTCGTCTTCCAGCGCCTTCACCATCTTGCTGATGGTGGGCTGCGTGACGAACATCTGCTCGGCCGCGACGGTGAAGCTCTGCTGCCGTACCACCTCGACGAAATAGCGAAGCGCGCGCAGTTCCATGTTCGTTGCCCTCGAAATTCCAATTTGGAATGAAGTTGATAATTCTAAGTCATTATATTTATGCTGCACTGCACCCTATACTGAATCTCATCCAAAAGTCACCTAGGGTTTGCCATGATCTCGCCGCTGATCGCCCGTATTGCCGCTTCTGTCCGCCTCGATGCGACGTCGCCCGTCGCGAAGATCGGCCGGATCGTCGTGCAGAGCGCCGGTATCGCCGGGGTCTGGTTTGCCGCTGATTTCATCGTGCGCCGTTTCGGCTTGCCGGTGCCGGGCGGCGTGGTCGGCCTCGTGGCGCTGCTCGCGCTGCTGTTCTGCGGCGGCGTCGCGCCGCGCTGGGTGAAGGCGGGCGCCGACTGGCTGCTGTCCGACATGCTGCTGTTCTTCATTCCCGCCGCCGTCGCGGCTGTGCAGTACGGCGGCCTGTTCCGCGAAGACGGCTGGCGCCTCGCGCTGGTGGTGGTCGCGGGCACCTTGATGGTGATGGTGGCGGTGGCGTTCGCCGTCGAACAGGCCGCGCGCCTCGAACGCCGTCTGGCGCTGCGCCGGGTGATGGTTCAGCGCGCACCCATCGACCGTCGCGCTGCTGGCCGCAATTTCCTCTAATTCACGCCCCGGACGGTTCCGTCGATGAGCGCCTTCTATTCGTCCCTTTTCACCGACGACGCATCCCGGCTGATCGCCGCCGGTTGCTTCGTGCTGACGGTGGCGCTCTATTTCGCGTCGAAGGCGCTCTATGCGCGTTTCAAATCGCCGTGGCTGACGCCGCTGCTGGCGGTGCCCGTGGTGCTGGCCGCCATCGTCGTGGTCGCGCGGATTCCGTATGCCGTCTATTTTCAGGACACGCGCTGGCTGATGTGGCTGCTCGGCCCGGCTACCGTTGCGTTCGCAGTGCCGATCTACGAATACCGCGATCTGCTGCGTCGCCACTGGATTTCGCTCACCGTCGGCGTGACGGTCGGAATCGTTGTCGCCGTGGGTGGGTCGCTGGCGCTGGCCAAGCTGCTGCACCTGTCGCCGGAACTGCAGCGCAGCCTGATGACGCGCTCGGTTTCCACGCCGTTTGCGCTCGCCGTCTCCGACAAGATTCACGCGCCCAAGGATCTGACCGCGCTGTTCGTGATCGCGACAGGCGTCTGCGGGATGCTGTTCGGTGAACTGGTGCTCGCGCTGGTGCCGCTGCGCACGCGGCTCGCGCGCGGTGCGCTGTTCGGCGCGGCGGCGCATGGCGTCGGCACGGCAAAAGCGCGTGAACTGGGCAGCGAAGAAGGCGTGGTCGCGAGCCTGACGATGATGATCGCGGGCGTCGTGATGGTGCTGCTCGCACCGCGGTTCGGGAGGCTGCCCCTTTGACGCAGCCGCGATCGGAAGCTAATTTGAGATGACTGGCGGCGGGCACGACTTAACATGGCCGCCTTCCTTCATTCCGATGCTGGCTCTCCGCGATGCAAACGCTCACCGTCATCATTCCCTGCTATAACGCCGCCGGGACGCTCGCTCGTACGCTCGACAGCGTCGTGGTTCAGCCAGAGGCAGCGCAGATTCTTGTTGTCGATGACGGCTCGCAGGACGCTTCGCCCGACATCGCCGAGCAGTACGCGCGGCAGTATCCACAGATCGAATTGCTGCGCATGCCGCAGAACGGCGGCGCAGCGCGCGCGCGGAACTGGGGCGCGATGCACGCGCGGCACCCGCTGCTGGCCTTCATCGATGCCGACGACGAATACCTGCCCGGCGCACTCGCGGTCGCCGCGGCGTTTCTGCAAGCGCATCCGGGACAGGTTGCGGTCCGCTTCGACGTGGAGTTTTGCGGCTTTCCCGACGACATCACCCATCATCATCAGTTCGATGCCTTTGCGGCCACGCTCAGCAACACGGTGCCGAGCAGTCTCGTGATTCGCCGCTCGATCTACACGACATTCGGCGGATTTCCGCTTGATGATGTATTCCGGCGCTACGGCGGCGAGGACGGCGCATTTTCACTGGCGCTGCTGAATATCTTCGGCAATCCACGTCTCGATGACCGCAAGCGCGTGCGCATGCACTATCACCCGAAAATCCATGCCGAGCGCTACTTCCGCATTTCGATGGGCATGCTCGACGCGTCCGACGAACTCGTGAACTCGACACGCGAAGCATCATGGCGTTTCGTGCGCGCCGCGTATGAAGCCGTGAAGGAAGTGCGTGGCGCCGAACTGGTACCGCATCTGACAGCGCAGCCCGCCACGGAAACGCCGCCAGATCAATCGGCATAGGCCGAATCGTCATACCGCAAGCCATCCTGTTTTGCTACAATCGCCGTTCGTCTTCGAGGAGCGTTGCGACGGGTTCGGCCCGCCAGGCTCGAAGGCTTTCTATCGGAAGGATTGGACGCGCGCCGCGCCAACAAACCAACCGCATTGAACGGCGCTCACGTCAAATTTCTAGTCATTTTTAGAAAGGAGGGCGTGATGAACGCCGCAGTCATGGATTCCAAAAATTCCCAGGATTTCGTTGTTGCCGATATGTCGCTGGCCGACTGGGGCCGCAAGGAACTCACCATCGCCGAGACCGAAATGCCCGGTCTCATGCAAACCCGCGAAGAGTACAAGACGCAGCAGCCGCTGAAGGGCGCGCGCGTTGCTGGCTCGCTGCACATGACCATCCAGACGGGCGTGCTGATCGAAACGCTGACGGCACTGGGCGCTGACGTTCGCTGGGCATCGTGCAACATCTTCTCGACGCAGGATCACGCTGCTGCTGCCATCGCGCAGGCCGGCACGCCCGTGTTCGCATTCAAGGGCGAATCGCTCGACGAATACTGGGAATTCTCGCACCGCATTTTCGAATGGCCGAACGGCGAATTCGCTAACATGATTCTCGACGACGGCGGCGACGCAACGCTGCTGCTGATCCTTGGCTCGAAGGCCGAGAAGGATCGTTCGGTGATCTCGAAGCCGACCAACGAAGAAGAAGTCGCGCTGTACAAGTCGATCGCAACGCACCTCGACGCTGATCCGACGTGGTACTCGACGCGTCTCGCGCACATCAAGGGCGTGACGGAAGAAACGACGACGGGCGTGCATCGTCTGTATCAGATGGAGAAGGAAGGCCGTCTGCCGTTCCCCGCGATCAACGTGAACGATTCCGTCACGAAGTCGAAGTTCGACAACCTGTATGGCTGCCGTGAGTCGCTCGTCGACGGTATCAAGCGCGCAACCGACGTGATGATCGCCGGCAAGATCGCGGTCGTGGCCGGTTACGGCGACGTGGGCAAGGGCTGCGCGCAATCGCTGCGCGGTCTGGGCGCAACGGTGTGGGTCACGGAAATCGATCCGATCTGCGCACTGCAAGCCGCGATGGAAGGCTACCGCGTCGTGACGATGGAAGCCGCTGCACCGCACGCCGACATCTTCGTGACGGCAACGGGCAACTACCACGTGATCAACCACGATCACATGAAGGCGATGCGCAACAACGCGATCGTCTGCAACATCGGCCACTTCGACTCGGAAATCGACGTTGCGTCGATGCGCCAGTACCAGTGGGAAAACATCAAGCCGCAAGTCGACCACATCATTTTCCCGGACGGCAAGCGCGTGATCCTGCTGGCAGAAGGCCGCCTCGTGAACCTCGGTTGCGCAACGGGCCACCCGTCGTTCGTGATGTCGAACTCGTTCACGAACCAGACGCTCGCGCAGATCGAACTGTTCGTCGACGGCGCGAAGTACGAGAACAAGGTTTATGTTCTGCCGAAGCAGCTCGACGAAAAGGTCGCGCGCCTGCACCTCGCACGCATCGGCGCGAACCTGACGGAACTGTCGACGGAACAGGCCGGCTACATCGGCGTCGACAAGAACGGTCCGTTCAAGCCGAACCACTACCGTTACTAAGCCGCTTCCAAGCCGCTTGGCGGCATGACGGATGCATCCGCTCGCAAGGGCGGATGCGTCGGATGAAGCAGAGGGCCGATGCGATGTCCTGCATCGGCAGGTGCTTCCCGCATGCCTTTCGAGTTCAATCAGGACTTCACGACAGGAGCTGTTCATGACCGTATTGCTGACCTGGGTGGTCAACGCGCTCGCACTTTTGATCATCACCTACCTCGTGCCGTCGATCCACATTCGCAGTTTTGGCACTGCGCTGATCGTCGCGCTCGTTCTGGGGCTCATCAATGCCGTCTTGCGGCCGGTGCTGATCCTGCTGACCTTGCCTGTGACGATACTCACGCTGGGGCTTTTCATTCTGGTGGTGAATGCGCTGTGTTTCTGGCTGTGCGCGTCGCTGCTGAAGGGCTTCGAGGTGTCGGGCTTCTGGTCGGCGTTTTTCGGCTCGATTCTGTACAGCATCGTGTCGTGGCTGTTGTCCGCGCTTATCTTCGGTAACCGCAGCTTTGGCTGACGGGTTGCCAACAGGACCATGAACCCCATCGAACTTTCATTCGAGTTTTTCCCGCCGAAGACGCAGGAAGGGCTGGACAAGCTGCGCGTCACGCGCGAGCAGCTTCTGCCGCTCAAGCCCAAGTTCGTGTCCGTCACGTTCGGCGCCGGCGGTTCGACCCAGCAAGGCACGCTCGATACCGTGCTCGACATGGCGAAGGACGGCCTCGAAGCCGCGCCTCACCTGTCGTGCATCGGTTCGTCGAAGGACAGCTTGCGCGCGATTCTCAACGAGTATCGCTCGCATGGCATCCGTCATATCGTCGCCTTGCGTGGCGATTTGCCGTCGGGCATGGGCGAGGTCGGCGAGTTGCGTTATGCGTCGGAACTGGTGAGCTTCATTCGCGCCGAATTCGGCGACTGGTTCCGTATCGAAGTCGCGGGGTATCCCGAGTATCACCCGCAGTCGCGTTCACCGAAGCACGATCTGGAGAACTTCGCGCGCAAGGTGAAGGCGGGTGCCAATTCGGCGATCACGCAGTACTTTTTTAACGCTGACGCGTATTTCCGCTTCGTCGATGATGCGCATAAGCTGGGCGTCGATGTGCCTATCGTGCCGGGCATCATGCCTATCACCAATTTTTCGCAACTGATGCGCTTCTCCGAGATGTGTGGTGCGGAAGTGCCGCGTTGGGTGGCGCGACGGCTCGAAAGTTTTGGTGATGACCGTGAGTCGATTCGTGCTTTTGGTCTCGATGTTGTGGCTGATTTATGCCGCAGGCTTGTCGATGCCAAGGTGCCTGGGCTGCATTTTTATACGCTTAACGGTTCGGCTGCTACCAAGGCGATTTGTGAGCGGCTGGGCGTCTGACGGTTTGTTTTTTGCTTTATCTTGTTTTGCTTTATCTTTGTGACAGAAGCGATGTGCGTGAGAGCGGGCATCGCTTTTTTTTTGTCGCTTTCGCTGTTGGTTTTGGTTTTGGTTTTGCTTTTGCTTTTGCTGGCATCCGCGTTTTGATGTCGGTTCTTCACGCGTCGCCCCTGTGCGGGGCAGCACCTACTTTTCTTTGCCGCGGCAAAGAAAAGTAGGC
The DNA here is from genome assembly GCF_003121405.1 of Paraburkholderia sp. C35. Taxonomy (GTDB): domain Bacteria; phylum Pseudomonadota; class Gammaproteobacteria; order Burkholderiales; family Burkholderiaceae; genus Paraburkholderia. The sequence continues at coordinate 18 of NZ_QBUY01000112.1, read as the reverse complement.
AAAAGAAAGCCGCTGAAA
>NZ_QBUY01000111.1 GCF_003121405.1 Paraburkholderia sp. C35 | reverse complement strand
GGTGTTAGCGGCTTTCTTTTGCCTACTTTTCTTTGCCGCGGCAAAGAAAAGTAGGTGCCGCCCCGCACAGGGGCAACACTAGCAAGCCAGAAGCAAATCGCGGATGCCAGCAAAAGCAAAAGCAAAACCAGCCGTCGCAGACAAAAAAACCTTACAGCATCGCCACCTGCGCCGCAGCCGCATCAACACTACCGACGTCAGCCTTCACCTCCCCCCACCCACCACCAAGCGCACGAATCAGATTCACAGTAGCAACAGCCTCCGTCCCCGCCAGATGACTCAACTGTAGTTGCGACTGCAACGTCTGCCTCTGCGCATCGATCACATCGAGATACGCCACCTGCCCTTCCTGCCACTGCGTCTGCGACAGATGCTCAGCACGCTTCGATGCATTAACGGCATCGTTCTGCTCACGCGTCTGGTCCTTCAGCAAACGCAGATCCGAAAGATTATCTTCAACCTCGCGGAACGCAACCAGCACCTGCTGCCGATACTGCGCGACATCTTCGTCATACATCGCACGCGCATTGGCCAGATTCGCCTTGCGTCGTCCGCCATCGAAAATCGGCACCGTCCGCGCCGTCCCCGCGAACGGACCCAGCAGGAACGCTCTGCTCGACCACTGGAACAGATCGCCGAGCGTGGTCGACTCATAGCCAAACGAGCCAGTAATGTCGAGCTTCGGGAAGAACGCGGACTTGGCAAGACCCACGCGCGCATTCGCACCCGCCATCGCACGCTCTGCGGCAGCAATGTCCGGACGACGCTCCAGCAGCGCCGACGGCAATCCCGCAGGCACCTGCACCGTCACAGGCGCCAACGGCGTCTCGGGGAACCCGAAGTCGGCGGGCGCCTTGCCGAGCAGAATCGCGAGACCATGCTCCGATGCAGCACGCTGACGCGCGACACCAACCGCATCGGCACGCGCCGTCGCCAGTTCATTGCGCGCACGCGACACATCGAGTTCGTTGATGTCGCCTTCCTTGAAGCGGCGTTCCACCAGCTTCAACGCATCCTCACGCAATGTCACCGTCTGACGGTACAAGGTCAACTGCGTGTCGAACTCGCGCAACTGGAAATAGTTCTGCGCGACGTCCGCCTGCAACGCCAGCTGCACCGAGCGGAACAAGGCCTCGCTCTGCGCCTGGTCGGCACGCGCAGCGTTCACGTTCGAACTCACACGGCCAAACAGATCGACTTCATACGAAGCCGTCGCTTGCGCGCGCCACAGCGTTTGCGTCGGCACCTTCGCGTCGTTCGGCAGGAATTGCGACGCCGGCGACAGACGCTCGCGGGTCGGACCGAAGCCCGCATCGAACGACGGGAACCAGTCGGCGCGCGCCTGCTGCGTCAATGCACGCGATTCCTGCACGCGCGCAGCAGCGGCCTTCAGGTTCTGGTTTGCATCGGCGGCCTGCTTTTCGAGGTCGTTTAACGTCGAATCGCCGAACACCGTCCACCATTCGCCGCGCTGCGCCTCTTCGGCAGGCTCAGCCGTTTTCCATGTGCCGGCCTCGCTCGCGGGCAGCGGCGTGGCCGCTGCGTCCGTCGTCGATGCCGTTGCCGGCGCTTCCTTGAATGCCGCAGGCGTCGCGGCATCAGGGCGCTTGTACGTCGGCTCGACCGAGCACGCCGCGAGCAGCAACATCAGCAGCGTGCTCGCCGCCGCGCGGCCCAGCCCACTCATTTCCTGAAAATTTTTCATTGTCATTTTCTCCATCAGGCGTCCGTCGTGTGTGCGACGAGATGCGGCGAGTCTTTCTGCGCGACGTGAATCTTGCCGCCCGCCAGCGTGCGCAGCACCACGTAGAACACCGGCGTCAACATGAGACCGAACAGCGTCACGCCCAGCATCCCGAAGAACACTGCGATACCCATCGCGTGACGCATCTCCGAACCCGCGCCGCTCGACAGCACCAGCGGCACCACGCCCATGATGAATGCGATCGACGTCATCAGAATCGGGCGCAGACGCATACGGCTCGCTTCGATTGCAGCCTGCAGCGGCGTGCGTCCGTCGTGCTCCAGTTCACGCGCAAACTCGACGATCAGAATCGCGTTCTTCGACGCCAGCCCCACCAGCACCATCAAACCGATCTGCGTGAAGATGTTGTTGTCGCCCTGCGTGAGCCATACACCCGTCAGCGCGGACAGCACGCTCATCGGCACGATCAGGATCACCGCCAGCGGCAACGTCAGGCTCTCGTACAGCGCAGCAAGCACGAGGAACACCAGCAGCACGCTGATCGGGAACACCCACAGCCCTGCATTGCCCGCGAGAATCTGCTGATACGTCAGGTCGGTCCACTCGAGCTTCACGCCCTTCGGCAACACTTCCGCCGCGATGCGCTCGGCTGCCGCCTGCGCCTCACCCGACGAGTAGCCCGGCGCCGGTCCACCGTTGATGTCGGCAGCCGTGTAGCCGTTGTAGCGCACCACCATTTCCGGACCATACGTGGGCGTCACCGTCACCAGCGACGACAGCGGCACCATGTCGCCATTCGCGTTGCGCGTCTTCAGTTGCAGGATGTCGTCGGCCTGCTGACGATACGGCGCATCTGCCTGCACACGCACCTGGTACACGCGGCCAAAGCGGTTGAAGTCGTTCACGTACAGCGAGCCGAGATACACCTGCATCGTGCTGAATACGTCCGTCACGGGCACGCCCAACTGCTTCGCCTTCACGCGATCCAGATCGACGTTCAGCTGCGGCACGTTGATCTGATAGCTCGAGAACGAGGGGCCGAGTTCGGGCGTCGTCGAAGCCTTCTTGATGAACGCTTCCGCTGCCTTGTTCAACTCTGCGTAACCCACGGCGCCGTGATCTTCCAGCTGCATCTTGAAGCCACCCAGCGTGCCGAGACCGAGCACGGGCGGCGGCGGGAACACGGCGACGAACGAATCCTTGATCGCGCCATACTTCTGGTTCAGCGCGCCCGCAATCGCACCCGCCGACAGCGCCTTGCCCTTGCGGTCATGGAACGGCTTGAGCGTGACGAACACGATGCCCGCACTCGAACTGTTCGTGAAGCCATTCACCGACAGACCCGGGAACGCCACCGCGCTTTCCACGCCCGGCTGCTTCAGCGCAATCGCGCCCATATCGCGGATCACCTTCTCGGTCCGGTCGAGCGACGCGCCATTCGGCAACTGCGCGAACGCGATCAGATACTCCTTGTCCTGCGCGGGCACGAAGCCGCCCGGCACGATACGCGACACGAGCACCGTCAGACCCAGCAACACGGCATACACGACCAGCATTGCGCCCTTGCGCTTGAGCACGCCGTTCACGCCACGGCCATAGCTTTCCGCGCCGCGATGAAACACCTTGTTGAAGCGCCGGAAGAAGCCGCCGAGCAGACGGTTCATCACGCGCGTCAGCCAGTCTTCCTTCGCGTCGTGACCGCGCAGCAGCATCGCCGACAGTGCGGGCGACAGCGTCAGCGAGTTGAACGCCGAGATCACCGGCGAGATCGCAATGGTCATGGCGAACTGCTTGTAGAACTGGCCCGTCAGACCCGTCATGAACGCGAGCGGCACGAACACGGCGACCAGCGTCAGCGCGATAGCGATAATCGGCCCGCTCACTTCCTGCATGGCCTTGTACGTCGCGTCTCGCGCACTCAATCCGCTTTCGATGTTCCGTTCGACGTTTTCCACCACCTCGAACGCATCATCGACCACGATACCGATGGCGAGCAGCATCCCGAACAGCGACAGCGCGTTGATCGAGAAACCGAACGCCAGCAGCAACGAGAACGTACCGACAATCGAAACAGGCACGGCAATCAGCGGAATGATCGATGCGCGCCACGTCTGCAGGAACACGATCACCACGATCACGACCAGCGCAATCGCTTCGAGCAGCGTATGCACCACCGCTTCGATACTCGAACGCACGAACTGCGTCGGGTCATAGACGATCTTGTATTCGACGCCCGACGGGAAATCCGCGCTGAGTTCCTTCATCGTCGCGCGCACTTCGTCGGAGATCTGCAGCGAGTTCGCACCCGGCGACTGGTTGATCGCCATTGCCACCGCCGGCTTGTTATCCAGCAGCGAACGCAGGCCATATTCCGACGCTGCCAACTCGACGCGCGCAATATCTTTCAGATACGTCACGGCGCCATCGGGTGCCGTCTTCACGACGATGTCGCCAAACTCTGCTTCCGTCTTCAGACGGCCGCGTGCATTCACCGACAATTGCAGCGGCGTGCCCGGCACAGATGGCGATGCGCCGATCACACCGGCCGCCACCTGAATGTTTTGCTCGCGAATCGCATTGACGACTTCCATCGCTGTCAGATTGCGCTGCGCCACCTTGGCGGGATCGAGCCACACGCGCATCGCGTAGTCACCTGCGCCCCACAACTGCACCTCGCCGACGCCCTTGATCCGCTCGAGGCGATCCTTCACGTTGAGCAGCGCGTAGTTGCGCAGATACGTCATGTCGTAACGGTCGTTCGGCGAGATCAAATGCACGACCATCGTCAGCGTGGGCGAGCTCTTGATCGTCGTCACGCCGAGACGCTGCACGTCTTCCGGCAAACGCGGCAATGCCTGATTCACGCGGTTCTGCACCAGCTGCGTCGCGAGATCGGGATTGGTGCCGAGCTTGAACGTGACGGTGAGCGTGAGATTGCCGTCGCTATTCGCCTGCGACTGCATGTACAGCATGTTCTCGACACCGTTGATCTGCTCTTCGAGCGGCGACGCCACAGCCTCGGCGATCACCTTCGGATTCGCGCCGGGATACTGCGCGTGCACCACCACGGACGGCGGCACCACTTCCGGATATTCGGAGATCGGCAGCTGGAATAAGGCAATAAAACCTGCCAGCAGAATCAGGACCGATAGCACGCCCGCAAAGATCGGCCGATCGATAAAGAATTTGGATATGTTCATGTAAAGCTCTTGAAGTTGAAGCGCTTACTTCCTGTGCAGATACACTGAAGAATGCGTGCTTGCGGCCTTCGGATGGCGCGATCACGAATCCTTGCGCGCCTTCGTACGCGGCTGCGCCTGTGCCTGCGTTTGCGGTTCGCTGTGCTTCGCCTTCGAACCGTCGAGCTGTGCCTGCTTCTCTGCCTGTGCATCGTCGGCAGCGGGCGCGTTGTTCGCATCGCTGCTTGCGTTGCCGTCGCCCATCGGCACCATGTGCGCGCGAATCTGCGCACCGGGGCGCACGCGTTGCGTGCCGTTCACGACGATGCGGTCGCCCGCGTGCAAACCGCCCTTCACCACGCGCAGATTGCCTTGCAGATCACCCAACTGGATCTCGCGATAGGCGACGTGATCGTCCTTGTCGACGACGAACACGAACTTCTTGTCCTGGTCCGTGCCGATTGCTGCGTCGTCGATCAGCAGCGCCGAATGCGGCTCGCTACCACCCACTTTGACGCGTGCATACAGACCGGGGACCAGCGCGCCATCCGTGTTGTCGAAACGCGCGCGCACGCGGATCGTGCCCGACGAGGTATCGAGGCGGTTATCGACCGACTGGATCGTGCCCTTGCGCGAATAACCCGTTTCGTTCGCGAGGCCCAGTTCGACGGGCACCTTGCTGTCGTTCTTCTCCTGGCTGATGTATTGCAGGTACGTCTGTTCGTCGGCATCGAACTCTGCGTAGATCGGCGAGACGGACACCAGCGTGGTCAGCGGTGCGGCGCTTGCGCCCGCGTTCACGACGTTGCCGAGCGTGATCTCCGCACGCGACACGCGGCCCGCCACGGGCGCAACGATCTTCGTGTAGCCGAGATTGATCTGCGCCGCTTCGAGCGCGGCCTGTGCGGCCTTCACGTTGGCAGTCGCTTCACGCGCGTTGTTCTGCTTCTCGTCGTAATCGCGTTTGGCAATGGCGCTATCGCCGATCAGGCGTTGCGCGCGTTCCCAGTCGCTTTGCGCGTAACCCGCACGCGATTGTGCAGCGGCAAGTTGCGCTGCCGTGCGATCGACTTCCGCCTGATACGGACGCGGATCGATCACGAACAGCACGTCGCCCTTCTTCACCAGCGCGCCGTCCTGGAAGTTCACGGACACGATCGTGCCCGACACGAGCGGACGCACATCGACCTTTTCGACTGCCTGCAGGCGGCCCGAATAGGTTTGCCAGTCCGTGATGGTTTTCTGCACGACAGTGGCGACATCGACTTCCGGCACGATGGTCGGCGCGGATTGCGCAGGCGCGCGCGCATCGACGCGAATCGCGCCAAACGTGCCGAGACCCGCAATGACAAGTACTGCTAGCGCTGCAACCGCCAGCTTCGAACGCGAGAGAGGTAAAACTGACATGTCAGACTCCGGAATTTAGTTGAGAGATTTGTTTATCGGAGTGCGCGCTCATCGAAGCGCCACTGAAAGAATCGAACCGCCTCGAGCAGTGCCGCCGGATGATTGGCCAGCGCCGCGTGCGATACGCTCGGATAGCGGACCACCTGCGTCTGCACGCCCGCATCGATCAGATTGCTCGCGTACTTCTCCGCTTCGACGTGCAGCACGTCGTTTTGCGCGGTGGCAATCAGCGTGGCGGGCAAGCCCGCGAGCCGCACCGATTCGAGCGGTGCGGCATACGGATGCATGCGCTGCGAAGCCTGCGGCAAATACGCGCGATAACACGCCGCGCATTCGCTTGCGGTGATGTCCGAACTCAAACGCTTCTCGTCGCCAAGACGCGTGAGGCTCGGGTCGAGCATCGGTCCGAACAATGCCTGCGCATCGATCCGCACATCCCCGCGATCGCGGCCGATGAACGCCAGGCAATTCGCGAGCGAGCCACCTGCATCGTGGCCCGCTACGCCAATCTTTTTCGTGTTGCCGCCGAACGCCCGTGCGCGCGTTTGCACCCACAGCGCGGCGCGGTGCGCATCTTCGGGCGCAGCCGGAAACGGAAATTGCGGCGCAAGCGAGTAACCGACCGATACGACCAGTGCCGGCGTGTGCTGCGCGAAATAACGTGCGGCGTAGTCGGCTTCGTCGATCGAACCGCGTACGAAACCTCCGCCGTGAAAATAGAGCAGGATCGGCAGGCCGTTTTTGGCGGCGGCTCGCCGGTAAAGGCGCAACGTGATGTCCTGCGCGTATCCTTCTACCCGCACGTCGGTGACGTCCAGCAGTGAGGCGTTGTCGCCGAAGCTCGTGCCGGGCGGAACAAAGGTGTGGCGCGGGTTGAATGCATCCATGTCGAACAGCGCAATGCGCGAAGCTATCGAATGGGGCGAATTGTGGGACCAGCAGACTTCCAAATAAATGCCTATAATCCGGCAACACAATTCGGTGCACCTGAACAATCGAATGCCTTTATTCGCCGCGTTCGCCAAACGTTAAATGGCGAATGGGGATGCTTCACCAGTGCTCCGGCTCTTTCGGAGGTTTGCAATGGACCGGCTTCAGGCCATGCAAGTGTTCACCCGGGTCGTCGATACGAACAGCTTCACCCGGGCTGCGGAAACGCTCGATCTACCCCGCGCTTCCGTTACAACGATCATCCAGAATCTCGAAGCGTTTCTCGGCACGCGCCTCTTGCATCGCACGACACGCCGTCTTTCGCTGACGCCTGACGGCGCGGCGTATTACGAGCGTTGCGTGCGCATTCTCGCGGACGTCGAAGAAACGGAAGCCAGTTTCCAGAGCGGCAACAAGAAGCCGAACGGAAAGTTGCGTGTCGATATGCCGGGATCGATCGGTCGTCTGCTGGTGATTCCCCAGCTGTGCGAATTCCACACAAAGTATCCGGATATCGATCTGCAACTCGGTTTGTCCGACCGCCCGGTCGATCTGCTGCAGGAAGGCGTCGATTGCGTGGTGCGGGTCGGCGCGCTGCAGGATTCGTCATTGGTCGCACGCCGAATAGGGTTATTCGAAGGCGTGACCTGCGGATCGCCCGCGTATATCGAACGCGCAGGCATTCCTCAGACACTCGACGATCTCGAGCAGCACAAGGCCGTCAATTACTTTTCGAGCCGCACCGGCCGGGTCATGGACTGGTCGTTCCTCGTCGAAGGCAAGGAAGTCGAGGTGAAGATGAAGGGCGTGGTGTCCGTGAACGATGCGGACGCGTACGTCACGTGTGGCCTCGAAGGCTTCGGCCTGATCCAGCCGCCGCTCTTCATGGTGCTGCCGCATCTGCGCTCGGGCCAGCTCGTCGAAGTACTGCCCGATCTGAAACCGCTGCCCATGCCTATTTCTGCGGTGTATCCGCACAGCCGGCATCTGTCGTCGAAGGTACGCGTATTCGTCGACTGGATCGCAGAGATTTTCGATCGCTGCCCGTTGCTGAGTGGCCGCGCAAGCCTCGACAAGACCTGCACGCAACGCACGTTCGAGCAGAAAGAAGAAGCGCCGGACTTCAAAACACCTGTCATGACGGAATGGGTCGCATAGGCTGCCAGGCCTTTATTTAAGGGACGATCGCGGCATCGCGCCGCGATTGTTCTGAAATTGCGACAATTCATTTCACGAAAGTCGGGTTTATCGCCCGCACGTCAAAGCCTACATTTCACCCTGTCGCGACGCCGGACTACACGGCAAAGCAAACGAATTAAATCGACCGGAGTGAATCATGAAGCGCAATCTGCTGGCAGGTCTTGCTCTCTCGCTGCTCGTCAGCGCACCGGCATTTGCCGGCGGCGGCGGTGGCATTGGCCACGCAGGATCGTATAACGATCAATGGTGGCAACACTCGTCTGGCGCATCGGCACCGAAAACACGTGCTGAAGTGCGCGCAGAAGTTGCCGACGCCTATCGCGACGGCACGCTGCCTTCGCTGAACAAGACGTCGTATCCGGAACAAGGCCTGATTGGCCGCACGCAAGCCGAACGCCTCGACGTGCAGCAAGGCGATGGCAGCGTGCGCGTCGCTCGCGGCCAGTAAGCATCAATCTTTTTCTAATCGAACTCGAAGGAGTCAGATATGAGCCCCTCGGAACTGGATGACTGGGCTGCAGACACGCCCGTCTGGACGCCGTATCGCGCGCACTGAGCGCACGAGGCAATACCGTGGTGAAACAAGGCGCCCAATCGCTTTTACGCGATTGGGCGCCTTGCATTGGTGCGTATCGATCCGATACCAGACTATCAGCGCTGCGGGACGCCGTTGCGCCATTCGCCCCAATGCGACACGATATCCTGCACGAGTGGATTGCCCGCCAGATAAAGGTTCTGGAGCGCGATCGTAAAGCCGCCCTGATCGGCGTAATTGAGCAGATTGTCGGCACTCGTCTGCCCGTCATAAGGACGATCGAAATCGGATCCCGCGCGGAGTACTGCCACACGGTTCAGATCGACACGATGCACACTCGCGGCCCGCTTTAGTGCTTCATAGGTTGCGTTGTCTTCCTGTTGCGTCGTGCAGTACGTGCCTTTGCCGTCAGTGAGAATCTTCGTCCAGTCGCGCGCGCGTTGGCCGAGATCCGTACCTGACCACCACGTATCGCCCGCGAGTGTGTCGCATTGAATAACGGTCGGTGGACGGTTAGCAGGTGCGTAGCTGTATTTGGCACGTGCGGCCTGCGCTTGCGCGTTGTCCGACAACACCACGTTATGCGACAACGCAAAAGCGGTATTCGCAAGACGTGTATTCAACTGGAAAACTTCCGTTCGATAATCGAGTGGCGGCTTTTCTGTTGGGCTTTTCGTATTGATGCCGAGATAGCCGGTAGTCCAGCCTGGCGGGATTTCACGTCCGTCTATTTCCCATTGAATGCCGAAACCGACGAGATAATTCGCCCACGCTGCGGAGCCCACTGTTCCTTGAATGGGATCGATGCCCGCTATGCCCGCCACCATGAAATAGGTGTGGCGCAAATCGAAACGTGAAGAGAACGTGAGCGCCATCGTCGATGCAGCGGCATTGGCATGGCCCATCCCTGTCGTCATCACGCAGATATCCTGCCTGTTGCAATGAATGTCGGGATAATCCGGCGATAAGCCGTCCACGGGAATGCTCTGCCATGGCCCGAGCTTGTCGAGCCACACCTGGCCTTCCGGCCCGAACATCGAAATGATCATCACCTTCACAGGACGGCCATGCGATCCGCCATTGTTTTGCGAAAAGTTATCGTCCTGCGCATTCGCCAGCGGTGATATTGCTGTGCATGCGGCCAGTGCAAATGCCGTCAATGCGCCTACTGTGCGAGTTACCATGACAAGTCCTTTCTCTGAGCGCGTTAAAAGATTGAAAATGGCATGCATGCCCTCGCGTAACTGGGCGGAGCTAAGTATAGGTGGCATCGAATTGTTTTCCATTAGCTAATTCCTTTTACGCGCTCGAATAGCCGATCTGCATAAATCATTAAGCGTATGCATCACGTGAAAAGGCCCGCGAGCGATGCATCAATCGCATCATTCGCGGGCCAATGAAACGCGTACCGACTAACGCCTAATCGCGCGACGCCTCGGTTCTCACTCTCGGCACATCCGGTTCGAAAAACACCCAACGCACTTGCGGAAACTTCTCCTGCAAATCCGCTTCGACGATATTGATCGCGTCCACCATCGCGCGGCCGCTTTCGTAGTCGATCATCTCGGCCTGCACGGCCACGACCACATGCCGGCCCCATTGCAGCGTAATCAGATTGATGATGCTGCGAATCTCCCCGCGTGCGCGCAAATGGGCTTCGATGGCGCGCCGCACTTCCGGGCTGGCCGATTCGCCAATCATCATCGACTTCACTTCACGCGCCACCAGATAAGCAATCACCATCAGCAGAATGCCGACGCCGATCGAACCCCACGCGTCGAATTCCGGATTGCCCGTGATCATCGTCAACAGGACCGCGACGAATGCAATCGCAAGGCCGAGCAAGGCGGCCACGTCATCGCCCGGGACGACGAGCAGTTCCGATTCGCGCGTTTCCCGAAACCATCGCCACATCGATTTGTCGGGATTGGTCTTGCGGATTTCGCGGATTGCGCCCATCAACGAAAACGTTTCGAGCACAACCGATACACCGAGCACGCCAAGCGCGATATACGCATGCGACAACGGCTCCCGCGCCATCAGACGATGCACGCCCTCGTACACAGAAAACGCGCCACCGACAAAGAACAGCAGCAACGCAACCAGCAGCGAATAGAAATAGATGGCACGGCCCGCGCCGAGAGGATGCAACGGACTCGCCGGACGGCGCGCCTGCTTGAGACCGAACAGCAGCAATATCTGGTTGCCGCAATCGGCCGTCGAGTGAATCGCTTCGGCAAACATGGACCCGGAACCTGTGAATGCCGCCGCTGCATACTTGCAGACCGCAATGCCCACGTTCGCGCCCAATGCATAGAAAATGGCCTTCGGTGATTCTTCTTTCATTGGCTCTTCGATTTGTCTTGATGCAATTGGAGTAAAAGAATCAGACGACTTCCACGCGCGGCTCGCCTTCATGCAATTCGCCAATCACCTTTGCATCATCGAATCCATCCGCGCGGAAGATCGCGAGCACATCGTCAACGCTATTGGGTGCGCACGACACAAGCAAACCACCCGATGTCTGCGGATCGGTGAGCAACGTGCGTGCCGTGTCGGGCAGCGTTTGCGCGAGACGCACGGCTTCACCATATGAAGCCCAGTTGCGGCCCGATGCACCCGTGAATACGCCCGCTGCGACGAACGCATCGACGCCTGCAATCCACGGCAAATCCGCGTAACGCACGCGCGCAGTCAGTTGCGCGCCGCGTGCGAGTTCAAGCGTATGGCCGAGCAGGCCAAAGCCTGTCACGTCCGTCAATGCGTGCACGCCGTCGAGCGCGGCGAGTTCTGTGCCGGGACGATTGAGCTTCGTCGTGGCCGCGATCATCGCGGCATAGCCGGCTTCATCGAGTTGATTCTTCTTGAGTGCCGCCGACAGCACGCCCACGCCCAACGGCTTGCCGAGCACGAGCACGTCGCCCGCCTGCGCAGACGCGTTGCGCTTGACGCGCTTTGGATGCACCACGCCGAGCGCGGCCAGACCGTAGATCGGCTCGACGGAATCGATCGAATGGCCGCCCGCGACGGGAATGCCCGCCTGTGTGCACACATCTTCTCCGCCGCGCAGCACGGCAGCGATCACGTCGTGCGGCAACACGTTGATGGGCATGCCGACCAGCGCGAGCGCAAGGATTGGCTTGCCGCCCATGGCGTAGACGTCGGAGAGCGCATTGGTCGCGGCGATGCGGCCGAAATCGTAGGGATCGTCGACTATCGGCATGAAGAAATCGGTGGTCGCGATGATGGCCTGCTCATCGTTGAGCCGATACACGGCGGCATCGTCCGAAGTTTCCGTGCCGACCAGCAGATCGGGAAACGACGGCAACGGCATGTTGCGTTTGAGGAGGTCGGACAGCACGCCCGGCGCAATCTTGCAGCCGCAGCCGCCGCCATGCGAAAGGCTCGTGAGACGAGGCACGTTTGAAGTGACAGCGGATTCGCTCATGATGATGGATTGACGGATGGTCGATAACGCCTATTATCAGGCAATCCGCAATCGCGCTGTCGAATAGGTCGCACTGCAACGGTCGCGCCGCAGCACGCCGCCCGGCATTCGGGCAGCGCGCGCGGGCTCACGCTAGCTGTGTTCGAGCGTCGCCATCGACCCCACCACCACCAGCAGCATCGACAGACTCGCACCGCCTGCAGCGCGCACGTCCGTCAGCAGTTGCGCGTAATGCGCGAGTGCGCCCTCGCGCTTGCTGCGCCACGCATCGACGACGGCTTGTGCGGCCGTGGCATCGGGTGCTTCCGCCAATGCCGCCGTCGCCAGTGCACGCTTGAGCCGGCCAAACTCGCCCAGCGCGCCAGCACGCGCAATCAGATCCCAGTGCGCGGGTGTCGGCAACTCGGCAGCGCGTTCGTCGATCCAGCCGTAGTTCAGTTGCGTGCCCAGCGCGAAGTACACGCCCGCCACGAGTTCGAGACCGCGCTGCGTCGCCGACGCAACTTCCGCAATGTCGAGCAACGCCGCAGGAATGTCGCCGCTCGCGACGCGCACGGCCAGTTCACTATCGACACCCGCATCGACCAGCACGCGCTGCCGCTCGGACAACGCTTCGAGATCGCATGCAGGCAACAGCATCGGCAATTGCGGCGCAAGGCGTTGCACGGCGTCGCGGCACCGCACGATCAACTCGGTCACGCCACCGTTCTTCGCGCCCGCCGATTGCAGCTGCGGCAGTATCCACAGCGCGGCACGCTCGAGCAGTTTCACCACTTCGACGAACATGCGCGCCTGCACATCGTCGGCCACACGATTGTCGAGCGCATCGATGCCACGCCATACGTCGTTCAGATCGAAGATGTCGCGCGCGACCATGCAGGCGCGCACGATGGCGCCCGGACCCGAATCCGCTTCCTCCATCATGCGCAGCACGAACGCGCAGCCGACGCGGTTGATCAACGCATTGGTCAGATGCGTAGCGAGAATTTCGCGGCGCAACGGGTGACGCTGCATCGGCTCACCAAAGCGCTGACGCAACGGCTTCGGGAAGTACTCGGTCAGCATGCCCGCCACCAGCGGATCTTCCGGCACGTCGGATTCGAGCAATGCATCGTAGAGCCACATCTTGCTGTACGCGAGCAGCACCGCGCGCTCGGGCGACGTCAAACCCTGCTTCGCGGCAATGCGCTCGTTGATCTCTTCTTCCGTCGGCAGAAACTCGATCACACGATTCAGGCGGCCGGCACGTTCCAGATAGCGCATCATGCGCATCTCGGCATCGAAAAGTTCGGCGGCGTAGCGGCCCGCAATCGACAGCGCCTGAGTCTGATAGTAATTGTCCTGCAACACCAGCAGGCCCACTTCTTCCGTCATTTCGGCAAGCAAGGCGTTGCGTTGCTTCTCCGTCATTTCACCGTCGGCCACGACGAGGCCGAGCAGGATCTTGATGTTCACCTCGTGGTCCGAGCAATCGACACCAGCGGAGTTGTCGATAGCATCGGTATTCATGCGTCCGCCGCGTTGCGCGAACTCGATGCGGCCCAGTTGCGTGAGACCCAGATTGCCGCCTTCCGCGACCACCTTGCAGCGCAGATCGCAGCCGTTTACGCGCACGGCGTCGTTGGCCTTGTCGCCGACCTGCGCATGCGTTTCGCGGCTCGCTTTCACGTAGGTGCCGATGCCGCCGTTGTACAACAGATCGACAGGTGCCTGCAGAATCGCGCGCACCAGTTCGGCAGGCGCAAGCGCAGCAGCCGTGATGCCAAGCATCGACTGCACGGCCTGCGACAGCGGGATCGTCTTCGCCGTGCGCGCAAACACGCCGCCGCCCGCCGAGATCAGCGCGGGATCGTAGTCGGCCCAGCTCGAACGGTCGAGATTGAAAAGCCGTTGGCGCTCGGCGAAGCTCGTCGCGGGATCGGGGTTCGGGTCGAGGAACACATGTCGATGATCGAATGCGGCAATCAGGCGGATATGCGGCGACAGCAGCATGCCATTGCCGAACACGTCGCCCGACATGTCGCCCACGCCGACCACCGTGAAATCCATGGTCTGCGTATCGACGCCCATTTCGCGGAAGTGGCGCTTGACCGATTCCCACGCGCCGCGCGCCGTGATGCCCATCTTCTTGTGGTCGTAGCCGACCGATCCACCCGATGCGAACGCATCGTCGAGCCAGAAGCCGTATTCCTGCGAAATCGCGTTCGCGTAGTCGGAGAACGTGGCCGTGCCCTTGTCGGCGGCGACGACGAGATAGGGGTCGTCGGGATCATGCCGCACGACATCGGGCGGCGGCACGATCGCGCCGCTCACGCGGTTGTCGGTGAGATCGAGCAGGCCGCGCAGGAAGGTCTGATAGCACGCAACGCCCTCGCGCATCCACGTTTCGCGATCGGTGGGCGGCGGCGGGTTCTTCACGACGAAGCCGCCCTTCGATCCCACCGGCACGATCACGACGTTCTTCACCATCTGCGCTTTCATGAGGCCGAGCACTTCCGTGCGGAAATCTTCACGGCGATCGGACCAGCGCAAGCCGCCGCGCGCCACGCGCCCGCCACGCAGATGCACGCCTTCGACACGCGGCGAATATACCCATATTTCCCACATCGGCTTCGGCTCGGGCAGGCCCGGCACTTTCGCGGGATCCAGCTTGAACGACAGATACGATCTCGGTTTGCCGTCCGCTTCGCGCCGGTAGTAATTCGTGCGCTGCGTCGCGTTGATCACGCCGAGGAACTGCCGCAGGATGCGGTCTTCGTCGAGATTCGGCACTTCATCCAGTGCACCTTCGATCGTCTTCAGCAACCGCTCGACGCGCGTTTCTCGCGGCGTGGCAGGCGCCGGGTCCGAACGCGCGATGAACAGTTCGACCAGCATGCGCGCAATGGCGGGATTGCCCGTCAACGCGCGTTCGATATACGCGTCGCTGAAAGTCGAGCCGACTTGCCGCAAGTACTTCGCATAGGCCCGCAATATGATGACTTCGCGTGCGCTCAACTGCGCACGCAGCACCAGCCGGTTGTAGTTATCGTCTTCGATGTCGCCCGTCCAGACGCGTTCGAATGCGTCTTCGAACAAACCTTTCACGCGCTCGATGTCGAACTCGGCGTCGTCGGCGAGTTCGAGGCCGAAATCGTGAATCCATGCGGGCGCCGCGCCTGGTGCTTCAATCAGATAAGGACGTTCTTCATCGACACGCACGCCGAGATGTTCGAGCATCGGCAAGCTGCGCGACAGCGCAATCGGATCGCCAACGCGATACACCTTGAAACGAAACGCGCGCGGGCCTGCTTCAATAGGCCGGTACAGATTCATCGCGATCTGCTCGGTGCCTTGTACGCGCTCGATCAGTTCGATATCGCGCACCGCCGTGCGCGCGGGATAGTCGTCGCGATAGCCCGCTGGGAACGAGTCGGCATAGTGCTGCAGCAGGCGGTTACCCTGCTCTTCGCCGAATGCATCAAGCAATGCATCGGCGAGATCGTCCTGCCAGCGGCGTGCGACCTGAATCAGGCGCGCTTCGAGTTCGCGCGTATCGACTTCGGGCATCGCGCCCGGCTCTGCATGCACGACGAAATGAATGCGCGCGAGCGTCGACTCCGACAACAGCGGCGTGAATTCGACGTTCGTGCCGTTGAAGGCCGACATCAGCAGTTTCGCAATGCGCCGCCGCAAATCGGTGTTGTACTTTTCACGCGGCACGAACACGAGGCACGACACGAAGCGGCCGAAGCGATCGCGCCGCACGAACATGCGCGTGCGCTGATGTTCCTGCAGACGCAGCACGCCCATGGCCGTATCGTAGAGTTCGTTCTCATCGGCCTGGAACAGTTCGTCGCGTGGATACGTTTCCAGCACCGTCACCAGCGATTTGCCGAGATGGCCCTTCGGCAGAAAACCCGCACGGCGCACGATGTTCGCGCATTTGCGCCGCACGATCGGGATTTCCGAAGCGGACGTCGTATAAGCCGTCGATGTATACAGCCCGATAAATCGCCGCTCGCCGCAGATCTTTCCATCCGGTCCGACGAGCTTCACGCCGACATAGTCGAGATAGCCGGGCCGGTGCACGGTCGCGCGCGAATTGGCCTTGGTCAGAAAGATAGGCGTCGCGCCCGCGATGATCCCGGCGGCGGCTGCCGGCAGCGGCGTCACCTCGGATGCGCCCTGCGGCCGCAACGCTTCGCGCAAGATGCCGAAGCCCGAGCCTGCCACGCCGCGCAAACCGTACTGGCCATCGTGCGCGACGAGTTCGTAATCGCGCTGGCCGAGAAACGTGAAGTGATCCGCGACCATCCATTCGAGGAACGCACGCGCTTCGACGCCTTCGGGGCTGGTCTCGCGCGTGGCCATGTCACGGATCGTCGTGCGTGCGATCTCGACGATCTTCGGCCAGTCTTCGACGGCGGCGCGCACGTCGCCGAGCACCTTGGCGATCTCGTCGCGCAGTGCATCGAGCTTCGCGGCATCGCCGCAACGGTCTACTTCGAAATGAATGAAGGACGCGAGCTGCGACTGGCCGTCATCGCTCGATGCGCCACCCGGCGCGATCCGTTCGATGCCGCCGTCCTTGCCGCGCCATATGCGGAATACGGGGTGCAGCACCGAATGCAGCGAGAGGCCGAGGCGATTGACGGCCATCGACACCGAATCCACCAGGAACGGCATGTCGTCGTTGACGATCTCGATGACGGTGTGATCGGAATGCCAGCCATGCTGTTCGAGTATCGGGTTGTAGACGCGCAGACGTTCGCTGCCTGGCACGAAGCGTTGCGCCGTTTGCCAGTGTGCCATCGCCGCGCCGTACAGATCGGCGATGCCGCGGCTTTGCAGATCGTCTGCGTCGGCGAAATCGTAGTAATGGCGCAGGAAAGGTTCGACGGCTGCGAACGCGGGCTCGGGCAATCGTCCTCGCGCGAATTCGACCACATCGTTGAGCAGATGAGCAACGGCTTCTTCGTTCTTCGCTTGCATGACGTCCTCCACGGCGGGCGGCAATCGACTGCATCGACTGAAGCGCATTATGCACCCGTTGAGCAGAAACGGATTGTGCACACGCACATCGCGCATGCTTGCGCGCGGTTGTGACAGAGGCGTGTCGAAGGAACGTGCAAATCACGCTGCACGTGCTTTAAAGCGCAATGAAAACGCTTCGTTCTGTTGGCTAACCATCACAGGCCAGGGTTCTTCTTATTAGCGAATGATGCATTGATGCGTTAGGCTTTTATGGTCCGTGATAAGGCATCTGACGATCATTTTTTTAAAGGCCTTATTGCAGATGCACCAGGAAAATTTCGAATTAGATACCAATAGCGGATCACGGTTTCAATACCGATGCCATTCGCGAGCATGGGGGCGCTCCTGAGTCGTGCAATGCGGTCTTGCAAAGGGCGCTTTCATGCCCAGCACAACGACTAGACATGTCGATGCCGCTGGCCTGTTGTCTAGGTGTACCGGGGTAGAACCTGCAAGCCTGACATGGAGAACAGACCCATGAAGCGCGAGCCATTTCGACATGTGCGGACGATCAGTTACGCAACCCTGCTTCTCTTTTACTTTGAAGCACATGCGCAATCGTTACAGGATCAAACCGCACAAGAAAATATCGCAACCCTTCGCCAGGAACTCAACAACCGCATAAAGGAACTCGATGCATTAAAGCGCAAACTCGCTGAAGAAGAAGCGCAATTCCAGCAATTAAGCAAGGCACTCGATTCACGCATGCTCGACGCGACACGCGGCACGGGTCAACCGGGTGCTGGCGCACCGGCCACAGCGGGTCTTGCGCAGAACGCAGCGGACAGCAGCGGCGGCCCGCCGAATGCAGCCGATGCCGCAGCAACAGCGGGCGCCACGGCAGGTGCGGCGTCGGCGAACACCATCAACATGGCGCAGAACGCGGGCGGCGACCAGCCGGCGCAACCCGTTGGCCAGGCGCCCATACCCGATACCGCGCCGCCTGCCGTTGCACCCATCTTCGATCAGCCGGGCGTGCTCACGCCGCGCAACAAGTTCGTGCTCGAGCCGTCATTCCAGTTCGGCTATTCGTCGTCGGATCGTGTCGCGCTGGTTGGCTACACGATCATTCCCGCACTGCTGATCGGGCTGATCGACGTGCGTGAGATCAAGTCGACCGTGCTGACGGCGGGCCTTGCTGCGCGCTACGGCATCACGAACCGGATGGAGATCGAAGTGCGTGTGCCGTATGTCTATTCGACCAACGACACCGTCAGCCGCGAGATCTTCACGGGCTCCGCACAGGACAACGTCTTCAACAGCAACGGCCATGGTCTGGGCGATGTCGAAATGACGTTGCGCTACCAGTTGAACGAAGGCGGCCCGGACAAGTTCTACTACATCGGCTGGCTGCGCTTCAAGACGGCAACCGGCAAGAGTCCGTTCGATGTGGTCACCGATTGCGTCACGCGTTGCGTCGGCAATACGACGGGCACGGGCTTGCCGCTCGAACAGCCCACGGGCACCGGCTTCTACGCGATTCAACCAGGTCTGACCTGGTTGTTTCCCAGCGATCCCGTGGTGTTCTTCGGCAACTTCAGTTATCTGCACAGCTTTGGCCGCAGTGATCTGAGCCTGCATATTCTCGATGGCGAGACCGACTTCGTCGGCCGCGTCCAACCGGGCGACATCTGGGGTTTCAATGTCGGCATGGGTCTCGCCCTGAATGAGAAGGCTTCGTTCAGTATCGGCTATGACCAGAGCATCGTGTTGCCGACCAAGCAGAATGGCACGACGGTGCCGGGTTCTGTGCGAGTGGTGCTCGGCACGCTACTTGTCGGCTATTCGTATCGGCTCTCGCCGAAGACTACTTTGAATTTCTCGCTGGGTGCGGGGCTGACGCGAGATACGCCAGATCTCACGCTGACGTTCCGCATGCCGATCCAGTTTTGATCGTGTTGTTTGCGTTAAGGCTCGCGGCAGATGTCTTTATGCCGCGAGCCTTAGTTTTTGACGCACCAGCAAACCCGGATCATCCTTTTTCTATCTCGGCCTGATGGAATTCAACAACGCATTGTTCAACGTGTCGCCCAGATTAAGGTTCTTGAAGAAACCCAATGAATTAACCGTTGCATTGAGTGTAGTCAGCGTCTGTATGTTCTGATTGCTGAGCGTATTCTGGATCACCGCACCCGACAGCCCTTGCACAGAACCCTGCTGGGCAACATTCCCCGCGCCATTCTGCAATAACGACCCCATGTTCGCGGCCGCCAGCGCCTGAGCCTGTTGCGTCGTCATGTTGCTCAGATCAGGAATGTTGAAACTGGTCTGCGTCACGAGACTGCCGTTCACGACTGCGATCCTCGATATGCCGAACGAGATCTTCAGGCCATCGGCGACTTCGAAACCACCGCGCATCGTGTCGAGTTTTTCTTCACTGAGCGCGACCGTAGTTTTCGACGACCAGTTCGGATCTTCCGCATCCACGCGCGTTGTGACTTCGCGGTTGCCGCCGGGGGGCATGTCGTTGCGCGCGGCTTGCGGCACGGCGATATGCCGCGCATACGAAACAGGCGGCTTCACGATCTCCTGCTCATGTGCCAGCGGCTCGGCATGCACGGGCGACACGGGGGGCGGTGTCGGCGTTGCATCCGAAGTCACTGGCTCATGCTGCAGCGACGGCGTTCGAGCGCTCGCTTTGTGTAGCTGTTCGCGCGGCGTCTCGACGCTGCTGGCCTTGCGCACGGGAACCGCGATCGGTGCCGCATAGGACACCGGAAGCGGTTCGACGCGCGCGTCAGCTTCCTGCCCGATATCGTGCGTGACGGCCGTGACATCACGCACCTCCTGGTGGCGGACGTTATCGTCCTGGGCGACCATGTCGCTCTCTTCTGAAGTCGAAGCAGCCACGGGCGATACATCGACGGCATACTGCGCTTCGTTGATCACCGCTTCATTGGCTACATCGCCTGCTGCGAGCGGTTCGACCGGTCCGCTCGCGATATCCGGCGCACCCTGCTCGAACGCATGCGCGCCGAACGTCACCATCGAGCCACACAACATCGTGGCAATGCCGGCGAATTTTCGGGTCTCCGCTCTCATGATGGCCCTCAGAAATCACTCGCGCCGTGCTTCGGCATCACGGTGAAGAACAGGCCGTCGCGATTGACGCCCGTGTACAGCGGTGCGGGCGGCGCGACTCGCCAGTCGCCGGGATCGTTGAAAATCCCCACGCCCGGCTTGTTATGGATAACGAATAGAACCTGATCCTCCCATTTCGCCTCGAAGCTCTTCAGCGGCACCGGGCGCGTGCCTGTCGCGGGATCGCCGATCAGCACGCGATCGTTCTTCAAGCCCTTCACCACCACGAAATGGTGATAACCGCTCTCGCTGATCAGGACGATGGCGGGCGTATTCGTTTCGACGAGCTTTTGCAACGGCAACTCGTACCCGTCGGCGATAAAGCCGCGCCGCTCCAGAAAGCGCTTGATGTCGAGCAGCGAGAAGCCTTCGGTGCGGATCTTCGCCTGATCGCCGTTCTCGTACATCTCCTGGAACGCGGTCTGCTCGTTCATCGGATAGTTGTATTGATACGTGAGCAGCGTCGCGACAGCAGCCGAGCCGCAGCTGAAGTCGAACTGCTGCTTGATGGTGCGCTTGAAGCGAGCCTCTTTCAGGCTCGTCACGTGCATCGCGTAACCCGCGCCCGATGGCTCGTAAATCGTGATCGGGTCGGCGCGCGCCGCGCTCGCCGCCAGCGCGCACGCGACCAGCCACCCTGCTGCATGCATCTTCATCGCTTATTCCCCGAAGCGCACGTTGACGATCGTCGCGTTCTGGATCAGCACGTTCGCGCCCGTGTTCTGGATCACGGTCGGCAAACCGCTGGCATTCGAGAACGAACCGCCCGTGATCATGTTCGAGCCGGTATCGACGCCTCGTGCCGTGTTGTTCGCGACCGTGCCCTTCAGGTTCATGTCGTTGAACACGGCTTCGCCGCCGCGATGCGCGTCGAGCTGTTCGGCCGTCATGGCGACACCGAACGCCGCATCGCTCGCGCCCGCAGATGCCGGCGATGCAGCGAGCGCAGACGCCTTCTGTCCGCTCGCATCAGGCGCGGTGGGAACGACGACAGCGATCGACGTATCCGCTTGCACGGGAGAACGCAGTTCGCCGGCAACCACATGGGCTGCGAGGCAAGGCAATCCGATAACGACAGGCAACACCAGCTTCGCAATGCGTTTGAACGCCTGCATGGTTGTCTCCTGGTGCTTCGCCGATATGCACTGCAACGGCCTGGCGGCACGCGCAGCGACGGGCGGCGAAGAACATTTGTGCGACCTTCGCTGGGCGCGACTACCCCGTGCGCCCGTCGAAGGATCAGAAACCGTGGAGCGCGCACGCCCCACGGCCAGTCACACAACGGCTAATCGACGCCAACTGTCCTTGCGGTCAGTCAGCGGCCGACAGCCAGGTTCGCCTGCACCGTGACAGCCTGCTGCACGAACGAAGCCATGCCGCTGTTCTGGTTCAGAACCATGATGCCCGCTGCCGATTGAGCCGCGCTCGCCATGCTGTTCGACATGTCGAATGCGCCCGTCGACACCGAGACGGCTCCGCCAGCGCCACCCGCAGCGCCTGCGCCACCCGTGCCTGCTGCGCCGGCACCAGCCGACGCCGTTGCCGCGCCGCCAGCGCCGCCTGCTGCACCCGCACCGCCCGTTGCGCCGCCACCGTTGCCGGCCGTCGACGTCGCTGCGCCGCCTGCGCCTGCTGTGGTGGTCGCCGCGCCGCCAGCGCCTGCCGTCGACGTCGCCGTGCCGCCCGAGCCGGTTGCTGCGCCGCCCGTGGCCGGCGCGGTGCCGCCCGTGCCTGCCGCCGCGCCTGCCGTGGCTGCGCCGCCCGTGCCGCTGCCCGACGCGGTTGCCGTGCCGTTACCCGTGCCGCTGCCCGAGCCCGACGCTGCACCGCTGTTGGCACTGGCCGTGCCGCCGCCACCGCCGGCGCGCGCCGACAGATCGCCGCTGCCAGCAGCGCCGAGTCCGAGTCCAGCGCCTGCACCGAGCGCTGCACCCCGGCCGCTGCCGTTGCCGCCGGCTGCCAGCGTGCCTGCGCCGGCGCTGCCGCCCTTCGCACCCGCATCGCCGCCGCTCGCGTAGCCCTTGCCGCCGGATGCCTTCGACCAGCCGCCATCGCCGCCCGACGCCTTCGCGTAGCCGCCGTCGCCACCCGATGCCCGCGACGATCCGCCGTCGCCGGCAATCGCGCGGCCGCCGTTGCCGCCGTCGCCGCCATAGCCACCGCCTGCGCCGGCGCTGCCGCCTTTGCCGCCGAGGCCTTTGGCGCCATCGCCGCCCTTGCCGCCGTTGACGTTGCCGTAGTTGGTCGCGACGTTGCCGATGCCGGTGACCTTCACATGGCTCACGGTGCCGTCAAGCTTGCTGACGGCCACGGACTTCGTGTTGTTCCACGAGTCCTGCGTGACCTTCGAAGCACCCGTCACTTCGTTGACGTTGTCGCCCGTGGTGCTGCCCTGGGTCGATGACGCCGTGTTCGACAGGCTGTTGTCGCCGTTGCTCGACTTCTGGTTGCACGAGTAGTCGCCGCCCGAGCACGGATTGGCCATCGCATAGCCGCTGAAGCCCAGCGCGACGATGGCTGCTGATGCCAAAAGTGTCTTACGCATGAAAGCCTCCTATGGGGTTAGCGACCCACACTCAGGTTTGCCTGCACCGTGACGGCCTGTTGCACCAGCGAAGCCATGCCGCTGTTCTGGTTCGCGACCAGAATACCGGCTGCCGATTGCGCGACGCTTGTCATGGTGTTGGCCATGCTGAAGTCACCCGTGCCGACGCCGATCGCACCGCCTGCGCCACCCGCGCCGCCTGCGCCGCCCGTGCCCGCACCGCCGGCTGCTGCCGTCGCCGTGGCTGCTGCGCCTGCGCCGCCTGCCCCGCCAGCGCCGCCCGTTGCGCTGCCGCCGTTACCGGCCATCGAGCCTGCCGGGCCGCCTGCGCCTGCCGTGGATGTGGCTGCGCCGCCTGCACCGGCTGTCGACGTCGCTGCGCCGCCTGCGCCCGAGCCTGCTCCGCCCGGCGACGTGCCCGTGCCGGCTGTTGCCGTTGCCGCGCCCGACGTGCCTGCGCCGCCCATGCCCGTACCCGTGCCCGTGCCGCTTGCCGTCGCGGTGCCCGTGCCTGTCGCCGTCGCTGCGCCGCTCGACGATGACGCGCTTCCGCCGCCGCCATTGGCGCGCGAATGCACATCGCCGCGGGCTGCCAGTGCGCCGCCTGCGCCGAGTGCTGCACCTGCGCCCTTGCCGGAGCCGCGTCCGGCGCCGCCGGCCGCGGCCGATCCTGCCAGCGCGCTGCCGCCCTTCGCCCACGAGTCGCCGCCGCTGCCCGAGCCCTTGCCGCCGGATGCTCTGGTGTTGCCGCCGTCGCCGGCATAGGAGCGGGCATTGCCGCCATCGCCGCCAGAGGCTCTGGAGTTGCCGCCATCGCCGGCAATGGCCTTGCCGCCGTTGCCGCCGTCGCCGCCGCTGCCACCGACAGCCAGTGCGCTGCCGCCCTTGCCGCCGATGCCCTTCGCGCCGCTGCCGCCGCGGCCACCGTTGGCATTGCCGTCGTTATAGGCACTGTTGCCAATGCCCCAGACGCTCACGCCCGACACCGACCCTGACAGCCGGCTGGCCGCGACGATCTTGGTGGTGTTGAACGAATCCTGAGCGACCTTCGCGCCCGTCGTAATTTCGTTCGCGTTGTTGCCCGTGGTGCTGGTTTGCGAAGAAGTCGCGTCGTTTGTTGCTGTGTTGCTCCCGTTGTAGGCCTTCTGATTACAGGATGAATCGCCGTCACTACATGGGTTTGCCATTGCGTAACCGCTGCAGCCCAAGGCGATGAGTGCTGCGGACGCCAGTAGAGTTTTGCGCATGGAATCCTCCTGGAGGAGATGGGGGGCGGCTTGGCCGACTGCACCAATCCGGCACGCCGTGTCGCATAGGGAATGCCATGCATGTAAGGCTTTGAAATTTAATGAAATTTCACATTTCCCGTGATATGGGATGTAAAGATGAGGGTAATTACCTAGGTTTTATGTTTCGCGTTTGAAACGGTTAAACCGGCATTGCGCGGGCATTTGAATATGAGGGAATCTGCAATCCCTTTTAATTCAAATGACTGCAAGAGATTACTAAGAAAAGAAAAGAGCTTTTAAAAACGTTTCTTTTTTGTCAGGCCCGTTTCTTGAGTCTTGGGATAATCCACCCCGGAACCCCCGTCACTTTTCGACAAACACCCGTAGTCGCCTTGTCTGACTTGGGTTTGCGCCCCATTGGGGCTGGCGTAGCATGCCGTATTCGTGGCGTAAAAAAACGTATCGTTTACGACCTTGCAAGCCGCAGCAAGCGTGTATCCGCAAGTTTTTCCGCTCTATCGGACAGCGAGTGGCATTATTTTACAATTTCAGTATGCACCTAATGCACCGAACCCCCGTTTGCCCATCACATAATAATGGCGCATAGCATCAATCTGGCATTAATCAGCCTGCGCGTCCATCGATATAAAAATCCGCCGGATATTGCCACGGAAGCCACACGAGGATTATTGCATTGCACTAATGCAGTGCATCAGAAATCGTTTTAAACGGCTTTAATCATTAACGGGATATTTAATTAGCGTTTTAATCTCCGGTTAAATCGGATTCAGTGTTTTCCGGGCTGAAACGCCCAGCCGGTTGATCCAGCCATACGCGAATACGCTCCACGGTCCAGTCGGGATCGTCGTGCGGAAGATCGTGACCGGCCCACGGATGCCGCCAGTGATCCGCGCGCCACGCTGCGGCCAGCGCCGCCGAGCACGCAGGATCCACCAGTCCGTCCGACCGCGACGACAGCACCAGCGTCGCACACGCGGGCCGCTGACGCCCCGCGCTGAAACGCGCCGCCGCGAACAGTTGGCGCAGCGCGTTCGCCTTGCTGACCGGCGCGCTTGCGCGAATCCCGGCCCACGCCTTCAGGTCGGCGTCGAGGTTCTCGCGGTTGTTGCAGGTCAGCCGATGAATCACGCTCTCCGCCACGGCCGGCTCGCTCCAGTACCACGCGACGCGTGCCAGACCCGGCCACGCCTGCGGGCGCAGCCGTTCGTCGAAGCGGCTGAACGGCCGCATGCTGGTGTTGATGAGGACGAGCCGCGCGATGTCGGCGGAATAGCGTTGCGCCCAGCAGGTCGCCACCATGCCGCCCAGCGACATCGCCAGCACGCAATACGGCCCCGGCGCGCCGCTCGCACGCGCCGCCTCGCGCACGAAGTCGACCATCCCGGCCACGTCCAGCGGCGCGGGTTCTTGCGCATGTTCGCCATTGCCCGGCAAGTCGATGGTCAGCACACGCGGCGACGCGAAGCCAGCAGCCGGCGCGCCGGACTGCGGCGCGTCCAGCGCCGCGCGCAACCTGTCCGGCAACGCGCCCCAATGCCGCGCCTCGCGTGTCAGCCCACGCAACAGAATCCACGTGCTCATTTTTGCCCAGGCGTGTACCAGAGTTCCGTCGCGCTGCCGAGCAACTCGTCGCGGCGACTGCCCTGCGGCAGCCAGCGCTGCGACGCGAACGCGGCGCGCGTCAGGAAGTCGAGCAGGTTCGCATGACGGCGCAGCACGCGCGCAGTGCGATGCGCTTTCAGCGGGTTGAACATGCCCTGCCGCGAAAAGATCTGCCGCGGATTTTTCTTGATCCACAGCCATGAGCCGAGTTCGAGTGTCATCGGCAGGAAGATGTTGGGCGGTGGCGTGCGATCGTACGCCCAATCCCATAGATCGCCGTGCAACAGATACTGATGACTCTGCGGCTCGAACATATAGCCGTGATGCGGGTGCGCGCGTTCGAACATCGTCTTCAGCGCGTACATTTCAGGCAGATGCGGCATCGCGCGACGCGTCTTTGCATACGGAAACCAGATGCTGTCGCTCCAGCCGTAGCCCGAGTGGCAATCGAGTGCGAACGACAAAGGCCGCGACGCCAGTTCCCCGGCAACCACACGCAATAGCGCTTCCGCTTCCGCTTCCATCGGCGCGCCGCGCCGCCCGCGATACCACGGCAGCCACGATCCGACGCGCTGTCCGCCCGCAAGCAACGGCACGCGCTCTTCGGCGTCCTGCGGTGCGTTGCGCATCAGATCGACGCCGTTCGGATTGGCGCGCGTCGCCGCCCACATGCCGCCCGGATTGACGATCGGCATAAAGATCAGCCGGATCGACTGAAGCTGGCGCACCAGCAGTTCATCCCATTCGAGTCTGCCGAGCAAGGCACGCATGTAGTCGAGCACGAGTTGCGTGCCGATGCGCTCGAGTCCGTGAATGCCGCCGAAAAACCCGATGGCGGGCGCACGCGGATCGCGCGAACCGATGCTCGCCGTCTGCACGGCGAAGGTTCTGCCGTGCACTTGCGCTTCGCATACGGTGTGAATCTCGAAGCTGCCTCTGCCGACGTCGAGGATCGCCTGCAGTTCTTCGTACTCCGTAAACGTATCGGGCAAAAAGCTCAGAGCCTGCATGGGCTGCGCCGGTTGTGGTGTGCGGTTATTGGAGACGGCTCACGCGTGACGTTGCCACTATAGCGTTTCGTGCTTGCCAAAGCATGACAGTGAGCGGCAGCGTTGCGTTTGTCATATCGATGACATACATGGCGATCTCGCACAGCGGCGCAGCGCACGCAACCATGCGAACGTTTCGATTGAAAAGATATAGTCATCTAGATGTTGCGACGCCTTCACTCAACCGTCACAGACGCTTTCTAGAATGTCCCACAACTTCCGGCACGCACCGGAGTCATCGACAGGACACACATGGAAGCAATCCGCATCGAACGCCTGAGCAAGACATTCGGCAATGGCCGCAAGGCGCTCGACGAAATCAATCTGCGCGTCGAACAGGGCGAAATGGTCGCGCTGATCGGCGCATCGGGCTCGGGCAAATCGACATTGCTGCGCCATATCGCGGGCTTCACGGTGTCGGATGCGCAGCCCTCGCAGATCGCCATTCTGGGCCGGCCAATCCAGCAGAACGGCCGCATCGTGCGCGAAGTGCGCAGCATTCGTCGCGACATCGGCTTCGTTTTCCAGCAGTTCAATCTCGTGAACCGGCTGACGGTCGAAGCGAATGTATTGATTGGCGCACTCGCACGGCTGCCGCTGTGGCGCCGTCTGACCGGCTGCTTTCCGCGCACCGAGCGCGAGCTGTCGCTGTCGGCATTGAACGAAGTCGGCATCGGCGAACATGCGCGCGAACGCGCGTCGAACCTGTCGGGCGGTCAGCAGCAGCGCGCGGCACTCGCGCGTGCACTCGTGCAGCAGGCACAGATCATTCTCGCCGACGAACCGATTGCGTCACTCGACCCTGAATCGTCGCGCCGCGTGATGGACATGCTGCGCACGCTGAATACCGAGCATCGCCTGACGGTGCTGGTATCGCTGCATCAGGTCGATATCGCGATGCAGTACTGCCAGCGCACCATTGCGATGCGGCGCGGCAAGGTCGTCTACGACGGGCCGTCGTCGGCGCTCACGCCTGCGCTGCTGCAGAAGCTCTATGGCGACGACGCGCGCGAACTGCTCGACGACAGCCAGCAAGCCACCAGCGCGCCGCGCGCACAGGTGCTGCCGCTCAACACGGCGCGCTCGGCCTGATCCTTTTTCCGGAAAGCAACGCAATTCCAAGCATTACCCGATTCACTCACCTGGAACTGAACTCATGAAATTCCTGCGCACTCTGCTCGCTGGCGTTGCCGCCGTGTCGGCCTTCGCGAGCTTTGCCGCTCACGCCGAAGACCTGAACCTCGGCATCATCTCGACCGATTCGTCGGCCGTGCTCAAGCAGCGCTGGCAGCCGCTCATCGACGACCTGAACAAGCAGACGGGTCTGAGCGTCAAGGCGTTCTTCGCCACCGACTATGCGGGCATTATCGAAGGCATGCGCTTCAACAAGGTGCAGGTTGCGTATCTCGGCAATGCATCGGCGATTGAAGCAGTCGATCGTTCGAATGGCGAAGTATTCAGCAAGGTTACGTACGCGAACGGCGAAGCGGGCTACTACTCGGTGTTGATCACGAACGTGAACAGCCGCTTCAAGACGCTCGACGACGTGTTCAAGAACACGAAGGACGTGACGCTCGGTTTCGGCGATCCGAACTCGACGTCGGGCACGCTGGTGCCGGGCTACTATCTGTTCGCGCAGCGCAACACGCCGGTGCGCACGTCGTTTAAAACGGTGTTGCCGTCGAGCCATGAAGCGAACCTGCTCGCCGTGGTGAACAACAAGGTCGACATTGCAACGAACAACAGCGAGATGCTCGACACGCTGAAGAAGCAGCATCCGGACCGCTTCGCGCAAGTGCGCGTGCTGTGGACTTCGCCGCTGATTCCGTCGGACCCGCTGGTGTGGCGCAAGGATCTGCCTGAAGCGACGAAAGAGAAGCTGCGCAAGTTCTTCTACAACTACGCGAAGACCGATCCGCGTGAGAAGGCTGTGATGGCGAACATCTTCAGCTATGGCGGTTTCGTGCCGTCGACGGATGCGCAGTTGCAGCCGATCCGCCAGATCAAGCTGTTCGAGCAGAAGCAGAAGATCGAAGCCGATGCAGCACTGTCGGACGCGGACCGCAAGACGCAGCTGGCTGCGATCGACGCGAAGCTGTCCGCACTGAACGCGCAAAAGCAATGAATGCAGCCGATCTGAGCGCCGAGCGATCGGCGTCTTCCAACGCCACGGCCACGCCTTCCCGCGAGGCGCTGGCCGCGGCTGCGGGCAAGCGCAGCTGGGCCTCGCTGATTGGGTGGATCGCCTTGATTGCCGTGCTCGGCCTGTCGTGGCGCGCGGCCGATATGCGACCGCTCGATCTGCTGTCCGACTCGGGCAACATGGGGCAGTTTGCGAAGGACTTCTTTCCGCCCGATTTCAGCGACTGGCGCACCTATGTGCATGAGATGGGGGTGACTCTGGCGGTTGCGGTGTGGGGCACGGCGTTGTCGCTGGTGTGCGCGGTTCCGTTCGGCTTGATGTCGGCGCATAACATGGCGCCTGCATGGGTCGTGCAGCCTGTGCGTCGTTTGATGGATGCGTGCCGCGCGATCAACGAGATGGTGTTCGCGATGCTGTTCATCGTGGCCGTTGGGCTTGGGCCGTTTGCGGGTGTGCTGGCTTTGTGGGTGCATACCACGGGTGTGCTGGCCAAGCTGTTCGCCGAAGCCGTCGAAGCGATTGATCCGCGGCCTGCTGAGGGTGTGCGGGCGACGGGGGCGACCAGTCTCGATGAGATTATCTATGGCGTGCTGCCGCAGGTTTTGCCGATGTGGATCTCTTATGCGTTGTATCGGTTTGAGTCTAATGTTCGCTCTGCGATGGTGGTTGGGATGGTTGGGGCTGGGGGTATTGGAGTCGTGCTTTATGAGTCCATTCGGTCGTTTAACTATGCGCAGACTGCGGCTGTGATGTTGATGGTTATTCTGGTGGTGACTGTTATTGACTTGCTGTCGGCTAGATTGCGGGAGCGGGTTATTTAGGTTTGTTTTTTTGCGTTTGCTTTCGCTTTTTGCTGGCATCCGCGATCTGTTATTGGTACCTCATGCGTTGCCCCTGTGCGGGGCGGCACCTACTTTTCTTTGCCGCCGCAAAGAAAAGTAGGCAAAAGAAAGCGGGCTAACACCGCCAGATCTAGTTCTTGCCTGCGGGCCCCCAACGGCCCCGTCCTGTCCGCGGCATCGCCCTTCTCGATGCCCGCTGCCAACGCTCTTTATCTGCTCCTCACCCACTCCACTCACCCGTAGCGCAGCCAGCGGCAGCGACTCGTCACTGCAGCCCAGGTGGCAAACGGTGTGTAGGTTGTCGCGCATTACACGTCGGCGATCCTACAAGACACACCGCCTTTGCTTTCCAGTCCGGAGTGATGCGTATAAGGCGCGACGGCCAACACACCGTTTGCCACCTGGGCGGCCTGGGACTAACTGGTAAGGCTCGCTGAGACGCGGGAGTTTGAAGTGGGTGAGGCGCTCTTAAAGAGCGCTGGCAGCGGGTATCAAGAAGATTGATGCCGTGTGAAGGATAGGACCAGCTGGGGGCCCGCAGGCAGCAACCGTAGAGGGTGGTGTTAGCGGCTTTCTTTTGCCTACTTTTCTTTGCCGCTGCAAAGAAAAGTAGGTGCTGCCCCG
>NZ_QBUY01000110.1 GCF_003121405.1 Paraburkholderia sp. C35 | reverse complement strand
GTGTCGGCTGTCGCGGCGTATGCGCTTCACTCCGGACTGAAAAGCAAAGGCGGTGTGTCTTGTAGGATCGCCGACGCAGAATGCGCGACAACCTACACACCGTTTGCCACCTGGGCTGGATATGCGAGTCGCTGCCGCTTGGGGCGCTACGGGTGATTGAAGTGGGGTAGGCGACTATTCGAAGCGTGGGCAACGGGCGGTGACTGAGAGGTTGCCGCGTGGAGGATAGGAACCGTTGGGGGCCCGCAGGCAAAGACCGAAGCGGGCGGTGTTAGCCCGCTTTCTTTGCTTACTTTCTTTGCGGCGGCAAAGAAAGTAAGTGCCGCCCCGCACAGGGGCAACGCATGAAGTGGTACGTCATATCGCGGATGCCAGCAAAACAAAACAAAACAAAACAAAGCAAAACAAAAGCAATCGGCACGTGAGCAACGCATGACCAACCAGAAACAAACCACGACTGTCACCGACAAGCCATAAAAAAACCCAAAATGGCGTCGCAGACAAAAACCACAAAAAAACCTTATCCGACAGCAGGACACCCGACGCTGACGTCTGACCGACCAAGGCTTCCCCGTCATCGCCGGGTGCCGCTGCGGACCCCACTTGCCGCTCTCAGCCCAGAGCGGCATGATTTGCCCGATCCGATGCGTGCCGCGCGCCGGACCAGGCGCCCCACCAGTGCGCTACCGCAAGCAACGCAGCAGCGCTAAAGTAAAAACAGACTTGCTTAAGCGGCCTTCTGATCTGCAGCCGGTGCCTGCGCGACTTCAAAGTTCGCCATGATTTCGAGCGCGCGAACCATCGCCGAGTGATCCCATGCCTTGCCGCCGTTAGCCGCACACACGCTGAACAGTTGCTGTGCGTTCGCCGTATGCGGCAATGCGATACCCAGTTTGCGCGCGCCGTCGAGTGCGAGGTTCAGATCCTTCTGGTGCAACTCGATACGGAAGCCCGGATTGAACGTGCGCTTCGTCATGCGCTCGCCATGCACTTCGAGAATGCGCGACGACGCGAAACCGCCCATCAATGCCTTGCGCACGCGCTCCGGATCAGCGCCCGAACGCGCAGCGAACAGCAGGGCTTCTGCCACGGCCTCGATGTTCAGTGCAACGATGATCTGGTTCGCGACCTTGCAGGTCTGACCCGCGCCGTTGTCGCCGATCAGCGAGATGTTCTTGCCCATCAGTTCGAACAGCGGCCTGGCAAGATCGAACGACTTTTGCGGGCCGCCAACCATGATCGTCAGCGTCGCTTCACGTGCACCCACTTCGCCGCCGGAAACCGGCGCATCGAGGTAGTCGCAGCCCAGTTCGTTGATCTTCTTTGCGAATGCCTGCGTGTCGAGCGGCGAGATCGAGCTCATGTCGATCACCAGCTTCCCCTTGCTCAGACCCTTCGCGACGCCGTCATCGTTGAACAGCACGTTCGACACGTCCGGCGTATCCGGCACCATGATGATGACGAGGTCGGCAGCCTGCGCGACCGCCGTCGAATCGGCCACGACGCTGGTGGTGTTGGCGAGATCGTCCGGCACCGGGTACGCGCCATTGACGAACAGCGAATGGCCGCCCTTGATGAGGTTGCGCGCCATGTGCGCGCCCATGATGCCGAGGCCAATGAAACCGATCTTTGCCATTGCGTGAGTCTCCAGTAAATAAGGTTCGAAATGTGCTCGTGTTGCTGCCGTCAGGCGAGGGCAGCGCCTCGATCAGGCTGCTGCATGCGCGCGCTTCACACCCGCGACGTTTTCCAGCCAGCCGAGGCCTTCCGCCGTCGTGGTGCGCGGCTTGTACTCGCAGCCGACGTAGCCCTGATAGCCGAGCGAATCGAGCAGATCGAACAGGAACGGATAGTTGATTTCGCCCGTGCCCGGCTCGTTGCGGCCCGGGTTGTCGGCGAGCTGGATATGGGCGATCTGCGCGAAGTGCTTCTTGATCGTCGCGGCGAGTTCGCCTTCCATCCGTTGCATGTGATAGATGTCGTATTGCAGGAACAGATTGTCGGAGCCGACGGCCTGAATCACGTCGAGTCCTTCCGACGAACGGTTCAGCGCGAAGCCCGGAATGTCGTACGAGTTGCACGGCTCGACCAGCAGCCTGATGCCTTCTTTCTTCAACTCGCCGGCAGCGAAGCGCAGGTTATCGACGATGGTCGAACGCGCCTTGTCGACATCGACGTTTTTCGGAATTCCGACGAGGCAGTTCAGTTGCGGCACCTTCAGTGCCTTCGCGTATTCGATCGCGCGGCCCACGCCTTCCTGGAACTCGCCCACGCGGTCCGGCAGCGACGCGATACCACGTTCGCCCGCTTCCCAGTTGCCAGCGGGGAGGTTGTGCAGCACCAGCTTCAGCTTGTTCTGCTGCAGACGCTCCGACAGTTCAGCGATCTGATACGGATACGGGAACAGAAATTCGACGGCGTCGAAGCCCGCCTCGGCAGCCGCTGCGAAGCGGTCGAGGAAGGGGACTTCGTTGAACAGCATCGTGAGATTCGCGGCAAATTTCGGCATGTTGCTTTTTCTCTCTGGTCGGTCAAATTGAACGGCGTGACGCGGATGAATGCGATTCGTTGCGAACGCATTCATCCGGATGAAGCGGGTACGGCAAATCAGTCGAGCAGGCTGACAGCGCTCGGTGCATCGGCGCGCGTGACGGCGAGATCTTCGAACTCGTTGATCGCGTCGATTTCGGTGCCCATCGAAATGTTGGTCACACGTTCGAGGATCACTTCGACGATCACGGGCACGCTGAACTCGGAGAGCATCGATTGCGCTTTTTCGAGCGCGGGCTTGATGTCTTCCGGCTTGAACACGCGGATCGCCTTGCAACCCAGACCTTCGGCAACAGCCACGTGATCGACGCCATAGCCTTCGAGTTCCGGCGCGTTGATGTTGTCGAACGCGAGCTGCACGCAGAAGTCCATGTCGAACGCGCGCTGTGCCTGGCGGATCAGGCCCAGATACGAGTTGTTCACCACCACATGCACGTACGGCAGCTTGAACTGCGCGCCCACGGCCAGTTCTTCGATCATGAACTGGAAGTCGTAGTCGCCCGACAGCGCGACGATGGGGCGCTGCGGATCAGCGGCGCGCACGCCCAGTGCAGCCGGAATCGTCCAGCCGAGCGGGCCTGCCTGGCCGCAGTTGATCCAGTTGCGTGCCTTGAACACGTGCAGGAACTGCGCGGCGGCGATCTGCGACAGACCGATCGTGCTGACGTAGCACGTATCGCGGCCAAACACCTTGTTCATCTCTTCGTACACGCGCTGCGGCTTGATCGGCACGTTTTCGAAGTGCGTCTTGCGTTGCAGCGTGCGCTTGCGTGCCTGGCATTCTTCGACCCATGCGCTGCGGTCTTTGAGCTTGCCGGCGGCCTTCCATTCTTTCGCGACTTCGACGAACAGTTCGAGCGCCTTCTTCGCATCCGAGACGATGCCGAGATCCGGGCCGAACACGCGACCAATCTGCGTCGGTTCGATATCGACGTGCACGAACTTGCGGCCCTTCGTGTACACATCGACGCTGCCCGTGTGACGGATCGCCCAACGGTTGCCGATGCCGAGCACGAAGTCGGAGGCGCGCATGGTCGCGTTGCCGTAGCGGTGCGACGTCTGCAGACCGACCATGCCGGCCATCAGCGGGTGATCGTCGGGAATCGCGCCCCACGACATCAGCGTCGGGATCACGGGCACGCCGACCGTTTCCGCGAACTGCACGAGCAGGTCTTCAGCGGCTGCGTTGAGCACGCCGCCACCCGAGACGATCAGCGGCTTGGCGGAATCGTTGAGCAACGTGAGCGCGGCTTCGATCTGCTTGCGCGTCGCAGCAGGCTTGTAGATGGGCAGCGGTTCGTACGTGTCGATGTCGAATTCGATTTCGGCGAGCTGCACGTCGATCGGCAGGTCGACGAGCACGGGACCGGGACGGCCCGAGCGCATCAGGTGGAATGCCTGCTGGAACACGCGCGGCACGAGTGCCGGTTCACGCACGGTGACGGCCCACTTCGTGACGGGCTTGGCGATCGATTCGATATCGACGGCCTGGAAGTCTTCCTTGTACAGACGCGCACGCGGCGCCTGACCCGTGATCGCGAGGATAGGAATCGAGTCGGCCTGGGCCGAGTACAAACCGGTGATCATGTCGGTGCCGGCAGGGCCCGACGTGCCGATACACACGCCGATATTGCCCGGCGCGGCACGCGTATAGCCTTCGGCCATGTGCGATGCGCCTTCGACGTGGCGCGCCAGCACGTGACTGATGTTGCCTGCCTTGCGCATGGCCGAGTAGAACGGATTGATGGCGGCGCCCGGAACGCCGAATGCCGTGTCGATGCCTTCTTTTTCGAGCACGAGCACCGCTGCGTCGACGGCTCTCATCTTGGCCATGAATGTCTCCTGGAAGTTCTTAAAGCGGATGGGTGTTAGACACACTTTAAGACTGCATCTAAGGTTTGATAAGATCATTCAAGGTCGCTTATTCCAAAACAAAAAGTATGGAATGCAGGTGGGGCGCCCGTCCCGGCGGGATACGGCGAGACGCCCGTGCCACGGCACTTGGAGACAAAAAATGGACCGCTTCAAACAGATCGAAACGTTCGTGCGCGTCGCTGACGCGGGCAGTCTGGCGTCGGCAGCGCTGGAGGAGGGCGTATCGCCCGTGATTCTCGGGCGGCGCATCGATGCGCTCGAAAAACGCCTCGGCGTGAAGCTGATGTACCGCTCGACGCGGCGGCTGGTGGTCAGCGAAGAAGGCGCGGCGTTTCTGGAGCGTTGCCGCGGTTTGCTAAGCGAATGGGATCAGGCCGAAAACGAGTTGATGGCGGGGCGTCGCTCGGTGAATGGCCATCTGCTCGTGTCGGCGCCGGCCGCGTTCGGACGCAAACACGTGGCGCCGCTAGCGCCTGAGTTCCTGAAGGACAAGCCTGAATTGCAGGTGTCGTTCAATCTGACGGCCCGCGTCGTCGATCGGGTGCGTGAAGGCTATGACCTGTCGATTCGTATCGGCGGTGCGGTCGATCCGAATTTCGTCGCCGTGAAGCTCGCGACCAACCGGCGCGTGGTGTGCGGCACGCCCGCGTACTTTCGCAAGCACGGCAAGCCGAAGTCGCTGGAAGATCTGCCGGCGCATAACTGCCTCGCGTTCAATCTGCAGGGCGGGCAGAACCGAGGCTGGTATTTCCGGCGCAATGGCAAGCTGACGACGGTGCGCGTCGGTGGGACGCTCGATTGCAACGATGGCGAGCTGCTGCACCGCTGGGTGTCGGAAGGACTCGGGCTTGGATGGCGCTCGACGTGGGAGATCGACCAGCAACTGGCGCGCGGCGAACTCGAAACGGTGCTCGATGAATACGCGCTGCCCGATTACGACATTCTTGCCGTATATCCGCAACAGCGATATGTCCCCGCCAAGGTGCGGTATTTCATCGATTATCTGAAAGAGGTGTATTCGCGGGCGGACTACTGGATGAATGTCGGGTAGATGTCACGGCTGGGGCCTGTTGCAACACGCCCAATCCCGCCTTCTACCTACTTTTCTCACAGAATTCGTAAAAACCGGGAATAAACTGGATTGCAGATGGGTTTTGCAGGCGTGGAGTCTGGGCAAGCCTGGAGGCGATCGGTGGATGAGACCGGAAAACAAGCGCAAGGCGACGCACGCGCCGAAGCCGCACGCAGTCTGCGTTTTCAGCAGATGGCGCTGCCGCATCTCGATGCTGCGTATAACCTCGCGCGCTGGTTGTGCGGCAACGGGCACGACGCTGACGACGTCGTGCAGGAAGCGTTCATGCGCGCATACCGTTTCTTCGACACGTTTCACGGCGAGACCGCGCGGCCCTGGCTGCTCGCGATCGTGCGCCGCACGTGGTACACGGAATGGCGTAGGCGCTCGGGCGGCGTAAACGCGACGATCGAGTTCGACGAGAATCTCGACGACGCGACCTTCGAAGGCTGGAGCAGCAGTTCGCCTGACCCCGAAGCGCTGATGATGCGCGACGAAGACACGCGGCTCGTGCACGAAGCGCTGGAGCAGTTGCCCGTCGAGTATCGCGAGGTGCTGATCCTGCGCGAGCTGGAGGAGCTGAGCTACCGCGAAATCGCGACGATCGCCGACCTGCCCGTGGGCACCGTGATGTCGCGGCTCGCGCGCGGGCGGCGCAAGCTCGCCACGGTGCTGACAACGCTGCAGTCGAAGGGGAGTCCGCGCTCGAAGGGCGGCGCGCGCGATAGCGCGGCGCACCGCGGGTCGGACGCGGCGGGAGACGTGCCGGGCGCGCGGCCGGCGATGCGTGCCCGCACGCAGGGGCCGCCTTGTCCAGCGCGCGACAGCACGGTGACCGACACACCACGTAAAACCGGCAGCGGCTGGATGCCGCACGCTCCCGGCGCGTTGCCGGGCGGACTCGCACAGGAGGCGCCAGATGGACTGTAACGAAGCACGGCCGCTTCTCGATGCGAATGCGGACCATGAACTCACGCCGCCGCAATCACGCGATGTGCAGCGGCATATCGAAAGCTGCGAGGCCTGCCGGAGGGAAAGCGACATGGTGCGGGCGATGAAGGGCGCGGTGCGCTCGGCCAACTACTACCGGGCGCCGGACGAACTGCGCTCGAAGATCATGGCGGCGCTGCCGTCGACGGAGCTTGCGACGCCGCGCGAAACGGCACGCGACAGCATGCGTGACGACGCTCGCGACCGTTCGATGCGGCCCGAGCCGCGTGCGAGGCAACGCAAAGGCTGGCGCGACTGGGTGCGATTGCCGCAATTGCCGTCCCTGCCCAAGGGCGGCGGTTTCGGCCCGCTGGCAGGCGAGGGCGCGGGCGGCACGATGGGCGGTGGCGGCTGGCATGCGGGCGCCGCCTGGCGCAGCGGCCTCGCGCTGGCGCTGTGCGTGCTGGTCGCGGCGGGCATCGCAGTGACGCTGCACCGCACGGGCGAGCCGTTGCCGCTGGTCGACGAACTGGTGGCGAGCCACGTGCGGGCGCAACTGTCGGGGCACGACATCGATGTCGTGTCCTCGGATCAGCACACGGTCAAGCCGTGGTTCAACGGCAAGATCGACTATGCGCCGCCCGTCGAGGATCTCGCCGTCAGCGGTTTTCCCCTCGTGGGCGGGCGACTCGACTATGTTGGGCATCGACGGGTGGCCGTGCTGACGTACCGGCACGCGAAGCACGTGATCGACGTCTACGTGCTGCCAGAGGATGACCGCGCAGCCGGCAAGCCGGGCGCGCCGCTGATTCAGGATGGCTACGCGGTGGCGCGCTGGCGCGACGACGGCATGATGTGGTGGGCCGTGACCGACGCCGCGCCCGAGACGCTGACGGCCTTGCAGGCGGCGCTGACGGCGCGGCTGCACGGCACCGAACCGGGCGCGCCGTATCCGGGGAGTTGAGCGCGCAATAAAGCGTATTCATGCTTAATCGATGCCGAAAAAGGGCGGCAGGTGGCGTATCCAGACGCTGCCTGTCGCCCTAAATCATTGAAAACACGTCCGATTCTGCTGTTCGCTACCCGCTTTATCTTGCAAAGAGTGCCGATTCACGTTATAGTCTTTGGCTTCTCACTTGCCACACCGGTTCCGACGCCCGGGTGGCTTCTATCCATAAGTCAAGGAGTGAACATGCGTCATTACGAAATCGTATTTATCGTGCACCCCGATCAAAGCGAGCAAGTGCCCGCCATGATCGAGCGTTACAAGTCCACGATCACGTCGCACGGTGGCCAGATCCACCGTATCGAAGACTGGGGCCGTCGCCAGCTGGCCTACATGATCGAGAAACTCGCGAAGGCTCAC
The DNA here is from genome assembly GCF_003121405.1 of Paraburkholderia sp. C35. Lineage (GTDB taxonomy): Bacteria > Pseudomonadota > Gammaproteobacteria > Burkholderiales > Burkholderiaceae > Paraburkholderia. The sequence goes on along the minus strand of NZ_QBUY01000110.1, from coordinate 23,021 downwards.
TACGTCTGCATGAACATCGAATGCGACCAGGCTACGCTCGACGAACTCGAACACGCGTTCAAGTTCAACGACGCCGTCCTGCGTCACCTCATCGTCAAGATGAAGAAGGCCGAAACCGGCCCGTCGCCGATGATGAAGGAAGTGCAGCGCGAAGAAGCCAAGAAGGCGGCTGCCGCTCAGCCGACCGAAGCGCAGGCTTAAAGCAGAATCGTTAAGCCATCAGAGTGACGCGGCACGCACTCAGTCAGCGTCCGTAAAAGGAATCGATGAACCGGCTGCAACTCACGGCAAGTGTCGTCGAACGCGAAATTGTGCGGTACACCCCCGCAGGCGTTCCGATCGCAGGCTGTACGTTGCAACACCGCACGCAGGTGGTCGAGGCGGGCATTGCCCGAACCGTCGAACTGACCATGCAGGCGGTCGCGGCCGGTGAGGCGAGCGGCAAGCTGGAACGGGTTGAAATGGGCGTCGAAACGCTTTTCACCGGTTTCCTGGCGAAGAAAAACCGCAACGCGCGAACTCTGGTGTTTCACATCACAGAATTGCAGGACATTGGAAAGGACTAATCATGCCCCGCCCGACTGGTAAGAAATTCGACAAGCGTCGTCAGCAACAAAACCCGCTCTTCAAGCGCAAGAAGTTCTGCCGTTTCACGGCTGCAGGTGTCGAACAGATCGACTACAAGGACATCGATACGCTGAAGGACTTCATCGGCGAAAACGGCAAGATCACGCCGGCACGTCTGACGGGTACCAAGGCCCACTACCAACGCCAGCTCGACACGGCAATCAAGCGCGCACGTTTCCTCGCGCTGATGCCGTACACCGATCAGCACAAGGCCTAACCGGACGACGTCTCAAGGAGCATCCGAATGCAAATCATTCTTCTCGAAAAAGTTGTGAACGTCGGTAACCTGGGCGACATCGTCAAGGTCAAGGACGGCTACGCACGTAACTTCCTGATCCCGAACAAGAAGGCACGCCGCGCAACGAAGGAAGCGATCGCTGAATTCGAAGTTCGCCGCGCAGAACTGGAAAAGGTTGCCGCTGAGAAGCTGGCAGCTGCTCAGGCTCAAGGCGAAAAGCTGGCCGGCATGACGGTTCAGATCGGCCAGAAGGCTGGCGTCGACGGTCGTCTGTTCGGCTCGGTGACGAACGCTGACATCGCTGACGCGCTCACGAAGCAAGGCTTCGCAGTGGAAAAGGCGCAAGTGCGTCTGCCGGAAGGCCCGCTGAAGACGGTTGGCGATCACCCGGTGCACGTTTCGCTGCACACGGACGTCACGGTTGACGTGACGGTCGCAGTGCTGGGCGAACACGTCTAAGCATCAGCTGACACAAGAAGTAGATCGCCAGGAATTTTCTGGCGACGAAGGGCAGGGGCCGGGAAACCGGCCTCTGCCTTTTTTGTTCTCTGCAATCGTCGTTTACGATCCCGAATTCCCGCCTCGCAGCGCGCTATCTTGAAGGCGCTATTTGTTCGATAATTCCACCCCATGAACGCACCGTCGAAAGATCCTCAAATCGAGTCGCTGAAAGTCCCGCCCCATTCCATCGAGGCCGAGCAATCGGTGCTGGGCGGACTGCTGCTCGACAACGGCGCATGGGACCGCATCGCTGACTTCCTCGCGCAAAGCGACTTTTACCGTTACGACCACCGCATCATTTTCGAGCAGATCGGCAGGCTGATCGCGGCTACGCGTCCTGCCGACGTCGTGACCGTCTATGAAGCGCTGACCACGGCCGGCAAGGCCGAAGAAGTCGGCGGGCTGGCGTATCTGAATGCGCTCGCGCAAAACACGCCGAGCGCGGCGAATATCCGCCGTTTTGCGGAAATCGTGCGGGATCGCGCGGTGCTGCGTCGTCTGGTGTCGGTTGCCGACGAAATCTCCGCCGATGCATTCAATCCGCAAGGCAAGGAAGTCCGCCAACTGCTCGACGAAGCGGAATCGAAGGTGTTCTCGATCGCCGAAGACGGCGCGCGCGGCACGCAGGGTTTCCTCGAAATCGGGCCGCTGCTGACGCAGGTAGTCGAACGGATCGACACGCTGTACCACACGGCGAATCCGAGCGACGTGACAGGCACGCCGACAGGTTTCGTCGATCTCGATCGCATGACCTCGGGCATGCATGGTGGCGAACTGATCATCGTGGCAGGGCGTCCGTCGATGGGTAAGACGGCGTTTTCGATGAATATCGGCGAATACGTGGCGGTCGAATATGGCCTGCCCGTGGCCGTGTTCTCGATGGAAATGCCCGGTACGCAGCTGACCATGCGTATGCTCGGCTCGGTCGGCCGGCTCGACCAGCATCGCATGCGAACCGGGCGTCTGACGGACGAAGATTGGCCGAAGCTCACGCACGCCGTCCAGAAAATGAGCGAAGCGCAGCTTTTCATCGATGAAACGGGCGGTCTGAACCCGATGGAACTGCGCTCGCGCGCGCGGCGTCTGTCACGCCAGTGCGGCAAGCTCGGCCTGATCATCATCGACTATTTGCAGCTGATGAGTGGTTCGTCGTCGGGTGAAAACCGTGCTACGGAAATCTCGGAAATCTCGCGTTCGTTGAAGAGTCTTGCCAAGGAACTCGATGTTCCCGTGATCGCGCTGTCGCAGCTGAACCGCGGTCTGGAACAGCGTCCGAACAAGCGACCGATCATGTCGGACTTGCGCGAATCGGGTGCAATCGAACAGGACGCGGACGTGATCCTGTTTATCTATCGCGACGAAGTCTACAACCCGGACAGCCCCGACAAGGGTACTGCCGAAATCATCATCGGCAAGCAGCGTAACGGTCCGATCGGCCCCGTTCGCCTCACGTTCCACGGTCAATTTACGAAGTTCGACAACTTTGCGGGTCCGCAGAGTTTCTACGGCAGCGAGTAGCACACTCTGCGCAAACGGGGAAACCGGGTTGCGCCTGCCGTTGCGCGGGCGCACAAAACCCGGTCGCGCCCCGCACCCGGAATGGTCCATAACGGTACAATGTTGCGGTTTTATGACAGCCTCACCGTGACCATTTTCCGGGATCCCAATGTTCGGTCGATTCATGCCCACCGAGGGCAAATTTTTTGAAATCTTCAACGCTCACGCGCAGCACATTCTTTCGGGCAGCCGCGAACTCGAGCTATTGATCGATAACCTCGGCGACGCTGAGATCCACAAGCAGAACGTGCAGACGGCGGAAAAAGCAGCCGACAAACTCACGCACGAAACCATCGATCTGCTGCACAAGTCCTTCATCACGCCGCTCGACCGCGACGAAATCCACAAGCTGATCACCACGATGGACGACATCCTCGACCTGATGGAGGACGTCGCCACGGCCATTTCGCTGTACGACGTGCAGGCGGTGACGTCGGAAGCGAGCCAGCTCGCGCATATCTGCACGAAAACCTGCGAACGCGTGCAGGCCGCCGTCGCGATGCTGTCGGACATGAAGCAGGCGCGCGAAATCCTGAAGGCGTGCGAAGACATCGACCGTCTGGAGTCGGAAGCCGATCGCGTGCTGCGTTCGGCGATGTCGAAGCTCTTCCGCGAAGAAGACAACGTCAAGACGCTGATCAAGCTGAAGGCCATCTACGAGTTGCTCGAGTCGATCACCGACAAGTGCGAGGACGTGGCGAACATCATCGAAGGCATCGTGCTGGAAAACGCGTAATGCATTCGATTCAACTCGCTATCTGGGCGGTCGCGACGCTCGTCGTGGTTGCGCTCGTCTTCGACTTCATGAACGGCTTCCACGACGCGGCGAACTCCATCGCCACGGTCGTGTCGACGGGTGTGCTCAAGCCGCAACAGGCCGTCGCGTTTGCCGCCGCGTTCAATGTCATCGCCTATTTCATCTTCCACCTGAAAGTTGCGCAGACGGTCGGCAAAGGCACGATCGATCCCGGCATTGTTGACCATTACGTCATATTCGGCGCGCTGGTTGGCGCGATCGGCTGGAATATCGTGACGTGGTACTACGGCATTCCGTCGAGCTCATCGCATGCGCTGATTGGCGGGCTGGTCGGCTCGGCTCTCGCCAAGTCCGGCTGGGCCGCGCTGAACTGGGACGGGCTGCTGAAGACGGTCACCTTCATCATCGTGTCGCCACTGCTCGGTTTCGTGCTCGGCTCGTTCTTCATGCTGCTGGTGTCGTGGATCTATTTCCGCACGCCGCCCAGCAAGGTCGACCGGCGCTTCCGGCGTTTGCAGCTCGTCTCCGCTGGGCTGTACAGTCTCGGCCACGGCGGCAACGACGCACAGAAGACCATCGGCATCATCTGGATGCTGCTGATCGCAACGGGATACGCGTCCGCGACAGCCGATGCGCCGCCGCTGTGGGTGATCGGCGGGTGCTATCTGTCGATGGGTCTCGGCACGCTGTTCGGCGGCTGGCGCATCGTGCGGACGATGGGTCAGAAGATCACCAAGCTCAAGCCGGTTGGCGGCTTCTGTGCGGAGGCAGGCGGCGCGATCACGCTGTTCATCGCATCGTTCCTCGGTATTCCCGTATCCACCACGCATACCATCACGGGCGCGATTGTCGGCGTCGGCGCCACGCAGAAGCTGTCGGCCGTGCGTTGGGGCGTGGCGGGCAATATCGTGTGGGCGTGGGTGTTGACCATTCCAGCCTCCGCCGCGCTTGCAGCGGCAGGCTGGTGGCTCGGGCACCGCTTCCTGTAAAGCGGCTTCAACAACGGCGCGCCGCGTTCAGATGAGCGGCGCGCTGCCTCCATCCATCGGGACAATCGCGCCCGTCACATAGCTGGCGCGGCGGCTTGCCAGAAACAGCGCGACGTCGGCGATCTCTTCCGGTTTTGCGTAACGCCCGAGCGGCACGCGTGCTTCGCCGCGCGACAGCGCTTCAGCGGCGTCGATACCTTCGCGCGATGCTTCCAGCTTCAATGCTTCATCGACACGCTCCGTCAGCGTCGCGCCCGGATTGATCGCGTTGATGCGAATGCCGTAGCGCGCGTAGTAGTGCGCGAGACCGACGGTGGCCAGCATCAGCGCCGCATTGGCCGCGCCGCCCGCGATGTGGATATCGCTGGCGATCTTCCCGCCCATGCCGATGATATTGACGATCGTGCCCGGCTCCTTCGTCTTGCCGGATTTGACTCGCTCGGCCATGCGCTTGAGCACTTCCTGCTGCGGGTAGATGTACGGGAAATACTTGGCTTCCATCGTCGCCTTGAACGCGGCGGCGGCGAGGGATTCGGGGTCGTAGCGGCGCGCGGCGCCTGCACTGTTGATCAGGATGTCGATGGGGCCGACGGCGCTGGTCGCTTCTTCCACGACGTCCGCGGCGCTGTGCGGTTCGTGCAGATCGGCACGCGTCAGATGGACATGCAAGCCTTCGCCCGACAACTGTTCGCGGGCGCGCGCGAGATTGGCCGGGTCGCGCGACACGATCGCGACTTTCGCGCCTTCCATCGCGAACGCACGCGCGCACGCGAGTCCAATGCCTTTGCTGCCACCCGTGATCACAACCACTTTGTCTTTGAGACCGAGATCCATCGTCGTCACCCGCCGTGTTGGAAGTATCGTCAAACGATAGCAGAGGTGCGGCGGCGCGGGGTGAACCACGCGCGACGGGACAGCGCCGCGATCACTGGTTGGCGAAGCCGGCGATCGGGGCGTCGTTGGTTTGTGGCGGCGCGGCGGTCGGACGGGGGGCTGTCGATGCGCGCATGATCTGCACCCCGCCGCTGGTTTCGCCCGGTGGCTGCATCTGGCGAGCCTGGTAGGCCTGGCGCGCCGCAACGGATGCGGGTGGCGGCGGTTCGTAGGCATCGGCGGCGGCGTCGATGGCATCGGGTGCGGACGGCGGTGCAGCGCTGTAGGCACTGTAGCTGCGTGTCGGGGCAGTATCTGGCGAGGCGACAGGTGCGGGCGATACCGCGCCAGCCGCGCGCGCCTGCATTTGCGCGGCGCTCAAGGCGGGCGGTGGCGGCTCGAACTGATCGGCAGGTGCAGCGGTTGTCGCAACGGCTGTGTTTGCAGCAGGATTGGCGACGGGCGCGCCTTGCGTTTGCGCAGCATAAGCACCAGAACCGGCACGCGATGCGCCATATGTGCCGCCCGTCGCTGCCGGCGCGACGGCTGCCACCGCAGGCGCCGACGACGCAGGTGCCGCCGCCTGATAACTCGGCCCGTCGAACGGTGTCGTGGTCGGCCTGTTCAACGCGGGCGCGACGCGCCGAATCCCATCGAAGCGCTTCGCCCAATACGGGTTCGTGAGGTAATCGAGCCGCACGGTACCGCCCGTCGAAGGCGCATTCACGAAGCGCAGCTTGCCGACGTAAATACCGACGTGCGAATGCGCCCGGCCGGTCGTGTTGAAGAAAATCAGGTCACCGGGTGCGACTTCGTCGGGTTCAATGGACTCGCCGCGCGAACTCATATCGGCCGTCGTGCGCGGCAGATTCACGGAAGCAGCACGCTGCACGACGTAGTGCACGAGCCCGCTGCAATCGAAGCCGCTATCGGGCGTATTGCCGCCCCAACGATACGGCACGCCGACGAGGCTCATCGCCTGAATCGAGATTTCCTCGCGGCCGATGCTGTGATCGACGAAGTTCGGGAATCCGGGCGGCGTGGTGCGATAAGCGCCACCCGACGATGCATACGATCCGCCCGAACTGCGCACAGTCTTCTGCGGCGCGCCGGAGCAGGCGGCGAGCAGGGCGACGACCGACAGTGACAGTACGAGGCGAAGCATGAAAGCGAAGACGGACGAGCGCCGGTAAGCGCGTCCGCCGGAAGGGGACGATGCCCGATGGTAGCCCGTCAGACGGGCCTCTCGCAAGAAATCTTGATGGAATACTTGAAGTTTACGCGCTAAATGTCAATTTTCTGCGACTGGGCGCGTGCCAATCGAATCAATGCCGAAGCGGACGCGCCATGAGAAAGAGCCGTTTCCACTGCACCAACGCATAAAGAAAAAGCCGCTTCCGGCGTGAACCGAAAACGGCTTTTCAAACATCAGCAAACTTCAGCAACCTGAAGCAAACGCGCGTTACAGAATATCCGACGCGTAATCCGCCAGTCGCGAGCGCTCGCCGCGCGCCAGCGTCACATGCCCGCTGTGCGCCCAGCCCTTGAAGCGATCGACGACATACGTCAGGCCCGAGCTGCCTTCCGTCAGATACGGCGTATCGATCTGCGCGATGTTGCCCAGACAGATGATCTTCGTGCCGGGACCGGCGCGCGTGACCAGCGTCTTCATCTGCTTCGGCGTGAGGTTCTGCGCTTCATCGATGATCAGATACTTGTCGACGAAGGTCCGGCCGCGCATGAAGTTCATGCTCTTGATCTTCAGGCGCGAGCGGATCAGTTCCTGCGTCGCCGCGCGGCCCCATTCGCCCGCTGCGTCATCCGTCTTTTGCAGCACTTCGAGGTTGTCGTCGAATGCACCCATCCACGGCTGCATCTTTTCCTCTTCGGTGCCGGGCAGGAAGCCGATGTCTTCGCCGACAGGCACCGTCGCGCGCGTCACGATGATCTCGTTGTAGCGCTTGTCGTCGAGCACCTGGGCGAGACCGGCCGCGAGTGCGACCAGCGTCTTGCCCGTACCCGCCTGACCGAGCAGCGTGACGAAATCGATCTCCGGATTCATCAACAGGTTCAACGCGAAGTTCTGCTCGCGGTTGCGCGCCGTGATGCCCCACACGTTGTTCTTGTGATGGCCGTAGTCGCGCAATGTTTGCAGCAGCGCCGTCTTGCCGTTCAGTTCACGCACGATCGCATGAAACGCCGGTTCGCCGTTCTGCGGTTCCAGATAGACGAACTCGTTGACCAGCATCGACGCGCACAGCGGACCCGTCACGCGGTAATACGTGGTGCCCGTCTTGGTGTCCTGCCAGCTCTCCATGTCCTTCGCGTGCTTGGCCCAGAAATCGAGCGGCAGTTGACGGATGCCGGAGTAGAGCAGGTCCTTGTCTTCGAGAACCTGGTCGTTGAAATAGTCTTCAGCAGGCAGACCGAGCGCGTGCGCCTTGATGCGCATGTTGATGTCTTTCGACACCAGCACGACCTGGCGGTCTTCGCGATCGCGCTGCAACGCGCGCACCACGCCGAGAATCTGGTTGTCGGCCTTGCCTTGCGGCAGACCTTCGACCGGCTCGATATGCGTGAGCTTGGTCTGGAAGAACAGGCGTCCGAGCGCCTCGCGGCTGCCCAGACGCGACAGCGAAATGCCTTCCGACATGTCGCCCGCGTTGGCTACCAGCGAATCCAGCGTGCGGCTGACCTGACGCGCATTACGCGCGACTTCCGACATGCCCTTCTTGTGGTTGTCGAGTTCTTCCAACGTCATCATCGGCAGATAGACGTCGTGTTCCTCGAAGCGGAACAGGCAGGTCGGGTCGTGCATCAGCACGTTGGTGTCGAGCACGAACAGCTTGCGAACCTCCACCTGAGCCGCTTTGCTCGTGCCTTTCTTCGTGCCGGTACGCGTCGGCTTCGCACTGGTTGCGGCGGGCGCGTCGGCTTCGGCAGCACCACCTTTGCCGCGGCGTGCGACGGCGGGTGTCGCGGCAGCGGCATCGTCAGCGGGTGCAGCAGGGATAGGCTGCAGCAGTGCAGCCGTCTGCTTCGTCTTGCGGCCGCGTGCAGGCGTGGCTTCGGCAACGGGCGCAGCAGCGTTGGGAACGGGGCGCAGCGTAGTGGCCGCGTTGGCGGCGTGCGTCATCGGTGCGGCAACATTGGCGCGGCCAATTTCGGCCGATGCGGCTTGCTCCCCTTCTTGCGCCTGTTTTCGACCAGGCTTTGCAGGCTTCGCCGTGTATTCATCAGGCGGCAACAGATTGCCGAGCTTGCTGGGTGGGGTAGGCAAAGGCATGGTTTCCCTCAAATAAAGCGGGTAACAATTCTTCGCCGCCTGCCGCAAACTGTCGTGCGTTGTGCGCTCGCAATTTGCGTCCGGTGGCGCGTGTCGGATTAGTAATGCCGGTTCGCCTGGTCTTCGATCGGCTCCTTGACGAAAGTGCGCTGCGAACGACGCAAACTGCTGCGCGCAATGAAAAAAGCCGCCGCCCCGGCAAACGGGGCAAGCGGCTCGACTTCGGTCATCGCATTGCGCCTCGTGACCCGCCTCATGGCCGTGCTGTCAACGGCGATGAAGCGGCGACCTGCAGCGCAACTGCGGAAAAAAGTATATGAACAGGCACTCATTGCGGCCCAATATAACGCGCCTCAAAGCGCTTGTACAGCCTCCAGAATCGCCTCGACGTGACCGGGCACCTTGACGCCGCGCCATTCCTGTCGCAGCACGCCCTGAGCGTCGATGACAAACGTGGAGCGCTCGATCCCCCGTACTTCTTTGCCATACATTTTCTTCAATTTCATGACGCCGAAGAGCGTGCACAGCGTTTCGTCCGGGTCCGATACCAAGGTAAACGGCAATTCGAGCTTGGCCTTGAAGTTATCGTGCGCACGCACGCTGTCGCGCGACACGCCGATGATCTCCGCGCCCGCTTTCTTGAACTTCGGATACAGGTCGCGGAACTGCAGACCTTCCGTCGTGCAGCCGGGCGTGTTGTCTTTCGGATAGAAGTACACGACGACTTTCTTGCCGCGCAGGCTGGAGAGCGTGAAGTCGCCGCCTGTAGCCGGAGCGGTGAAATCGGGAACGGGTTGATCGACTGCGATGGGCACGAGGTCCTCCGGTTGTTATTGGGGGCGGGGGGTCGGCTAGTCGGGCTGCACGATCAGTTCGCCGGAACGGCCCGGAATCTCGCCCCCCGTCACAGGGTAAGACGGCAGGGGGTCACGGTCCAGCGTGGCATGGTAGTCGCCCATCGTGGCGAACGTGTGGCCTTGCGCACGCCAGCCGGCGAGCAGCTGTTCGAACACGGGCGCGAGCTTCTGGCCTTCGAGCTCTGCATGCAGCGTGAAGACCTGCTCGTGCGGATTGTTTTCCGTGCGCTTGAGCAGCGACGCGGCAACGTTATCCGTGTCGATGCCATCGATACCCAGCACTTCGTCCAGCGTGGGCAGCGTGGTCGGCATCTGCACATGCGTGAGCGTGCGGCCGCCGACAACCGGGAAGTACGGCGCATGCCCACGTCCATCGGACGCGTACTGCATGCCCCACGCGTCGATCTGCTCGAACGCGTGGCCGTTCATCTGCCAGCCTGCCGCGCCGTGCGTGACGGGCGGCATGCCGAAGATATCGGCGAAACGGTCGTGGCTCTTCTGCATCTGCGCGACGGTCCAGTCGCGCGGACGTGAACGCACGTTGTCCTGCCAGTAGACGTGGTCCCACGTGTGGATGCCGCACTCGAAGCCGGCTTCGTGGATCGCGCGCATTTCCGACCGCGCGCGCGTGCCGATGTCGGGGCCGGGCAGCAGCACGCCGTACATCAGCTGCTTCACGCCGTAATGCTCGACCACGGACGTGCGCGACACCTTCTTCAGAAAGCCTGGCCGCAGCACGCGCCGCATCGCCCAGCCGGTGTGATCCGGACCGAGGCTGAACAGGAAGGTGGCGCGCGCCTTGTAGCGATCGAAAATACGCGCGAGATTCGGCACGCCTTCACGCGTGCCGCGCAGCGTATCGACATCGATCTTCAGGACGATCAGAGCCAAGCGCGATAGCCCTTACTGTTGCTCGACGAGTGCACGTGCCTCGGCGACATGGCCGCGGTACGCTTCGAAGATCTTGCGCAGCGCTTCGTCGAACGTCGAGGTCGGCGCCCAGTCGAGTTCCTGCTTCGTGTTGTCGATCTTCGGCACGCGGTTCTGCACGTCCTGATAGCCCGCGCCGTAGTACGCGCCCGACGACGTCTCGACCAGTTGCACCTGCTTCGCCATGTCCGCGTACTCGGGGAATTCCGCCGCGAGCGCGAGCATCTTGTGCGCGAGTTCGCGCACCGAGAAGTTGTTGGTCGGGTTGCCGATGTTGTAGATCTTGCCCGTAGCGACGCCGTCCTTGTTCTCGATAATCTTCATCAGCGCGCTGATGCCGTCGTCGATATCCGTGAACGCGCGCTTTTGCGCACCGCCGTCGACGAGGCTGATGTTCTCGCCGCGCACGATATGGCCGAGGAACTGCGTGACGACGCGCGACGAGCCTTCCTTCGGCGTGTAGATCGAGTCGAGGCCCGGGCCGATCCAGTTGAACGGACGGAACAGCGTGAAGTTCAGGCCTTCCATGCCGTAACCCCAGATCACGCGGTCCATCAGCTGCTTCGAGCACGCGTAAATCCAGCGCGGCTTGTTGATCGGGCCGTAGGTGAGGGCGGACTCGTCCGGATCGAACTGCTCGTCCGAGCACATGCCATAGACTTCGGACGTGGACGGGAAGACGAGATGCTTGCCGTACTTCACCGCCGAACGCACGATGGGCAGATTCGCCTCGAAGTCCAGTTCGAACACGCGCAGCGGCTGCTGCACATAAGTGGCAGGCGTGGCGATCGCGACCAGCGGCAGGATCACGTCGCACTTCTTCACGTGATACTCGACCCACTCCTTGTTGATCGTGATGTCGCCTTCGAAGAAGTGCATGCGCTCGTGGTTGACGAGGTCGCCGAGGCGTTCGGTCTGCATGTCCATGCCGAACACTTCCCAGTCGGTCGTCTCGAGAATGCGCTTGGACAGGTGATGGCCGATGAAGCCGTTCACACCCAGAATCAGGACTTTTTTCATGTGTTACGGGAAGATTGAGTGAGCTGGGTGAATTCGGCTGGGGTGACGACGCGCTCGCTTGCGTGTTGCTGATCGTCGCGCAGATGCCGCAATTCGTGAATGACGACTACGCGGCCGTCGCCGCATATCGCAAAAAAGCCATTATCGCCTACGTGGATGCCGGGCGGCAAATCCCCGCCGGGCGTGCCGGGCGGGGCAAGCCGCGCCCGCGCGACGATGAAACGCTGGCCGCCGATGTCTGTAAATGCTCCCGGATACGGCGGCGCAACGGCGCGAATCAGGTTGTAGACCTGCTGGGCGCTCTGGCTGAAGTCGATGCGTCCGTCTTCCGGCTTGCGTCCGCCGAAATAGCTGCCGTGCGCGAGATCGTTCGGCAGATGCGGCGCCTCGCCCTTGAGCAGCGCGGGCAGCACGCGCCACAGCGTCTGCTCGGCGGCGACCGTCACCTTGTCGAATACCTGGGCGGCGGTGTCGTCGGGCAGGATGGGCACCGGCGTCTGGCCGATGATCGCGCCGGCATCCGGTTTGGCGGCCATTTCATGCAGCGTTGCGCCCGTTTCGGTTTCGCCGTTCAGCACCGCCCAGTTGGTCGGCACGCGTCCACGGTATTTCGGCAGCAGCGAGCCGTGCATGTTGAACGCGCCGCGCGGCGCGACGGCCAGCAGATCGACGGGCAGCATGTGCCGGTAGTAAAACGAAAAGATGAAGTCGGGCCGCGCGTTGACGATCTGCGCGCGTAACTCGGGGCTTTTCGGATCGCTGGGGGTGACGACAGGAATGCCGTGCTCGGCAGCGACGGAAGCTACGCTGCCAAACCAGATGTTTTCCGTCGGGTTGTCTTCGTGCGTGACGACAAGGGCAACGTCGACGCCGCGCGCGAGCAGCACCTGCAGGCAGCGTACCCCGACGTTGTGATAAGCGAAGACGACGGCGCGTGGCTTCATCGGCCCGTCCGCTGGTCGTCGACGATCACATGTGCGGGCTGCACGCCCTGCACGACGGATTGCCGCGGCTGCGCAGCGACCGGTTCGCCGTTGCGTTCTTCGAGGATGGTCTGCACGAGGTAACGCGGACGCGCGCGCACCTGCTGGTAAATACGTCCGATGTATTCGCCGAGCAGCCCAAGCGCGAAGATGATCACGCCGAGCATGAAGAACGTGATGGCGAACAGCGTGAACACACCTTGCACTTCCGCGCCGATGATGAAGCGGCGGATCAGCAGCAGCACGAACAGCGCCGCCGAGCCCATCGACAGGATCACGCCGATGAACGACAGCCACTGCAGCGGCACGACCGAGAAGCCCGTCACCAGGTCGAAATTCAGGCGGATCAGGCTGTACAGCGAGTACTTCGATTCGCCCGCGAAGCGTTCTTCGTGCGCGACTTCGATCTCGACCGGGTTCTGCGCGAACGTGTAGGCGAGCGCGGGAATGAAGGTGTTGATTTCGCCGCAGCGGTTGATGGTGTCGATGATGTGGCGGCTGTACGCGCGCAGCATGCAGCCCTGGTCGGTCATCTTGATGCGCGTGATGCGCTCGCGCAGCCGGTTCATCGCCAGCGACGCCTTGCGCCGCCACAGGCTGTCCTGGCGCTGCATGCGGATCGTGCCGACGTAGTCGTAACCCTCGCGCATCTTCGCGCAGAGCTTGCCGATTTCTTCAGGCGGATTCTGCAGGTCGGCGTCGAGCGTCACGACGATCTCGCCGCGCGACTGCTCGAAGCCCGCGAGAATCGCCATGTGCTGGCCGTAGTTGCCGTTCAGCAGGATCACGCGGGTGGTGTCGGGGCGGGCGCGGAACTGCTCGGCGAGCAGCGCCGCGGATTTGTCCCGGCTGCCGTCATTGATGAAGATCCCCTCGTAGCTCGTGTTGAGCGCGTCGAGTGCCGGATACAGGCGCGAGAACAGCTGGCCAAGGCCGGCTTCCTCGTTGTACACGGGGATGATGATCGAGACTTCGGGCGCGACCGGGCGTGGGTCCGTTTGATTCATTTCCGCTGGGTTTCCGCTTGGTATACCGCTGGTTGACCGCTTGTTTGACTGCTTGGTTATTTGATTGTTAGTCCGAGTGTTTGACAGTTTACCGGGCGTATTGCTCGCAAATTTCATTGACGGCCTGGCACACGCGCGCCACGTCGCCTTCATTCATCTGCGTGAAGAGCGGCAGCGTGAGCGTGGTCGCGCCGTAATGCTCCGCATGCGGATACATGCCTTCCTTGTAACCCATCGCGCGATACAGCGAGAACAGGTGGATGGCCGGGTAGTGCGTGCCCGTGCCGATGCCGCGTTCCTTCATCTGCTCCATGAACTGCGCACGAGTCAGCGACAGGCGCGCGAGCGGCAGCGTCACGAGGAACATGTGCCAATTGCTGTTTTCGAAGTCCGCGAGCGGCAGGCCCATGCCGAGCTTGACGGCCGCGCCGCCTTCGAAGCCGTCGAAATACCCGCGCGCGAGCTTCCGGCGCTGCGTGTTGAAACGCTCGATATGCTGCAACTGACCGAGGCCGACGCGGGCCGCGACGTCCGTCAGGTTGTACTTGCCGCCCAGCAATTCGCAATCCATCCCGTCGAAGCCCGTGCGCACGATACCTTGCAGCCGGTATTTCTGCGCGAGGACCGCCTCTTCCTCGTTGTTCAGCACCAGCGCGCCGCCTTCGATCGACGTCAGGTTCTTGTTCGCGTGGAAGCTGAACGACACGATATCGCCGAGCTTGCCGATGCGCTCGCCTTTCCAGGTCGCGCCGAACGCCTGCGCGGCGTCCTCGATCACGCGCAGCTTGTGCGCGCGGGCGATCGCGTACAGGCGGTCCATGTCGACGGGCAAACCCGACAGAAACACGGGGATGATCGCCTTCGTGCGCGGCGTGATGGCCTTTTCGAGCAGATTCAGATCGATGTTGCGCGTGGCCGGGTCGATGTCGACGAACACGGGCGTTGCGCCCACTTCCAGAATCACGTTGCTGGTCGAGACCCACGTTGCGGGCGTCGTGATGACTTCGTCGCCGGCGCCCCCGCCCGCGATGCGCAGACCGATTTCCAGCGTCGCCGTGCCCGAGTTGAACGTGCGCACCGGCCGGCCGCCGCAGTATTCCGACAACGCCTTTTCGAACGCCTGATTTTGCGGACCCGTCGTGATCCAGCCGGAGCGGAGCACGTCGACGACACCGCGAATCGTTTCTTCATCGATTTCAGGACGGACGAACGGCAAAAACGGAACGGATGACTGGGTCATGGATGGTTTGGCTCGATATATAAATTGGGTCTCGGACCGATTGTCTTGCGAAACGCTGACGTTTAGCTTTGGTAAAGCTTAAATTACCGCGTTTGTGCTGATCGTTGCCGGAATGCGGCGGCGATAATGTGCGAGTTCGGCTGTAATGTCCAGCGCTCGAAACATTTCAGAAGACATTAGCAGACGCCAGCGGGCTTGCCAGGGGCGTTTCCGCTACGTTCCGATCTGCGTTTCGGACAGCGCGGCGCGGCGCGGCCGTCAGCTGCGCGCAACGAGCACCACACCGACCAGGATCACGCCAATGCCGACAAGGCGTTGCGCCGTCAACACTTCGCCGAACAGATACCACGCGGCGAAGGCATTCACAACATAGCCCAGCGACAGCATCGGATAGGCGATCGACACGTCCACGCGCGACAGCCCGACGATCCACACGACCACGCTCAGCACGTAGCAGGCAAGGCCGCCGATGATCGGCAACTGCGTCGCGATCCGCCAGCCGATCGGGATGATGTTGGCGAGCGTGAACTCGAAATGGCCGACGGCGGTCGTGCCCGCCTTCAGGAGCAACTGGGCCGTCGCGTTCAGCGCGACGCCCGCGAGGATGCAGAAAAGCGAAATCGGGTTCATCTAGGCAAGGTTCGGGAGAAAAGGGGGGTCATGGCTGCCTGGGTCATTGCGGCTGGGACGCTGCCGCGGGTGCCGCCGCCGGCAGCGCCGGCGCAGCGGCGCGGGATTCGTCAGCCCCCGGCGTCTCGACGATCACGCGGCGCGAGTCGCGCGCGACGACGGGCATCGGCAGGTGCTGCGCGCTGAATTCCTTGAAGCGGTCCGGCGACATCAGCGCCATCGCGTAATGGTCGGCCTTCCAGCGCTCGATCCATTGCGGCACGGTCGGCACCCATTTCTGCGGTTCCACGGACACGCCGAACGCCAGTTCGTCGGGATGTTCGACCATGATCATCGTATGGTCGATGTAGAACGGCATCGTGTGATCGAGCACGCCGACCGAGTAGAACGGGGTATCGGCGGGGAGCTTCGCGAGCGCGGCCTTGACATCGGGCGCGAGCGGTGCGCCCGACGACAGCCGGCCGAACGCGTCGTGGCCCGTGCCCGCGACGGTGGCGAGCAGCACCCAGCCGATGCCGAATGCCGCGGCGGCGCCGGCGATCCCGGCAGGCGCGCCGCCTGCACTCCCGATGCCCGCATTCGGAGCGGCGCGTCGGCTGCGGTTGAGCCAGATTGCGAAAACCGTGAACACGAAGCCGACGGCCAGCGCCGCGTACACCCAGGTGCGGAACTCGAGATACAGCGCGTTCGGATTGCGCGCGTCGCCCAGATGGCCGAGGAAGATCGCGCCGAAGCCGCCAGCCACGAGAAACAGCGCGTAACCCGTCAGATGCCGGTGAAACTGCTCACGCGTGACGAGGGGCAGGTACATGCCGATGATCAGCGCGATGGCGGGCGCGATGGGCAGCGTGTAGGACAGCAGCTTCGAATGCGACGCGCTGAAGAACAGGAAGATGAACGCGGTCCATACGAACAGCAGCGTGACGGGCGCGAAGCCGGTTGCCTGACGCGGCATGCGCAGCGCGTAGCGCGCGCTCTGGAACGTCCCCGACAGCCACGGCAGGAAGCCGACCAGCATCACGGGCAGGAAGTACCAGAACGGCCCGGGACGATTCTGCTCGGGCGTCAGATAGCGCCGGAACTGCTGGACGATGAAGAAGAAATTGAAGAATTCGGGGTTGCGGTCCTGCACCAGCACGAACCACGGCGTGACGATCGCGAAAAAGACGATCAGGCCGCTCACCAGATACAGCCGCTTCCACATCGCCCAGTCGCGTGCCACCAGCGTGTACAGCACCAGCACGGCGCCCGGCAGGATCAGCCCGACCAGACCCTTCGACAACACCGCAAGCGCCATCGATGCCCACACGAGCCACATCCACAGGCGCTGGTCGCGCGTCGCGAGACCGGGGCGCTGCGCGAGCAGCAGGGCGCACAGCGAGACGGTCATCCAGAACGACAGGCCCATGTCGAGCGTGTTGAAATGGCCCATCAGATACCAGTACGGCGCGCTTGCCAGCACGACGGCGGCGAAGAAGCCTGCCGCGCGGCTGAACACGCGTGCGCCCGTATAGCCGACCAGCAGCACGCCCGCGAAACCCGTCAGCGCCGTGTACAGCCGCGCCTGCCATTCGCCGATGCCGAACCACGCGAACGACAGCGCGTTCGCCCAGGTTTGCAGCGGCGGCTTCTCGAAGTACTTGTAACCGTTGTAGCGCGGCGTGATCCAGTCGCCGGTGACGAACATCTCGCGCGCCATTTCGGCGTAGCGGCCTTCGTCGCTCGGCAGCAGATGGCGCCAGCCGAGCGGCACGAACCAGATTACGGCTAGCGCGAGCACGAGCAGCAGGACCGTCGTGCGTGTGAGCGTCAGCCCGGACGGCTTGTCGTTCATGTGTGTTTCAACCTTTGTCGGCACCGCTGTCGCGGCTACTTTCTTATTCCGTACGGACAGATGTCCGGTGCTGCGGCGCATGGCGCGAATTCCGCTGCCGGCGCGCCGCACGGGGCGTGGCGCACGGGCGCCGGACATATTGCGACGCCGCTCGCGGCCCGCATTGTCGACGGGCGAACCTTATCGCAACCTTATGCAACCCGATGCAGCCGCGCCCAGTCGGATCGCCATGACTTGCTTACCGGACCTTTCCGGACCTTTGCACCTGCGTGGCGGAGGATCTGGCAAACGGCGCCTGGCCACGTCGCCGCGCAGTTTACTTGATCCGCAAGACGCGTCAGACAAAAACGCCTTGGCGTACGCCAGGCGCAGGCGCTCAGGCTTCGATCAGCAACGCGGCGGCGACCTTGCGGCCTTCGGCCATCAGGATGTTGTAGGTGCGGCAGGCGGCCTTGAAGTCCATCGTCTCGACGCCGATCCGGTGGGCGGCGAGCGCGGCCGTGAGGCGCGGGTGCGGGAAGCGCAGGCGCTCGCCGCTGCCGAAGATGACCACTTCCGGCGCGGGTTCGATCAAGAGCGCGAAGTGCTCGGGCGAGAGGGCCTCGAACGACGCGACCGGCCACGGGATGACGGGGCTGTCCGGCAGCACGATGATGCTGCCGGCGTGACGTTCGAGATTGATTTCGACATAGCCGGCGCCGTAGCTCGTGACGGTGTTCAGGGCGCCGCTCGAATCCTGATGTAATTTCAAACTGGTTTTCCGTGATCGTCGTAAGGATCGTCGTAAGACATGCCGTCGCGGTTCGACTGGCATGGGCGGGTTCGGGTTCAATGCTGCCGGGCATGCGCGGGATACGCGCGGTGCCGGAAGGCCGGCACGGCCGGCGTGCACGTTACATCGTGCGGCCGCAAGTCGCGCTGAAGCGCACGCGAGCGCGCCGCCGGCCTTGCCCGAGAGCACGTCAATGCACGCGAACCGCACCTGAGTGCACCGAAGCCGCGCGCTGCCGCCGTGTGCCGGGGCTTGCATCGCCTTGCTTGGTGCATTGCGGAACCCGGCCAAAATCCGCTAAATTATAACTTTTTAGCCGCCCGGCGGCTCCCTTCAGGTTCGCGCGCTGCCACAAGCCGCGCCCGCAAGGCTGGCGACGCCGCCCGTCATTGCCCGGAGGATGCCCGTAACATGTCGGCGAAAGGCGCCCACCCGAACGCCTGCCCGGCCTCCCGGCGGCCGCGCCGCCCACGTCCCGCTTCATGCTCTGCGCCTGCCCGCGCCGCGTGGCCGGGACCGCCCGCCGTGCAATCCCGTCTTATCGCTTGCCCGCTGCCCGGGGCGAGCGCTCCGTGGTCCCGCTCACCCGGTGGTCCGCCCATTTACCCAGGATGAAGTGCCCGGCGTGAAACCGATACTCAAATGCAACAAGCTGTTGAACGTCTGCTACGACATTCGCGGGCCCGTTCTCGAACATGCGAAGCGCCTCGAAGACGAAGGCCATCGCATCATCAAGCTGAACATCGGCAATCTGGCGCCGTTCGGTTTCGACGCGCCGGACGAGATCATTCAGGACATGATCCGCAATCTGCCTACGTCGTCGGGCTATTCGGACTCGAAGGGCGTGTTCGCGGCGCGCAAGGCGATCATGCATTACGCGCAGCAAAAGGGCGTGGTGGGCGTCGAACTGGACGATATCTACATCGGCAACGGTGCGTCCGAGCTGATCGTGATGGCGCTCCAGGCGCTGCTGAACGACGGCGATGAAGTGCTGCTGCCCGCGCCGGATTACCCGCTGTGGACGGCAGGCGTGAGCCTGTCGGGCGGCACGCCCGTACACTACATCTGCGACGAGTCGAACGCATGGATGCCCGATCTCGACGATATCCGCGCGAAGATTACGCCGAATACGAAGGCGCTCGTCGTGATCAATCCGAACAACCCGACGGGCGCGCTGTATTCCGACGAACTGCTGCTCGGTCTGATCCAGATCGCGCGCGAGCACGGTCTCGTGATCTTCGCGGACGAGGTCTACGACAAGATCGTCTACGACGGCAAGACGCATACGTCGATGGCGGCGCTGTCGGAAGACGTGCTCACCGTCACGTTCAACAGCCTGTCGAAGAGCTACCGTTCGTGCGGCTACCGCGCGGGCTGGATGTGGGTGTCGGGCCTGACGGGCGAGAACCGCCGCCGCGCGAAAGATTACTTCGAAGGACTCGGCATTCTGGCGTCGATGCGCCTGTGCCCGAACGTGCCGGGACAGTATGCGATCCAGACGGCGTTGGGCGGCTATCAGAGCATCAATGAACTGATCACGCCGGGTGGGCGGCTCTACAGGCAGCGCGAACTCGCGTACGACATGCTGACGGCGATTCCCGGCGTCACCTGCGTGAAGCCCGAAGCGGCGCTGTACATGTTCCCGCGTCTCGATCCGAAGATGTACCCGATCCAGAACGATCAGCAGTTCATCCTTGATCTGCTGCTGGAAGAACGCGTGCTGCTCGTGCAGGGCAGCGGCTTCAACTGGAAGACGCCGGATCACTTCCGCGTCGTGTTCCTGCCGAACGTCGACGATCTCGCCGATTCGATCAACCGGATCGCGCGTTTTCTCGACGGCTATCGCAAACGCCACGCGGCCTGAGCGCGGTTTTACCGCGCCCCGAACCGATTTACCAATCTCTCACTCGAAACACACGCTGCATGGAACCGATCAAAGTTGGACTGCTGGGCTTCGGCACGGTAGGCAGCGGCACCTTCACGGTACTGCGCCGCAACCAGGAAGAAATCAACCGACGCGCAGGCCGCGGCATCGAGATTGCGCGCATTGCCGTGCGCAATCCCGCCAAGGCCACCACGGCGCTCGGCAGCGAAGCGGGCACCGTCGCGATTACCGATGACTTCGGTTCGGTCGTCGACGATCCGTCCATCGACATCGTTGCTGAAATGATCGGCGGCACGGGCATCGCGCGCGAGCTCGTGCTGCGCGCGATCAACAACGGCAAGCATGTCGTCCCGGCCAACAAGGCGCTGCTAGCCGTGCACGGCACGGAGATCTTCGAGGCGGCGCGCGCGAAGGGCGTGATGGCCGCGTTCGAAGCGGCCGTCGCGGGCGGCATCCCGATCATCAAGGCGCTGCGCGAAGGGCTGACGGCCAACCGTATCCAGTACATCGCGGGCATCATCAACGGCACGACGAATTACATCCTGTCGGAGATGCGCGACCGCGGCCTCGACTTCGCCACCGCGCTGAAGGCTGCGCAGGAACTCGGCTATGCGGAAGCCGACCCGACCTTCGATATCGAAGGCGTCGACGCTGCGCACAAGGCCACCATCATGAGCGCGATCGCGTTCGGCGTGCCCGTGCAGTTCGACAAGGCGTATGTCGAAGGCATCAGCAAGCTGGCGGCAATCGACATCAAGTACGCGGAAGAACTCGGCTACCGTATCAAGCTGCTGGGCATCGCGCGTCGTGCCGCGAACGGCATCGAACTGCGTGTGCATCCGACGCTGATTCCCGCCAAGCGCCTGCTCGCGAACGTGGAAGGCGCGATGAACGCGGTGGTCGTGCATGGCGACGCTGTCGGCACGACGCTGTATTACGGCAAGGGCGCGGGCGCGGAGCCGACGGCTTCCGCCGTGGTGGCGGATCTGGTCGATGTGACGCGTCTGCATACGGCGGACCCCGAGCATCGCGTGCCGCATCTGGCGTTCCAGCCGGACCGCCTGTCGAGCACGCCGATCCTCCCGATCGACGAAGTGACGAGCGGTTACTACCTGCGTCTGCGCGTGGCAGATGTGACAGGCGTGCTGGCCGACATCACGCGCATTCTGGCCGACACGGGCATTTCGATCGACGCGCTATTGCAGAAGGAATCGGAGCAGGTCGACGTGTCGAAGAAGGGCGAGACGGACATCATCCTGATCACGCACGAGACGGTCGAAAAGAACGTCAACGCGGCAATCGCGAGCATCGAGGCGCTGAAGACGGTCGTGTCGAAGGTGACGAAGCTGCGCATGGAATCGCTCGACTGACGTACCGCACAGAGGCAAAGAGGCTAGCTCATGAATTACATTTCCACGCGCGGCGCCGGCATCGGCGAGCGCCATACGTTTTCCGACATCCTGCTCGGCGGTCTCGCGAAGGACGGCGGCCTGTATCTGCCGAACGAGTATCCGACGGTATCGGCCGATGAACTCGCTCGCTGGCGCACGCTGCCGTACGCGGATCTCGCGTTCGAAGTCCTGCGCAAGTTCAGCGACGACATTCCCGACGAAGACCTGCGCGACCTGACGCGCCGCACCTACACGGCGCAGGTGTACTGCAATGTGCGCGATGAAGAAAATGCCGCGCAGATCACGCCGTTGAAGACGCTGGGCGTCGAAGGTGGTGCGCCGCTGTCGCTGCTGGAACTGTCGAATGGTCCGACGCTTGCGTTCAAGGACATGGCGATGCAGCTGCTCGGCAACCTGTTCGAGTACACGCTGGCGAAGCACGGCGAGACGCTGAACATTCTCGGTGCGACCTCGGGCGACACGGGTAGTGCGGCCGAATATGCGATGCGCGGCAAGAAGGGCGTTCGCGTTTTCATGCTGTCGCCGCACAAGAAGATGAGCGCGTTCCAGACGGCGCAGATGTATTCGCTGCAGGACCCGAACATTTTCAATATCGCGATTGAAGGCGTGTTCGACGATTGTCAGGACATCGTGAAGGCGGTGTCGAACGATCACGCGTTCAAGGCGCAGCAGAAAATCGGCACGGTCAACTCGATCAACTGGGCGCGTGTGGTCGCGCAGGTCGTGTATTACTTCAAGGGCTATTTCGCGGCCACGAAGAGCAACGACGAGCGTGTGTCGTTCACGGTGCCGTCGGGCAACTTCGGCAATGTGTGCGCGGGGCATATCGCACGCATGATGGGTCTGCCGATCGAAAAACTGGTGGTCGCGACCAACGAAAACGACGTGCTCGACGAGTTTTTCCGCACGGGGATTTATCGTGTGCGCAAGTCGGCGGAGACGTATCACACCAGCAGCCCGAGCATGGATATTTCGAAGGCATCGAACTTCGAGCGATTCGTGTTCGATCTGCTGGGGCGCGATCCGAAGCGCGTGCTGCAGCTGTTCCGCGATGTCGAAGAGAAGGGTGGTTTCGATCTTCAGGCGAGCGGCGATTTTGCGCGTGTGCAGCAGTTTGGGTTTGTGTCCGGGCGCAGCAGCCATGAGGATCGCGTCGATACGATTCGCGACGTGTTCCAGCGCTATGACACGATGATCGATACGCATACTGCCGATGGCGTGAAGGTCGCGCGCGAGCATCTTCAAGCCGGCGTGCCGATGGTCGTGCTCGAGACTGCGCAGCCGGTCAAGTTCGGCGAGACGATTCGCGAAGCGCTCGAGCGCGAGCCGGAGCGGCCGGCGGCATTTAGCGGTCTTGAGGCGCTGCCTCAGCGGTTTGATGTGCTCGCTAATGATGTGGAGCAGGTTAAGGGGTTTGTGGCTGAGCGGACTCAATAAAGGGTTTTGTTGGTCTGTCTGCGACGCTGGGTTGTTTTTGCTGGCATCTGCTATTTGCGGTTTGCGTTTTCGCTTTCGCTGGCATCCGCGATTTGACTTACCACTTCACGCGTCGCCCCTGTGCGGGGCAGCACCTACTTTTCTTTGCCGCGGCAAAGAAAAGTAGGCAAAAGAAAGCCGCTGAAC
>NZ_QBUY01000010.1 GCF_003121405.1 Paraburkholderia sp. C35 | reverse complement strand
GCGCAGCTGTTCGCGCGTGATGTCGCCCGCGCCCGCGCGCTCCACCTTGATCACGTCCGCGCCGAACCACGCCAGCAGCTGCGTGCAGGTCGGCCCCGATTGCACGTGGGTGAAATCGAGAATGCGCACACCGTCGAGTGCCTTGCCCATGCTGTCTCCCTTCGAGCACTTGACGCTCTTTTTTCGATCGTCCGTGTTCTATACGGTATGTGATATATCAAAACGCCGCAAGCGCTTTCACTACGTAAGCAAAATGCGTTTCAAATGCCTCAAAGTCTTGCGTGACAAGGCCCGCAGGCCAAATTACGCATTAAGAAGTCACTTCACAAAGGGAAAACCCCGATCCATTTCTCTGCTTGAGCATCGTTGATATATCACATACCATATTTCAACTTTGAGCCGACCGCCCTGATTTGACGATGCCGCGCGTCAAATCTCATCCAGTGAGGAGACAGGTGAATATTCACGAATATCAGGCGAAGGACCTGCTGAAGGGTTATGGCGTGGCCGTGCCGAACGGGCGCGTCGCGTTCACGCCGCAAGAGGCGGAGGACGCGGCATTGTCGCTCGGTGGTTCAGTGTGGGTCGTGAAATCGCAGATTCATGCCGGCGGGCGCGGCGCGGGCCGTTTTACGGATGATCCGCACGGCAAAGGTGGCGTGCGCGTCGTCAAGTCGGTCAGCGACGTCGGCTTGAGCGCGACGCAGATGCTGTCGCACGTGCTCGTCACGAAACAGACGGGGCCGGCCGGGCGCGAAGTGAAGCGCGTCTATATCGAGGAAGGCTGCGCGATCGAACGCGAACTGTATCTCGGCATGCTGATCGACCGCAGCACGTCGCGCATCACGGTGATGGCATCGACGGAAGGCGGCATGGAGATCGAGGAAGTTGCCGCACATACGCCCGAGAAAATCCTCAAGGTCGCCATCGATCCCGCCACGGGCCTGCAACCGTTCCACGCGCGCCAGATCGCGTTCGGCCTCGGGCTGACGGGCAAGCAGGTCAAAGCCGCGACGCAGTTCATCGCCAACGCGTATCGCGCGTTCGTCGAACTGGACGCGTCGATTGTCGAGATCAATCCGCTGGTCGTGACGCAGCAAGGCGACGTGATCGCGCTCGACGCGAAAATCAATTTCGACGATAACGCCCTCTTCCGGCACCCGTCCGTCGAAGCACTGCGCGACGAAGCCGAAGAAGACGCCGCCGAACTCGAAGCCGCCAAACACGGCCTCAATTACGTGACGCTCGACGGCAACATCGGCTGCATGGTGAACGGCGCGGGCCTCGCGATGGCGACGATGGACATCATCAAGCTCTATGGCGGCGAGCCGGCGAATTTCCTCGACGTCGGCGGCGGCGCAACCAAAGAGCGTGTCGCGACCGCATTCCGGCTGATTCTGCGCGATCCGAAAGTGGAAGGGATTCTGGTCAACATCTTCGGCGGCATCATGCGCTGCGATGTGATCGCGGAAGGCGTCGTCAGTGCCGCGCGCGAGGTCGATCTGCGCGTGCCGCTCGTCGTGCGGCTGGAAGGGACCAACGTCGAACTCGGCAAGCAGATTCTGCGCGACTCGGGTCTGCCGATTCTCTCGGCCGATCATCTCGCCGACGCGGCCAGCAAGGTCGTCGCCGCGGTCAAGGAAAGCAACGCGACGGAGGCAAACTGACATGGCCGTACTGATCGATCGAAACACGAAAGTGATCTGCCAGGGCTTTACCGGCTCGCAAGGGACGTTTCACTCGGAGCAGGCGCTCGCCTACGGCACGCAGATGGTCGGCGGCGTCACGCCCGGCAAGGGCGGCACGACGCATCTCGGCCTGCCCGTATTCGACACGGTCGCCGATGCCGTCGACGCAACCGGCGCAAACGCGTCCGTGATCTACGTGCCCCCGCCGATGGCCGCCGACGCGATTCTCGAAGCCGTCGATGCCGAAATCCCTCTCGTGGTCTGTATCACGGAAGGCATTCCCGTGATCGACATGGTGCGCGTGAAGCGCGCGCTTGCCGGATCGGCGACGCGTCTGATCGGGCCGAATTGTCCCGGCGTCATCACGCCGGGCCAGTGCAAGATCGGCATCATGCCGGGACACATTCATTTGCAGGGGAAAATCGGCGTGGTGTCGCGCTCGGGCACGCTGACTTATGAAGCCGTCGCGCAGACCACGGCAGCAGGGCTTGGGCAAACGACGTGCATCGGCATCGGCGGCGATCCAGTCAACGGCACGAACTTCATCGATTGCCTGGAGATGTTCCTCGCCGACGACGACACCGAAGGCATCATCATGATCGGCGAAATCGGCGGGTCGGCTGAAGAAGCTGCCGCCCAGTTCCTGAAGGATTCCGGCGCGAAGAAACCGGTGGTCGGGTTTATCGCCGGAACCAGCGCGCCGCCGGGACGCCGGATGGGTCACGCGGGCGCCATCATTTCGGGCGGCAAAGGCACGGCGGGCGCGAAGATCGACGCAATGCGCTCGGCGGGCATTCATGTCGCGCAGTCGCCAGCGGCGCTGGGTGAAACGATGCTGCGCGCGATGCGCGGCTGATGTGAAAAAGGCCAGCGGACTTTGCAGTTCCGCTGGCCTCTCATCCAGTCACTTACAACACGCTCAATCGAGAAAATCGCAATTCGCTTCGACGAACGCCGCCAGTCCAAGCGAGTGATCGCGCACCAGCCGCTCGGCCAGTTCGGTGTCGCGCTTTTCCAGCGCTTCGATAATGCGCAGGTGATCGACGATCGAACGCGACGCACGGTCGCTCTGCGAAATGGTCATACGCCGGATCGCACGCACGTGGATGAAGATGTTCTTGATCGTGTCGAGAATGATCTGCGACTTCGACAGCTCGACGATAGCCTGATGGAACGCAATGTTCGCATCCGAGTACTCGGCGATATGCTCAGCCGGCGTCGAATCGCGGAACTGGTCGAACATGTGACGCAGGCGCGCAATCTCTTCGTCCGAAGCGTGCAGCGTGGCGAGACGCGCGGCCATGCTTTCCAGCGCGGCCCACATCTGGATCATCTCGACGATCTCGCGCTTGCTCTTGCGCACGATATAGATGCCGCGCCGCGGCACCATGCGCAGAAAACCTTCCTGCTCCAGCAGCGTCATCGCCTCGCGCACAGGCGTGCGGCTCACGCCGAGCGATTCGCTCAAGGCGCGCTCATCGAGACGGATTTCATCGGGTGACGCGTAAATGTCGGCGTCCGCGATGGCCTGACGCAACATCACGTAGGCCTGATCGCGGAGGCTGGCGCTGTTGCCGATGGGCTGCAGCGCCAGAGGAAGGTTCAGTGCGGGTGTGGACACTGCTTAGTTCGACGAGCCGACCGCGTTCATGGCCGCTTCGACACGCGCGCGGTACGGCGTGGCTTCACGCACCGTGGCGGCTTCGAGACCGACATAACGGCCGTGCTTCGATGCCAGCTCAGCGACATGCTGCGGAATCCAGCGCGTGAGCAGCACGGTAGCGGCCGAACCCAGGCCCACGACAGCGACGGCAAACAGTGCAAGCGACACGAAATCCATTTGATGCTCCGGTCATTGAGTGATTGGATGACTCAATCATATGCTGCGTCGCGGAAAAAATCAAGTATCTTGTATGTGGTATATCAGATACAGTTGTTCAGCAGATGCAACAGTCGGAACGTAGCACGCAAGGCCGCCGGGCCGCGACAGCGCTTGCTTCCAGCCATCACTGTACTTTTCTCATCCGACCAGAACTGTACTTCTGGAACCCGCCGTCAACACCAAAACGAGCATGAGAGCGGGTTCCAAAAATGCTTCGCCCAGCCTTTCCATGTGCTTTCGCAACAATTACCGTCACTAAACGGCACTCGGACCGATTCCGCCCGGAAATGAATCTGCGCCAGCAGTGCGTCACGCGGTCACCTGCGGCCTCATGTCGCTTGAAATCGCTGTATCCCGCTATGCACAACGGTCACAGCGTATTCCATATGCTTTTAATTCTCATATTGCCAAGTAGGTCGCGTGCACCTATCGTCTCGCCAATTGCCGAAACAGCCGATCGTTCGCATGTTTCCGAATATGTTGCAGCCCAGCATATGTCTGGAAACTTTCAAACCTTAAGTTTTGGCAATTGCAACCGATAACAGACGTTTAGCCTCATCGGAGACCGACCATGAGCAGCATTACTGAGCCGGGCAGCAACGCCAGCCGGCCATCCTTCTTTTCAAAACAGGCAACCGTCGCCCAAGCTGGCTTTTCACGCTGGATGGTGCCGCCTGCCGCCCTCGCCGTGCATCTGTGTATCGGTCAGGCCTATGCGTTCTCCGTGTTCAACGGGCCGCTCACCAAAGTCATCGGCATCACGCAGTCCGCGCCGGACGACTGGTCGCTGACCACGCTCGGCTGGATCTTCTCGCTGGCGATCGTCTGCCTTGGCCTGTCGGCGGCGTTTGCCGGCAAGTGGCTCGAAAAAGTCGGCCCGCGCCGCACGATGTTCACGGCGGCATGCTGCTTCGGCGGCGGTTTCCTGGTGTCGGCGCTCGGCGTGTGGATGCACCAGATCGTGCTGCTGTATCTCGGCTATGGCGTGCTTGGCGGCATCGGGCTGGGCCTTGGCTATGTGTCGCCTGTGTCGACGCTGATCCGCTGGTTCCCGGACCGCCGCGGCATGGCGACGGGCATGGCGATCATGGGCTTCGGCGGCGGCGCGATGATCGCTGCCCCGCTGTCAGTGGCGCTGATGAACCACTTCAAGAGCGCGACGAGTATCGGCGTGGCTGAGACCTTCATCGTGCTGGGCATTGCGTACTTTATTTCGATGTCGATCGGCGCACTGGCGATCCGCGTGCCGCCGGCAGACTGGAAGCCGGCCGGCTGGACGCCGCCCGCGACCACGACGACGAAGATGATCACGCGCAACCACGTGCATATCGATGAAGCGCTGAAGACGCCGCAGTTCTATCTGATCTGGCTGGTGTTGTTCCTGAACGTGACGGCGGGTATCGGCATTCTCGGCCAGGCGTCCGTGATGATTCAGGAGAGCTTCAAGGACACGGTGAGCGCCGCGGCAGCTGCGGGCTTCGTCGGTCTGCTGTCGCTCTTCAACATGGGTGGCCGTTTCGTGTGGGCGTCGGCATCGGATTATGTGGGCCGCAAGAACACGTACTTCATCTTCTTCGCGCTGGGCGCCGTGCTGTACTGGCTGGTGCCGACGTTTGCGTCGACGGGGAACATCGCGCTGTTCGTGCTGTGCTACTGCGTGATCCTGTCGATGTACGGCGGTGGCTTCGCCACTGTGCCCGCCTATCTTGCCGACATGTTCGGTACGGCGTTTGTCGGCGGCATTCACGGGCGTTTGCTGACGGCGTGGGCGGCAGCAGGTGTCGCGGGTCCCGTGCTGGTGAATTACATCCGTGCGTATCAGGTTGCCAACGGCGTTGCTAAAGCCGATGCGTACACGATGACGGTGCACATCATGACGGTGCTGCTCGTGATCGGCTTTGTGTGCAATCTGCTCGTCAAGCGCGTGCACGAGAAGCATCACATGACGGACGCGCAGCTTGCGTCGGGCAAGTAAGGTCTAAGGAGAATCACAATGTCGACGCAAAATGCTCATCCGACGAATAAGGGGCTGCTCGCCGTGTTCTGGTTGTATGTGCTCGTTCCACTGACGTGGGGTGTGGTGAATACGCTGTTGCAGGCGGTTAAGCTTTTTAATTAGGTTTTTTTGTGGTTTGGTTTTGGTTTGGTTTTGGTTTTGCTTTCGCTGGCATCCGCTTGATGTTAGTGGTCTGCTAGCGTTGCCCCTGTGCGGGGCGGCACCTACTTTTCTTTGCCGCCGCAAAGAAAAGTAGGCAAAAGAAAGCGGGCTAACACCGCCAACACTTCTTCTTGCCTGCGGGCCCCCAACGGCCCCGTCCTGTCAGCGGCATCGATCTTCTCGATGCCCGCTGCCAACGCTCTGAATGAGCGCATCACCCACTTCAAACTCCCGCGTCACAGCACACCTTACCAGTTCGGTTCAGGCCGCCCAGGTGGCAAACGGTGTGTCGGCCGTCGCGGCGTATGCGCATCACTCCGGACTGAAAAGCAAAGGCGGTGTGTCTCGTAGGATCGCCGACGCATCAGGCGCGACAACCTACACACCGTTTGCCACCTGGGCTGCAATGACAGTTCGCTACCGCTTGCTTCACTACGGGTGATTGGAGTGGGTGAGGCGCCTGTAAAGAGCGCTGGCAGCGGGCATCAAGCGTAGTGATGCCGCGAACAGGACGGGGCTGTTGGGGGCCCGCAGGCAAGGGTCAAGCGGATCGGTGTGAGCGGCTTTCTTTTGCCTACTTTTCTTTGCCGCTGCAAAGAAAAGTAGGTGCCGCCCCGCACAGGGGCAACGCAAGAAGCACCACTAACAAAAAGCGGATGCCAGCGAAACAAAACACCAACTACACGGCGGACTCGCCGCCCTCCAACCGCAAAGGAAACGTAATTTCAAAAGTCGTCCCCACGCCCAGCTGGGAATCAAACCTCAACGCCCCATCCAGCATCCGCGACAGCTCCTTAACGATAGCAAGTCCCAGCCCCGCGCCAGGCACATCATCGTCATTAGCCCGCTCGAACTCCTTAAAAACGCGATCGCGATCGGACACCCCAATCCCCACGCCCGTATCCGACACCCGCAAACACCAGGCGTCGTTGCCATGGGTACGCATCTCCAGCGTGACCTCACCCGCCTTCGTGTACTTCGCGGCATTCGTCAGCAGATTGATGGCGATCTGCTTGAGCTTGAGACGGTTCGACTGGACAGACGCAAGCTCGCCATCGAACGATGCATTCAGCTTGAGGCCTTTCTCGCGAATCGCCGGCCCACACGATGCGACCAGCTCATCGAACAGCGCGTGCAGATCGACCGTTTCGACCGTCGCCTGATTCGTATCGCCGAGCACGACCGAATATTCGACCAGTTCATCGACCAGCACCTTCATGTCCGCCGCCTGCCGGTTCGCAAGCGCGAGTGCAGCCTCGGTCTTCGAAGGCGCGCGCGCAACCAGCTGCAACGCCATCGAAAATACATTCAGGAAATTGCGCAGATCGTGCACGACGCTGCGCGTGATCTGCATGCGCGATTCGTACAGTTCGCCGACCAGCTTCTGCTTGAGCAACAGTTCGTGATTGGCGCGCTCCAGCCGCCCCGTGTACTCGTCGATCTTGCGGTCGCGCTCGGTGACCACTTCGCGGATCGACGTCAGCGTGACAAAGCTGACGGCTTCATCGATGAAATAGCGCGCCAGTTCTTCGTGGCGCCGCGTGAAGCTGGGATGGGATTCCGCGTACTGCACGACGGCACCCATCAGCACCTGGCGGAACAGATCGAGCTCGCGCACGAGTTCGTCGATCCGGTAGCCCTGCTTCCAGCGCATCTTGCCGTGCAGTTTCGCCTTGCGCTCGATTTCGGGCTCGAGTTCTTCGAGGTCCTGCTGCTTGATCGCGCTGCACATCGAATCGAGGATGTCGGGCACGTGGTCCGTCAGTTGCTCGTTCGTCAGACGATCCGGTTCGGTCAGCTCGACATCGTTGAATACCGCTTTGAGCCAGCGTTCGGTAAGTTCGACCTCATTGCTGCGGATGTGCTCGGCAAATGCGGAGAGCGGTCGTGATTGCGTCGTGGCCATGGTTGTCGCGCGCGCCTCGCTGAAAGCGTCGTTGCGATATCGAATCTGCGGCGCGCCGCGCCACAGACCTCCCCATGTCGGCTTCGCGCCAACGCGTTCATCGTACTACGACTTGAGGCGATAGCCCGTTTTGAAGATCCACGCGATGATCGCAAGGAACACGCAAAGAAACAGCGCCGTCATCCCAAGGCTGATTCCCACGCTCACGTCCGCCAGCCCGAAAAAGCTCCAGCGAAACCCGCTGACCAGATAGACGATCGGGTTGAACAGCGTGACCACTTTCCACGCAGGCGGCAGCATCGCGACCGAATAGAAGCTGCCGCCGAGAAACGTCAGCGGTGTGATGATCAGCAGCGGCACCAGTTGCAGCTTCTCGAAGTTATCCGCCCAGATGCCGATGATGAAGCCCAGCAAACTGAACGTGATCGCCGTGAGGACGAGAAACGCGAGCATCCACACGGGATGCTGGATCTGCAGCGGCACGAACAGTCCCGCCGTGGCAAGAATGATCAGACCGAGAATGATCGATTTGGTCGCGGCCGCGCCGACATAGCTGATCACGATCTCCAGATACGACACGGGCGCGGACAGCAGTTCGTAGATCGTCCCCGTGAAGCGCGGGAAATAAATACCGAACGACGCATTCGAAATACTCTGCGACAGCAGCGACAGCATGATCAGGCCCGGCACGATGAACGAACCGTAGCTGATCCCTTCCACTTCGCGAATGCGCGAGCCGATCGCCGAGCCGAACACGATGAAGTACAGCGAGGTGGAAATAACGGGCGCAATCACGCTCTGCATCAGCGTGCGCCCCGTGCGCGCCATTTCGAAACGGTAGATCGCGCGAATGGCATAGATGTTCATCGCACGCTCTCCTCTTGTTGTTGCTTGTGCACGAGACTCACGAAGATGTCTTCGAGCGAGCTTTGCGTGGTGTGCAGATCCTTGAAACGGATGCCCGCTGCACTGAGATCATTGAGCAGCGCGACGATGCTGCTGCTCTTCTCGCGTTCGGCGTCGTACGTGTAGGTCAGTTCGCCATTCTCGTTCGTCAGTTCCAGCCCATAGCCCGCGAGCGATGCCGGAATGCTGGCGAGCGGCGTTTCGAGTTGCAGCGTCAACTGCTTCTTGCCGAGCTTGCGCATCAGTTCCACTTTGTCTTCGACGAGCATGATCTGGCCGCCATTGATCACGCCAATGCGGTCGGCCATCTCCTCGGCTTCGTCGATGTAATGCGTGGTCAGGATGATGGTCACGCCGTTCGCGCTCAGCGAGCGCACCAGCTTCCACATGTCGCGGCGCAACTCGACATCGACGCCTGCGGTCGGCTCATCGAGAAACAGGATGCGCGGTTCGTGCGACAGCGCCTTGGCGATCAGCACGCGCCGCTTCATGCCGCCAGAAAGTTGAATGATGCGGCTATTGCGCTTTTCCCATAGCGAGAGATCGCGCAACACCTGTTCGATGTAGGCGGGGTTCTTCGGCTTGCCGAACAATCCCCGGCTGAATGAGACCGTCGCCCAGACGGTTTCGAACGCATCGGTGGTCAGTTCTTGCGGCACCAGCCCGATCAGCGAGCGTGCAGCGCGGTAGTCATTGCGGATGTCCTTGCCATCCACCTCGACTGTGCCTTCCGTCGCGTTAACGATCCCGCAGATGATGCTGATAAGCGTGGTCTTGCCCGCGCCATTCGGCCCGAGCAACGCAAAAATTTCGCCTTGGCGAATGGAGAGATCGATACGCTTCAGAGCCTGGAAACCCGATGCGTACGTCTTCGAAAGATTCGAAACCGAGATGATGGGTTGCATAACCGCGAACGATAGCAGATACGGGCTGGCCACGCCGTTACTCTGCCCGATTTGACGTTCCAGCGCCGCTCGCGGCCGCTGAATTGTCAAACGCCGTCCTCGTCGCCTGCCGTCACCTGACGGCCCTCGACGTGCACGGGCACCCGCGTCAACGCCGTGCCCAGACACGGCCCGTCGACGCATACGCCATCTTCGAAGCGGAACATCGCGCTATGGTGCGCGCACATCAGATGCTCGCCTTCGTAGGTCCAGAAAGTGTCCGGCTCATAGTTGAGAGGAATCGAGAAGTGCGGGCAAACATTACGATAAGCCCACGCCTGTTCGCCGCGCCGCAGCACGACGATCGCCGCCTCACCCTCTGCCTCGCCCGCAGGCTCGACCTGCTTCGCGCCGCCATCGGGGATGTCATCGAGCGGACACAATACGGTTGCCGTCATCATCATGCCGCTCCGTCTGCGCGCGTCAGCACGAAATCGCGCTGCACGTCGAAGAACGGACTCGGCAGATCCCATTCTTTCGCGTCCGCCTGGCTCTCGTTCGTCACGTACTCGACCACAAGCGAAGCCTTCACGCCGAATACAGCATCCGATTCGACGTACGGATCATCGGCACTGAACAGGGCCGTGGTGACCGTGTCGTAGCCCGGCGCCTGAATCAGGAAATGCACGTGTGCGGGCCGCATCGGATGACGGCCGACCGCGAGCAGCATCTGACCGACGGGGCCATCCGTCGGAATCGGATATGGCGTCGGCTTGATCGAGCGGAACGCGTACTCACCATTCGGCCCCGAGCGGAAACGCCCGCGCAAATTGCTCTCAGGCTGGTCCGGGTCCTGGCCCTCGTACATGCCGTTATTGGCCGTTTCCCACACTTCGATCAGCGCGTTCGGCACAGGCTTGCCCGCTTCATCGACAAGCCTGCCGCGAAACAGCGCCGGCTCGCCTTCCGTGCGGGCAATGTTCGCGCCGAACGCTTCGTCGTGTGCGCCTTCGCGATAGAACGGCCCGAGCAGGCTGTTCTCCGTGGCCGCCGACTCCGTCACGTCATCACGGCGATGGATCGCGTCGAGCATGATCGACAGGCCGAGCGTGTCCGACAGCAGGATGAATTCCTGACGAATGCCATCGCACTTCTTGCCCGTCTGCGTGAGGAACTCGATGCCGCGTCGCCATTCGTCGCCCGTCAGTTGCACTTCCTCGGCAAACGCATGGACGTGTTTGATCAACGCCGTCATGATCTCTTTCAGGCGCGGGTCGGTGCAGCCCGACAACGTGGCGAGCACGGTATCGGTGATGGGATGGACTGCGGGGTTTGCGGTTGTCTCGCTCATGATGTCCTCACGCTCTGTGGCGCTGGTTGTGTTGCTGGCGACTTCGAAGTGTCGCGATGTCATGCGGGCCTGCGACCTTCGTACGCGTTCTGCAGCAGCGCGCGCAACGGCTCGCGTTCCACCGCGCGCGGATTCCAGTAAGGACTCTTCAACGCGAGATCCAGCGCGATGTCGATATCCGTTTCCTTCATGCCAATATCCTTCAATGCCGTGGGCGCGCCGTTGTTGCGCGCCAGATCGAACACTGCTTGCGGCGCGTCGTCGGCGTGCAGCGCACGGGCGATACGCTGCATCGCCTGCGGCGCCACGGCGCGGTTGTACGCGAGCGCATGCGGCAATACGATCGTATGTGTCTCGGCATGCGGCAGATTGAACGTACCGCCCAGCGTATGACACAGCTTGTGATGCAGCGACATGCCCACGCTGCCCAACACCACGCCGCACAGCCATGCGCCATACAGACATGCACTGCGCGCGTCGAGATCGTCCGGCGACTTCATTACATGCGGCAAGCCTTCGCCCAGCGCGCGTATCCCATCTTCCGCCATCAGGCTCATGATGGGGTTCGCGTCCTGCGCATAGAGTCCTTCCGCGGCGTGCGCAATCGCATTGATGCCGCTCGTCAGCGAAAGCGCCGGCGGCAGCGACACGGTCAACACGGGATCGTAGATCACCGTCTTCGGCAACACGC
This sequence comes from Paraburkholderia sp. C35, assembly GCF_003121405.1. GTDB lineage: Bacteria > Pseudomonadota > Gammaproteobacteria > Burkholderiales > Burkholderiaceae > Paraburkholderia. Next base: position 137,169 of record NZ_QBUY01000010.1, on the reverse strand, counting down.
GCAGATCGCGGCCCGTCTTCTTCACGCCGGCTTCCGTGAGACCGTAGATGGGCGTCATCTCCGAGCCGGCATACGTCGTCGGAATCGCGATGATGGGCAGCGACGTTTCGAGCGCGATCGCCTTGCCGAGTCCTGTGGTCGAGCCGCCGCCGATGGCAATGGCGCAATCGGCGCCGACGCTCGCCGCGTATTCGCGCGCCGCACGCGCCGTTTCCACCGGCACGTGCATCACTGCTTCCGCATACACGCCTGCCGCGCGCGGCCCGATGCGTTCCGCCAGTTGCTCGGCCTGCTCGAGCTGCTGCGGCGTGGACAGCACGATCGCCCGCTGCGCGCCGAGCAGTTCGATCTCGCGGCCCAGATGATCCAGGCTGCCCGCGCCGAACACCACGCGCGAAGGCAAGCCCTGATAGACGAACGGTTCCATGAGCTTAAGCTTCCTGCACGGTTTCAACGCGGAAAATAAGGCGGAATCTGCGCATCGACATTGATCCACACCGACTTCGCCTGAGTGTACTCGCGCATCGCTTCGAAGCCCATTTCACGTCCATAGCCGCTCGCGCCGACACCACCGAACGGCGACCCCGGACTCACGCGCTTGTAGCAGTTGACCCACACCATGCCGCTATGAATCTCGCGCGCGATCAGATGCGCGCGTTGCAGGTCGCGTGTCCAGAGGCCTGCGCCAAGACCGTATTCCGTGCCGTTGGCAATCGCGAGTGCTTCTTCGTCGGTGCGGAATGTCGTGACCGTCATGAACGGGCCGAACACTTCTTCCTGCGAGACGCGATCCGTCGGCTTCGCTTCGACGATGGTCGGCTCGACATAGCAGCCATTGGCAAGTGCCGCGTTATCCGGCGACTTGCCGCCAGACAGCACGCGCCCGCCCTGCTCACGCGCGACATCGACATAGGACAGCACACGGTCGCGATGCTGACGCGAGGTGAGCGGCCCCATTTCTGTGGACGGATCGAGCGGATCGCCGATACGGATCGAACGCGCCAGCGCGACGAATTTCTCCAGCACTTCATCTGCAACGGATTCATGCACGATCATCCGCGACGCCGCGATGCACGCCTGCCCCTGGTTGTGGAAGATGCCGAACGCCGAGCCTTGCACGACGGCATCGATATTCGCATCGGCAAACACAACATTTGCGCCCTTGCCGCCCAGTTCGAGTTGCACCTTCTTCAGATTACCGCTCGAAGCCTGCACGATCTTGCGGCCCACCGCTGTCGACCCGGTGAACGCCACCTTACCGATCTCGGGATGCTCGGCAATGTATTGACCCGCCACATGCCCAAGCCCCGGCAGAATGTTGACCACGCCCGCAGGAAAACCCACTTCGGCCATCAGTTCCGCAATCGCGAGACTGGAGAGCGGCGTGAGTTCGGCGGGCTTCATGATCACGCAATTGCCTGCCGCGAGCGCGGGCGCCATTTTCCAGCTGGTGAACATCAGCGGGAAATTCCACGGCACCACCTGCCCGACGATGCCAACCGGCTCGCGCGTCAGATAGTTCAGAAAGCCCTGCTCGACGGGAATCACCGAGCCTTCGAACTTGTCGGCCATGCCGCCGAAATAGCGGAACGTGGCCGCCGTGCGCGGCACATCGAGGTTGCGCGTGTCGCGGATCGGATGTCCCGTGTCCATCGATTCGAGCCGTGCAAGACGGTCTGCATTCGCTTCGATCGCATCGGCGAGTTTCAGCAGCAGACGGCCGCGCTCGGCGCCCGCCATTTTGCTCCATGCGGGGAATGCGGCTTTCGCCGCAGCCACTGCACGATCGACATCGGCATGGCCGGCCATCGCAATGTCGGCGATCACCGAGTTGTCGTGAGGGTTGAGCGTCGCGAGTGTTTCGCCTGAAAGCGAAGGCACGAAGCGGCCATCGATAAAGAGTTGCGTTTGCATGTCAGTCCTGCTCGCTAGAACGTTTGGGCGTGAGCGTCCCCGCGGCGCGCATGTTTCGGCACCGTCCCGCGAGGCACGCAAGAGGATCGTTTAGAACTGGATCGGATACGGCGGAAGTTCGCCGCTCTCGTAGCGCTTCGGCAAGTCGGGCGTGGCGTTCTCCCACACCAGCAGCATCGAGCGCTTCTGCGAGTAGCCCTTGTGACGAATGTCGGCAGGCATCGCGGCGATGTCGCCGGCGTTCATCGTGATGCGCGCACGCGGCTCGCCTGTGTCTTTATCCGCGACATCCCAGATGATCTGATCCGACAGTTGCAGGAACCACACGACGCGATCGTTGCCATGAAACACGGGCAGCACGAACTCTTCCGTGGTCGGGCAAAAAAGGCTCTGCTTGCACACCGACGTCACCGACGGATTCCACGTCACATCCGAGCGCGACAGATACTTGAACAGGCTGAACGCATGCAGTTCCTTTTCGAAACCGGGTGCGGCGTGAATCTCGGGTTCGTCCTGCGTGACATCGGCGAACTGACGGTTGATGGGGAAATCGTCGCGCAGCGGCGAATCGCCTTCGAGGCCGGGCATGCGCCTGGTTGCAATACGCGTGCGTTCGATTGCCGCGATGTTGTCGCCATGCTTGGCGCCGAATGCGGAACCTGTTTCTTCGGGCGCGGCAAACGGATCGAAGCCTTCGTTGACCCAGTCCTTCAGGATCGCCTTGAACGTCGCCATGATGACGGGCGTATCGAACTGCTGCGTATGATCGACGCCTGCATCGCGGAACGCTGCGTTATACGCACCGGCATACATGTCCACCTTGCCGTAGTGATTGCGCGTGCCGATCACTTCGTCGAAATTCACCCAGCCGTAGAAGAAGCCCCATGCGACATCGCGCATCATGGCGCGCAGGAAGTCGTCGGCATGCATCTGATGCGAGCGCTGCTGGCCTTTGGCGGGCCACTTGAGCGTGACGAAATAGGCGTCGCGTGAAAACTCGAAATCGCCGAGCGCAAACGTGCGATAACCCGTAGCAGCATCCGGCTCGCTCGCGCGGATGTTTTGCAGCGTGTTGACTGTGCTCATGATCCACTCCAGAAAAAGGTTGTGCGCGATGCGTTACTGAATGCAGATGTCTTGCCACTTCTCGACCGAATAGCGGCCCAGAATGGTCTGCACGAGCAGCACGCCTTTTCCTGCAGTCTCGAAGCGATACGCAGCACCTGCGGGCAGCAGCGCCTGATGGCCACGGCGCAGCCGCACGAAACCCATGCTCTTGCCCGACGGCGTGCCATCCAGACGCACGCTGCCTTCCGTTTGCGCATCGACGAGCGGACCGTCGGAAGGCTTGATGAAGTGCACGTCGATCTCGCCATCCATCACGACGCAGAACTCGTCGTGCGATGCCGTGAACCACGGCGACGCGCCTTCTGCACGCAGCGTTTCGATCACATACTTGAGGTTCTTGCCGACGACGATCTTCTCGTACGGCGCGGCATGGCTCGCTACTTCGAACACGTTGGACATTGCATAGTGTTCGGGCTTGCCGTTGATGATCTCGATCGAACCTTTGCGGTAGTTGTCGAGACTCGCTAACCAGGTTTGTTGCATGTCTGCCTCCGTGGATCTCCGTTGATTCTGTCGGCTTCGTCTTGCGTGATGCCATGGACGCAAGAGTAAGTGCCGAGAGGCGCAACAGCAATGATCCGAGGGTCGGCAAATCAGAACGGTGGGTGCGGGCAAAACACCCCAGGGGAATTACCTGGTATGGGCATTCAAGCTTTTACGGGCGGGCCGTTTCAGGGTCACTGGTCGGCAAGTTCTTCACCGACGCTCTTCGCCTCTTCGTCATCGGGCGCGATGCCGAGCGCCTTGTCCCACTGCGGCTCGCGCAGATAGCGGTCGCGCAGGAAATCGACGAATGCTTTCACCTTCGCAGTCGAGCGATGCGACGCCGGATATACAGCCGACAGCCACAACGGCGGCGCCGCGTAATCGGGCAGCACGCGCTCCAGACGGCGTTCGAGCAGATCGGCGGCGGCAACCATCGTCGGCAGCTAGACGACGCCCGCACCGGCCCGCGCGAATTCGAGCAACAGATGCACGCTATTGGTTTTCAGCACCGGATTCAGCGCGATTTCAAAGCACTCGTTGCCTTTCATCAGCGGCCACTTGTCGCCCCACGGATAGTACGAGTAGCGCGCAAAATCATGCCGCAGCAGATCGAGCGGCGTTTCGATCACCGGCTCTTCCTTCAGGTAGTTGGGCGCGGCACACAGCACGCCGCGCACGGGAAAGAGCCGCCGCTCGACCAGCAGGTTCGACGCAGGCGGATAGATCTGCAAGGCGAGATCGAAGCCCTCCTGCACAGGGTCGATCACGCGATCATTGACCGTCACGACGAACTCGATACGCGGGTGCGCTTCACGGAACTCGATCAGCGCGCGCGAGAAATGACCGAGCGCAAAACCCGGCAGCACATGGACATTGAGCGTGCCCGATAGCGATTCGTGTTGCGCGGCGGAGCGTCCCGACAGATCGTGGACCTTGTTGACCAGTTCGGCGCACTCACGGTAGTACGTCTCGCCCACTTCAGACAGACGCACGGCACGCGTCGAACGATGAAACAGCGGCACGCCGAAGTGCTCTTCGAGCTGCTTCACGCGCGACGTGACGACGGATTTCGCCACGCCCAGCTGGCGCGCGGCGCTCGCAAAGCTCTGCGCCTCGGCGGCCCGCACGAACGCCTCCATCGACATGAACAGATCCATGTTGTCCCCTCAGTAATCTGCCGTTCCTTGTTGCGCTGCACGAGGAAGGCTGTATTCGCGATATATGCCGAGTGTACGTTTTTTTCGTGCGCGGTATCGCGATGCACGGTGAATCGGCGATGCCGCGTAAAAACGCCAACGCTGCCCTGCAGTTTGTACAGATGGATGTGCGGCGCAACACTTCGCGCTTTGTGGCTAGTCGTTGGTGGGCCGCACACGCGGCGTTATCCCACTACGTGGAACATCCGTTGCTTGATGTTTGTCTGATGAAGCGAAAGAACGCGCGATTGCCGTCGCGCGCTGCGTTCGCAAGCAATGAACATGGAGGCTGCATGCGTCTGTCGATCCTGATCAACACATCCGATCCAACCAGCAACCACGACTACGCGGTGTTGTGGCTGGACACGATCGGCCACGCGTGGACGTCGCAAGATCGTCGTGGTGTCGAACTGCCTTCTTCGGGCGAGATGCGCGAGGACGGACACGTCATGTCGCTGTGCGCGCGCGGAAGCGAGCAGCCGCTCGTCACGCTGTATGGCGTGCGTGTCGACCGGCACGGCAACATGACGTCGGCGCAGGGACAGGCAACGTGGATCTCGCATTCGCGCAACGATCCTGTCGCGGGATTCTGGCGCTTGCAGGCCGTCGAGCGCGACGCGTCACCTTCCACGCGTCGCTAGCTTTTTCCTTCGTCACGCAAAAACGCCGTGGCTGCGTAACCGCAGCAACGGCGTTTCATCGCACGCACAGCGAGCGCTTAAATCAGGCAGGCACCGTCTCCGCCATCTCCCGACGCGACCACACACGATGCTGGCCCACCGTTTCGATAAATGACTTCAGCGCGGCGTCGGCCTTACCGTCGCCGCCGATCGACACGCCATCGGCCTTGTCAGGCAGATGTGCCGCGCTCAGCACATCCTTGCCCGCGCCGAGCGCCGCAATCGCTTTCAGATGCCGGAACGCTTCGAGCACGAAGTGGCGTGCATCGCCCGATTGCGCGAGTGCCTTCGCCCCTGCTTCGCCGCCCACGATTACCACGCCATCGAACATGATCGACGGCATGCCGGAAATCGTTGCGTCGGGGTGAATGCCATCAATGGGTGCCAGCGTCGGCGCGACCAGCAACGGCATCGCGCCCTCGGACTTCAGCGCGGCCTGCACGCTTTTGATCGCCGCGCTGTCGCTGCCTGGCGCGGCGAGCACGGCGATCTTGCGCGTCCTGATGCCCGGCACCACACGGTTCAACAGGCTCAACGCAGGTGAAGGCTTCTGCTTGCCCGCCGCACGCGCGCCCTTCGCTGGCTTCGGCAACCCAAGTCCTTCGGCTACGGTGGCCGCGAGCTCCGCGTCGAAGTTGGCGAGAATCTCGTTGACCACGCGCGCGCGTATCTCGGGCTTAGTCACCTTGCCAAGCTCGAACTGATAAGCGAGCGCGATATGTTCTTTCTCAACATCGCTCATGCTCTGATAGAACAACGCGGCCTGCGAGAAGTGATCGGCGAACGATTCGCTGCGCACGCGTATCTTCGTGCCTTCCATCGGCTCGGCATAACTCTCGAAGCCGCCATCCTTGGCAGCGGGATCGGTTTCCTTTGGCCATGCGTCGCTCACCGAGTTGGGCTCGTAGGAAGCCTGGCCGACATTGATTGTCTGCCGGTGCATGCCGTCGCGCTGGTTGTTCACATACGGGCTGACCGGCCGGTTGATGGGGATCTCATGAAAATTCGGTCCGCCCAGACGGCTGATCTGCGTGTCCGTGTACGAGAACAAACGCCCCTGTAACAGCGGGTCGTTAGTGAAATCGATGCCCGGCACGACATGCCCCGGATGAAACGCAACCTGCTCGGTTTCAGCAAAGAAGTTGTCCGGATTGCGGTTCAACGTCATCTTGCCGATGATCTTCACCGGCACGATTTCCTCGGGAATCAGCTTGGTGGGATCGAGCAGATCGAAGCCGAATGCATCTTCATCCTTCGCTTCGATGATCTGCACACCGAGTTCGAATTCCGGATAATCGCCGTGCTCGATTGCTTCCCACAGATCGCGCCGGTGGAAATCGGGATCCTTGCCCGCAATCTTCTGCGCCTCGTCCCATAGCAGCGAATACGAACCGAGCACGGGCCGCCAATGCAGCTTCACGAGACGCATCACGCCCTTCGCATTGATGAAGCGGAACGTGTGAATGCCGAAGCCTTCCATGGTGCGCAGGCTGCGCGGAATCGCGCGGTCCGACATCGTCCACAACACCATATGCGCGGACTCGGGTACGAGCGACACGAAATCCCAGAAGGTGTCGTGCGCCGAGCCGCCTGTGGGCATTTCATTCGGCGCTTCGGGCTTGACGGCATGCACGAAGTCGGGAAACTTGATCGCATCCTGAATGAAGAACACGGGCATGTTGTTGCCGACCAGATCGTAATTGCCCTCCGACGTGTAGAACTTCGTCGCGAAGCCGCGCACGTCGCGCACGGTGTCGGCGGAACCACGCGGACCCTGCACCGTGGAGAAGCGCACGTACACCGGCGTCTGCACCGAAGGATCCTGTAAAAAGGCTGCTTTCGTGTATTCGGCCATCGGCTCGTACACCTGAAACACGCCATGCGCCGCCGAACCGCGCGCATGCACGATGCGCTCGGGAATGCGCTCATGGTCGAAGTGCGTGATCTTTTCACGCATGATGAAGTCTTCCAGCAACGACGGACCACGCGCACCCGCGCGCAGCGTGTTCTGGTTATCGGCGATTTTCACACCCTGATTCGTGCGTAGCGCTTCGTTCTGCGGACGCACGCGATTGCCTTCGAGATCTTTCGACTTGAGGTCGTCCTTTTCCTTCTGCGCGGAGGACGACGAATTGCGCTGCTTGCTTGCCATCTGGGGACTCCTTTTTCTCGAACCTGTTTGCATGAAGCTGCCTGTCTGAGCATTGCGCGCGACGACATCCGGCGTATGCGCATGACTCGTTCATACGATCGCGCAAGCACTGTTCCTGGCGCGCGTGCACAGAATCCCGAAAGTGAATCACCGTGAGTCGGCTGCGCAAACCGTGCGGCACAGGGTTTGCGCTAAAGAACGCACGGACGGGCCGTCAAGCGCGGCTCGTGACGATCAACCATCTGTGGAGGTTCGACCATGAAAAGCACGATGAAGAAGGTACTGGCTACTGCGCTCGTGATGGCTCTGTCCGGCGGTGTCTATGCACAAGGTGCAGGCGGCGCGGGTGCGGGAGGCGGTGCGGCTGGCGGCGCAGGGGCTGGCGCTGCCGGTGGCGGGAATGGCGCGGGCGGCGGCGCGGCCGGCAACGGCGTCGGCGCGGGCGGTGGGAACGCGGGTGGTGCAGGCGGTGTCGCGACGCCAGGCGCGGGCGTGAACCGCATGCAGCGCGGCACCACGAACGACAGCGGCTACGGCTCGCCGGGTACCACGGCAACGGGCGGCGGCGCCGGTACAGGCACGGGCTCGACACCGAACAGCGCGGGCTCCATGCAGAATGGCACCATGCAGCCGGGCACGAATGGCATGAACAAGGGCGGCCAGTAATGGCATCGAGCCCAACGGCCTGGTTGTAACAACCGCTCGCCTGCCGATGCCCCGGCGTCATCGCGACGCCGGGGCATCTTGCATTCGATGAACTTCCAACGCGCTGCCGAGGTCCATGGAAGCACAGGCCATTGCCCGCGCACGCGGCCTCGTCGCTCGCGGAAACAACCCCGGAGACAGCCTTGAGTCAACAGACAGACCTGATCGTCGCGCGCCCCGAAGGCCTGTACTGTCCGCCGGGCGATTTTCATATCGATCCGTGGCGCCCCGTCGAACGCGCGGTGATCACGCATGCCCATGCCGATCACGCACGCTTCGGGCATCAGCGCTATCTCGCTGCCGAACCGGGCGCGCTCGTACTGCAATCGCGCCTGCCCGGCATCGCGCTGCAGACGCTGCGCTACGGCGAGCGCATGGCCATCAACGGTGTCGACGTATCGCTGCATCCGGCGGGACATGTGCTCGGTTCGGCGCAGGTGCGCGTCGAATATCGCGGCGAAGTGTGGGTCGCATCCGGTGACTACAAGCTCGATCCCGATCCCACCTGCACGCCATTCGAACCCGTGCGCTGCGACACCTTCATCACCGAATCGACCTTCGGGCTTCCCATCTATCGCTGGGACGCGCCGCAAACGGTGTTCGACGGTATCGACAGCTGGTGGCGACACAACGCGGCGACGGGCCGCGCTTCGGTGCTGTTCTGCTATGCGTTCGGCAAGGCGCAGCATATTCTCGCTGGCATCGATGCGGGCATCGGGCCGATCTTCTGTCATGGCGCCGTCGAGCCGCTAAATCGCGCGTATCGCGCGGCGGGTGTCGCGTTGCCGCCTGTTCGGCTCGTCAGCGAGATTCCCGCGAAGAACAAGGATGCCTTCAAACAGGCACTCATCATCGCGCCGCCTTCTGCGCAAGGCAGCGCATGGCTGCGCCGCTTCGGCGACTATAGCGATGCGTTTGCGTCGGGCTGGATGCGTCTGCGCGGCACACGGCGGCGACGCGGCGTCGATCGCGGCTTCGTGCTGTCCGATCACGCCGACTGGCCGAGCCTGCAAACGGCCATTGCAGCGACGGGCGCGCAGCGCGTGATCGTCACGCATGGCCAGGTCGAGCCCCTGGTGCGCTGGCTGCGCGAGCAAGGCCTCGAAGCAGGCGCGTTCGCCACGGAGTATGGCGACGACGCCATCGAGGCAGATGCAGCAGCAGCCAACGAAAGCGAGCCTGCGGCCGAAGCCGGCGATGCGCCCTCACCCTCGCCCGAAGCATCATGAAGCGCTTCGCCACGCTCTACACCGCGCTCGACGCGACCACCTCGACGCGCGACAAGCTCGATGCGCTGATCACCTATTTCCACGCCGCGCCGCCCGAAGATGCCGCGTGGGCCTCGTATTTCCTCGCGGGCGGCAAGCCGCGCCAGGCGGTGCCGACGCGCCTGCTCACCGAGATCGCCCGCCCGCGTGCGGGTCTGCCCGAGTGGCTGTTCGACGAGTCGTATCAGGCTGTCGGCGATCTCGCCGAAACCATTGCACACGTGTTGCCGCCCGCTGCGCGCACCTCGGAGCTCGGCCTCACGCAATGGATCGAGGAACGCATCCTGACGCTGCGCGGCGCGTCGCCGGAAGTGCTGCGCGAGCGGCTTATCGCGTATTGGGATGAACTGGACTGGAGCGGCCGCTTTCTGTTCACGAAGCTGATCGGCGGCGGCTTTCGTGTTGGCGTGGCGCGGCAACTCGTGGTGCGCGCACTCGCCGATGTAGCGGGCGTCGATCACAAGCTGATCGCGCAGCGCATGGTCGGTTGGACCGATTCGAGCCAGCCGCCCGACGCCGCGCGCTATCTGCGCCTGATCGCGCCCGCGCCTTCGGGCGATGCAGCCGACACACACGAAGCCGTCCGTCACGAAAGCGAACTCGGCCTGCCGTATCCGTTCTTTCTCGCGCATCCGCTGCAGGCCGATCCCGCGACGCTCGGCGATCCAGCATCATGGTTCGCCGAATGGAAGTGGGACGGCATCCGTGCGCAAGTGGTGAAACGCGAGGGCCGCGTGTGGGTCTGGTCGCGCGGCGAGGACCTGATCACGGATCGCTTTCCGGAAGTCGTCGCGCTGGGCGAAGCGCTGGCCGACGGCAGCGTGATCGATGGCGAGATTCTCGCGTGGGAACCCGGCGCGCCTGCGCCATTGCCATTCGCGCGTTTGCAGCCGCGCATCACGCGCAAATCGCTGACGAAACGCGTGCTCGCCGAATCGCCCGCCACGTTTCTCGCCTACGACATGCTCGAAGCGAATGGCAACGACCTGCGCATGCAGCCGCTGCACGCCCGCCGTGCACGGCTCGATGCGCTCGGTGCGAGTCTCGCGGGGACGCTCGCGAGCGATCTGCTGCGCGTGTCGCCACTCGTCGAGGCGCGCGACTGGAGCGCACTCGCCGCGTTGCGCGACGAAAGTCGCGCGCGCGGTGTCGAAGGTCTGATGCTGAAAGAGCGCGACTCTGCGTATGGCGTGGGACGCACCAAGGCGTCGGGCACCTGGTGGAAATGGAAGATCGACCCCTATGCCGTCGATGCCGTGCTGATCTACGCGCAACGCGGCCACGGCAGACGCGCGAGCCTCTACACGGATTTCACCTTCGCCGTGTGGGACGAAGCCGACGGCGTGCGCACGCTCGTGCCCTTCGCCAAGGCCTATTCCGGTCTCACCGATGAAGAAATGCGCGAAGTCGATGCCGTCGTGCGCAAGACCACGATCGAGAAATTCGGTCCCGTGCGCAGCGTCACGCCGACACTCGTGTTCGAAATCGGTTTTGAAGGCATTCAGGCGAGTCCGCGGCACAAATCGGGCGTCGCCGTGCGCTTTCCACGCATGCTGCGCTGGCGCACCGACAAACATATCGACGACGCCGACACGCTTGCCATGCTCAAAGGCTTTATCGACGAACGCGAACGCGTGAGCTAGTGGAAAAGCGCCGTTTAGCAGCGCATCCTAGCCAATAGTGTCAAAATACCGCTTTTGGCATTCCACATCCGAGGCAAACATGGCAGGAGTTCGTCAGTTCAATGAAGACGACGCCTTCGCGCACGCGCTGGACGTGTTCTGGCGCAAGGGCTTTCGCGCCACGTCGATGCTGGACCTCGCCGAAGCGACGGGCGTGCAGCGCGGCTCGCTGTATAACGCATACGGCGACAAGGAAGAAATCTTCATGCGCGTGTTCGAACGCTATGCGCAGCGCTTCGTCGCCGATGCACGCAAAGCGCTCGACAAGCCCGACCTGCACGATGCACTGACGTCGTTTTTCACCTTCGCTATCCGTTCGATCTCGCAGGGCACGCCCGCGCGCGGCTGTCTGTCGACCAAGACGGCTGTCGAGATCGACCCGGATTCACCGCGTCTGCGCGACGCGCTGCAGACCATGCTCGATGCGCTCGAAGCGGCGCTGCTCGCCGTGCTCGATACCAAAGAAGCGCGCGCGCAACTTACGCTGCCGCCACAGCAGGCAGCCAGCCTGCTCGTGACGGCCACGCGCGGCATCGCCGTGATGGAACGCGTCTACGGCGACCCGAAGAAACTCCGGCAAACGGCATTCGCACTCGTCGACGTGCTGGTGCGCAAGCACTAGCGCTACACGTCAATCTGTTCGCATCGCGCGATATGCATAGGTGACATAAGGCACCGTCACCGTATCGCCCGATGCGAGCACCGGCTCGGCCGCAATCAGCGCACGCACTTCGCGCTCCACCTGCGCCCAACCTTCGGGCGGCAAGGCCTGAATGAAACTGGTGGAGTGCACGCGCGTGACGATCACATCTTCGACCGGTCCCGTGTGGCCATGCGGAAGGCGCTGCTCTTCCAGATCGCCAAAACCCTCGGCAGGAAACACCTTGCGCCACTCGCCCGTGTAATAGCGGGGCGCATCGCCTTCGCGCGCGTTGACGATGGCATCGAGTTGCGCGACCCACGGCACGCGCGCATCGCGCACATTCCACACAAGGCCGAGACGACCACCCGGTTTCAGCACGCGCCGGATTTCTGCCAGCGCTTCACGCGTGGCAAACCAGTGAAAAGATTGCGCACATAGCACGGCGTCGACCGATGCATCGTCGAGCGGCAAGCTTTGCGCCGTACCTTCGCGCACGTCGACTTGCGGCAGTGCAGCGGCAAGCTTCTCGCGCATCTGCGCGACGGGTTCGACGGCGATCACTGTCGCGCCCGTTTCGACCAGACGCGGCGTGAACTTGCCCGTGCCCGCGCCGAGATCGACAGCGATGCTGCCCGGCCCGAGCGCGAGCTCGCCTGTCAGCCAGTTCGCCAGTTCCGGCGGATAGTCCGGGCGGCCCTTGACGTACGTGCTTGCGCCCTTCGTATAGCCTTCTGTCGCCGCATGATGAACGTGTGATGTGTCGCGTGTCATGTCTATCGCCCGCTGTATCGAAGACGCTCATTGTGAACGATTCATTTACGCGCGAGCAAATGCTCATGCATGACGCACTGCGGCATCGAAAGTACGCTGCACGTGCTTTGCGCTTGCGAAATCGCACGACAAACGGGCAGCGCTCTTGCGAGACTGTCGCACTCGCATTCACAGCGCGATAATAGTTTGCAGCGTAGTTAGCAGCGATTCGCACAGCGCATGGAGGTCGGCATGCAAGGCAGCCAGCTCACCGTGTTCGCGGCCACGACGGGTCCGCGCAGGCATCATCAGACTGCTATCGACTGGATACTCAACGAAGCGCGTCAGGCGGGTATCCACGGCGCGACGGTGGTCGAGGTGAGCGAATGCGTGGACGTGCACGGCAAATATCACGCGGCGCGCTTCGTCGAGCTTGGCGATCACCCCGTCGCGATCACGCTCGCGGGCGAGAACGACTGTGTCGATGCACTGCTCGAACGCCTGCGGCACGGCAATGTGCCGCTCGTCTACACGCGTTGCGCGGTCGAATACGAGGTGCTTGGCAGCGGCGTTCCATGAAAGCGCGTAACCTGCTTCACGTCTGACGCACATGGCGACGCACACGCTGAGCGGCCCGCACAACGCGAGTCCCGGCGACAGGAGAAACGCGATGAAAACAGAGCCAAGACTCTTGCACGATGTCGGACTGTTCGATGCCGTGTTCGCTTGCGTTCAGGACAAAGACCCATCCCTGCATGCAGGCACGATGTTCGGTTGCCCGGCTGCGTTCGTCGGTTCGCATCTCGCGTTTTGCGTGTACGGCAGCGGCATCGGCATCAAACTGCCCGCCGAACGCGCGGCGATGCTGGTGGACGCCGGGCGCGCGTTTGCCTTTCAACCGTATGGACGCTCGGCGATGCGCGAATGGGTCGAGATACGGATACCACGCGACCGCGTCGGCGAAATTGCTGCCGTGCTGCTCGAAGCCGTCGATTACGCGCGCGATCACGTCAGCCATGCTGGCAGCAACGTACCGCCCGCCTCCGTTACGCGGACACAGCCAGGCAGACACTAAGCGCACGAGTCTCGCGATGAATGGCTGTCAATTGACTTTCTTCACCGAGCGCAACCGGCGCCACGGCCATCAGACCGTCAGCGAGTGGCTGCTGCATGAAGCGCGGGCACTCGGCATCCGTGGCGCGTCGGTGGTGAGTTGCGCGCAGGGCGTCGGGCACGCGGGCGCGTACCACTCGGCGCACGCGCTGTCGCTCGGCGACCAGCCGCAGCAGATCATCCTCGCCACCACCGATGACGAAGCCGACCGCCTGCTCGACAGGGTGCGCGCGGCGAACGTTCATTTGTTCTATATGCGCATGCCAGTGGAATTCGGCTGGATCGGCGACGATGCGGCCAATCCGCGTGAGCGCCACGGACTGTTCAGGCGTCACGGCAGTTGAGGCGCCTGAGCGCGCTGCGCGATTTGCAGCACCCCGAGGGCCGATTCGCGTATCCTGCCCGTTCAGTTCAAGGACGAGGAACGCTCATGTCGTCACTGTTCGATCTGGATGGCCGCACTGCACTCATCACCGGTTCGACGCGTGGCATCGGCCTCGCGCTCGCGGAAGGGCTGGCGCAAGCCGGCGCGCGCGTAATCCTGAACGGCACGCGCGAGCAGGCCGTCGACGAGGCAGTGAGCGCCCTCAGCGCGCGCCTGCCCGATCTGCAGCGCGCCAGCGGCCGCGCCAATGGCCGCACGATCGACCGTGTAATTGGCCGCGCCTTCGACGTCACCGACGAAGCCGCAGTCAACGCCGCTTTTACGCACTGGGACAACGAGGGCGTGCATGTCGACATTCTCGTCAACAATGCGGGCATCCAGTTCCGTCAGCCGCTCGTCGAACTGAAACTCGCGGACTGGCAGCGCGTGATCGATACGAACCTGACGGCGGCGTTTATCGTCGGACGCGAGGCGGCGCGCAGGATGATCGCGCGCGGCGCGGGCGGCAAGATCGTCAACATCGGCTCGCTGACGAGCGAAGCGGCTCGCGCGACGGTAGGCGCGTACACGGCGGCTAAAGGCGGCATCAAGATGCTGACACGCGCGATGAGCGCCGAATGGGCCGCGCACAACATTCAGGCCAACGCGATCGGTCCGGGCTACATACTCACCGACATGAATGCGCCGCTCGTCGCCGATGCCGCCTTCGACGCGTGGGTGAAAAGCAGTAACCCATCGAAGCGCTGGGGCAAGCCGGACGAACTGGGCGGCACGGCCGTGTATCTGGCGTCGGCGGCGTCGAGCTATGTCAACGGGCAGATCATCTATGTGGATGGCGGCTGGCTGGCGGTGCTTTGACCGCGTGTTTCGAATGCAGTTGTAATCACAACGTCATGGCCTTCGACGCGCAGGCTATGCAATAATCAACGTTCACTTACATCGCCCGCCGCCCGTGCTGCTCGCCATCAAGGCTTTTATCGCTCCCGTCATCGTCGCCTGCGCGATGTTCATGGAGAGCGTGGATGCGAATGTCATCGTCACTGCGCTGCCTGAAATGGCACGCGCCTTCGGCCGGGATCCCGTCACGCTGAAAATCGCCGTCACCAGTTACGTGCTGGGGCTGGGCGTGTTCATTCCCGTGTGTGGCTGGCTGGCCGACCGCTTCGGCGCGCGTTCCGTGTTCCGCACGGCTATCGGCATCTTCGTGGTCGGCTCGCTGCTGTGCGCGGCGTCGACATCGCTTGCCACCTTCACTGTCGCGCGCTTTATTCAGGGCGTGGGCGGCGCGATGATGGTGCCCGTCGGGCGGATCATCATTTTTCGCGTGGTGGAGCGCTCCGAGTACATCCGCGCGATGAACTACCTGAGCGTGCCTGCGATGCTCGGGCCGGCGGCAGGTCCGCTGCTCGGCGGCTTTATCACCACGTATCTGCACTGGCGGCTGATTTTCTTCATCAACATTCCCGTCGGCATTCTCGGCATCTGGCTCACCAACAAGTACATCAAGAACACGCGTGAGCCGCATCCAGGGCCGCTCGACTGGACGGGCTTTATCTTGTCGGCGGGCGGCGCGTCGCTGTTTCTGCTGGGGCTGTCGCTCACGGACGGCGAACTGGTGTCGGGCACCACGGCTACCGTGATGACGCTGGTCGGCGCCGTGATGCTCGGCATCTATGTGTTGTATGCACGGCGCGTAGAACGCCCGCTGCTCGATTTGCGTTTTTTCCGCGTGCCGACGTTTCAGGCCAGCGTGCTGGGCGGATCGCTGTTCCGGATCGGGCTTGGCGCTGTGCCGTTTCTGCTGCCGCTCGTGCTGCAGGAAGGGCTTGGCATGAGCGCGTTCCAGTCGGGGCTGATTACGTGTGCTTCGGCGTTCGGCGGCATGTTCATGCGCACGCTGGCGGCCACCGTGTTGCGGCGTTGGGGCTTCCGAACGGTGCTGATGTATAACGCTGCGTTCTCAGGTATTGCCATTGCGGCGTGCGGCGCGTTCTTTCCCGGCACGCCGACGTGGCTGATCTGGGTCATCGTGCTGCTCGGCGGGTTCTTTCCTGCGCTGCAATTCACGAGCCTCAATTCGATGACGTATGCCGAGATCGAAAGCCGCGACGTGGGTCGCGCGACGAGTCTCGGCAGTGTCGTGCAGCAGATTTCTCTCGGGCTTGGCGTGACGGTTGCGGGGATCGTGTTGTCGATCACCCGCGCTGCGCACGGCCATTCCGCGCTTCAGTGGTCGGATTTCTGGCCGGCCTTTCTTGTTGTTGGCCTGTGTTCGTTTGCTTCGATTCCTGTCACGAGAAGGCTCTCGCCCGGTGCTGGAGATGAGATCGTGCGTGGAAAGCGGGAAGTCACGACCAAGGCGTAGGCTGCTCTACCCTTCGTGACCCCAAAGCCGCGAGCGCTTTGCATCACGTCTACGACTCATCGACCGCCTGCCAGTCTTGCGCGCGGCACCCGTAACGTTCTCCCTTCTCCCTACGCGGAAACGCATCATCGCGTTGCCGTCCGCGTCAACAAAACGCCCGTCTCCACGTCGTTTGATCGCGTTCGGCTCGCACCTGAACACTTGCCGCATTGCGGCTTCGATGCTATCGGCAGCAATCCGATCTCTTTAGACAATTTGATCACCAATTCGTGATCTTCCATTTCAGCAATGATCAATACGTCAACGAGCAGAAACGTTAAATAGAACAATCCGCTTTAAACATGCTCGGAGATTTTTATAAATCGCCTATTGACTCATTTCATACGAAATTTATTTTCGATCGACATTCGACATTTAGCAAAGAACTGAAAGGATCGTTAGCAATAGCATCCGATCCGCGCTCGCAAATGAGCATCTGAATCAAACACCACGGCACTTGCCCGCGTCTCCAGCAGGACTTCCCCTGCGGAGCTGGGCCTCATTCGCCTTGGTCATTTCGCGCCGGATTTGTTATTACCGCTCACTCCCAGATTGCGCGGTAACGCTCTATTTGCATCGGATCACTAACTTTCTATTGAGGTCGACATGAATCGAATTTACCGCTCAATCTGGAACCACTCCACTAGAACCTTCGTCGCGGCACACGAAAACTCGAAAGCTAACGGCAAAAGAGCATCTAAGCTTGCCGTTGCAGTAGGGACTTCGGCTTTCTTGAGTGCACTAATGTCTTCTCCGGATGCATTGGCCGCTGCCCAGAACGAATCCGCATACTTCAATGACGGTGATGAGGGAGCATGTACCGTCGTCACTGATCAGAGTGGGATGAGAGAATTGAGCAACCAAACTTGCGCGCTAAAACTGGGCAACAATGGCGACGCCCTAAGCGTCGGAATGGGTACAGTACAAAAACCAAAAATGGTGTCTAACACTAATGGCCTGTTCGTCTCCGGCGGACTGGAGATCTTCGGCACCAACGTCGCAGCAGGTATGCCCACCGCCTATATTCACGGCGGCCTGAGTCTGTTCAGCGGCGGCACGACGTCAGGTACTGCAAACAAGCTCATTGGCCTTGCGTCAGGCAACGTATCGTCGACCAGCACGGATGGTGTGAACGGCTCGCAACTCTTCAGCCTGGCGCAGTCGGCTTCGACCGCGATTGGTGGCGGTTCGACGGTCAACACGAATGGCACGATCTCGGCACCAACGTATGCGCTCGAAGACGGCAAGACGACGCTCAACAACGCAGGTGCAGCCATCTCCAACATCGACGACCGTGTCAGCAACCTCACGGACCAGATCAACGGTGGCGAAATCGGACTGGTTCAGCAGGATGCGGCGACGCGCAGCATCACCGTCGCGAAAGACACCGACGGTACGAGCGTGAATCTCATCGGCACGGCAGGCGCGCGCAAGCTCACGGGGGTCGCTGTCGGTGACGTGAGTGCTTCGAGCGTTGACGCGATCAACGGCTCACAACTGTTCAACTCAGCTAAATCGACGGCAGACGCATTCGGTGGCGGCTCGACGGTCAACAGCAATGGCACGATCTCGGCACCGTCATACGTACTCGACGGCGGTAAGACCACGCTCAACAATGCCGGCGATGCATTCACCAACATTGATGGCCGCACCACGCAGAACACCGCCGATATCAGCACTATCTCGAACCAGATCAACAACGGTGAAATCGGTCTGGTCCAGCAGGATGCAACAACGCGCACTATCACCGTCGCGAAGGACACGGACGGCGCGAGCGTCAACATCACGGGCACAGCCGGCGCTCGCAAGCTGACGGGTGTCACCGCTGGTGATGTGAACGCATCGAGTGTGGACGCAGTCAACGGCTCGCAAATGTTCGCCGCAGCCCAATCGACAGCAGATGCACTGGGGGGCGGCTCGACAGTCAACGTCGACGGCACGGTCTCGAAGCCGACCTATGTGGTCGACGGTGGAAGCAAGACGCTCAACAACGCGGGCGACGCCATTACCAACATCGACAGCCGCACCACGCAGAACACCGCAGACATCACGAACATCAACAACTCGCTGAACGACATCACCAACGGCGGCGGCATCACCTACTTCCACGCCAACTCGGATCTCGCGGATTCGAAGGCAGAAGGCGTCGACTCGATAGCAATTGGCGGCGCAGCCTTCGCTTCAGGCATGAACGCCATTGCCATGGGCAGCAGCGCACAGGCCACGTTCAACAACGCGATGGCGCTCGGCACAGGCTCGATTGCGTCGGCAGAGAATGCAGTCGCGCTCGGCCAGGGATCGGTAGCAGATCGCGCAAACGCTGTCTCCGTGGGTTCGGCGGGCAACGAACGCCAGATCACCAACGTCGCGGCCGGCACCGCTGCAACCGATGCCGTCAACGTCGCGCAGCTCAACGAAGTCGACAGCAAGATCGGCCAGGTCGATCAGGGCTCGGTGAAATACGACACGAACCCCGACGGCACGACGAACTACAGCAGCGTGACGATGGGCGGCGAGAACGCAACGGAGAGCACGGCCATCCACAACGTCGCGGCGGGTACGGAAGGCACGGACGCTGTGAACGTGAATCAGATGAACGAGGCCATCGCCAACGCCGCGCTCGACCTGAAGGACGGCACGGACGATTCGATGTTCTCCGCCAATGGCGACGTCAACACCGAAGGATCGGTCGCAACGGGCACGCACGCAACGGCGATGGGCGCGACCGCAAACGCGAGCGGCACCCAGTCGGTTGCCTCGGGATACAACGCGCAGGCCAGCGGCGCAAACTCGATGGCGATGGGCGCAAACTCGAAGGCAATGGCAGATAACTCAGTTGCATTGGGTGCAGATTCGGTGGCGGATCGCGCGAACACGGTGTCGGTGGGTTCGTCGGGTAACGAACGCCAGGTCGCCAACGTCGCAGCAGGCACGGCGACGACGGATGCAGTGAACGTCGGTCAGTTGAACAACTCGATTGCTGCCGCCGTGGGCGATCTGCCCGCAGGCACGAGCGCAAAGCAGTACACCGATCAGCAGATCAACATGGTCCAGCAAGGTGTCAGCGATGTGGCGCGCAATGCCTATTCGGGCATCGCGGCAGCAACCGCGCTGACGATGATTCCCGACGTCGATCCCGGCAAGACGATTGCGGTCGGTATCGGCACTGGCTCGTACCAGGGCTATCAGGCTGCTGCGCTGGGTGCTTCGGCACGCATTACGCCCAACATCAAGGTCAAGCTCGGCGCAGGTATCAGCGGGCAGGGCACGACGTTCGGTGCCGGTGCGTCGTACCAGTGGTGATCTGAAGACACTCGCCAGGGCGGCGCAGTAGCTGCCGCCTGAGTGTCTGCTTCACGAATCCGGTGCTTTAAAAGAAAACAGGCTCCCCGATCGGGGAGCCTGTCTGCTTCTTGCACATGCCAGCAAAAAAACTTAACGCATCAGTTCATCGAAACTCGACAGCAACCGGTCGATATCCGGCGCATGAATCGCACCCATCGTCGAGATGCGGAACAGTTCTTTCGAAAGACCGCCCTGCCCCGCATAGATCACATAACCGCGAGCCTTCAGCGCATCATGCAGTTGCTCGTACGAAATGCCCTTCGGCAAGCGATACGCACGCAGCACAACCGACGACTCCTCTGCCGGCAACACGCTATCCATCCCACGCGCGGCGAGACCGGCGCGAGCCTGCTCGGCAAGCGCTGCATAACGCTGATGACGTGCCTTCCAGCCACCTTCTTCATCGAGTTCGCGCAATGCTTCGACCAGCGCATAGTACGCGTGAACAGAAGGCGTAAACGGCGTATTGCGCTGATCCTGCAGGTTGGCAAGCCGCACCAGACCAAGGTAGTAAGTGCGGCTGGCCGCCACCGCCAGCGCATCGCGCCGCACGATCACGAACGCCGCGCCCGGCACGCCATGCAGACATTTGTTCGCCGTCGCAGCGACAGCCACGATCGTGCCTTCCGCGAAGTCGATCGCTTCAGCGCCAAAGCTGCTCACACCATCGACCAGCATTTTCACGTTACGCGCACGGCACACCTGAGCGAGCGCCTTCAGATCGTTCAAACGTCCCGTCGTCGTCTCATGATGAATCACGGCGACATGCGTAATCGACCTGTCTTCATCGAGCGCAGTGGCGATACGCGCGAGGTCGGGCGCCTGCATCCATTCATGCTTGACGATGCTGTGCGCGATCCCGTATTGCGCTGCGATCTGCGAAATGCGCTCGCCGTACACGCCGTTTTCGACGATCAGCAGCTTGCCATTTTCCGGCACCAGCGCCGCGATCATGCTTTCGACGGCCGCCGTGCCCGAGCCTGTCATCAGCACCGCGCTCCATTGCGCGGGATCGAGGTCATACAGTCTGATCAGACGCGCACGCGCTTCATCCTGCAGATCGAAAAACTCGCTCTCGCGATGGCACAGATCCGTTTGCAGCAGGCTATTGCGCACGCGCTCGGTCAGCGTGACGGGACCAGGATTCATCAGCAGCATCAGCGTGCTCCTTCGTTCGTGCCAGCGGTCGCGATGTGGCGCATCAAGCGCGTCTTCACATCGGGCGGCGTAATGGTCGGGCGCGGCAGGCCGTCCGGCGTGCCACGGCGAATCGCGACGCGCACGAAGCGCGGACCGTCGAGCAGCGGCGACGCGAATACATCGTCGATCAGGCTCACGTCGTCGCCTTCGACAGCCGACGCATAGCCGCACGCCGATGCCACACCCGCAAACGACACCTGCGGCGACACCGTCGATTGCCCACCTGTCGAGTCGTGCGCGCCGTTGTCGAGCAGGATGTGCGTGAGGTTCGATGGACCATACGCGCCGAGCGTCGCGAACACGCCCATGCGCATCAGCGCCGCACCATCGCCGTCAAGCGCGACGACATGCAGATCGGGACGCGTCAGCGCGAGGCCCAACGCGAACGGCGTGAGACAGCCCATCGAGCCGACCATGTACAACTGATTCGGCCTGTCATCGATGGCATACAGCTCGCGTCCGCAAAATCCCGTCGATGCCAGCACCACCGTCGAATTCAGCGGCGTATGCGCGATCACGCGTTGCAAGGCTTCGTTGCGCGTCGGCAGTGCGTCAGACTCAACGTCACGCGAGACATCACGCGCGGCACGCACTTCACGCTTCGCCGCACGACCCGAGTCCTTCAACTCATACGGCGCGACGCTGCCCTTCTGCATCACTAGCGCATACGGGCGACCGGTTGCATCCATGTGCGCAATTGCACGATCTAGCGCAGGGCCAATCGCTTCCGCTCCCGTCGGGAACGTCTCCCAAGGAATTTCCATCGTGTCGAGCATGGCCGGCGTGATGGGACCCATCAGCTGATGCTGCGGCTCATCCGACACACCGGGCTGGCCGCGCCACGTGACGATCAGCAACTGCGGCAGCTTGAACGTCCATGTCAGCGACGTCAGCGGACTCACGGCATTGCCGAGACCCGAGTTCTGCATCATCGTCACGCCGCGGCGGCCATTCTGCGCGCCGAGCGTCACGCCAGCGATAAACGCAACCGCATCGCCCTCATTCGCCGCCGACACGTAATGCAGCTTCGGATCCTGCAGCACGTAGTTGATGAACGGCGTCAGATACGAGCACGGCACGCCTGCATACCAGTCGAAGCCACGCTCGCGCGCCGCTTCGACAAACTGTGCTGCCTCGATCATTGCGCGGCGCCTCCCGCTGCATCGCCCTTCGCGAGCGGCGTGGCTTCGTGCGCGAAGTCGCCTGCACGGCGGAAATCTTCGAGGTCGTTCACACCGCGCCAGTGGCCGTGCACGTATTGCACTTCGATCTGCTCACCCGCTTCGATCAGCGCATTCAGCAGCGCGGGCATATCGAGCGAATCGAAATCGGGGCGTGCGCGCAGCGTGTTCATCACGGCTTGCAGACGCTCGCGGCCCGCGCCGCGCACGTTCAAGAGACCAATCCAGCGGCCGTTCGGCGCTTCGCCCTTCACGTCGCCTTCGTTGTTCGCCACACGGCGCAGCAGCACCTTGTTGCCGAACAGGCCGCGATCGTCGCCTGCCGAGCACCACGCGAAATCGCGCACGCTCTGGTTCGTCGCGCCCGCTTCGGCGACCGTCGTCGAATCGACCACCACGCTGAACGGCGCTTCGCTATCCACCAGATCGCGCACGATGTAGCTGCGGAACAGCAGGTCGCCGTACGAGATCACCGTGTCGTTCTGAAGACCATCGACTGCGCACGCGAGCGACGCCAGTTCGCCCGTCTGTTCGTGACGCTCGTTGACGACGAGCTTGATGCCTGCCGTGTCGATCGCATCCGCGCGATAGCCGCCAACCACGGTAATGTCGTTGAGGCCCTGCTTCTTGAACGCATCGACGAGCCAGCGCAGCAGCGGCTTGCCCGCGATGGGCAGCATGACCTTCGGACGGTCCGTCGTGACGGCTTCGAGGCCCTTGCCGCGGCTTGCCGCGAGCACGACAGCCGAACCCGCCGCACGCGACGACGACAGATAGCGCTCTTCCGCTTCCGAGTATTCGTCGGCGTTCTGCAGACGGAAGATTTCGTTGACGGTCGCAATGCGGTCTTCAACGTTGACGAGCGTCTGGCTCTCGTAGATTTCCTTCACGACGGCCTGCATCGCCGAGGTCGCGGCGCGAATCTGATGGTTCGCCCAGATCACCGTGCTGATGCCTGCCTTGCGGAACACTTCCGTCGGCGTGCTGTAGTACTTGGTCGGCACGATCACGAGCGGACCGCGGCCTGCCCATTCGCGTGCGAATTCGAGAATCTCGTCGGGGCGCGACAGCTTGCTGTGAATCAGGATGGCGTCCGCGCCTGCCTGGCGATACGCTTCCGCGCGCTTGAGCGCCTCGTCCATGCCCCAGCCTGCGATCAGCGCTTCGACGCGCGCGACGATCGAGAAATCGTCGTCCGTCTGCGAGTCCTTGCCTGCCTTGATCTTGCCGCAGAACTCGTCGATATCCGCGAGCGGCTGCGCTTCGCCCTTGATGAAGCTGTTCGTCTTCGGGAACACCTTGTCTTCGATACACACGCCCGCGATGCCGCGCTGTTCCAGCTTGCGCACGAGACGGCGCACGTTGTTGAAGTTGCCGTAGCCGGTGTCGCCGTCGAGCAGGATGGGCAGATCGCTGGCGTCAGCCATGAATTCGAGCGTGTCGACCACCTGCGTCCAGCTTGCTTCGTTGTTGTCGCGCACACCGTATTGCGCGGAGATCGCGAGGCCCGAACCCCAGATGCCCTTGAAGCCGGCTTCGCGCACGATGCGTGCGGAAATGCCGTTATGCGCTTCCATCAGGAATTCGAGTTCGTTGCTGATGAGCATTTGACGCAGACGTGCGCTGCGCGACAGGGTGGTGAAAGAAGGTTCGCGTGCGTTCATTATGTGTGGCTCCTAGGTCGGCGCGAGTTGGCGCTTCAGCGCTTCAACGCTTGAGTGCTTCTTGCAAAGCTGGTCGCTGCAGTTGCGGCAGGACGTCTTCAGTTGCTCGCGCAACGTCATTGGGAAAATCGATTTCGATCCACGGCAGGCCGGTGACATCGGCGGTATCGAATGCGTGGCTGCGTTCGAGCAGCAGATCGCGCACGGCTTCTTCGTGCGGCAGGTTCGCGCGGCCGCTGTCGATATAGCCCGCCACGATCTCCGCGAAGCGTCGAGCCGCGGCTTCGTTCAAGCGGAAAAAGCCCACCGATTCGCCGATCGTGTCGTAGTCGAGGCCAACCGCGAGTTGCTTGCGCAACTCGACAGGCACGCCGATTTTCAGGCACAGCTTGACGGGTTCATCGCCCGCTTCGAAATCGCGGTCGATCAACAGACGGTTGGCGTGCTCGCCCGCCACGAGTGCGGCCAGCATGCGTTCGTCGTAGAGTACGTCGGCGTCCATCAGCAGCACGTCGCCGCCGCGCGTGAGCGCATCGGCGACCGTGTGCACGGTCAGCACACTGCCCAGATCGAAACGCGGATTGAGCCTGATTTCAGGCACCTTGCGGCCCGCGCGCTTCAACTCGGCTTCGACCTGTTCCGGCTGGAAGCCGAGCGCGAGGACAACTTCATCGACGCCGACGGCTTCGAGCATCTGCAGGTGACGCTCCAGCAGCGAGACGCCATCAAAGCGCAGCAGACATTTTGGAAACTGCTCCCCCGGCGGTTGCTGGAGTCGCAAGCCGAGGCCTGCGGCAAGAATGATTGCTCGCATTCGATTTCCAGGGAAAGGATGAAATGGTTTTTTGGCTCTTTTAATTG
Source organism: Paraburkholderia sp. C35 (assembly GCF_003121405.1). Classification (GTDB taxonomy): domain Bacteria; phylum Pseudomonadota; class Gammaproteobacteria; order Burkholderiales; family Burkholderiaceae; genus Paraburkholderia. Next base: position 112,412 of record NZ_QBUY01000010.1, on the reverse strand, counting down.
GCATTCGAAAGGACTTTCACGCGGCGCGCAAAAGGCGTCCCGGCGGGCCAAAAATGGCGACTATATCGGAATTGAGAACGGATTGCAGATCAGCTGGGCAGGTGTTGGCAATTGATGGAATTAGTTTGAAAAATGTGGTGATTTTGTTTGAAATCGACGCGGATTGCCCTGTCTCAGCGACGAACCGGTATGCTGCATTTTCAGTAAATGGGAGAGATACGTTTCATGAGCAAAGGAGCGGGCCGATCGGTGACCATCGCGCCGGAAAAGCAGCAGGCGCATCGATCGATAGGCCAGAGATACTTCAACTCACTCGTCAAGCAGATCGAAAACCGGCGCGGCTGGCTTGCGCAATGGGAAGCCTTCACACCCGTTTTCCAGAAGAAGTTTGTCGACGTGCTGGTGCCGTTGCGGAACGCGTCGCGGCAAGCGCAGCTGAAGTTCATTCACCGGCTCGACGCGGTGCACGGCGATAAAGGTCTGAATGCCGTCGACCGCCGCGCGATTTCGGAGCTGATCGCCGATCTGTTGCAGCCCATGCTCGGGCATGACAACGACGATACCTTGCAGTCGATCTACGACCGTCACGCCCCGACCCGCGAAGACGTGCCTGCCGGGATCGACGTCGAAGGTATGCGAGCCGCTATCGAAGAGATGCTCGGCGTCGAACTGAAAGACGATATGGTCTCGCCGCAGGAACTCCTGAAGTACGCGTCCGAGACGTTCGCGAAGCTGCGCGCCGAAGCAATGCAGAAAGCGCAGGCGCGCGAGGAGCGTCGCGCGAAGCGCAAGAAGACACCGAAGCAGCTTGCCGCCGAAGCGCGCAAGGAAGCGGCGCAAGTGGAGATCAGCCAGTCGTTGCGCGACGTTTATCGCAAGCTGGCGAGCGCGTTGCATCCCGATCGCGAGCCCGATGCGGAAGAACGCGTGCGCAAGACGGCATTGATGCAGCGGGTCAACGAGGCGTACGCGAATCGCAAACTGCTGCAGTTGCTGGAGTTGCAACTGGAACTCGAACACATCGACCAGACCACCATCGACGGCATTAGCGAAGCAAAGCTCGCGCACTATAACCAGGTGTTGCGCGAGCAACTCGGCGAACTGGATCGCGAACTCTCGGACGTCCAGCAAAAGTTCAAAAGCGCTTATGGCTTTCCGTGCCGCACGCCCGCCATCTCGCCTCTGTTCGCGATGGAAGATCTCGACGACGAGATCGCGCAGCGTGAACAGCTGATCCGCAAGATTGAAGATGACCTGCCCGTGTTCGACGACATCAAGCAAACCAAAGCCTGGCTCAAGGCACTCAAGCGCACCCAGCCCGTCTGATCCCGCCCGACCTCTGCCCTCACAGGCGGACCCGCCCAGCTTCACTTCATACCAATACGCGCGATGCCCATTACGGGTTTCCCCGGCTGCTGCAACCGTTTGCGGCAGCCGTAAACCCTGTCAGGCATTGCCTTCTTCTGCCTTTATCTATCCCGCATCAGCCCCGAAGACCGCCTTACGCCACTCCTGCCGCCGCAAGCACACCACATCATGACCCTGAACAAGAAACTCGCCTCGATGATCGCCATCCTGTGGATCGGCCTCGTGCTCATTGGCGCGTTCGGCGCGTGGCAAAGCCGCTCGTCGATGATCGCCCAGCGCCGTGATCAGTTGACGACCCTCGTCGAGCAGGCCAATTCGATCGTCAACCGCTACTACGCGCTGTCGCAGCAACACGCGATGAGCGAAGCCGACGCGAAGAAGCAGGCGCTCGACACGCTGTCCGCGCTGCGTTACGGCACCGACGGCTATCTGTCCGTCAACGATTCGCAGCCCGTCATGCTGATGCACCCGTTCAAGCCGGCACTGGTCGGCAAGAACCTGTCGGGCTTCACTGATCCGGCGGGCAACCACCTGTTCGTCGATATCGTCAACGCCGCGAACGCGGGCAAAGGCGGGTTCGTCGATTATCTGTGGTCGAAGCCGGGCAGCGACACGCCCGTGCCGAAGACCAGCTACGCGCTGCGCTTCGCGCCGTGGGACTGGGTGCTGGTCACGGGCATGTACATGGATGACGTGCAGAAAGCCTTCTACGTCGATCTCGGCCGCTGGCTGGTGATCACCTTCGTGCTCGGCGGCATCGCCACGGCCGTGATGGTGCTGGTGCTGCGCAGCGTGAAGCGCACGCTGGGCGGCGACCTCGAAGTCGCCGTCGAAGCCACCCAGCGCATCGCACGCGGCGATCTCGCGACGCCCGTGCCGCTCGCCCACAACGACCGCGCCAGCCTGCTGCACGCGCTGCACACGATGCAACAGGGACTCGTCGATACCGTCTCGCGCGTCCGTACCGGCACCGAGAACATCAACGTCGGCGCGAGCGAAATCGCCGCCGGCAACACCGATCTGTCGCAACGCACGGAAGAACAGGCCGCCGCCCTCGTGCAGACGGCGTCGAGCATGGACGAGATGACCTCGAACGTGAAGCAGAACGCCGACAGCGCCGCGACGGCAGCCGGTCTCGCCAGCGAAGCCGCCGACATCGCGACGCGCGGCAGCCGCGTGGTGGACGACGTGGTCCGCACGATGGGCGACATCACCAGCAGTTCGAAACAGATCGGCGACATCATCGGTGTGATCGACGGCATTGCCTTCCAGACCAACATCCTCGCCTTGAACGCCGCGGTGGAAGCGGCGCGCGCGGGCGAACAGGGCCGTGGCTTCGCTGTCGTCGCGGCGGAAGTGCGCAGCCTCGCGCAGCGCTCGGCGACGGCCGCGAAGGAAATCAAGGCGTTGATCGAGACATCGACGGGCAGTGTCGAGGAAGGCGCGGCGCTGGTTGCGAACGCCGGTTCGACGATGGGCGAGATCGTCGCGTCGGTGCGCCGCGTGAACGAAATTCTCGAGGAAATCAGCCATGCGTCGCGCGAGCAGAGCGCAGGCATCGAGCAGGTGAACCGCGCCGTCGGCGAAATGGATCAGGTCACGCAGCAGAATGCGGCGCTGGTCGAGCAGGCCGCCGCCGCCGCGCATTCGCTCAAGGATCAGGTCGGCAATCTGCGCGAAGCGATTTCGAGCTTCTCGCTGCCGGCGTGATCGAAGAGGTACGAGGAAGTTGACCCTTCTGCACGACGCGGCACCATAAAAAGAAGGCGCTCAATCGAGCGCCTCGTTAACACGCCGCGTCGGAGACGACGCATCAGTTGAACGGGCGAGCGCCGCGGCTTTTCAAAACGATGCACGGCCCGCTACGTGCGCCCGGCCACATTTTGCGCGGCAGCCACATCCGACATACGCGCAAATACCTTGCGTGAAGCTCGCGTACAGATTACGTTCTTATTACAATCTGGTCCATATTCACTGTGGACCGGTTGCCAGAACAGCCGGCTTCCCTCATGAGCCGCAAGCAAAATCACGATCCCTACGCGCCCAACGCGAAGAACCCCGTGCTGGTCGCGCGTCTGCCGATGTGGCGCTCGAAGCTGGTCGTGATCCTCGTGTTCTCGGCCTTCGCTGCGCTGGTCGGCCGCGCGTTCTGGGTGCAGGTCGTCAATCAGGACTTCTACGTCGAGCAGGGGCAAAAGCGCTATCAGCGCACCATCGAACTCGATGCGACGCGCGGGCGTATCGTCGATCGCAATGGCGCGATGCTGGCCGTCAGTCTCGCCACGTACGAGATCTGGGCGTCGCCGAAACTGCTCGACGATGCCGCGTATCCCCCGCTTGCGAAGCTGCTCGATCTGCCGCTCGCCGAACTTACGCGGCGCGTATCCGGTGAAAAGAGCTTCGTGCTGCTCAAGCGTCAGGTCGACGCCGAAACCGCCACGCATATCGACAAGCTCAATCTCGCGGGCATCACGCGCATTGCGGATTCGAAGCGCTTTTATCCCGAGGGCGAATCGGCGGCGCACGTGGTTGGCTTCACCGACATCGAAGACAACGGCCAGGAAGGTATCGAGCTTGCCGCTAACGAACTGCTGTCCGGCGAACCGGGCGAGCGCGAAGTGATCCGCGACCGCCTTGGGCGCGTGGTGTCGGACACGCGGCCTCTCACGCCCGCGCAGAACGGCGCGACGGTGAATCTGACCATCGACCGCCGCATCCAGCAGCTGGCCTACGCACAGTTGAAGGCGGCCGTTGCGAAGCACAGCGCGCAGGCAGGCAGCGTGGTCGTGCTCGACGCACGCAACGGCGAGATCCTCGCGCTCGCCAACTATCCGAGCTGCGATCCCAACGACCGCTCGCGGCTCACGGGCAAGCAGTTGCGCAACCGTGCCGTGGTCGACACCTTCGAGCCGGGATCGACGATCAAGCCGCTGGTGGTCGCGCTGTCGCTCGATCGCGGCCTCGTGCGGCCCGGCACGATGATCGACACGGCACCCGGCTGGTACAAGATCGGCCCGAGCGTGATCCACGACACCTCGAACCATGGCCGCATGACGATTGCCGAAGCGCTGCAGAAGTCGAGCAACATCGCGCTCGCCAAGCTCGCGCTGAACCTGCCCGCCGAAACCATCTGGAACAAGTATCAGGAGTACGGACTGGGGCGCGCGCCCGAACTGACGTTTCCTGGCGTCGCAGCGGGACGCGTGCGCCCGTTCGCGCGCTGGCGCCCCATCGAACAGGCGACCATGGCTTACGGCTATGGCCTGTCGGCGTCGCTGCTGCAGATCGCGCAGGTGTACACGGCCTATGCGGGCGACGGCACGCTGCATCGCGCGTCGCTGCTGCGCGATCCGGCTCGCGCCGCCGCCGATGACCCGCGTGTGACGACGCCCGCCACCGCCGCCTCGATCCGCTCGATGCTCGAAATGGCGACCAGCGAGGGCGGCACCGGGCGCGCAGCGAATGTCGATGGCTATCGCATCGGCGGCAAGACGGGCACCGCGCGCAAGCAGGTCGGCGCGGGCTACGCGAAGGGTCGCTACCGCTCGCTGTTCGTCGGCATGGCGCCGATGAGCGATCCGCGCCTGGTGGTTGCCGTGATGATCGACGATCCTGCCGGACGTGCGGTCTATGGCGGCACGGTGGCAGGCCCGGTGTTCAGCGCGGTGACGGGCGGCTCGCTGCAACTGCTCGGCGTGCCGCCCGATGCGCCCACGAAAACGCCCGCTTCGGAAGTGACGTTCGCACCGGGCGTCTAGCGCATTCAGCCCGCGTCATTCACGCGCGGCTCCGCAGCCAAAGCACGCAGATCGCGCGCGACCTCGTCCATGACCGGCTGCCATTGCGCGAACTCGCGCTGCCGATACAAGGTGGCTGTCGGATACCACGGGCTGTCGCGCCGGTCCGTCATCCACGTCCAATACGGATTCACGTCGAGCAGCACCCACGTGCGCTGCCCGAGCGCGCTCGCCAGATGCGCCGCCGACGTGCACACGCTGATCACCAGGTCCAGTTCGCTGACAAACGCGGCCGTATCGTCGAAATCGCGCCACTCGTTCGTGAAGTCGGCGATGGGCAGACCGGCTGCGCGCGCGGCTTCCACATCGGTGGTCGCGCCTGGCTGCAGCGAATAGGCCGCGACGCCTTCTATGTCACGGAACGCCTGCGCATATCGTTGCGTGCCGACGCGCCTGAAGCGGTTGCGTCCGTGATTCAGGCTGCCCGTCCATGCGAGGCCGACCTTGAGGCGCTTTTCATCGGCGAGGCGCGCACGCCATGCGTTGCGCCGCGCGTCGTCCGCATGCAGATACGGCACGCCGGAGGGAATTGAATCGACGCGCGTGCCGAGCATCAGCGGCGCGCTCACAAGCGGCAATTCGAAATCGAACGGCGGCAACGCATCGATCTCGCGCGCCGCCGAATACACATCGACGTGCATGCCGAAGCTGCGCGGCAACAACGCGCCCATCTGCGGAAATGAATTCCACACGATATGCCCGCCTTCGCGATGCACGCGCTGCGCAAGCAGCGGAATGAAGCGGCAAAACTGCAGCACGTCGCCCATGCCCTGCTCGCCCCACACGAGCAACGTTTTCCCTTCCAGCGATTCGCCGCGCCACTGCGGCTTGCCGAACTGCGGGCGGCCACTCGTCAGCATGCTCGCAGGATCGTTCCAGCGCGCTTCGTGAGCGAGCCAGCCGTCGGCATAGTTACCGCGCAACAGATGCAGCACGCCCAGCGAAGTTTGCAGCGAGGCGTTGTCAGGCGCGCGTGCGCACGCTGCTGCCGCGTGCGTCTGCGCCTCGTCCCACTGTTGCGCTTCCTTCAAGGCCTGCGCGAGATTGCCATGCGCCACTGCACTGTCCGCATCGAGTTCGACAGCGCGGCGTGCCGCCGCAAGCGCACCGTCGAGATCGAAGCACGCACGCCGCGCACTCATCAGGTTGATCCACAGATCGAAGTCCGAAGGATCGGCCGCGACGGCCGCTTCGAGCAACTGGCGCTCTTCTTCGACATCGCCGCCCGTGAGGTTCAGCGCAATCGCAAGGTTCTTGCGCAACTGCGGAAACGCTGGATCGAGTGACAGCGCATGACGATACGGCGCGAGCGCATCGCCATGCCGGTTCGCCATCTGCAGCGCGTAGCCCGCGCGCATGCTGGCCGCCGCACTATGCGGCTCCAGTTGCGCGACGGTTTCCACCAGCGCGACGGCTTGTGCCGTGTCCTGCTGCGCGAGCAGATCGAGCATGAGCCGGTCGATCGACACACCGTCCATCGGCTGAAGATGCGAGGCCGCTTCGAGCCACAGCGCGCGCGCACGCGCATCGTTATCGGCTTGCGCCTGAACGGCGTAGCGCAGGAAGGTTAGAAACGAAGCAAAAGTCGGCGACATGAGAACGATGCGTGGCGTTGAACGATGTGTGGCATCGGCGCAAGGCATGGCGCGCCGCGTCGCTCATTCTCGGACTGACGCGCCCGGCTGTCGTAAAGAATCGTCAAGTCCTGACGCAATATCAAATGTCAGATGTGAAAAACACCTTGTTTAAAGCCCTGCCGTCAAACCCTTGCCCGATACGATCCCGCCCCGTTTGCACGCCGTTTTAAACGGTTCCTGCGTCTAAAGTCACCGCGCATCACGCCGATATTCCGGCAGAGGCAAGCGCCTCGCCTGTTGCTTCAGCGTTCACGTAGTCAGTTTCGCCTTGTGCGTCGACCTCGCGAATCCGCTTTGCGCACATCACCGACTGACACGTCGGCGCGAATCACATGAGCGCGCCGCACACACCGGCGAAGCCGGAAAGGAACCCGCAATGGGCAGCCCGCGCACGACCTCGAAATCGGCACGTATCGCGAGCGTCACGCTCGCCTCGGCGTTCACCCTGACGCTTGCCGCAACACTCGCCGCATGCGGCGGCGGAGGCGGCGGCAACGCGCCCGTCTCGAACACGGCCAAAGGCACGCCCGCCAGCACCAGCCCGTCGAACGTCGCCGCCGACGGCAAGCTGCACGCCGCCTGCCAGTCCTGCTCGGCCAGCGACGATTCGACCTACGCAGGCAGCGGCACCGGCGTCTGGCAGGCGATCAATCCGACGGGCGCCGCGCTCGACGTGCCGGTGAGCATCAAGGGTCTGTCCGGCCAGAACGTGACACTCGTGTTCACGAACGAAAGCACCAGCACGCAGACCATGTCGCCGATTTCGCTGAGCGCGAACATGTCGTCGTCGATCCTGCGCGCACAATCGCAATCGGCCTCGACGGGCGCCGCAACGACCACGAGCGAAAGCCCCACGCTCGCCGCGATCCGCGACTTCAACTATCAGGGCTGGACCTCGCTCGCGAAGAATCAGGTCGCCGCAACCGCGCGGTATTCGACCAACGGCTCATCGACGCCAAGCTATCAGGTTGGCGACACGCGCACGTTCTACTACGCCGACAACTCCGCGCGCACCACGACGCTCGAGCAAACCGCCACCACTTCCGACGGCACGACCGTCAACCTGTGGGTCGAATCGTCGGAACTCGGCACGTCGAAAATCTCGCCGCAGATCATCAGTTCGCTGATCACGCAGTACGCGCAATCGGGCGGCATCTACGACATGCTGGTGCGTGTGGGTGGCCCGCTGTATGGTCCTAACAGCCAGTCGAGCCTGATCGACGGATCGCATCAGCCGATCGATCTCGTCGTGATGAACTTCGACAACAACGGCCAGCCGTACGGCCTGCTCGGCTATTTCTGGGCACTCAACAACTTCAAGACGGGCGCGGGTCAGCTTGCTTATAGCAATCAGTCCGTCTCTCTCTATCTCGACTCCGAAACGCTCTATCTGGGCGGCACGTACGGCATGAACCAGATGCTAACGACGATGGCGCACGAGAGCATGCACATGCAGAACTTCTATCGGCGCTCGGTGCTGATGGGCGCGCAATACGCGTACGAACCTTGGCTCGAAGAGATGTCGGCGATGATGATGGAAGACTGGGCCAGCGCCACCATCGTGCCCGGCTACAACGCTATCCGCGATGCGCGCTTCGTCACGTACATGACGTATCAGGGCCACGGCAGCTATAACTGCGGACTGACGACGTGGACACCGTACGCGACAGACTGCGAGAGTTACGCGGTGAACGGTTCGTTTGGCGGCTATCTGAACCGGCAGCTTGGCCTGTCGTTCTACCAGTCGCTGCTGACCAACAAGAATCACACCGCTTCCATCGACATCCTCAACGAGGTGATCGGCAATGCGCAGGCAGGCGCGACCGTGCCTTCGATGCTGCGTGATTTCGCCTCGGCGGCGAGCGGGCTGGTGCCTTTGTCGTCGAACGTATCGAGCTTCATCATGCCGGCGCGCAACGAAGGCGGCTTCACCTTGCCAGCGATCGATCCCACCGCGCTCTACAACGGCGTGACGCGCGATCTGCCCAGCTCTGTTCCCTCGACGCTCGCCGTGCTCGGTACGTTCCCCGTCGTGCGCTCGCACGTGAGCGGCACGTATGGCGAAACCGTGCGCGTGCCCGTAGGCGCGACGCTGTCGATCGTGATCGACTGAACAGCGCACGAGTGTGCTTCAATGAGCCGAACCGATTGCGAGGCCAACCCGTGAATCTCAGACGACTCGTTGCACCATGCGCCCTCGCGCTCATGCAGGCAGCCTGCGCCACGCCGATGCAAACAGGAGAAACCGTCGACCTGTCGGGGCGGCTCGCGCTGCGCGGCAACGAGCCGTTCATCTATGCCGTCGTCTACGATGCGCGCGGCGTGTTCGAACTGGAAGGCGTCACGCGCGAGCAGGCGTTGTCGCTGCAAAACCAGCAGGTGACGGTTCACGGCACCGTCACTCGCGCGCAAGTGCTAGGCGCGCAATTGCCCGCCTTACATGTCGATTCGCTGCACACCGTGACGCCCGCCAGCGCGCCTTCCGCACCCGCCTCTCAATGACGGGAACCGCGCAGCGCCGTGTGCCGAGTTAACAATTCGGCCAATATCGCCTTTCAGCCTGCCATCTTCTCGTAACAGCATCGAAAGCTACACGACTCCATAGGTTCACACCCGGATGGTTCAATGCGGTCGCGTCGGCATAGCCGACATGCGGCCCGCATCCCTCATGCGGATCGTCACCGCGTCGATCTGGCGCGTACACGATAAGACCGCCCCGAAACACAACGAACAAACATCCCCGGGAGCTACGTCATTATGTTTCGCCGAGCTTTGATAGCCGTTCCATGCGCCGGTTTGGCGCTGTCGTTGTTCGCTTGTGGCAGCGATCACGACAACACGACTGCGCAAGACAAGCTGCAAACCGCAACACCCATCAAGCACGTCGTCGTGATCTACGGCGAAAACGTGTCCTTCGATCACTACTTCGGCACCTATCCGAACGCGACGAACCCGGCTGGCGAGCCGGCGTTCACACCCGCGGCAGGCACGCCGGCAGCCAACGTCCTCACCGACGCGCTGATCAACAACAACCCGAACAAGACCAACACGGCCAACGGCGCAGGCGCTGCGAATCCGTTCCGTCTGGACCGCACGCAGGCAGCCACCGCCGACCAGAACCACTCGTACACGCCGGAGCAGCAGGCGCAGAACAACGGCGCGGGCGACCTGTTCCCGTTGTTCACGGGTAAGGGCACGAGCGGCGGCGCAGGCGCATTCGGCACGACGGGCCAGGTGATGGGCTTCTTCGACGGCAACACCGTCACGGGCCTGTGGAACTACGCGCAGAAGTTCGCGATGAGCGATAACGCGTGGACGGCAACGTACGGTCCGTCGACACCCGGCGCACTCGAAGTCGTGTCCGGCCAGACCAACGGCGTGCAGATCCTGAAGACCACGGCAGTTGCCTCGACGCTCGCCAAGAGCTCGTTCTTGATCAACGATGGCCAGGGCGGCATCACGATGATCAACGACGTCGACCCGGGCAACGACGTGTGCTCCAGCACGACCGATCAGGCCATGATGACGGGCAAGAACATCGGCGATCTGCTGAACGCGAAGGGCATCACGTGGGGCGGCTTCATGGGCGGCTTCAACCTCGCGACGGTGAATTCGAACGGCACGACGGGCTGCAAGCGCAGCACGATCGCCACGGCTGTGGGCGCCGCGACGGCGGATTACATCCCGCACCACAACTGGTTCCAGTACTACACGTCGACGGCGAATCCGCAGCACACGCGCCCGAGCTCGACGGCCGCTATCGGCTTCAGCACGGAAACGGACGGCAAGACGGCTGAACCGGCGAACCACCAGTACGACACGGACGATTTCTTCGCGTCGGTGAAGGCGGGCAACTATCCGTCGGTGAGCTTCCTGAAGGCACCGGCTGCGCAGGACGCGCACGCAGGCTACTCCGACCCGCTCGACGAACAGCAGTTCGTCACCAAGGTCGTGAACTTCCTGCAGCAGCAGAAGGACTGGAGCAGCACGGCCGTGATCGTCACGTATGACGACTCGGACGGCTGGTACGACCACGTCTATATGCCGCCCGTCACGTCGTCGTTCGATGCGCAGGCCGACCAGCTCAACGGCGCAGGCGTGTGCGGCACGGGCACGCAGCCGGCAGGCGTCACCGGCGGTGCAGTGAATGGCCGCTGCGGTCCCGGCACGCGCATTCCGTTCCTCGTGATCTCGCCGTGGGCGAAGACGAACTATGTCGATCACACGTTCGTCAATCAGGCATCCGTGGTGCGCTTTATCGAGGACAACTGGTTGAGCGGCCAGCGCCTTGGCGGCGGCTCGTTCGACGCGACCTCGGGCAGCATTATGTCGTTGTTCGACTTCTCGAACGGCGGCAAGAACCCGAACCTGTTCCTCGACCAGACGCTAGGCACGCAGGTCAGCTCGGTGCCGACCATCTGATGCCAGTGCGCATCGGAAGCATCGAGCAGTAACAAGCAGCATGGCCGTGTTGCCGACGGGAAACCGTCGCAACACGGCATTTGTCCTTCTGCTCACGTTCTTTTTTGCAGCGCGCCGCGCCGCATGGCGCGCCGGTTTCGAACCCGTCTTCGCATCGCCTACGACCATGACCGAGCTCTCCACGTCGCCCCTGAATCCCACGCCACTTCCGCCGAACAATGCGCCCAGCAGCTCGCCTACGGGCTCGCCCTCGCGCTCGCCACGGCGCACGCTCGCGCTGTGCGCGGCGGCTGTCGTCGTCGCGGCGCTCGGCGTCACGGGGTTCGCGTTTGCGTATCCGCAATACATGCCCGACGCGGTCGGTGAATTCGTCGAGGATCTGACGGGTGCGAACGCGCACCCCGTCGTGCTGCAGCGCCCGGCTGTCGCGCCGCTGTCGGCCGTCGCGATGCTGGGCAAGCAGATTTTCTTCGATACGTCGCTGTCGGCATCGGGCAAGCAGTCGTGCGCGACGTGCCACAGCCCGGCGCATGCGTATGGCCCGCCGAACGATCTCGCCGTGCAGCTCGGCGGCCCGCATATGACGCTGCAGGGTTATCGTCCGCCGCCTTCGCTGATGTATCTGTCGCGTCAGGCGAATTTCAGCATCGGCCCCGACAGCGCCGAAAACGACGACAACCCGGCCAATCTGACGGCGCTCGCCACGCAGGCGGCGGGCACGCAGCGCGCGCAGAAGACCGCGGGCGCCGCGCCTGCCGCCGCTGAAATGGTGCCGCAGGGTGGCCTCTTCTGGGATGGCCGCGTCGATACGCTGCAGCAGCAGGCGTCCGGCCCGATGCTCAACCCGGTCGAAATGGCGAACAAGGACGAGAGCGAAGTCCTGCAAAAACTGCAGAAAACGCCGTATAGCAAGACCTTCACGCAACTGTTCGGTCCGAACATCTTCAAGGACGAGCGGCTTGCGGTGGCGGAGGCGATGTTCGCGGTCGCGCGCTATCAGGTCGAAGCCCCGTCGTTCCATCCGTACAGCAGCAACTACGACTTGTGGCTGGAGGGCAAGGCGCGTCTGTCGCAGGCGGAACTGCACGGCTTGCGCCTGTTCAACGATCCCGACAAGGCCAACTGCGCCGGCTGCCATCTGTCGAAGCCGAGCCGCGACGGTTTGCCGCCGATGTTCACCGACACCCAGTACGAAGCGCTCGGCGTGCCGCGCAACATGAAGCTCGCGCAGAATCAGGACCCGCACTTCTTCGACATGGGCATCTGCGGTCCCTTCCGTACCGATCTGAAGGACCAGACGCAATACTGCGGGATGTTCCTCACGCCGACCTTGCGCAATACCGCGACGCGGCACGCGTTCTTCCACAACGGCATCTATGACAATCTCGACGACGTGATGGCGTTCTATAACGCGCGCAATACCGATCCCGCGCGCTTCTATCCGAAGGGCGCAGATGGCAAGCCCGAGAAATACAACGATATTCCGGCTGCGTATCGCGCGAATGTCGATGTGAAGGATGCACCGTTCGATCGCAATTTCGGCGACAAGCCGGCCATGACCGATCAGGATATGAAGGACATCATCGCGTTCCTGCATACGCTCAACGACGGCTACGCGGATCAGCACTGAGACGTTGGCCCTGGTCATCCTCGTTGATGGAGCGCAAGGATTGGGGCCACCTGTCTTAAGCCTCGTTTAATTCTTTCCTGTGAAGATGCGGCTCAACATCCCCTGTTGAGCCGCCTGAGTATCGGCGGCGTTTTTTTAGATTTCTGTTTGCCGTGGCAGTCCGGTTGCTTTGCTTGTTGCATGAACGAACAAGGCAAACCATCAGCGTCGCAAACAAAACCAAGGAGAGCGCCCAGATGCCGACCGAACCAACAGTGCTGGATCATCTCCATGCCCAGCAGGGCAACGCGCAGGCATTATCGATCCGCAGCTGCACGGTATCCGCACCCATCCAGCCTCCATGGGCACCTTCTTACCGGTTGGTCGAATGGACCTTCAGACACGACGTTGAATCCTTCCGGCGCGCCGTGCCTGCCGAGAGCACGCCGCGTCAGATTGCCGAGGCCGTGATGTCGCATGTGCCGGGACGGCGTTTCTGCCAGCCTGGCGGATAGACTGCGCGCCGCATAGCGCAAGCCGCTCGATGCGCGCGCCGCGCGCGCTGGATGCCGGGTTACCGTTTCTCATCACGCAGTCCTCCACGCAGACATCGCCGGCCGCGTTTCGGCGGGCGGAAACACATTCCATGATCCGTCGTCGTGACGGAAGAAGAAGATCGACAGCAGGCCGTTGGGCCGCAGCGCTTCGACGCACACGCAGCGCCGGTGCATCTGCGTGCGGCAGAAGCGCACCACGCGTGCGGGCATCGCGGGTGTCGGTGCGAGCCATTTGTCAACGGCCCAGTGCAGTGTCTTTCCGGTCGGGCTCATGGTGGTCTCCTTCGCTTTCCTGATCGCTTTTACGGCATTCGACGCTTCGAACTTCAATCGTCCCAGTTCAAATTCCAGTGCTCATGCTGCGTTAACAACGGCACGGCCCGTTTTCATCCGGTTTTCGATAAATGCGCTGACGAGGCACAGCAGCGCATGCACACCGGCACGTGGATGCGTGAAGCAGGCGTGAACCTGTTCGCTGCGGCTTTCGCCGAGCAGGCACCATGCGCAGAAGTGCTCGCAGTTGTTGGTCAGCAGGCGGTACTGGTTTTCGCCGAGGCGCGAACGGGCGCGCAGCACGGTTTGTTCAGCAGAAAACATTGGGAACGGATGCGGGCGAACGGCGACGGCGTGGCCATCGGCGAAGGCTTCGAGTGCCACTTCTTCAACCGGGCCGCGATGCGCGGACTTGGCGAAACCTGCGTAGTGAATGACCTTGCCGCCACCCACGTAGATGCCATGATGTTCGTAGCCGCGGCGTTGCGTAATGAGGTGGGCACCGAGGGCCGGTTCATCGGCAGCGCCGTCGAGCACCACGTCTGCCGATGCATAGGCCGCCGCACGAATGGCACCTTGTTCACTGCGCGATTGGTGGAGGTTGCGGTTCATGGCTTTGTCCCGGTATCCGATTCAAAAGGCCAACACTGTTGCAGCCTCTTTTGCATCAACCGGACCAGGCGCGCCATATCATTGATTTTTATGGTGTTTTGTTGATTCCGAAGGGTTTTTCCACCGCATGATGTACGGACAGATCCAACAGAATTTCGGGCGATTGTGTTGTGCACGCACCATCACTTGCGGCGCTGCCCATCTGCAACGGCGACCACGAGAATGTGTTGGCTGCACCACCGCTCAGCGCAGCTTCATGTTGGACGAGTGCCAACGTCCAGAGGCTCGCGCGCGTGACGCGCGCAGGCCTGTGTCTGCGCCGGGCGCCTAGCAGCAAGGCCTCGCGTGAAAATGCATGAACGGGCTGCAAATTGGCACGGCCCTTGCAACTTATGACGCAACTTCCTTTTGATTCTGCGGCCGCGTGACGGCTGGCTTTTTCGGAGACACGTCATGGCTTCCATCTGCATCAGCGACCTTCCGCACAACCTCGCACTCGACCGCAAGGCCATGTCCGCGATCAGCGGCGGCGGCGGCGCGCCCTGGGTATTCGGCTGGATCACGCCGTATGTGCACGACACGCCGAGCGTCGGTCCCGTCGTCAACCTGTACGACATCACGAACAACTTCTATGCTGACCAGATGATCAACCAGTTCCAGAAGGTCGACGTGAACAACACCGGCAACAACTCGAACATCAACGTCTCGCCCGACGCACGCAGTACGAACCGGGCCTAGATGCCGTGACCTGTACCAGCCAATTCCGGTGGGCGTCGGCGGCGCGCACGGACACGGGCCGCGTGCGCGAGATCAACGAGGACGCCTGCCTCGATCAGCCGCAACGCGGCCGCTGGGCCGTGGCCGACGGCATGGGCGGGCACGATGTCGGCGATCTCGCGAGTCAGCTCGTGGTCGAAACGCTGGAACGGTTGCCCGATCAGGCGGGCATCAAGCATTGCATCGCCGAGGCACGCCAGCGCCTGCAGGATGCGAACCGTCAGTTGCGCGAAGAAGCCGCCCGCAGGCAGGTGCAGCGCATCGGCACGACGGTCGTCGTGCTGTTCGCGTGCGACCGTTTTTGCGGGTATCTATGGGCAGGCGACAGCCGCATCTATCTGCTGCGGCAAGGGCAATTGCGGCAATTGACGCGCGATCACAGCCAGGTGGAAGCGCTGCGGCAATCCGGCTATCTGACGGAAGAGGAAGCACGTCATCATCCCGCGCACAACATCATCACGCGTGCCGTCGGCGCGACAGATCATCTCGAACTCGATGAAGACGCGATCGAGGTGGCAGACGGCGATGTGTTCCTGCTATGCAGCGACGGCCTCAGCAATGAAGTGACCGACGAGGAAATCCAGCAGACGCTCGCGAGCGTCGATTGTCTGCATGCGCCTGCTGAACTGGTCGATATTGCGCTTGCACGCGGCGGGCGTGACAACATCACCGCAGTGGTCGTGCAGGCTGAAGACCCGCAAGCATCCGACAAAACGTTGTTGAATCCTGCGCCCTGATACTGTTTTAGCGCGTTAAGACGCTAGTCCACCTCGGCTTCATCGTCTGCTTCCGAATCGTCCTTGCGTGCGTTCGCTTGCGCATGAGCCTTGCGAAAATCCTTTGAATGCAACCCGTGCTTCTTCAGCAGCATCTGAAGATGCGAGCGGTTCATATCGACGCGCCGCGCCAGTTCGGCCACCGTGCCGCCCGTTTCCTGCAGGCCGCGCTGAAGAAAAGCCTTTTCCGCTTCGTCGCTGGCGGCGCGCTTCGCGTCGCTGAGCGACAGCAGATTGGTCACACTCGCCGTGCCGTTCGCCGCTTCGTTCGCCACACCCAGAATGGATGTCACAACCGGCGACGTGGGCCGCATATCCGTCGGTAGATGATCGACATCGGCAATATCGCCCGCAAGGCAAGAGATGCGATACATCACGTTACGCAGTTCGCGGATATTGCCCGGATATGCATAGGTCAGCAGAAAGTCCCGCAATTTAGGGGTAATTCTCACAGGACGCCGCTTCAATGCGCCTGCCGCTTCGTCGCCGAAGTACTGGATCAGCAACGGAATCTCGTCGCGCCTCTCGCGCAGCGGCGGCAAGGTCACGTGAATGACGCTCAGGCGATAAAAGAGATCTTCGCGGAAAGTACCCTGCTCGCTCAGCTTGCGCAGATTGCGATTCGTAGCAGCGACGATGCGCGTGTCGACGCCAATCGGCTCATCCGAACCCACGCGCTGTATTTCATGCGCCTCCAGCACGCGCAGCAATTTGACCTGCCCCGTCAAAGGCAACTCACCAATTTCGTCGAGAAAGATCGTCCCGGTGTGCGCGCTTTCGAATTTGCCTTTGCGGTCATTCGTCGCGCCCGTAAATGCGCCCTTTCTGTGGCCGAACAGTTCCGACTCCAGCAGATTATCGGGAATCGCGCCGCAATTCACTGAGATAAATGGTTTGTCGGAACGGCTGCCATTCGCATGAATGACCTTCGCCATCAATTCTTTACCCGTACCGCTTTCGCCATCGATCAAAACCGGTAAATCGGTCGGCGCAGCTTTCTCCGATATTTCGAGTGCTTCCAGCAGTTTCGGGTTATCGCCAAACGTCCCCTCGAAGATAAAGCTGCGCGAGAGCAGCGCCTGGCGCCGTGCACCGCGCGACTGGTCGCCGCGCATCGGCTCGACGACAGCCGCCTGCACGAAGCGCTCCTTGTGCGACATCTGCATCACTTCATCGCGCAGCGTGCTCGCCTGCTTCAGGAGCTTTTCGATATCCGCGCGTTCGAGCCGCGACGACCAGCGCAGCGTCGAGCGCAGAATTTCGATCTTCTCGATCAATCCCGCATAGGAGATGGCGGAGCCGCTTTCATCGGGCTGCTGGTCGAGTATCTTCATCACGCACTCAGCTGTTTCTGGACGAGCTGGTAATACATGCCCTTCCGGTTGACCAGTTCCTCATGACGCCCCTGCTCGACGATCGCGCCTTCATAGAGCACGAGAATCTTGTCGGCACGCATGATCGTGCTGAGCCGATGCGCAATGATGACGGCCGTGCGTCCTTTGAGGATTTCGTGCATGTTGCTGAGAATATTGCTTTCCGATTGCGTGTCGAGCGCCGAGGTTGCTTCGTCGAACACCAGCAGGCGCGGGTCGTGATATAGCGCACGCGCAATGCACAGCCTTTGTATCTGACCGCCCGACAAGCCGATGCCACGTTCGCCCACTATCTGTTCATAGCCGAGCGGCAGCTTGCTGATGAACGCATGCGCGTCGGCCATTTTGGCGACTTCCTCGATACGGCGCCGGTCCGGTGTATCGTCACCGCTCGCAATGTTCTCGGCGATCGTGCCCGAGAACAGCAGGTTGCTCTGCATCACATAGCCAATCTGCGCGCGGTAGAACGCCTTGTCGATCACATTCATGTCGTAGCCGTCGACGGTCATCTTGCCTTCGCTGGCCGCGTAAAAGCCGACCAGCAGTTTCGCCAGCGTGGTTTTTCCCGACCCGCTGCGGCCGACAATCGCGACCAGTTCTCCCGGCTTGATGTCGAAGCTCATGTTCTCCAGCACGTAGGCAGTATCCGTATCGCCATAACGGAAGTACACGCCATTCAGGCTTATTTCGCCTTGCAGGTCAGGTAGCATCACACGTGACGGCAGATCTTCAGGCTTCTGCTCCGGTTCGATGTCGAGCACATCGCCGAGACGCTCCATCGCCACACCGGCGTCATTAAGCATGCTCCACAAACCGACCAGCCCCATCAGCGGCGACAGCACACTGCCCATGAACGCGTTGAACGCAATCAATTGACCGATGGTCATTTCGCGCGCCAGTACCAGGTTTGCACCGACCCACAAGATCGCAATCGTCGTCGCGGCATTCAGCAACTGGCTGACAAAGCCAATCAAGATACTGAATGCATGCGCGCGGTACTGCACTTCGAGTGCTTTTGCGTATTTCTTCTCCCAGCGCAAACGCACAGGCCGCTCGATACCCATGCCCTTGACCGTTTCAACACCCGACAATGCTTCCATCAGAAAAGACTTCGAATCCGTCGATGCCGCAAACGATTCACGCGCATAGTTCTTGATCTTTGGTGTCGCAATCAGCGTGAGCGCCATGATCGGGATGACAAAAGCGATCAGTACGAGCGTCATCTTCGCGTTGTAGAAGAACATGATCGCGAAGTAGATGAACACCATCAACAGATTGAGCGCGGTCGTCACCGTCGATTCAGTGAGGAACGCACGTATGGTCTGGTTCTCCTGGAAGCGCGCGAAAATGTCGCCGGTCTTGCGCTTGGCAAAGAACGAGAATGGCAGCGACATCGTGTGCCGGAAGAACTGCGACATCATCGCGAAGTCCATGTTGCGCACCATGAAGTTCGACAGATAAGCGCGCACCATCGACATCAATTGCGAGAACACGTTCGATATGATCAGGCCAAGTATCAGCAGATGCAGCAGGCCGATGTTCTGATGCACGATCACGCCATCGAGAATGTTCTGGATGATCAGCGGCGGTATGACGCCCAGCACCTGAATCACGAAGGTCGCTAGAAACAGGTGCATCAGGATCTTTTTGTACGGCGTCAGGTAACCGACGAAGCGCAGCCACGGCGAACGCGACGCGGACAACTGCACGAGGTTCGGTCCTGGCGCAAACAGTAGGCAGGTCCCACTCCAGCCGCGCTCGAAATCTTCAAGACTCAGCTTGCGAAAACCCAGCGCAGGATCGGCAAGCCATACATGATCTTTCGATACACCGTACACAATGATGTAGTGATAGCCTTCCCAGTGCACGATGAAGGGCAGATCGAAGCCGCGCAACGAATCGAACGTGCACTGCACGCCACGCGTCGTAAAGCCGAGCGATTCGCCTGCGCGCGCGAGGCTATCGAGCGTCGCGCCCGCTGTCGTCACGTTGGCCAGTTCGCGCAGTTTGCCGAGCGTCATCGGAATACCGTAGTGCTTGCAGATCATCGCAAGACACGCCGCGCCGCAATCCATTTCTTCGGCCTGCTCGACCAGCCCGAAGCGTTTGATTACCCGCTCGCCGAGTTCGGGCTTCGTGTGCAGATCGAGCCGCAACGGCAGCTTGCGGCGCTGCTCGATGCGCTTTTGCCGGTCCAGTTCGCGATCGTTGTACTTGATGCGTTCGTCGAGTACTTCGCGCAGTTTAGGGTTGCGCTCGAGGATGAAATGCACGGTGCGTTCGGGAATCACCAGCAGCCGCGTATCCGTCGTCGCAATCGCCGATGCCGCCTGCTCCTGACGCATCAGGCAAGCCTTTTCGCCGAAAATCTCGCCCTCTCGCAGCGTCGCGAGCGTGTAGTCGTTACCGTCCTCATGACGCACGATGCGGACTTCGCCTTGCCGCACCACATACAAACGCCGATCGTCGCGCGCGTCCTGCTTCAGAATCTCCTTGCCGGCAGCCACCTTCTTCACGCCGACGCTACGCACATATTCTTCAAGTTCCTGCTTGTTTAGCTTGCCGCGCAAATCGAATAACTGCGCAACGAACCCGCCTGCAGAATTGATCGCAACATAACTCGCGACAAAGGTAAGCGCCGCCTGGTTGCCGGCGATAATCGGTTCGATTGCTGCGCGCGGAATAAACAGCAATTCCGTCTTGCCAGAAGAGCGCACCGATGATTCATGCGCATACGGGCGCAGCATCGCAATGTCGGCGAACACTTCGCCTGTCTTGCGCACGCCCATGCTGATCTCTTTGCCATGCTCTTCCGTGAAAATGCGCACGGAGCCGGACTTGATCACGCACAGCCCATCGGCGGCATCGCCCACGTTGCACACCGTTTCGCCAAACGAATAGAAACGCGATTGCACATGTTCCGCGACACGTTCGAGTTCTTCGCGCGTGAACGGCGACAGAATCTCGACCGTCGACAGAAAGTCGGCAATGGAAGGCGTGGTTTGCGGTGCATCCATGATGCTTGCGGTCCCCGGCAGCAGCGCGCGTCAGTCAGAGCGCTTCGATGATGTGTTCCTGCGCGCGCGTGACGAGCCACTGTTCGCGCAACAGGCGTTTGATTTCCGACGCTACGTCCGCATCGAGTTCCGCCGGATATTTCGCCGTCACCGCAAAGATCTCGAAACACGAGCGGTCCGGTGAAGCGAACGGTCCAAGCAGATCGCCGACGGCTGCGTTGAAGATCTTCGCTTCGATATCCGGCTTCAGCGATCCGCGCAGTACTTTGCCGATCACGCCGCCCGAGTCCTTCGTATCGGCAATCGAGTGCTCGCGCGCCATTTCCGCAAATGCGTCGGGATCATCGTGCAGATACGAAATCATTTCCTTGGCTTTTCCTTCATCGTCGAGCAGGATATGACTGACTTCGATCGCATCGAATTTCGGCGAATTCATCGAGAAGTACTCTTCGATCTCGCCTTCGTTGCCGACCCTGTCGAGCATCTTCTCCTGATAGAGACCGTCGGTAATGAACGCCTCGAATTCGTCGAGCGTGACCCTCAACGTGTCGAGATACTGGTTCATGTCGGCGGCGCGATGCAGGCCGCGCACACGCCGGAACTGATCGGCGCGCTCCTGTATGTCGTCGGCGCTTACGGTCACGCCGTGTTTCTTCGCGGCATGCACGGTCAGCTTGTCGCGCACCATCTGCTCGATCAGGCTTTCGAATTGCCCCGTGAGTTTCAGTAGACGTATGAATTCGCCGACATCCACGACTTCATCATCGATTCGTACGATCGCGGTCATCTCGTCCGCTCCTCTAGTGGTGGCCCGAACAAACAGGCGGGCTGGCGGTTTTACTTTCCGGTTGTACTTTCCGTTACGCTTGCTTTAAGAAACGTTCTATTGAAGCTATCCGGCCAGTTGCCTGAACGGGTCCAGCCCCAGATCGATCAGCCGCCGCTCGCGCACGACGATTTCAGCGCTCGCCGTCATGCCGTAACGCAACGGATAGCGGTTCTCCGCGATCTGGTAGTAATTCCTGTCGAGCTGCACGCGGCCTTCATAGACAGGCTGCTTGTCCTGCGCTGACGGCTTGGTCGCGGGCGAAATATATGCAAGCGTGCCGTTGATCAGTCCATAGCGCTGATACGGAAACGCGTTGAATTTCATCTTGACGGCCATGCCTTCGTGCAGGAAGGCGCGGTCGCGCTCGGCAATCTCGATCTTCAGCACGGGACGCGCATCTTTAGGCGCAATGCCGCCAAGCGGCGCATTCGCCTGGATCTTGTCGCCCGTTTGCGTGGAGGTCACATCCGTGATCACGCCCGAAGTCGGTGCGAGTATCAGCAGAAAATTGTCTTTGTCGATGTTCTCGAAACGGATGCGCGCCGCTGCATCGGCGACCAGACGTGCTGTCTGTAATTGCAGACGCAGCTTCTCTTCCGTGGTCGTGATGTCGCGGATCAGATCATCATATTGAAGCTGCAGATTGGTCGATTGCTGGCCACTCGTTTCGAGTTGCGCATTCGCTTCCGCGTATTCATGGCTCAGCTTGAAGTCGAGTTCGGCAAGCCGCGATTGCGCGACACGGTACGCGTTTTCCGCTTCCAGTGCGGTATTGCGCTTCGCTTCGACCTGCAGTTCGGCAACACCGCCTCCGCCTGGCTGCGCGAACAGGCGTGAGTACTTGTCCGCTTCCTGGCGCGCTGCATCGCGCGCGCGCCGTGCATTGTCGAGCGTGCTGCGCGCTTCTTCAAGTTGCGCTTTCTGCCCTTCCGCGAGCTTGGTCGTGCCTTCGGAAATGCGGTTCTCGTGCTGACGCTCTTCAACTTCGAGTTGATCCTTCAATGCCGCCGCCTTGCGCTCCATCAGTTCTTTCTTCTGCGGGAAGTCTTTCCATTCGCGCTCGGCGTCTTCGAGTTTCAACTGTGCCTGCAGCGCATTGGTGGCCGCTTCGATTGCGCCGCGCGCATTCAGGCGTGCGAGCACGTCGCCCTTGGAAACGGGTTGTCCTTCGGCAATGTACAGATCCGTCAATTCGCCGTCGATGGGCGCATAGATACGGCGCACGTCCGATTCCGGTGCGAGCGTACCTTGCGCCGTGACGATCACGTCCGCGCGGCCGAAGAACGACCACATCAGGCCCGCCACCACGAGCGCGACCATCGTCAACACGAGCGCCTGCGCGATCCGCACAGGTTCCGACGTCAGGATCGCCACGCCCTCGGCGCTGTGATCTTCGAGCGCTTCATAGAGCGGCTTAAGGTGATTGTCGCGTTTCACTTTCGTCACTGCCTCCAATCAACGCGAGCTTGGATTTCAGCAAGCCGGGTTCGAGCACCATGCGCAACTCCTGTAGCGAGCGGCGCTGCAATTGCGTTTCTGCATCGATGTCTTCGAGCAACTGATCCGAGCCGGCGGGATGCGGTGCCTTGAGTTGCGTATAGATGCGCATGCCCTGTTGCGCCGACGTATTGGCACCGGACAGAAGCAGCGCCTGACTGCGGAATCCGCCCGAGATACCCGACTCCAGCCGCTGCGTGCCGCCGATCGAACCATTCGCACGATACTGCCGCCACAATCCTTGCGCGCGATTGATCTGGTCTTGCGCGCGCGCCAGCGCCTTGTCGCGCAATGCGTTCACATCGTTTTGCACCGCGCGCACGTAATACGCGTCTTCGACGGGATCGAGACTGGCGTAAAAGGACAGCAACTTGTCGTCTCGATCCGCTGAACCACGGCTCTTTTGCAGGTCGGAGAACTGATCGAGCAGCGTCTTCTTGTGCGCCAGTTCGGCAGCCATCACATCGGACCATGCGCCAGCGGGCATTGCCTGCAATCCGGCCAGTGCCTGCTGACTGTCGCCGCTCTGCCATGCGGCACTCACCGCATCGTGCTTCGCCACCACGTCCGCCGACGGCAAACGGCTCGCGCTCAATTCCTTGTATTGCGACTGGAACGGCGGCGTCACGAAGTTCACCTTCTTCATGAGCGCGAGCAGCGGAACCAGCCGGCGCGCCGTCATTTCATTGAAAATCGCCGTGTACTGGCGGAGGTCGCTACGCACGGCATCGAGCCCATCGAGGCGCGGATAGCGTTGCGCATAATCGTCGAGCACGGCGGGCAACGCGTCTGGCTTGTCGCGGCCCAGCTCCGTGGCAATAGTCGAATTAAGCCGGTCGATGGCGGCGAGGTACACCGAATCATCGCTTTGCAGCTTGCGCAGATGGCTCATCGCCTGCGCATACGGCTCGGTAAATTCCGGCACATACGAAGCAATACGATCCAGAACCCGTTGATGCCCTTTGGCATCGTCATTCCACCGCTTGAGCAGATTGTCGATGCGGCCTTCGTCGCGGTAGATGCGAATCGGCGCATCGGGTCCGCCACGGCCGACAATGAATCGCTCCAGATCGCCTACCCACTTCAACTGATCGATTAGCGCAATGGCGTCGGGGTTGCCCTGGCTCGTCGCCCGCATGCCTTCGATCAACGCGGCCGCGCGATCGTACTGCTTCGCCTGCAAGGCCGTCAGCCAGCCAGGCACGCGCGCTTTCATCAATGCTTCACTGGCGAGCGTCCGGATTGCGTCGCTAGCGGGATGATGCTGCAGCGACGACGTGGCAGCATCCGCCGCCGCTTCATAGTCTCCTGCCGCCAGCAGATTCTTCACTTCGCGCTCGGCGGCACCACGCATGTACAGCATGACGGCAAGGCCGGCTATCACGATCAGCACGGCGAGGCCGCCCCAACCGATCCGCCGCAAAGTCGTGCGGTCGCCGGCAGCGAACGTGCGCGTCAATTCGCGCATCACCAGTTGCCAGCGGCGGCGCGGACGGCGCGCTTGCGTATCCGTTGCGTCTTCGGGTGTCAGCGGCGGCGCGTCTTCATTCACTTCGTCTTCGCGCTGCAACGCGCGATCGACGCAGAAGATGTCGAGAAACGAATGCGCCGCACCGACAAAGGTGGTCTTGTCGGGGTCTTCCGCCGGCATGGCCGCCGCTGCCGGCGCGGCGGGCGTTGCCGGTGTGACCAATGGCGGCGCGCCCAGCGCGGCGGCGGGCGGCGTCATCTGGGTCAAGGTGGGCTCGATTTCGAACGATTTCTGCAGCGCTACCACATAGACGACATGGTCGCCGCCGAATCCGATCACATCGCCGTTCTGCAACGCGACAGCCGATTCGCCCAGACGTTTGTGATTGACGAACGTGCCATTGGTGCTGCCGAGATCTTCGATCCACGGTTCACCGCTTTTCAGAAAGATGTGCGCATGCCGCCGCGAAATGTAATTGACCTGATGCGGAAAGCGATCTTTGTAACGTGAAAACAGTTCATCCGTCTTGCTGACCAGAAACGGAAATGCGCTGAGGTCGATCGGTTCGAGACCCAGATCCGTGCGCTGAGGTTTCAGCGTGACGCTCAGATGCTGAACGGCGCGTGCAGACGCCGAACTGAAGGGACGCGGCTCGATGGCGACGCGATACGCGAGATCGCCGCCAAAGCACAATTCGTCGCCTGCGCGCACGCGCGATGGCGTCTGCCGCACGGCGACGCCATTGACGGTCGTGCCGTTCTTGCTGTCGAGATCCGCCACATACACCGCGCCGTGCTCGCTAAAGATGCGCGCATGACGCCGCGAAAGTTTGGTGATCAGATCGCGTGGATAGTCCGCGAACGGCGCCTCGCTGCGGCCAATCGCGAACAGATCGTCGACGATACGAATGGGGCCGAGAGACGCATTCGAAACGGGCAGCAGCAGGACGTCGAACTCCTTGTCCAGAGCCGCCCGCATCTCAGCAATCGGAGCTTCGCCGGGATTCATCTCTTTGCATCACTAAGCGTGGACACGAACGGAGCGTTCGACGGGCGTGACAATCGAGGCATATTCGACGCGGCCGCCAGCTTCACCATATGAGCGGCTAATCAGGAATATTAATTCACGCATGGTGTTAGTCAATTATGGGTACGGCTAATGCGGTCTGCCAATACAACGGTCGGAACAACAGCGCTTTTAAAGAACCGTGCCAGCGTTTTCCGGCATTGGCTTCTGGCTGTTATCCGCCGCGTTGCGCGCGTTTTACTGCTTCACTTGCGTCTGCACGTCGACGGCCGGCCAGCCGCCGCCGAGCGCCTTATAAAGCAGTACCGTATCGGACAGTATTTGCTGATGATTCGTCAGCAGATCGAGTTGCGCCTG
This sequence comes from Paraburkholderia sp. C35, assembly GCF_003121405.1. Classification (GTDB taxonomy): domain Bacteria; phylum Pseudomonadota; class Gammaproteobacteria; order Burkholderiales; family Burkholderiaceae; genus Paraburkholderia. Next base: position 87,014 of record NZ_QBUY01000010.1, on the reverse strand, counting down.
AAGCAGCGAGCGTTCCGTTTCGAACACGTCCAGTTGCGACACCACGCCTTCGCGCAATTGCGACTGCATTTGCGTGTTGACGACGCTCAGGCGCTCCACTTCCTGTTGCAATTCGACGCGCTGCTGCCTGTGCGAATCGAGATTGACGAGCGCATTTTCGACTTCTTCGAATGCGCCCATCACCGTCTGCCGGTATTGCTGTTCGGCGACTACGTTTTGCGCCTCGGTCGTTTTGACATGAGCGCGCACGCTGGGATCGAGCAGTGGAATATTCAGACTCGGCATCAGGCCGAACGTGAATGACTTCAGCAGATCAGACAGCGCGAAACTCGCCGTGCCGCCGTGTCCCGTCAGGCTGATGGTGGGCAATTGCGCAAGCTTGGCCTCGCCGACCAGGTCATACGCTTCGAGCACGCGCAATTCGGAAGCCACGATGTCAGGCCGGCGCGACAGCAGTTGCGAAGGCAGACCGCCCGGCACAGGCGGCAATTGCACGCGTTGCTGCAGATGGCCGACGGGCACCGTGAACTCGCCGGCGGGCACGCCGATCAGCGTGCACAGCGCGTTGTTTGCGATGCTGCGCGAGCGGCGCAGATCGAGCAGATCCTTGGTTAGACGATTCACTTCCGCCTGCTGACGCATCACCTGCGTCTTCGGCACGAGTCCATTGCGGCTCATGCCGTCATAGATAGAGAGAATGGTCTTGTTTTCGTCGACCATCTTCTGTTGTGCGTCGATCTGGTCGTCGAACTGCAGAATCTGGAAGTACGTGGTCGCCACGTTCGACACGAGTTCGAGATAACCCGCACGCCAGTCGGCTTCCGATGCGTGGAATTCGGCCTTTTGTGCCTGTACGCCCTTTTCGACCTTGCCCCAGATGTCGATGTCCCAGTTCACCTGGCCTGCCACGTTGTACTGCTTCGAGAACGGCTGCCCGGTCACTTTCTGGAAATTCGCGCCAGCGCCGAGATCGGCCGTGGGCAGTGCGCCCGCTTTTGCTTCGCCGATCTGCGCGCCCGCTACGTCGATGCGTGCGGCGAGTACCTTGATGTCGAAATTACCGTCGATCGCTTTTGCGATCAGCGTGTTCAGATACGGGTCCTGGAAGCTCTTCCACCAGTCGGGCACGATGGTGTCGGCGGGTGAAACGAGCGATCCTGTCTTGTCGGACCATGCCGTCTTGGCGGGCGTATCGGGACGCTTGTAGTCGGCCATATGCACGTCGACGCAGGCGGACAGCGTCGCGGCGCACACTGCTGCAACGGTGATTGCGCGAGCGGCGGCGACGAATGAATCAGGCAACGCAGACACGATATTCTCCGATCTTTTCCGGCTGTACTGCACGTGCAGAGCGCGCCTTTCAAGTAAAGCACGTCCAGCGCGGCATCTCTATCGATGTCGGCGGATTTCGTTCGGCGTGGAGTGCGTGCGGTGACCTGCGGTCGTGTGGACAGGACGATTGGCTTCTGAATCTTTTTGACGATGCTTGCTTCAGTTTCTTTGCTGCTTTGCTGCTTTGCTGCTGCCCGCGGAAGCTGGTCTGGACTTCCGCGGGCTGACGCCTGGTGCTTAGTGCACGCTGACGTTGTTGTTGGCCGTCATCGTCGGCTTGATGGTCGTGTTGATGCCCGATGCGAATGCGTTGTTGTTGCCGCTCATGTTGGTGATGTCGGCGTTTTGCTGGATCAGTTGCTGTGCGTCGACGTGCTTGCTGTTGTCGAGGTCGAACTTGAAGCTGGTGCTCGGGAAGTACGGATAGGCGAGGTAGCCGCCGCGAACAGCCTTCATTGCCTTGCTGTCGAGTTCTTCGGTGACGGACAGGTCGTTGATCATCAGTGCGCTCATGACAGTTCTCCTAAGAGGGTAGCGAAGATTCGCTGTGGTGTTTCGGTTTGGGTTCGAGCATCTTGTCTGCTCGGGCCTTACAACGCATAGGCTGTGCCAGTCGCACTGCCAGCGCCGCGAAAAACCTGCGAAGCCTTGCTGCCATTGGGTTAGCTGTCACACTGCATTTGCGCAGACAAATTCCGGGTACTCAATTGCCGCTTCTGAGTGCCGCTACACAACCAACATTCACCGAAAAACTGTTGGATCGAAAAAGACAGCAGTGCAAGAGAACATTGAGCACACACGTTCGTTCACTTTGCGATCACCGTGATCTTCTTCGAATAGACGGGCGGATTGTGGGGAACATGGTTCTCGTCGCCCATCAGCAATTGAAGCGTGTGCTTGCCCGGCGGCAACGTGATCATGGTTTCCGTTTCGCCTGCGCCGAAATGCAGGTGCTGGCGATCGGATGGAATCTCCTGATCCATCGGCATTGGCGGCAGATCGGTATCGATCAGCAGATGGTGATGGCCCGTATTCGGGTACTTGACGCCCTTGGGCGCGACGCCCATATAGCGCAAGCCGAACCACACGCGAAATGGCTTGTTGGCGGGCACGACCTGCCCGTCGTTCGGATAACCGATGTACGCATAGGCATCTTTCGGTGCGGGCGTCGGCCCGGCGAATGCCACGTTCATCGAAGCGAGAGCGGCGAGCGCCGCGGCGGCAACAACGTTCCTGATCATGGCTGAAGCTCTCCGTCTTGCGTTTTTCGTCTCATGCGCCGCAACAGCAGGCACGACGCGCACGCGTGCTCACTTCACGATGATGGTGATCTTCTTCGAATAGACGGGCGGATTGTGCGGCACGTGGTTGTAGTCGCCGAGCAGCAGCTGGATCGTGTGCTTGCCAGGCGGCAACTCGATACGCGCATCCGTTTCGCCGGCGCCAAAATGCAGGTGATTCCGGTCAGAAGGAATCTCCTGATCCATCGGCGGCAGATCGGTGTCGATCAGCAGATGGTGATGCCCGGTGTTCGGCACGTTCACGCCTTTAGGGCATACCCCCATGTTGCGCAAGCCCATGCGCACCCACAGTTTGCCGCCCGTAATCACGGTGCCGTCCGCCGGCCAGATGATGTACTCCTCTGCGCCCGGCGGCGAAGGCGTCGGTCCTGCCAACACCTGTGCCGAAGCGAGAAACAGCGCGCCGATAAACGCGAGCCTTATTCTTCTTTGCATTGCGCATCTCCCAGGGAGGGTCAGTGCTGCTTGCTTCCGTTTTAGCTTAGGACGTAACTTGTTAAAAAGATACGCCCCGCTCGTTAACCATCTGACATTGCGGCTGCGTGCTATCGTTTATTAAAGCGGTCCAGGCAAATACGTTGCGCGGGTATCGGGCAGCACGGCGAGAGGCGGCTGCGATGGTCGAGCCGTTTCGTCCGATGACGAGGTTCTGTCGAGAACTTCCAGAACAACCAGGATCTCAATATGTGGCGAAAACTCCTGCTGGTATGCATGATCGGGGCACTCCAGATGCGCGGAGCCGACGCTCAATCGCTGCCGCGCGCTGCGAGCGATACCACGCTTCCTCTCACCGCAGACAGTCTCTCCGTCCATCGCATTGACATGCGTGAGCGCAAGGTCGCGCTCGTGATCGGCAATACCAGCTATGCGGGCAGTCCATTGCCCAATGCCGCTCGCGATGCACGAAGCGTCGCCGGTTCGTTGCGCGCGCAAGGCTTCGATGTCGTGTTGCGCATCGACGCAAACGCGCAGCAGATGCGCGATGCCCTCGCCGAGTTTGGCCGCCGCCTGCAGCCCGGCGGCACTGCGCTGTTCTATTTCGCAGGGCATGGTCTGCAGGCGGGCGGCAGTGCGCGCCTAGCCGCCGCTGGTGTCGATCCCGACAAGCCCGCTACGTTGATGACGGCGAGCATGGACGTATCGAGCGTGCTGGATGTGCTCGCGATACCGCGCGACCACGCGCTCAATCTCGTCGTGCTCGATGCCTGCCTCACGCAGCCGTTCGAAGCCGCTCGCCTTGCGATGCCGTTGCCCGCAAGCACCGTGATCGCCTATGCGGCCGCGCAAGGCGCGCAGGCCGCCGACGGTGCACGTCACGGTGTGTTCACGGGCGCATGGCTGAGAGAAATGCGCCGTGCACCAGATGAGCCTGTCGATGCGATGTTCAGTCATATCGCACAACAGGTCGCGGATCAGACGCACGGTGCGCAAGAGCCGTGGACGGTATCGTCGCTGACTGTGCCGGTGCAGCCTTTCTCTTCAGTGGTGCAAACAGAAGATCAGCCCGATACCGTCGTCGCATTGAATAGCCGCGGCATTCTGCCTAAAGACAGTAATGAGCAATATGAACTGACCTTCTGGGAATCCATCAAGGACAGCAATTACGCAAGCGACTATGAAGCGTATTTAAAGGCGTATCCGAATGGCCGCTTTGCGGCGCTTGCCAAAGCGCGTATCGACCGATTAAAGGCGTCTGCGCAAACTGCGCCGCCCGCCGCGTCGCATGCAACGCCTACCCCGGCGCCTGCTCCCGCGCCGTCGCGCCCGGCCGCTGCCGCGCCTGCTCCTACGCCAGCGCCTGCGCCGCAACCCGCGCCACAGCCTGCACCCAAGGCCGCTGCGGCACCCGCGCCCTCACCGGCGCCAGCCACAGCACGCGCCGCGACTGGCGGCGAAAGCAAGGACTGCGCGGCGTGCCCCGTGATGATTTCACTACCGGCAGGCTCGTTCACGATGGGCAGCAATTTCGATCCCTCGGAAAAGCCACCGCATCACGTGACCATTTCAGCGCCATTCGCAATCGGCAAGTACGAAGTGACCGTCGAGCAATGGAACGCATGCGCTGACGTCAACGGATGCCCCAAGCTGACGCCCGAGAACAATTCCGTGAAGAACGCGCCCGCGCGCGATCTGAGCTGGGACGATGCGCAAGCCTATGTGAAATGGCTGAGCAAGGTAACGGGAAAAACCTATCGCCTGCCGACAGAAGCCGAATGGGAATATGCCGACCGCGCCGGCACGACCACCAAGTACTGGTGGGGCGAGCAAATGCGCAAAGGCATGGCGAACTGCAAGAACTGCGGCGACCCGTATAACAAGGACGCACCCGAACCCGTCGGTGGCTTTGCCGCGAATCCGAATGGTTTGTATGACATGAACGGCGGTGTGTGGGAATGGGTCGGCGACTGCTGGCATAACTCATACCAGGGCGCGCCGAACGACGGGCATGTGTGGGACGCGCCAGGCTGCAATATGCGTGTGATTCGCGGCGGATCGTGGCGCGAGGGCGACGACTACATGCTCAGTTCGACCCGCTTCAAATACAGCCAGAGCGTGCGGCAATCGCAGGACGGCTTACGCGTCGTCAAGGAACTCAAGTGAGTTGATCGCGGCATGAATGACGGGCCCATCGGTGCGGGCCCGTTAATGCGCGCGCGCCTTGCTCGATATCTGCGCAAAATCCGCGACGATATGATCCGCGCCGTACTTCGCAGCAATCTGCTTGAGCCGCGTATCGAGCGCGCGCAGATAGTCCGCGCGCGACTCGCTCTCGGGCCTCGGTGCATCGAATAGCGGTGCAGGCGTGATCAGCATGACGACCATCTCCTGACCGAACGGCTTCGAGATGATCCAGTCGCCGCCACTGCCGACTGTCGCCGAGTAATGGGCGGGCGCCTGGTTATCTTTCGCGCGCGGTCCGGGCACCATATGCACGACGCTGCCGTCGAGCACGTAGTAGTCGATATTGACGTACGAGTCGTAGCCCGGCGTCTTCACGTCGACGACGAGCGGATCGCCCTCCGTCAGCACGCCATTCGGCATGCGCGCCGTCAGCGACGCGATATGCCCTGCCTGCCAGTTGCGCGTCCAGTAAGCGCCGAGTTCTTTCAGCACTTCGCATTTGTCGCTCGTCACATGCTGCACGTCGACTTTCGTCGACGCCACGCCGGGCAAGGTCGCCAGACGTTCGTTGACCAGCGCCTCGCCGTGCGGCGGCACGAAGCCGCGCACCTGTACCGCACGATCCTGCAGCGAGGCCGCCAGCGCCGAGCAAGGCAACGACGCGAGCGCAGCAGACACGGCCGCGAGCGTCGGCGGTGCTGGCGGCGTGGCAGCCGATGCGACGGCAGGCGTAGACGGCGCGGCAGGCGTAGCGGGTTGAGCGGGCTCGATGGGTATGACAGGCGACGCAGCGCTTGCGGAAGGCTGCACAGCGCCCGCTTCCGACGCCGTGCCCGCCTGTTGCGCGGCGTTCTCCTGTTCGAGCGTTTGCGAGGCGCGATAAAAGTACAGCGCGCCGCCTGCCGCACATGCGAGCGCGAGTCCTGCGACACCTGACTTCATCAGCAGACTGGTGCGATCGACATTACGTCCTGTCGATTTCGACGCCGACTGCCGCTCCTGCGCGCCAAACTCCTCGACGAAGCGCGACACGGTCGGCGTGCGCGCCTTGCGGTCGAACGCGAGCGCCGCGCGCAACGCACGCCACTGACGGTTGCTCAGATTCTCCGGCCGTTGCGGTTGCCGGTTCGTCGCACGCGCCTGGGTTGCCGACTGGCGATCGAACGGGTGGCGGCCCGTCAGCAGTTCATACGTGATGCAGCCGAGCGCGTAGATGTCGTCGCGCGGGTCCGGCTCGAGATGTTCGAGCATTTCAGGGCTGGCATAGGCGGGCGTCAGCGCGCCGAGGCTGCCGGGGTCGAACACGGTGGCGTCGCTGTCTTCTTCCGGGCGCTGGAACACGCGCGCGATGCCGAAGTCGATCACCTTGACCTCGCCCGTGTCGGTGAGGAACACGTTGGCGGGCTTGAAATCGCAGTGCACGAAGCCGCGCTCGTGTGCGTAGGCGAGCGCGCTCGACATGCCGCGCACGATCGGCAAGGCCGACTGCACGGGCATGCCCTTGAAGTCTTTGGTACGGAGAATCTGGCTGAGCGGCTTGCCCGACAGATACTCCATCGTCAGATAGACGATGCCGCCATCGCGGTCGAAGTCGTAGACGGTGACGATATTGCGGTGCGCCAGTACTTGCGCCTTGCGCGCTTCGCGCTGCAAGGCGATCAGCGACTTCGGGTTGCCGCGGAACTGCGTGTTCAGCACCTTGATCGCGAGATAGGGCTTGCGGTCCGATGCTTCCAGCTTGCGCAGATCGAGCGCCTTGTAGACGGTGCCCATGCCGCCCACGCCCAGACACTCTTCCAGCACGAAGCGGTTGTTCAGGGTATCGCCCGTGCCCTTCACCTGATCGAGATTCCCCACAATGGCTTCGTGACTGCGAGGCGCAGGTGACGGCGACAGCAGATGGTCGGGCACCGTCTGCATGCGCGTTTCCTCGCCGCCGGCAGGTGCCAGGTTCGAAACGGGCATCTGTTCGATACGGCGGCGCACCTCCGCATAGAGATCGGGCGGCAGCGGCGTCCTGGTGTGCGCTTCACCGAGTATTTCGAGCAGGCGAGCCGATCCGACGCCTTCCGTCGTGAGCGTGCTGTCGAGTTGAGCGACGAACGCGTCGTGCGTCAGCGCGCCGCTCTGAAAGTCCCGAATCACGTGCGCAAGGCTAGCCATGTGTTCAAAGCGCTGGAGCTCCCGAAGCCCTGAGAATTTCCCTGTCGTAACCAATTACATGTGCTCGTTCGATAGTAGCCCGCGTGTATGCCTTTCGCAAACCAGGATTGGCCCGCGACACGCCGGGTGTGATGTGTCGTACCGTATCCAACAGCTTTTCGTCTTCAGTTGGCCGCTCGCCATCAGCTTCCGCGCTCCCGATCTGGCCGTTCATCTCGTCGTGTCTCGCCTCACTCATCGCAAAGCCTTGTTCTTAAAGGCTCGCGCGGTTTTTTGCCGGCGCGCTGGTTCGACTGGCACACCCTATGCGTAGTAAGACCCGAGCAGACAAGATGCTCGAACCCAAACCGAAGCACCTGACCGAAGCACCCTCTAGCGAATCTTCGCTTACACCTTAGGAGAACTGTCATGAGCGCACTGATGATCAAAGACCTGTCCATCGCCGAACAACTCGACAGCAAGGCCATGAAGGCCGTACGCGGCGGCTTCCTCGCCTACCCGTACTTCCCGAGCTCGAGCTTCAAGTTCGACCTCGACAACAGCAAGACGGTCGACGCCCAGCAGCTTGTAAATCAAGGCCTCAGCGTCAACAACGTCAGCGGCAATAACAACGCCTTCGTCTCGCACATCCCGACGACGATCACGCCCACGATGACGGCCAACAACAACGTGCACGTCTCGTAAGCCACCACACGCAGTCGACGGGGACCGGGAGCGCCACTTGTCCGGCGCTCCCGGGCAACAGCCGCAACACTACTTTCCTTGGAGAACCATCATGTCATCCATCATGATTCGCGATCTCGACGGCCAGCGCACGCTCGGCCGCCATGAAATGTCGGCAGTATCAGGCGGCACGGGCACGCCCGGCCTCACCGGCAATACGTGGCTCGCGGGCCTCGGCCCGGTTGCCAACGTGAACATCGGCATCGAACAGAACATCTCGCAGGCGCAGCTGATCAACGTTTCGACGTTGAACAACAGCATCGTCGGCCCCGGCGTGAAGCTGCCGAACATCAACGTCAACCCGGGCCTCTGGGCTGGCAATACGGCACTGGCGTAACCGCGCGCGCTGCCGTGGAGGATCGGGGACCTCCGCGCAGCGTCGCAATGCTCGTCAGCGCACACCGCTTCGAGCCTGAATTACCTATACTGGTTGTTCGAGCCATACGCGTGGCCGTCATCGACCGAGACATGCTTCGGTCGTCACGGCGCCACGCAACACTTCTTCTGGAACAGCCATGTCGAAGCTCGTCATCAAGGATTTACCCGAAAGTATCGATCTGGATCGCGCCGCGATGACCGCCATTGTCGGCGGTGCACGAACGGGCGGACGCTTCTTCGGCGTCGCCGCGCAGGCATTGCCGGCAGCGACGCGTGTCGTCGACTATCCCGTAGGATTCCCGACAGCCGCGCGCCAACCCGTCGACGAACGCATACCGCCGCAAAGCCTGTTGCGCAAATAGCGGCTTCGCCGTTCAGCCGTTACGGCTGCCCGCTTTTCTCTTGCGACGTGCTGCCGGCCTGAAGGCTGGCGGCGCGTTTTCGCGCGGGTATGTCGCACGTGCGTGTATTCTGCCCATTTCCGTCGGTTTTCTTCCGCCAACTTTTCGTGCTTCGCGGTATGGCGTCCGCTAACACTTTCGGTTTCGCAGAACAGGCAGTCTGATGCGAAGTGATGTATACGCGCGGACTTCGCCGATTATTCCCTTGCCTGGTGGCGCTTTTCAAAGCGCAATGTGGGCTACCTCACATAACGCTTCGATTCCGGCATATGCGTTGCGGCGTATCGGGCGAGCGCCAGATCGTGCTCGCCGAACCTGCATCAGGAGAACTGCCATGGAAGCCAATGTCGTTATCAAGGATCTGCCCGCGTCTACCGATCTCGAACGCAAAGAGACGGCGCTGACGCCCGAGCGCATGAAAAGCATCGTTGGGGGAAGAAGTGTTGTTGTGACCGTCGACGGCACGAGTACAGGCACCGTCGATGACTTCGGGCTCAACTGCGCCATTTTCGAAGGACGCGTGGGCGGCCCGATGATCAATTGATGCGCGCGCCGAAAGCCTCTTCGCTTGATGAAGAGGCTTTCTTGCCGATGTGGATGCCCGATGACAGGCGCGTCACCGGGACAGAAAGAAGAGAGACGGATCGCGCCGGATGAGGAGTGCGAGGTAGAAAACCCGGAAGAGCCGTAAGTCGTTGATTTTTCAACACTGATCCCGCGCCGGTCAGCTATGGGATTATCAAGGTTTTCAATAGTTTTTCGACATGTGTCACAGAACGTGGGCACAGTTTGGTCACACATACGGTCCAGCAGGTTAGGCACCTAAACCGGATGTTGTAGACTACGGGCCGTGCAGATTTCCAATTCTTACAAGCATGTCAACAACCAACCAGAAAGGCGGTTTCACCGGGCCGGTGACCGTGGGCGTCTTCCTTCTCCTGTCGGCTCTCTACGCCGTTTATGTCTACCTGCAAAGCGCCAACCTGTTCTACGAGGCGCAGTTCCTGCACTACGACTTCCTCAAGGACATGCTTGACCGGCATCTGACCGCGCGCGGATTCTTCACGGTCTTCGGCGAGCACATGTTCCCCGGCTACAACCTGATCCTCGCGGCGAACGTGATCCTGTTCCGGATCTGGGGTGGGTTCGACAACGCCGTCTACGCCGTCTTTCTGGTTATCGGCGCTGCGCTGACCGCGCAACGGATATACCGGGATGCCGCCTGGAAGCCCGCAGCGCGGCTCGCCGGGATGGCCCTGATCCTGTTCCTGCTGCTGTCGACCGTTCACAACCCGATGTGGGGGATGGCGTTGGCGGCCGCCGGCGGTGTCTGCCTGTTCGTGATCTGCGCGCGCGTGCTGACCTCGTCGCTTTGGGGCGACGGATCGCTGCGCTGGTTTTTCGTTCTGTTCCCGATCGCCCAGATACTGTTCCTCGGCGGCTATAGCATCGGTGCCATTGGCGCATTCGGCGTGCTGATGCTGGTACGTGCGTATCAGGACCGAAAGATTGGACTGCCGCTATGGAAGATCGGGATGACGGTCGCGGTGACAGTCGTCGCATATGTCGCGCTCACCAGCCACTTCAGCGACATGACGGCGAATGCGCCAGCTGCCGGCGCGAAGAGCATCGAAGCCATGATTGGCTTCCTGTTCGTGATGACGGGAGCGAGCCTGCTCGGCAAGGCTCTCTTTGAACAGGGCGCCGGGCTGCTGCCCTACTACATCGCTGGCTCGATCATGGCAGCGGCGACGGTCGGCGTCTGGATATATGCAATTCGCAGGCGCAGCGCGGCGTCGATGTTCGTGCTGGCGCTATCGGCGTATTCGGTGGTGAACATCGTTGCGGTCTCGGTGTTCCGTTACCGCAACGGCATCGACGGCGCAATGGGCCAGTGGTATGCCGTGCACACGCAATTCATCCCCGTCGCGATCGTGTGGTGGCTATTCGACATGCCGCGCCAGAAAGTGGCGGCGTTTGCGCTCGCTGCCATCATCGCGCTCGCCGGACTGTTTGCATACAAGGCGGACTGGCAGAAGGGAATCTACGTTCCCGACTTCAAGAAGAAGTTCATCGCAGAGGCGCCCGTCGTACTCGCATTCCCGGAGACGATCAAGGACAAGGATGATCCGGCCCAGACCATGATGTGGTACTGGCCACAGGTCAAGCCAGCCATCGACCTCATGTATCAGCACCGCTTGTGGATCTTCAAGGCGACTGGACCCGTCGTGAACGGACTCGATGAGAACTGGATCGAGGCCGACAGGCCGGTCACGCTGATGTGTCCGTCAGGCACGCATACGGCGCACTTCAGGCTATGGCGCAAGGATGAATGGAAGTCCTCGACGGTGACGATCCGCGCGGGCGGTGTCGTTAAGGACTATCCTTCGAAGGGAGACGTCGATGTCGGATTCGCGCCTGGACAACCGGCGTTGGTGATGGTCGATGCATCGGATGCGCAGAAGTCCGATCCAGTTACTGCGCTTCCCGACGTTCGAAAACTCGTCGCCATCATGGCGGACATTCAATGCAAATGAGGCCAGCAATGAAGCTCAAGATGGAGGAAGTCTTGTTCGTTTTGACCGCAGCGGCCGTGGCTGCGGCCTGTCTGTGGGATATGCTGGCCCACCCGGTGGCAGGCCAGGGCCTTTTCTAATGCATGCGCCGCGCGCGGATGAAACCGCTGACGGTCATGGTACTAACACCGAACGCCGCCTGCGCAACGCAATAAGCGGTTGTTGTGGTGGAAACATTAATCGTCGTCACGGGCGTAAATGCAATCTGGCCTTGACCGGTCGTGAATGACGCGATGATCTGGCTATATGCTCCACTATTGACGGCCGGAAATGTGGCCGATGTCGTGCTCACGCCCTGAACAAGTGTCGAGATCGTGGTACTCGCGCCTGGAATGTAGGTGGCAGAGCATTGCACGTCCCAATCGCCCGCCGTGAGGCTGACACTGGTCGCGTTTGCCGGCGTTCCAGTCGTGAGTGAAGTGCCAGCTGTCGCATTGGTCAAGACTTGTCCAACCTGTCCTGCCGCAGCGGCGCTCCCGTTCGTCACGCCATTGATGACAGGCTGATTGGCGAGAACGACAGACCCCGTCCCCGTAACCGTCGGTGTTGCGCACGTGAAACCTGCCCCGCTGGTCCACTGAAGTGAGTTCAGCGTCCCGCTGCAGCTCGGCATCGCAAATGCTGTCGGGCCCGCACTCGACCCGGTCGCATTCGCCAACACGGTATTCGCCGCGATTGAGGCGATGCCGTTGACGCCAATGCCGCCCCAAGCTGGCGCGCTAGACGCCCCGGTCGAAACAACAGTCTGACCACTGCTCGAACCGGTCGGATTTAGTAGTTGAATCGGTGTAAGCGTGGCGCCAAAAGACAGCGAAACGAACAGTGTGATGAGTAGACATACGATCTTTCTCATTGGATTCTCCAAACTTGATAGTTGTCGCATCAAACGAACACGTCCTGATATCCGCACTGGTATGTGCCATTCACGACGGCCGTATAGCCGTTCTGCAACGCGGTTCCGTCGTACATCTGCACTTTCGCTGTAGTGGTCCCAGCAGAAATATTTCCAGTAATGGCTTTGCCGGTTACCGAGATCTCCTGCCCGTATACAGAGTCAGCGGGTAGACCGGTGCGACCGACATTGAGCGGTATCTGGACGGCCCCCGAACCGCCTGCAGAGGCAATCGAAAACGAGCATTTGAAATCGACGCTGGTGGGTGAAGCACGGCGATATTGTGCGTTCACCGATCCAACGCTCCCGCCGCCGCCCGAGAACGTGAGAGTCGGGAAATACTGTCGCCAGAGCGGATCAATCAGGCTGGTGCCGGTGTCCGCAACCCATGCAGGCGTGCTGTTCGACTCGTCATACTCGATCACGCGGATCATCTTCGGATTCGAATACGAACCGCCGCCCTGCACATAGACCGGTTTGCTGCCCGATACCTTCACGAACAACTCGTTGTTGGCACCAAAGTTAGGCGCTGCATTCGAAGACTGGAAGATGCCTGCATAGGTGCCGCCGCTTCCGATCGCAAGATTCTCGTAAATGTTGTTGTCCGTCCCGATCCATACGACGGCAGGCTGCACGCCCGCGGTATTGACTGCATACAGGAAAGGAAAATTATTGAAGCTCGGGTTGCCCGTCGAGCCGTTTTGCATCAATACGCACGGGACGTCGACAGTGGTCTGCTGCCAGACGATGCTGATCACGTTGCGCTGCGTATCCTGAGGATCGGTCAACAATGCGCCGTTCACGCAACCAATAAAGACACCTTCCGTCTTGGCATTCCATCCAACGACACTGATTTCCGAAAAATCGATCGACGTGATCGAAAGCCCGATACCAGCGATGCTATTGCAGTCGAGACCGATCCCTTTGAACGATAGATGAGTCGATTTACGCTGGCCGATTATCGAGGACAGCGTAACCATCGTATAACCCGGAGCACCGGTAGCTTTGATGATGCAGCCCGCGTCGTTTTGGTTGTCACCGCCGCCACCGGTGCATTCGATCCCCGCACCGGTTGTCGTGATCGCTGGCAACGCCGAAGAAATGGTGTACACGGCGCCCGGCGTGAGACGCAGTTTCTGCCCGGAAGCGTTGGCTTGATTGATCGCAGCAGTAAGCGCCACGGTATCGTCTGTTACACCATCCCCTTTGGCATTGAAATCGGCCGCAGAAAGGGTTTCCTTAAGTTTCGAAAGCACGGTCCTTACGACTGCGCCGTTCCCATCCTGCAAAAACGAGAGCTTCGAGCTATTGATTCCGGCATTGGATGCAACGGACCCGTCATAGACCGTTCCGGGTCCTGGTGTTCCCATCGTTAGCGACGTTCCGCCCTTGACGAATACCTTGCTAACTCCAACTGGAATGGGTGCTGTGAATGTCAGCGTGACCCCGTTCAATGAAAAGCTGTCAGCGCCCTGCTCCGCTGCATCGAACGCGACCCAAAGGTTCGCCGAACTGCCGTAAGTATTGGAGAGCGTCAGCGACGTTGTGGTGCCGGGCGTGAAGTCTGTGCCAGCCTTGAATCCCGGATTGCCATCGCTTCCTTGCTCGTCGGTCATATTGCCGACGGCGACGGCCGCATTCGCCTGAATGTGATCCTCGGTCCAGATGGGAGATTGCGGCGGGTCTGTATCGTTGAATGGTGCGAGGACAAACTTGTACGACTGCGTGGGAACCAACCAGATCGAAGCTTCGCCGCGCTGGTTCAGCACGATCGGATTAGTGTTTGGCGTGTTCCCCGTCGAGTCGGTGTAGGTCGGGTATTTGGTTGTTGTGCCGGCCTGATAGGTGAAAAGCAATCCACCAGCAAGCGCATTCCCATTGGAATCGACAAACCTTTGAATCGGTGTCGGGCTAATGTTGACCATCGTCGGCATGGAGACTCCAATAAAAAAGCCGCCCGAAGGCGGCTGTTCAGCGCTGTTGCTTTTAGAGAGATGGGACCGAAAGAGTCGACACGATCTGTTCGAGCCTCTGGACCACCAGATCGATTGAGTGATCACCGAGACTGAATCCGCCTGGCCATGCAGCGGTGTCGATCAACTCGTAGCCTTTCGACTGCAGCCAGAGCATCTGTCCCGGCCGGTGTATCCAGTCGCCCATCCGGGGATACCCAAACCAGATGTCTCGACCGTTGCCGACTATTTCCAGCGAAGCGAGCTCGTTTTCGAAGAGGCTGTAGTACGCCGCGTTTGCCCCCCTGGGTGGCTCAAACGCGTGAAGGCGACCGATCTGAGCACGCGGTACGAAGATCGGCGTGTACGACGTACGCCATCCGCCGAGGCTGTGCCCCTCGACATTCCAGACCGTATCGGTGGGCGCGAGCTTCTTCGCCCACGCCCAGATCTCTGCGGCGCTCTCGTACGCGCCACGCGTGACCCGCGCGCCGCTGCCGACGTCGATCGGTCGCGTCTGAAGATCATCGATGAGATCACCAAGCTTCCCGGCGCTGAAGCGCGTGCCGCTCATCGACAGATAGACTGCACCTGCCGCGTCGTGCACCAGCACCGCCTGACTGTCGCGGTCCTGAAACTGGTCGATCCACGAATAGCCGAGCGCCTCGAACGCGGCGCGCGCAGCGGCCGCATCGATGATATATGCCGCCTGAGCACGTTTCGCCGCCTCCAGAATGGTCCTGAATTCCATCACCGAACCTCGCCATCGGTGATGAAGCCGTGCCATCCACCGCCACGCGACATGTCAATGGATGGAGACAACGTCAGGTCGGCGAAACTGCTGCCTGTCGCTCCCCATTGAATGCCCATGTTCTCGTCGGCGGGCGCGCCACGATCGCGGAACGGCACGCATACTTTCTGCTCCGGATTCGTTGGGCTGGTGAAACGAATGCCTTGCGCTTCGGCAAAGGTGGAGACAACCTCGCGACGGTGCATCCCTTGGCAGATGAGCTCCGGGAGAAACCGGACAAATTCCGGATTTAGTTCGACGAGCTTCATTACTGGCTCGCCGCGACTGGCGCTGACGCAGCAGAAGGGGTTGACGCAGCGGGCGCAGCTGCCGCCTGCCCATAGACCGTGAGCGCGTTCGCGACGGTTAGCTGGAACACACCGAGCGCCGCGATGACGATGGGTTTCTGATTCGCCGGAATCAGAGTCGACGCCGTCACCGCCTGTTCGATCGCAGGGATGCCAGTCGAGACGAGAGTTTGCACAGAGGTCACAGTGATCGCGCCGGCCGTCGCACAGAAAAGTCCGTTCGCGGTCGCGGCGGTACTGACAACCGGATCGATGGCGGCGACCGCGACCAGCGTCGGCTGAACAACCATGCAGCCGCTGACAACGGTTGTCTGGAGCTTTGCAAGATCCTCCTGCGCGTTGGACTGTTGCGCCGTCGAGCAGCCGGAAAGAGCGACGAGTGCGGACGCGGCAAGGCCTGCCGCAAGCAGCATGATGCGTTTCATGGTGGTGATTTCCTTGGGAGTGAATGCCGCGGACGCGGCGAGGGAACTACTGCGGGGTTTGTGAAGCGGTTTTGTTGCCGAGGCTCAGCGGCAGCTGCAGCACGCCGTGCCAACCTGTGATGAGGCCGATCATTCCGAACGCAGCCTCGCGCAACGTCGGGTCGTTGATTTTCAGGTAGTCAGTCACCGCGATGAACACGAACAGCAGACCGACCGACACGGGCTTGATGAGGTCTTTCATTTGGGTCTCACGTGGGGAGATCGAGGAGTTGGAGACCATGCACGTTGATGATCGCGATGATCTTCGACGCATAGTCCGGATCCGTCGCATACCCGGCAGCGGCTACCGCGCGTGCGAAGCCGGTACCACTCGTGCACGAGAACGCACTTTTGTAGCGCGGGTTGGTGAGCAGAAACTGCGCGTGATCACTGATCGATCCAAGCCAGTCGGAATACACGCGCCACGACGCTGGGACCATGACCCATTGACCGTTCAGAAACTCGCGTGTCTGCATCGTCAACGTCGGCCCTGTCCACGATGCGTCCGCCTTGATCCCAAACAGGTTCATGGCCTTGACCGACAGCTGCGAAACGCCCCACCCGGATTCGAGTGCGGCCTCGGCCACCGTAAAACTCGCTGGGATCTTCGTCGTTGCCATCGACGTGCGAGCGGCCGGGCTCACTGCGGCGATAAATTGTTGAGGTGTCATTTCACGAACACCTCTAGCAGCTTCATCGCGCTGTCTCTGCCGAAGAGACAGACGAGCATAAGAAAGTAGATGACATATTCGATGCGTTGCATTCGCTTCTCGCCACGCCCGAACTTGTCGATGATGCCCTGATAGCGCTCGGCACAAACCGCTTCGTGCACCTCGATGCGCCGTTTGTTTTCCGCGATCTCAGCCATGGTGTCGTCGTGATCCACATGAATCCCCGTCGTTGAAATGAAAAAGCCCGCTCGTGGCGGGCTATGTTTTTGATCGTTATCTCGGTCAGAAAACGAACTCTGTCGCGTATCCGTGCTTCTGCAGCAACGGCAACTGCTTTTCAAGCCGGTCGCCGATATCGGTCCGGTACATCGGGGAATTTGGAAAGCTGATCTTGTCGACTATCTTGTAAGCTGACTCCTTGGCTTTGGTAACCGTCGATCCAGTTCCTGTGCACACGATCACGTAATCACCGCAGGTCACGGGCATTTCGACTTCGGTCACACGACCGTTCTTCAGCGACGCAACCTTGCCGATCATCATGTCGGCTGGAGAAATCTGGTTCCGCGGCACTTCTTCGGTCCCGAACACCGGAATGCCTGTGACCTCTTTGCCGGTGGCGTTCGAATAAGGGAAATCAGGCTGCGCCATCACGACACCGATCGCAACGTCAGTGTTCACCTTCAGTGTGTTCTCTCCCTTGACCAGATCCAGCATCCACTGGACAGGATCACCTTTGTGGCATGCCTGCATGATGCGGAATGCGGGCCAGCCCGGACGGCACGTGAACTCAAGCGGCCACGCCGTACCCTTCGAATCGACCATGCAGTTCATGTCGATATCGCCGACATAGTCGATCGACAGAAGGTAATCGGTCACCGGCTCGAGCGCATCTCGGAACAACTTCGAGTCCTTGACGTACTTCATCACGGTGCCCATCTCACCCGTGTTGACGCCCTTGTCGCCATTCATGAGCTTCTTGTGCTCGAAATTTTCGTTCTTGTACTCAGACCAACCGCCGGGCCCGAACCAACCTGAAACACCGATTTCGACGCCAGGCACGAACTCCTGCAGCATGAATCGACCGATGTCCTTTCCGAGGCGCTTCCACCGGTCGAGCATGTAGATCATGTCCTCCGGACTCTTCGACACGTAGGAGAGCGACTTGTCCTCTTCGTCACCCAGCGTCTTCGAGACGTACCGCTGCTCGTTCTTCGCGACAAACTTCATCGCAGTGTCGTAGTCCGTGAACTCGGTGTATGGGATGCAATCAATCCCGGCCATCTTCAGGATCTTCTGGCCGAACGCGCGATCGATCTCAAGGCGTGCGCCCTGCACGCCCGGGGAGAAGATCGGAAAGCCGCGTTTCTTGAACGGCTCCAACTCGGCCATGTATCGGTCATTGCCGGTCAGAAAGACCAGATCCGCCCATGACATGGAGCCGCGCCAGTTGTCGATGCGGTGCACCCACCCCTGACCAACGCAGCGCTGCTCGCCGCCTTTCTTCGTGCAAACAAAAAGCCGGACGTCATGTCCGGCTTCCTTGGCCCGAAGGCAGAAATCAAGGCTCGACCCATCCGAGTCAATCACAAGTACTTTCAAGGTTTTCCCCTATAATTCGCTCATGCACCAGCCGCCCAAACCCGAAAAGCCTTACACCGCGTGGGACGATTTCAAGTACGGAATCGGGTTTCCGCTCGCGGTCGCGCTGTGGGTTGGCGGTCTTGGCTACGCGGTTATTGCCCTTCTGTTTTGACGCCGAACGCCTGCGCAGCTGCCGAGGCATAGTTTTCCGCATCGTCTTTCACGTCATCCGGCTCCCCCTGCATCGTTTTCCCGAGCGACAGCACCGCCTGCCGCGCCAGCTCCGGGTTGCTGATCTTTGTCGCGCGTGCCAGCCAGCCGACGAAACGGGGATTCGTCATCAGCTTCGATGTAAGGTTTGCGCCGGCGGCCGATGCCAGCAGACCGCCAGCTACGCCTAGATTCCCGGTCCCCAGAGCCGTACCGACTGACGAGATCAGACCGGTCGCAGCCACAACCGGGCCCGTTCCCGATGGATTCGCAAGTACCTTCCCGCCCTGCTTGATGCGGTCTGCAGTCTGGGCGATCGCGTCGAGCGATTTGCGCAGATTGCCGTCGGCACTGGAAAACATCACATCTTTCGCCGCCGCAGACATCTTGTTCCAGTTCGTGAGGAAGGTTTGCGATGAGAACAGACCACCTTCCGCGCCCTGCTGACCTGCCGACGCGGTGCCCATGCGGCGGATGAACGCGGATTTGACGACGCTGCGCTCTTCATTCGTCAGGCTCTTCATGATCCCCTGAATCTTCGTCGCGCCCGCTTCCATGTCCGCAGGGTTGACAGCCGATTTAAAGACTTTCTCTGGGAGATCCTGTTTCGCAACCTTGTCGAGCACATCCTCGATCCGCGCGTGACCGGCACGCGAGAAGGCATTCGCACGATCCATCGCCTTCACGGCATCCGCGTTGCCCGTCGCCTTCGCAGCTCCCTCCAGATCGCTGGACAAAGCAGCGTAGAGCGCTTTCCATTTCGAGCGCGGCACATCGCTGACAAGCGAGCCATTCGAGATTTCGTCGCCGACCAGTGTGCGCAGTTTTTTCAACGCCTCGTACGGCAGTTGGTTCGTCGGCGAACCACCGGGGATGGGAATCGTCTTCCCGCCAGCGTAGCTCGGCGTTGCGGCATTGCTGGGCTCGATGGTGACGTCCGAGGGACGACCAGCCATGCGCACGCTCGGGCCAGTCTTTCCGGTGTACGGGTTCCGCGTGGGTGCGCTGCGTCCATACAGCGGAGCCTGGCCTTCGCGGACCTCGGCCGCCTGCTTCCGGAGCAGACCGTGTGATGCGGCGCCGCGCGCTTCAGCAGTCGTCGCATTCGGAGGCACAACCAACACCCCCGCGCCTGTACCTGCTGTATCTGCCTTAAGCGCAGTCTCGATGTCCTGAATTTTCCGGTTCTTGAAGAACTTCGACAGTGCTTCGGCTCCAGAGATGTCCTCATTCATTGAGGCAAGAGCCTTCGCGGTACTGCTGACGTTCACCGGCGTCTGCGGCTTGATGTAAGCGTCGAGCTTGTCATACAGCGCTTTCTGTCCTTGCTTGAACCTGTCGACAAACCCCCCGGGGCCAGATAGCCCCTGTTCGATCGCGCGACCAGCAACCGACGGCGTCGCGCTTGGCGACAGCCTGTTGGCGATCTCTTCCGCTTTTCGGGCGAATTCTGAGGCTTGTTCCTCGCCGCGTTTCGCCATGACCCCCGCGCCGCCTGGATACTTGCCGAGGAGACTTTCTGTTGCCTGTGCAACGCGCTTCCCTGTCGCCTGACCTACGCTCGGTGCGGTGCCCGCCTCCTTGAACGTATCGATCACCTTCTGCATCGCAGGCGCGTTGGCGTCGCCGCCGCGAAGCAGATATTTCACGGGCGCAGCAACCGCCCGACCCAGATCTCTGAGTAGCGTGGGCGACGTCGGCATGACGTCCGCGAAAGGCGAATCGGCATTGGCGACCTTCTCGAATTCTGGATTGGCGCCAACCGCCGGCGCGCCAAACACCTTTCGCACAGTGTTTTCGACCGAGTTAGGATCTGCCTGAGGCAACCCTAGACGCTGCAGGATCGTTGGACTTTCTCCAGTTGCGCTTGAGCCGGCAGGTTGAGGCTGAGCATCTGGCGCAACAGCGGCGGCCTTTGGCGCCGTTTGCGCGTCAAACTGGGCGCGCGCGGTATCAACCTGATCGGGCTGAAGCTGTGGCGTAACGACCTGATTGAAATACTGAGCGCGCGCGGCCTCCTGCGCCTCGGGAGCAAGCGCTTGGAACTCGGGGCTCGCAGCGACTGCGGACCACGGTTTTGCCATGATTGTCAGTTCCAGAGATGTGAAAAATCAGCCGAGTTCTGCGCAGGCGCACCGCCGGCCGGAAGCGGTGGCTTGACTCCAGCCGGTGCCGAACCTTGCCCCGGAAGCGGCGCTGCGCCGTTCGGAAACGGATTGGGTGTCGTTCCGGGCTGCTGCTGGTCACTTGGGCCAATCTGGCGTTTACCGTACCCGCGAAATTCCTCGCGAACCATGCTCGGTGACTTCTGCGCAGCGGCCATTTCCTTCTTCATCGCGCCGACCACAGCGGCATACTGACCCTTGCTGTATGCGGTCGCCAGCATCTCACGGGCGTGATCCTTGTCGCTCACCGTCGGTGTACCACTCGGGCTGATCGCGCGCGCGTATGCGTTGATGAGTGAATTGTTGTACGCACCGAACTCGACGATGGCCGGATCGCCCGTTCCTTTCTCAGCTGCCTGCAACACCTTGTTGAGAGACGGATACTTGGTCCGGTCGACCTTGTTCGACGATTGCAAGGCGAGATCAGCAAACTGGGATGCTTCGTTGACCGCCATGCCGGCCTGTGCAGTCCGTGTGCCGAGCGAGCGTTCCCCTGCCTTCAGGCCTTCGAACTCAGCAATGGTCGACGCCACCTCGTCAGGCTTCATGCCCTTCTCTTCAGCTTCCGTGCGGATCGCGCGACGAAGCGCCACCACGTCGCGCGCGCCCTGCGAGCCACGGCCCAGATTCTGCAGAACCGACTTGTCACCGGCCAGATACTGACGCGCCATGAACTTCACATCGTCGTCGGTGAGACCCGCGCTCGGGTCTTTGACAAACTTGCCGGGATTATTCGGATCCGGCATCAGCCCGCTTTTCGCGGATTCGATTCCGAGCCGCGTACCCTCCATGCCAACCCGTTCCCGCTCCAGACCCACACGCTGGCCTTCAAGACCAACGCGCTGTGAACTGAGACCTTCATCCACGCGGTTGTGGCGCTTCGTTTCATCGGCCTTGTTACGCTCGAGCTCCTCCTGATTCTTCTGGTGCATAACGCTGAATTGGTCTTTCGTCGTCAGGGCACGAAACACACCAGCGGAGACCTTGTCCGGATCGAACTGCGGCGGGATCTGCGCAAGATGCTCCTGATCGATCTGTCCGGTCGAGGCAACGTTCTGCATCGCTTCCTGATACAGCGGTTGCATGGTCTGGATTGCTTGCTCACGTGGCACGCCTTGCGACAACAGCTGTTGATACTGCGTCATCAGACTGCCGCCCGTCTGCGCGATCAGATCCATCTGCTTGACGCCGTTCTCGAAGTCGTAATTGCGCGTCTGCGCCTTGTCTTTTGCGACGGTGGCGTTCTTGGCAGCGAGATCCGCCGCGTTCTTTTGCAGCGCCATGCCGGCAGACGGGTTCTGGCGAGTGATCTGCGCGAGCGTGTTCTGGCTGATCTGACCAGTTGCCGGGTCGATAGCGTTGGGATCTGACAGAGCAGCTCGCAGTTGCTGATCGGCCTTCTGTTTGTTGATCAGGTCCGCGAGTGTGAATGCCTGCGCAATGTTTTGCGTGGCGTCGATCTTCGGAGCCTGGGCGGCGAGAGGGATGCTCGGATCAATGGCCATGGTTATCCCGTGTAACTGGAAATGAGGTCAGTCGGCGTGCTCGTCGATGCCGCGCTGCTATAGCTGCTTGTACCTTGGTTGGTCAGCTGGTTCAGCAACGCGTAGTTTGTCCCGCTGCTCGCGAGGCCGCTCAAACCGCTGGAAATCGCGTTACCCGACGCCACCGTACCTGCCGCGGACGCATTCGCGCCAGAAGTAGTGAGCTGGCCGGCATTCGATGCCGTCTGCAACCCCTGATTGCCGACATTCGCCGCCGTGTTCTGGCCGAGCGTCACGAGTCCGCTCAAGCGATTAACGTTATTTGCCGCGCTGTTGTAGTTCGTATTGAACGCCGTCAGCGAGTTGTTGAAGTCCTGCTGATAGGTCGTATCTGCGAGGCCCTGGCTATACGAGAGAAGGTCTTTCAGGGTGGCGCCAGACAGTAAGCCACCACGCGCGGCAGCACTATTGTTGATGGCCTTGTTACCTTGCTCCATCTGAAACTGGTAACCCGGTGTGTTCCGGACATCCTGAAGCGTCGGAGCCGTGAACTGTTGCTGCAGAATGCTCGACGGATTCGTCGACAGGGAGTATTGCCCGTTCGCACCTTGCGTGACGTTGTACCCCATCGCCTGCAACAGAGGCGTAATCGCACTCTGGCCCAGAGCCATGTACGGTGCCTCGTTAGCCTGAACCGTGTTGAACTCGTCCCATTGCTCCTGCGCGGCGTTCTGGGCGGCTTGCGCTTGCGTATTGGCCGCCGACTTCGATGCGCTGGATGTGATCGCCGCGCTTCCCACCGTTGCGACTGCCGCTGCACCAATAGCTGCTGCAACCATGATTTCCCCTTAAAGCCACATTTCGTGAATTGTTTCGACGGGCTCCAGACCGGCGAACCGGAGCAACGGCCCCGAGTCGTGCGCCAGCTTGGAACCTGCGGCAAATCTCTGCACGCCGCGTCGCTTGCACTCCATCTTTGTGAACTCGAACATCTCCTTGCCGTGCATCGCACCACGCCGCGTCTCTTCGACGAAGAAAATGTCCACGATGCACGTCAAGCAGGTCTGGTAATGAAGCCCGGGGCCAATGAATGCGACCAGATATGCCGCGATCTTTCCCTGCTCACGACCGATAACCATCATCAGTTGGCCAGCCTGTTCCCGGCGCGCGTATTCATCAGCCTGGGGCGCGAGCGGGAAGCCGTGGGTCTTGTGGGTTGAGATCTCGTCGTAGTGCTGCTCGAGCAACGGATACATCTCCCGATACACATCGACAAACCGTTCTATCGCAAAGGTGATCATCGGGACGTCCTGATATCGATGATCATGTGGATGCGGTCATCGCTGCTGTTGTTGATGACCTCGTGCTCAAGCTTGTTGTTGAACCACCAGACTTCGCCCGTGGCCATGTATACCTGCTCGAACTCGCCACCTGTGATATCGCCGCATCGGAATACGACCCCGGGCTGGCTCTGCAGCACGACATGAAAGCGCGTGTAGTAGTCGGCGTGAACTGGCGTATCTGCGTGCGGAAAGATGCGGCCTCCCGGTGAGATCTTGTTGATCATCACCCGCCCAAGCCGCTCACCCTGAACCGTGTGCATCAATGCGTATATGAGCGGTCTCGCCTCTGTGAGAAGCTTGAATGGCGGGTAATCGATGCTCTCGTGCTGGTCGTAGCCCGGCAGCATGTTCTGCTTGTACTTCTCCATCTTCTTGCCGGACTTGTCCTTGCTGAAGTCCGCGATCCTGGGGAAGCGCAGCATGATCGACTCGGTTTCGCCAAACGGACCTTGTGGGTAATGGCGCAAAAACGTGTCTTCCTTCCAGAGCTCGGGGCGGCGGCGAATGGAAAGCATCAGCGGCATCACATCGATCCCGCCAGCCATCTTCATAAAGTTTTTCATACGATCTGGATCCCGCTGGACATCATGTTGATCGCGCTATTGGCACTTGCTAGCGCGTGAATGGAATCACCCGGTCCGAGCGTCATACCTGCCAGCTCGGGAGAGACATACGTCTTGCCGGCCGCGATCGCATAGGGAGGGATGATCACGTTGGTAGTCACCGACGATCCGCCGCTACGGACAACATTGACGGTCACGGTCACGGCAGACGCGCTGGTGTTGGTAAACACTGTGCGTTTCAACACGGACGTGGTGTTGTTTGGGCTCGTGTAATACGCCGCGTCGCTTGTCGTAAGCGTCGCGTCCGGAATGAGCGAAAGTGCAGTGGTCGTCATGCGAAGAACTCCGTTGTCAGCTCGTCAACAGGCCTTTGACAAAGACCTTGGAAACGCCAACTGGGATCGCTGAATTGAAGGTGAGTGTCTTGTTGCTGAGAGAAAACTGATCGGCCCCTTGCCATGCCGAATCGAACGTTACGAACAGGCTCGCCGCTGAGCTGTAGGCCTGCGACAGCGTCAACGTCGTCGTGGTGCCACCTGTGAAATCGACGCCTGATGCAAATCCGGGTGTACCTCCGCTCCCGAGTTCATCCATCAGCTGGATGAACTGAGAGGAAGAGTCGGGGTAGTCCGGCATGAACGCGAGCTGCACTTCGATCTCGCGTATGCGTTCAATCAGCTGCTCGGTGGAATCCTGCGGAGACATCGCCTGCACTAGCGCGATGATGTCGGCCAGAGATCTTTCGACCAGACCATCAGATCCGTTCGACGCGTCAATCGCCTCGGCCAGAATCACATCGTCGACGGGAGGCGTCGGTGGAACTACGTTCGACTGCGTGACCAGACTCAGCAGCGCGAGATACCACTCCTTGTTGACATAGACCTTCCCGCCCTCGTCGAACGGATGCTTCTGTTTCGGAAGGCAGACCGTCATGACGTACCCTGCACTGCGTCCAGCTCGGCGCCGACGAACACAGGAGTGATCGGATCAGTGCCTGACAGCTCGAACACCCGGTTTCTCGAACTGCCGAGGTTCTGGAAGAGGATCCGATGCATAGTCTGGCCGGTCTTTCCCATGCTCCGGAACTGCTCAATCGGGAAGGTATGGCCACCGTCGTTCGAGATCTTCAGAGACACTGTTGGCGTTGCCGCCTGGCCGGTCTCAGGCCCTAAACCCGTCTCAGCGAAGATTTCAAGATTCGAGTAGAAGACTTCCTTGCCCCGGTTCATCCCTTCCGGCAGAGCTTGCCAAGAACGCACCCACTTGCGCGTCGCACCGTTATCGGTCGGAGTGGCATCGTTGAACGCGTAGATGTTCCCGCGCTGGTAGTCGCCGACGACGTTCATGTTCCCGAAGAAGTCCGCGCAGTTACTCAGATGGCGGTGGAACTTGCCTAGCACCGGGTCATAGCTCGCGCGCTCGTGCCAAAGCTTCGTCGATACGTCGTAGACGAACGTCAGATCCGCCGTCGGCAGCAGCAGCACATAAAACGAGTGACCGCTTGCCTGATAGGAATAGGCGCCCGCGTCGGAGATGGTTTGAGCGCTCAGCACGCGCTCGATTGCGAAGGTGGAGATCCGCTCCGGCTGATAGCCATTTGAGCGGTACACGATGCCTTGACCGCGCTGATCCGCGCCAACCCAGAAGACGGAGTTGTCCAGCAACACCATGCAGTACGGAGACGCCAGCCCCGTTTCGACAAACACACCGTCGACGCGCGCGAACGGGAAGTTGTTCCCCCCGGCGTCGTACCAGACCTCGGTGGTGTTCTCGCCAAACAGCCAGAGTTGACGATCGACCTGTATCAGGCCGAGCAGCAGATCAGGGCCACCTTCCTTCGACGCGAAGTCGGTCCCATCCCACGACGTGCCATCGTTCGACCCAGACACCCAGAACTGCTGCGTGTTGCCCTGATTGACGATGAAGAAGCTGTCGAAAAACGTGACGGTGACGGGGTTCTCCGGGAACGCCGCGGCGGTGATGGGCGCAACAGCACCTGTCGAGATGGTGATGATGTACCCGGCAGACCCATCGACGATGATCACCTGAGACCCGTTGTCGGACATCGACACGGTACCGGTAGTCGTGTTGACCGTCCCGAGCAATGTCGTGACATTTGCGGCCGTCACTGAATAGATCTGGCTGCCGCTCACGACATAGAGAACGTTTCGTACAGTGCGGATCCCCCTGATCGGCCCATCCCCGACTGTCACCACCAGATCCAGTCCGGGACAGCCGCGCATGCCCGCTACATCTCGACCCTGTTTGCTCTCATCGTTCTCAAGATACAGATTGATGCAGCGCTGCGCGTCCAGGTTCTTCGAGAACGCGCGATACGCGCCACCGAAAAACGAGGTCTTCATTCTTCACTCCCGAAGAACGGCGGATCGCCTTCAGGCTGGAAGAACAGCTGCGACGTCTCCGGATCCTGATTTTTGGCGATCGTCAGCGCCATCGCCGCGATGTCCTTCATGTCCTGCGTCACTGGCCTCTGGAACGTCGGGCCCGAAATCACCGTGAGACCCGAAGCGAGTG
This sequence comes from Paraburkholderia sp. C35, assembly GCF_003121405.1. Lineage (GTDB taxonomy): Bacteria > Pseudomonadota > Gammaproteobacteria > Burkholderiales > Burkholderiaceae > Paraburkholderia. The sequence goes on along the minus strand of NZ_QBUY01000010.1, from coordinate 60,560 downwards.
CCAGATACCAGTTTTGCGGATAGTCCGGCGTATCGGTCGCCTCGTTGAAGTCCTGAATCGGCGAGAGAAATACGAAGTGCAGATACTTCGAAAGGTCGGCCGGGTACGTGTTGAGATACAGCATGCCGTTGCCGAGCTGGCGCTCGTAGTAATACGCGAGTGGGTCCGAGGCAGTGTTCGGATCCATATTCGTCGGCAGACCTTCGAGCGTCTGCACGGTCAGACGCTGCAGTGGAATCTTCGTGTTCGAGCTGTCCACCAGACTGCCCGTGACGATCTCCAGCGGCTGGATCTGCAATGACGTGTAGTCGTACACAAAGCCGTTGGCGATCGCGGGGCTCGGCAGGCCTGGACTCGGGATCGTGGCCGTCGATCCGCTGAATGTCGCCGTTGTCCAGTAAATCTGTCCGTTCTGGAGCAGTACGCCGAACTGGTCACCATTGGTCAGGCCCACCGTCGAGGTGATCGGAATAGCTGTCGCGCCGGCAGCACAGTTCGCCGTGATCGTCGTACGCGTCAGGTTTGACGCCCACCGATCCGTGCTAGTCGGGCCCAGCGAATACACCGATTTCGTCGGGTCCAGTACGAGACTGCCGCGCTTGCGACTCCAGACTTTCAGACCCGGCGACCCGTCGGCTTGCCCTTGCCATGCTTTGACCAGCATGTTCAGGTTCGTCGCCGCCTTGCTCGTCTGGTACGCGTTTGGCGTCTCCCCCTCTGCAACGACGCCCAGATCTGTGAGCGCCTTCAGAATGATGTCGTCGCGCGTGACGCTGAACGAAACGGTGCCGCTGGTCGTCATGCTGCCGCCTGTGCGAAGTTGGTCGCGAAGTGCGTTTCGAGATTGCGACCGGCGAGGATGGGCTCCATGATTTCCCACATCTGGTCAGCGGAGATGTCCGCCTGACAAGCAGAGCAGCCGGTACGTTCGTCGCGCGGGCAATGTTCGAAGCCGCCGGTATGGAGCTGATGGCAGGGATAGCAGGCAGTACTCTTCGGCGTGAGCGAGAACGTGTTGAGCCAGTGCTTCGTGAGGTTCTCGACGCTCGAATGCGAGAGCGTGATGATTTTCTTGACGGGCAGATTCGCCGCAGCGTTCATGACGCCTGTCTCGGGCCCGATCAGCAAGTCAGAAAATCCCGTAAAGGTCAGCGACTGGCGAATACTCCACTTGCCCGATCGAAGGTGAACGCGCTTCTCGTTCTCCCAGCCCTGCTCGAGCATCTGGCACGCTGCATCGCCGACCAGCACGAACTCGACTTGCGGAAAATCGATCAACGCGCGCGCGATGATCTCGTCGAGATACGGCCACGTCTTGTGCACCGATGATCCAGCGAGTGACCATAGCACCACGAATTTGCCCATACGGTCTCGCTGCGCACGTGCCCACGCCTTTTCTTCGAGCGTCGGATAGAAGGCCTGCTTCAGCTCGCCATCGACGCCCGCCAGCTCGTGCGTGAACTCGAGATAGTTGTGATTCAGATACCGGTGGCGCAACTCATGCGGCCAGCGATGATTCGATCGGCCCGGCAGCGCGAGCCAGACTCCCTCGACCGATTCCGACAGGTTGATGAACTTGTCGTACTTCTTGGACAGATGCGCCCAGAACTCCAGCAACTGGTTGTTCGGCACCTGATCCTTGCCCTGCACGACCATTTCGTCGATGTTCGGATCGTGCTGCACAACTTCGGCGCCGATGTCCGTCGTGTACAGCGTGACGTGATACCCCTGCGCCTTTAGCAGCGGGAATATCGAGCTCGCCATCATCAGGTCGCCGAATGCGCCGTAGCGCACCACTGCGCAGGTCTTCTGCTCGACCTTGGGCGCGATGGCTTGGTGTTTTCCCTGCTCCTTCCGGTAGACCTGCAGGAACGAGTACTCGTCGCCTTCATTGCGGTCCTCGTTCACGAGCAGCGTCCACCCGCCCATCTTCTGCATGTGCGCGACGATGTCGGCAGGCATGAAGTCGTGGCGATGGTCGGGATTCGACAGCTCGTGCCCGATGTTCGGGTAGAACTGCTTGTGCGGCAGATACAGCACGAGATATCCGCCGACCTTTACGACGCGCCACCATTCGCGCAGCGTCGCTTCGGTGTCGTCCAGATGCTCGAGCAGATGCGACGAGAACACGAAATCCATCGAGCGCGACGCGAACATCGACAGATCGTCTGCTTCCGCCTGTACATCAGGCCTGATGTCGTATCCGAACACGCGGTGATGGCCGTTGTCGACACCGATGAAGTGCGCGAACGGCTTCTGCGGCCCGCATCCGATATCGAGACCGCGCCCGGTCGTGTACCGGACGATGTCCCAGCGCACCTTCAGCGACTCGTTGCCGGTGGGCGCATCAGGACGCCACATTCTTGACCCCCTGCGGCTTCGTCTGAGCCTGCGTCGACTTCTGGTTTTCGTCCTTCGGCAGCGTCATCACCTCGCCGGCGGGCGAGTAGTACTTGCCGTCCTGCTCGTAGGCGACACCTGTCACGCCGTACACGATTCCGTGCGGCTTCTTCGGATTGAACGTCATGTGGGTTCCTTTCAGATAGGGGCGTTTCAATAGATCGGCGTCAATCCACCGTTGACAGCGACCCGCACACTCCCGCTTGTGAGCGCGCCGGTCAGCGAGACTGACAGGACGCTGCCGGGAGTTAGCGAGCGGAAAAAGTAACCAGCGCCGGACTCGGCTAGCAGAGAGCCCTGCACCTGTGAAGGCGCATTGAACGTGGCCGGGACATAGCACTGGTAAGCGCCGCACTGCCCTTGCACGCTGTCGGAGAAGATGATTCCGAGAATTCCACCGCCTGACATCGCGCAGTTCGGCAGCACCTCGACCAGCAGGCGAGTCAGGTAATAGCCCGGTGCGCCTGTGATCAGCGTTGTCGGAGAGGCCGTGTTGAGCGACGCTGCGGCATACAGATCCCCGACAAAGTTCGGAAGGATGATTCCGCCACTCCCGACCGCGGCGATCGACAGCGGACTGTCTGCGTTGGGAGTGGACTTGCCCATGATCAGAGGCGGTCAAGCACGTTGTTGCGTTCAACAAAGCCGCCCGAGTACTCCGGCTCGCCCGTGTAGTTCTGGTAGCCGCCATACGCCGGTTCGTTCGTGTACATCGGCTCCCACGGCTCCATCGGCACCGTCTCATATTGACGATCGAGTGCAGATTGCGAGACACCGCTGCCGGGATTGTTGCCAAATGCATTCTTCGCGTCGGCCATCTCGCCGGGCGGCATCTGGTTGGATCTGCGCTGCGCGTGAGTGACGCGCGCCGACTCGGCAGACGCCCACGGGCCCGGATCCTTCTCGCGCGGAGGATCCTGCTGATACGTTGGCATGTTGCCGGGGTTCATCTGGTTGGGCTTCGGTCGATGCTGCTTCTGCACCGTGTAGCCCGTCTTCTGGGTGTAGCCGTTCGACATGGTCGACTCCAAAAAAAGAGGGGCACCGAAGTGCCCCTCAATCGCTGCTGCCCCTACTACGCCTTACTCGTCCCAGCCGCTGCCGGGATAGCCCAACGGGGTGATCTTCTTCATCGCCATCGGCCGGATATCTGCATCCGGCTGATTCTCGATGTCATCACCGGGCGGCAACACGTTGAACTGGGCGTTCTCGCCCGAAGGTGCGCCCTTCTTCGTGATGAAGCCAGACGTGACGAAGCCCGTCGCGTTTTCGTCGTTACGACCTTTCATGATGTCTGCTCCTTAAGCAGTGACGTTGGCACCCGGCTGCGGTGCGGCTTCATACGACAAAGCCACCTTGCCGGTTGCATCCGCGCCGGTGATTGCCACGAGCAGGTCACCCTGATTCATGGTGACCCCGCCTGCGGCCGTCGACAGAGGCACATTGAAAGTCGAACCAGCCGCGGCTGTGCCGAGCGTCGCGGTAGCCAGTGCCGTTGTCGCGGTGCCGCTGATCTTGCTGAACGTCACTGCGTGCGTCGTCGCCGTGCCGGCCGTGGTGACCGTCATCTGTGCCGCGAATGCGAGCGACGCGGTGAAGGCGCAGAACTTTGCATACTGCGTCGTTGCTGCACCGCCGATTTCGCCCATCGACTCCGAATTACGCGAGGTGTAAGTCGGGTTGTCATAGGCCATGCTCTTCGTGCTCATGATCTCTCCTTAAGCCGCCGAGTCCCACTTCACAATCCGCACGTTCTGCGACAGCTGCGGGCTGTTGTGGACGATGCCGTAGCCGCCGAGGTAGTACCAGGCGACACCCTTCGAACGACCGTAGTCGGTCGGGATCTTGCCGCGCATTTCCTCCGGCACGGCAATCGCCTCGGCAACGGTGTCGTTACCGAAGAAGTAGATCCAGTTCGACGCACCGACCGACCACGTAACACCGTTGATCGTCTTCGAGATGTTCGTCTGTTCGACGTACCGGGTGTTCTCGTAGCGGCCAATCTCGCCGTTCATGATCAACTTGAAGCCGGTCTCCGTGTACTGATGGATGCCTTCCAGGTTGTTCTTGAACGTACGCAGCGTCGTCGGCCATGCGAGAGCGTAGTAGTCGTCGGCGATGTACGCCGGGATGTTGCGCTCCTTCATGATGTCGACGATCGCTTTCGCGTGCGCATTCGTGTACGCCGTCGAGTTCGTGCCCGTCACGGTGCCGTTCGTGTACAGCGTCACGGCCGACGTCGACGTGCCGCCCGTCGGAATCACGCGCAGCAGCGTCTGATCGAACTGCGCCCACGCCAGCGCGTCGAGCGTCTTCGTGCAGTCGTTCTTCAACACACGGTTGATGATGTCCGTCACCGGGAACTTCGACAGATCGTCGAGCTTGCCCGAGTACGGCACCGAGTTGCCAGCTTCCGTGATCGTCAGCGTGCCCTGCGTGATCTGGAAGTTGGTTTCCGGCATCGTGTTCGTTTCCACCAGCGTGCCGCCAGCCTGCGCGACATCGGAGAACACGTCGTAGGTGAAGATGTCACCCTTCTTCTTGCCTTGCTGCGATGCATCCTTCACGTCGCAGAACTGGCGGAACTTCACCAGCGGTTGCACCGCCATGCGGAGCACACGCGAGAGCTGGCGGCTATACATGTAGCCACCGAGGCTATTAACAGCCCAGACCTGACCTGCCATGATTGAAAAGCTCCTTATCCTTGTCCGCGCCGACGTCGCTGCTCGGCAATAAACGCCGCGGTATCCTCGGCATCATCACCTTCAGGTTCGACCTCGTCGCCATTTACCGGCGCCTTCACGCTCGCCGCTGTCGGCAGCGTCGTCACGTTGGTGGCTTTCCGGTCCACTTTGTCCTGTGTCTGATTCACCTTCGGAGCCAGCCCATCCCGCCACTTGCGCAAGCCGTCGCCGATATCCTTGTAGAGGTCACGGTATGAACGCTTGTCGCCTGCCGCGCGTGCTTCTGCTTCCTTCTGCATGAACACGCCGCCAAGCAGTGGATCGGTGAGCAGATCCTTGTACTCAGACTGCACCCACGATGCGGCTTCGCGGAACTCGATGCGCGCGTCGATCATCGAGGTAATCGATGAGTCGTCGGCCCGGCCGCTGCGCCGCAGTTTGCTGATGGCCGCTCGGGCCTCTTCATCGCTGCCCAGTTGGATTGCTCGTGCGAGCTCAGCGTCGTCGTCCTCTTGTACGGATTCGGATGGACGCTTCTCGGCGGGCTGGTGCTCCCCACCTTGAACCTTTTGTGCTTCCTTCAGGATGCGCGTCGCTTCGACCAAGCGCTCATCCGCTGTCATGTCCTTCTGCAGGAACCGCTTGCCGGCGTCGACCACCTCGCTGAGTGGCTTCTGCACTTCCTTGCCGTCGACGATGAGCGTGACCATCTGGTCGTCACCCGTGCGCGGTGCCTCTCCCCCGGCGCGCGCAGCTTCCTCTTCAGCCGCAGCACGATCGGCAGCGGCCGCGTCAGCTTCGGCCTGTTCGCGGGCCTCGCGCTCTTCGTCGGTTTCCTGCTCTCCGTCACTGCTGGATTCGCCGCCGCCCTGATCGTCGTCATGCGTGCCGGTGCCGAACTTCACATCGTCTTCGGTCGTGCTGGCGATCTGTTCTAGCCACGCGGCGCGATCGTGATGGGCATAGCGCACGCCGTCATCGGCGGCACCGCCGCCAGCGTCATCGGGATTTTCGTCACGGAACACACGGCCAAGCAGGCGGGCGAGCAGGCGGTTCATTAGTTTTCTCCTTCGAGTAGTTCGAGGGAATTTCTCCCCTCAGTGATGATCTCGGCGATCCACTGCTGGAAGCTCTCGGCACGCCAGATCTGCGTTTGAAGTTGCTGGATGCGGCGCTTGCGCCAGGGGCTGATGCGCGCCAGTTCGTTGTATGCCGCGTTCGCCTGACCTTCGGCGATCGCGACCACGGCTTCACCGAGCTTGCTGCGTACGAACGCTTCCGCGTCCTCGCCGAGCTCGACGCGAGCCTTAAGCAGTTTGTTTTCCACCGTTTGCCTTGTTGATCCGATCGAGCAGTTGCGAAATTACGAATTGCGCGGTCTGATGCTGCTGCTTCTCGCGCTCTGTTGCGAGGCGTCCGAGCGCTACCTCGCGATGGGAGTCCGCATTGATGGCCGCCGTCTTGACCTTCGCGTCGTGGTCCATCGCCTTGTTCTTGATCTGCTGCTGCAGCTGCTGGATAACTTGCTGCGCCTGCTGCAGTTGCTGTTCGAGCTGGGCGACCTGCGGATCCTTCTGGCCGTCGCCGAGGAAGCGCTTGGCGTCCGGATAACCGAGCAGGCCGAAGATCTCCTTCACCGCTTCCGACTTCATCTGCGGCGGCATGGCCTGATTGGCCATGATCTGGCCGATCTCGTTCAGGCCCGAGATCAGCTTCGAGAGCTTCGCGTTGGGATCCGTCGCACCCATACCGACGTTCACCGTGATCGTCAGTTCGTGATTGAGCAGCTCGTCAGTGACCTTGTCGACGCCGTAACGCTGCAACAGCTGCGCCTTCTCCGCTGCAATCGCGAGTACCACCTGATCGGTTTCGTATTCCTGTTCGAGCTTGATCAGCTGGTAGAGAACCCGCTCGACCCACGTGACGGTGACCGTGCGCAGCAGGTATTCCGTCATCTGGCTCGCGCCAGCGCCCATCATCTGCATGCCGCGCACCGTGTCCGCACCCTTGCGGTTGTGCGGTACCTGCGCCGGATTGAAGTCGCCGCCGATGCCGTCGAAGTCGAGATTCAGGAGGTTCTGCTCCTGATACGACGATGACGTCACATCGTTGAACGTCATTTCCTTGACGTCCGATTCCGGGTTCGTCGCCATCGTGATGCCGCCCGGCACGTTGCGCACCAGACTGCGCAAATCAACCTGCGCGCCGCGCTTCACGATGTAGTGCTTGTTCAGAACCAGCTTGACGTTGTCGAGACGCTGGTTGACGACTTCGTTCGACTCTCTCTGGATTCCTTCGACCAGCTGAGGGATGCCCGACTTGTACGCCCGGTGCGTTTCGATGATCGCGCACCCCATCTCCAGCGGACGCATGCCATGGAAATAGACTTCCTTCAGCTCCTTCGGCTCGGTGAGCATGAACTCAGTGCCGAGCGTCCAGTACACCCACTCCTTGCCCTTGCGGCGCACGAAGTTCTCGTGCACCCATACGATGTCGAAGTCGGCCAGCGAGACCTTCGATTCGCTCGTCGGATCTTCTCGGCGGTTCTGACGCGCCATCCGCGTCGCGTCGAGGCCGCGCGTTAAAGCCGAACGGATCACAGCGTCGGACGCCTTCTTCCATTTCGGCTGGCCGGTCTTGTCGTCCTCCGTCTCCATCATTTCCTTCACGTCGTAGACGTACATCGGAACCATGCGGATCACGAAGGGGCTGGAGTGGATCGGGTCCATCCAGTCGGCGGCCGGGTCGATGCGGATGTTCTCCAGCGGCTGCAGTTCGATGCACGGGCGGTCTTCCAGCACCTTGTCATGCTTGACCGCGCGCATCTTCGGCTTCTGGCCGTCTTCCTCGTACAGGCCCTGACCGGTGTCAGGGTCGATATCCTGCACGTAGGCCGTCTGGCGCTCGGTGCGATAGCGCCAGTACTGATACGAGCACACCGCGCCCATGGTCGACGCATCCTGAAATCCGCCCATCAGGATCATGAACCACGGGATGGTCTTCGTAAGCCGGTACTGCACGAGTGCCTTCAGAACCTGCGCCGACGCGAGCTGCTTCGGATCGCCCTCATTCACCGCGCGCGCATCGAGCACATCGACATTCGAAAAAAAAGCCGCACAGGCGGCGGCTTCAATCTTGCGGATCAGCGTCCGGGTCTTCGGACGGTAGATCTTCGAGCGGTGCCGGAAGGCATCCGTGTTGTACTTCGAGTCCGGCGCGTGCCGCGACTGGAAGGCGTACAGCGCCTTCACCCATTCGCCGCGCAGATTCGAGTCCAGATACGAGGTCGACTGCTGATAGGCCTCAGACGCGATCGACAGCCAGTCGGGCGAGCCGCTACCTGCAGCAGCTTCGCGCTTGGCGAGATCGGGTGGGGTCGGTCCGGCGACTTGATACATAGATTTATGTGTTGTCCGGTTTGAAGAAGCGCGGATCCGCGCCGTCGAGCACCTGTGCGAACTGGCCAGCCCACGCGCCGCGCGCCATCTTCGCGCGCTCGAGCAGCTCGCCGCCCGCCATCACTGCGGCGTGTTTCATCTCCGACCACGTCGCCAGCTTGTCGGGATGCAGCACGAAGCCGTAGAACGAACTGATCGCGAGATTCTTGACCACAATCACGCCACCCTGCCAGCTCACCGCCCAGAGGTGGTTCGGATACTTCTCGTTCAGCGCTTCGCCGATGTTCTTCGCGGTTTCCATCTGCGCGATGTCGTCGGTGCCGCCGAGATCGGCCAGATGAATCTCAACGTCGTTCATTCAATCCTCCGTGTAGTCGGGTTCTGTGAAGTCGCGCATCAGGTTGTGGCGCCCTTCATGGCCGAGCCACATGTATTCCTTCAACGTCACGTGCAGCTTGATGCTGTCAGGCAGATCGTCGTAGTCACGATTGCCCGTCGGATCAAGTGCGCGATATAGCGCGTTGGTTGCTGAGCGCATAGCGGCTTGTCCGTTTCCAGTTGTCGTAGGCCAGCTTCGGCGTGCTGCCGAAGCCGATTGCCCAGCTTTCGGCGAGCGATCTGGCCTCGCCACAGCACCACCGGCCATTCAGCATGTAGATGCGGGGCCGTTCACTCGCCACTGACGTCATACGGTCCCCTCAGCGAGTCCTCCATAAATCTGCTGTTGCTCCACTCGTACACCGTGTCGCGCTCGCCCCATTCTTCGCCCCATGCGGCAATCACCATCGACGTCACGCTGTATGTGCTAAACGTGACCTTCTGACCGAAAGTCGGTTGCCACGGATAGACCGGTGAGTTCATCTCAATCCTCCACGTAATCCGGCTCGAGCGACTGCTCGTCGATCATGATCGGCGCCGGCATGTCCATGTCGTAGATCCGGGAGCACACGTCGACCAGGTCTTTCTTGGCGCCAAACGGGAACAGCCGGTATTCCTCGCGGAACTCGAAGGTCAGGTCATACGCACGGCCGTTCTCGTCGCGGCGGACGATATTGCGACCAACCCGGAAGCCGTCACCCGCCTCGATCACGGTGCGCTGCATACGCGTGACCTTCTTCTCGTCAAAGCCGTATGGAACGAGAAAGCGGCCGTTCTTGCAGTCTGGTTCCAGACGCTGCACACGGTCGATCTTCGATCCGCCGCCCTCGCGCGGCCACGCCAGTTCCTCGATCTCGAAGAAGTGCTGCTCGATCTGCATCCGCTCTTCGAAGTAATCGAAATCAGACTCAGCACCGAACTTCTCGTAGCCGCACTTGACGATCTGCACGCCAGGCATGCTCATCCAGCGCCGGCGGAGCAGCTTCATCGCCTCCCAGCGCTCCGACAACTTCATCTTGTGGCGGAAGCCGTCGAGCAGATACTTGTTCTTCGCGCTGTCGATGCCGATCACCGCGAAGGCAGTGTTGTCGCTGTCCTTCTTCTTGCTGCGCGCCGGGTCGCACATCACCGCGACGTTCAGGATTGACGGACGCACCTCGTAGGAAGTCAGCCACTCCAGCTTGAACATCGCCTGCTGGCCGGTGAGCGGATTCTGCAGCATCTGACACGCGATCGTGTATTCGCCCTGATCGCGCTTCTTCTTTTCCCACTCGTCGACCGTCAGCAGCACTGGATTGCCGCTCGGCGTGCCGTCGTCGGTGGCCGGGTGAATGCGCTCGATCAGGCTCTTGCGGTCGATGATCGACTGGTACGTGTCCGCGAAGCTGTAGCGCGTGCCGACGTGCCAGCGCCGGCCGCCAGCCATGCCGAGGTTGTCCGACAGTTCCCAAGCTTCCGTGGTCTTCTTCACCTGCTCCGGCGTGGTCACCGATTCGCGCGTGACCACATCGTCATACACGCGAAGCCGGAAGTGAGCTGACGTCGGCTGCCCGTCGACCAGACCCCACGCCTCTACGGTCGCTTCCTTCGGATTACTCTCGCGCTTGACCAGCAGACCGTTTTCCAGCGACCAGCGCGGAGATGACTTCTCAGGCGTCCGGTACAGGATGTCAGGGAACGCCGCCTTCAGCCGCTCGTTCGACTGAAGCTCCATCATGATCTGGCGGAGGAACTTCTGCGCGATGCCGCGCGTGTGGGCAAAGATGCCGACGGTGATCTCAGGATCTTTCACGATCTCCTGAATCACGCCAGCGAACGTGATGATGGTCGACTTATAGTGCTCGCGCGCCCACAGATCGAGCTTCTCGTCCGGATCCGCCTCGACCTCCCGGCACCGCGCGTAGATCCACGGATGCAGCATGTCATGCCGGCCGCACACGCGCGTCAGCAGATAGAACCGATCCTCCTGAACCAGCGCGCGGATCGCGGTGAGGTCTCGCCCGCCGTCGTCCAGCTTGTCCCACTCGGTGAGCACTTCCTCCAGAGGGAGACTGTGCAGATCCATCAATCCGCCGTGCGCCCTCTGATGAGCGCCCTCAGATCGGACGCGCGCCCCAAGTCGATCGCGTCATTGTCGTCCGGCGGTGGCTCAGCCTCGCCAATTCCGTAGGCCTCGCGCTCCAGACCGATCAGGCGGGTGCGCGATCTCACGAGCGACTCATGCGACGACACCAGCAGCGCCACGTCCTTGGCGTCGGTCGCATTCTCCATCAGCGTATCAAGCTTCTCGGCAAGCTTTTTCGAGCGCGCCGCTTCCGCCCGGATGTCCTTGCGGTGCTCTGTAATGATCTGAACGTTCGCTGCAGCGGCTGCGAGAATCCCGTGAGCATCACTTTGTACGCTTTCTGTTAGCTTTTCCTGTACGTGTTCCTGTGCCTTTTGTTTCGACTCTTCTACTGCGGCCTGTATCAGTCCAGCTTTGGTCTGCGCACGCACCTGCTGTGAGAGGTCACGTGTCCACTCATACTTCTTGGCACGGCGGACAATTGCCGAGAGCGCGACTTCATGCTTCTGCGCTATCTGACGCAGGGAGAGCTGACCGACGCGGTAGTCGCGCTCGATTGCCTCCCAGTCAATGTCAGAGCGACGTCCCACGTTTATTGGCCCTGAAGGTAGTCGCGCAGCTTGGCGACGAGGCGATTGCCGTCTGTGCGTGCGCTGCCTGTGGCTTTCACGATGAACTGGTCAAGCTGGTTGCACCAGCCGAGCGGCGTATCGTCGGCGGGTTCCGTGCGCTCCGGATAGCTCACTACGGATGCCTGAGGCAGTTCGCCGACTGTGCTGACCGTCGAGCCATCCTCATACGTCTTCGTCTCGAAGCGATCCATCAGGTTAGCGAAAGTAGCAACGGCGTCGGCTGTGGCCGGTGAGAGCGGGGCAACGTCGGTCGAAGTCGCAGTATCGGCAGAATCCGCCGGCCCCGCAGGGTTTCCCGCAATGACAGGCGGAGCCGATCCACCAGCTTCAACGGGTGTGCCACCCTCGCTTGAAGTCGACGGGATCGGGCTTTCCGTCGGCTGGCCGGTTTGGATCGCACCAGTCGGGATGGACGGCGTATCGGGCGTTTGCTGCGGCGTGCCAGATGATTCCGTCACGACAGGGGCCGATGCGCCGCCAGCGGGCTCCCCCACTGGTGCCTGTTGCGGTTCCGTGCTCGACGGCGCCGCGTCCTGGATATCGCTCATGCTGGTGTTCCTCGATTCGATGTATCGCAATGCAGCTGCGGCCACTATTCCCGCCAGAGGGCCACACGCCACGCCAATCACTTCTTGCCCTTCTTGACGTGCTCGGGCAGCTTGCTGACCTTCTTCCCGTGGGTCTCAGCAACGAACTTCTTGCCGACGCTCTTCGGGATGCCGAGATTGCTCTTCCCCTCGGCAGCGGCATGCATAGCCGCGTTTTGAGCTTTCGATTTCGCTGGCATCGTCTTTCTCCGCAACGCCGAAGTCACACGTGCAGGACGCAGCATTGCGCCCGCACAACCCGCAGTCCGACATCACCGGCTCCCGCGCTTGACGGCCGGCTTCGCGCCTCCGCTGGCCACCTTGGCGTACTTCTGCGCTTCCGCGCTCGCGTGCCGCTTCGCCGCTGCGTGCCGCTTCGAGTCGGACTCAATCTCTTTAGCGCGCGCAAGCGTGTGCATGTCTTCTCGCGCACGCCAGTCTTCTTCGGCCTTCATCGTGGGCATGAGCACAGCAGCCGCCTTCTTGGTAGCCATGGGGGAACCTCCGGGAATAAAAAAAGCCCGCGACCTCAACGGTGGCGAGCAGAAAGCCGGACGGTGGCCCGGCAGGAGACGCTTGAATGGTGGCGACGACTAGGGGACTCGAACCCCTGACATCCGGATAGACAATCCAGCGCTCTACCAGCTGAGCTAAGTCGCCATGAGAGAGATGCCAGTCCGTATCACGCTACGACGCCGACCGCCGCTGACTGGCCCATAAACGAAAAAAGCTCACGCCGTTTCGGGCTGTGAGCTTTTCTGTGACAATTACGGAATCTATCGAAACTCTATGATATTACTCATTTTTTGCTCCGTCAAACCGAGGACTCGTGTTCACGAATGAGCATGCCTGCGATTTCGAGGCGGTCCGTGAAGTTGAACCACGCGCGTCCTTCTAGATCCTTCAGAAACTCCTTGATCTTCGCGTGCTGCTCGCCGGCGGTCTTTCGAGACACGCTGCAGAAGTCGGCAATCTCCTGAATGCTCAGCTTCTGACCGAAGAACTTCTCCGTCGATGCAAGGCGAATCGCGCGGCTCGACATGCCGCTGCCGACGGCCGTCAGACTCACGTCACACAGCTGGCTCGTCGCCATCGTCCAGATCGGGTTCGGTGTCCACTTGCTGCAGCAGGGCGATCCACACGTGCATCGAAGTCGCTTGGCGCTGCAGCGTGCGATCAAGGCAAGCGCCTCGGCGTAGTGGATCCGAATGACCTCAGCCATCACCATCCCGGCCTGACCCGATCCATCGAGTCCGGACAGGCCGCGGCCGCTGCCGTGCGCGCCGCGCGTGAGGAACATCGCCATCGGCGACTTCGCATACTGCTGATCGGAGAAGTGAAGCGCGAAAACGATCGCTTCCTTGGCGTCCTTGAAAATCCCCTCATGCTTAGCGCCAGTCATTTCCGCTTGCTCCCGTCGTCATAAAGTTCGCATCTGCGCATCCGATCGATGCACAGCTCAGCTTTTCTCTTTCTCTTGCGGCACGCCACCGCCGCGGTATTGAACAGCCTGTCAGTCTTCAGAAAAACGCAGCCGGCGCACGTGCGGTTCTCCCGGCGAATGAGAATTTCGAGCGGGTCGCCCTTTTCCCATTTCGCTTCTCCCTTGTCAGTCATCGAAGTAGCCAGGCGACAACACATGCGCTGGCTATTCCCAATAGCCACGCGGGCACTAGAGGGATAGAAACGTAGCAAACTGGCTTCCCGCTGTTGTTGGGCCACTGGCCTGTGATCGTCAAACCGCGCGATCCCGGTGACAGTTTCATCGCACCGAACCTTCCATCGAAGATGGGTCGCACGAAGTACTGGTTCGATTTTCTATACACCACGACAAAGCAGCTGAAGTGCAGCGTGCCCATCACCGCAAAATGTTCATTTCCCGGCGTGATCTCTACCTTCTCTAACCACTCCGGCACTTGCGCTCCGGGCACACCAATGCAGAACGGAAATTTCATGGGGCTACCGTGAGTAATCCGCGCTCAACTAACGCGACATAGGTTTTAACGACCATCTCGGCTTCGAAGATCCGCCGCTCGTATTTGTCCATGATCCCGCCCTGATCGAGGATCGAATGACATCCGCGCGTACCCGGCCGATCGCTACACAGTGCCGCCAGCGCGGCATCGCTCGACTTCAGTGCCATGCCTTTGTCGCGGTTCATGTGTGCTGCCTGCGTGTATCCAACGACGCCACAACACACGCACGGCAGCTGCGCGACGATTCGTCGGATTTCTTCGGAACGAAAGGTGAGTGTTTTCGGGAAAATGACGCGTGCTGTCATTTCTCCTCCAGCATCGCGAGGCGACCGTCGAGATTTGCAGGTTCGAACCATTTGGCGTCTGGTCCACATTCGCCGTCCTTGCCGCGCAACTTAACAGGCTCACCGGCGTAGAGCAGCTGCTGACCCGTGACGGGATCAAATTCCTGCCGCGTGCTCCGCGCGACGCAACTCGCACCAACGGCGAACTTCGAAATCTCGGTCACAGGTTTGTAGTGTTTGCAGTCTTTGCAGAACTTCATTCGCTCACCCCAACCGTCGACTGGATGACTGACATCGTTAAAACGCCATTCGTGCGCGCGAGGTCACACGGACGGCCGCACACTTGGCGCCGGATCGAGCCGTCCCCGTACTCGATCACGAGGAAGGCGTTCGCCACTTCTCGCGCATCGTCCTCTGTCATCCAATCGGCCTGCTGGCGCAGATGCGCGGCGACGTCGGTATTGCTCGCCGCGAGGCCGTTGAGCGGAAGGGATTTCAGATCCGCAGACATTCAGTCACACTCCCCGCCATCCGAATCTGCCGCAGCAAAAAGGCGTTGCTTCAACAGGTAGCCTTCGAGCGGCCAGATCTTCTGCACTGCGTTCTGGCGCGCGATCTTGCGGCCGATCTCGATGTCGAAGTTTTCCGGCGATGCGCAAGCACTTTCGCCGGTCACGGTGAAGCCATTGCGCAACGTCAGTACGCAGAAGGTGAGTAGCATGTGCGCACGGCTCGCCACTTCGGGACGCTCGAATGGCGAGACGTCCAGACCGATCGATGCGTGATGTGCTGTGAAATACAGTTCGTCGATAATTGCCGCTTCGATATCGGAAGGCGTCACACGCGGTGCCGTCTTTCCCTTGCGCACAATCTCGTCTTCGATCTTCTCGTCGCCGTTGCGCGGCGTCTGAGTTGCCATGTTCATGTCCATTTTCTCTAGGTGATTTGAGCCAGTTGTTTAGATCGACAGATTCCTGCCGAACCACGATTCGCGTTCGCGCGACGCGGCTTCGAACGCTTCAAGGCACGAGATCATGTATTTCGCAAGAATGAAGTCTGGGGTATTACTAGCGTTTTCACGGGAATGCTCATTAAGAAGTCGTTCGAGTTCTGCCTGAAGCGCGCCATCTGTTCCACTGAGAGGTGATGCGGGAGCGGCAATCTCGGTGCGAGAAGGATTAGGTGCGGGATTCGATGCACTCATTGCGTTTTCTCCTATTGGGATATCTGTGCTATTCGTTATGCCAGGCTCGGCTTAGAAATAATTCGCCGTAATACGGGGTGAACTACACGACAGCGTCATCGCTCGATTTCAGGTCGAAGAAAATTTTCACGATCGGGCGGACCTGAAAATTTGGCATCCCCGATAGGACGAATTACAAGTCGAATCGTTACCTCTTCACACATTCCCATCGTGTGCCTCCGTTCCATGTCGATGTGATGCAGCAACCAGTCAGGAGCAACGCGAGCTATCAATGGCTCGAGCGATTCCTTGAACTGTCTGAAAATCAACCGTGAATGCACGTCGTTATAGGCTGTTCTCATCACGTCGTCTCGTGCTTCTCAATCTGAGCATTCTCTTTCTGCTCATGTTTGACTGCCTGCCCTTTTTGGAAAGGCATCCACTCGGCGTAACCGCCTCCTTCCGGAGGTAAATCATCGCCCTGTAACAACGTCACGCTGGTACGCGAATGTGCACCGCCGCCGCACGCATCAAACACCGCAAGATTCACTGATCGGTCTGAGTGAACGTACGCAATAAGCGCGGCAAGCTGTTGGTCGCTAGCAAGCGCATCATTTTTTTCGGGTGTAAACCAGACAACACGGCCAATGCTGGGTTTGATCATCGTTTGCTCCTGTGGTTAAAAGGTCTCGTCGAACGAGACGGAAAAATCGTTTGCCGCGTTCGCCTGCACGCGGGTAACGTAGTCGGTGAATTCCTTCTGCCCCATCTCAGACGTCGACTTGCGTCGGCTGAACAATTCACCGGTCGGCAGCGTCACGTCGACGCGTGGGCAGTACAGGTTCGCGTAGTACTCGTGCCACGTGTCGGGCTTGAACTGCTGATCGTTCACCCAGGCCTGCTCGGAGATATCGCGCAGCACGACACCCCAGTAGAAGGCGTTAGCTTCTGAGGTGCGGCGCCGATCCTCCGCCGTGACGATCACGCGGAGCGGCGTGCCGCGTTCGATGTGAGCTTTCGCGTGCTCGCGCACCAGCTCCTTAAGCAGATGCCAGACAGCAGGCCCGGAAAGCGTGAATTCCTTGTAGAGACGCGCGCTCACAGAATTCTCCCGATGAGATACATGCAAGCGGCAATACCGTGTGCGGCCCACCATTCCATCTGCCGAACGGTGATGCGTCGGCTTCCCAGCACAATCGACAGCGCAGCAACGAGAAATGTGAGCAGGCATACGCGTGTCATGCCGCCGCCTTCGTGAGGGACGCCGGCGCTGCCGATGGCTTGTGTTCATCGCAGTAGTCGCGCCCTTCGTGGGTCCAATGCGCCTTCACGCGCGGGCCCAAGCGACGGCACACGCAGCAGTAGCGCCAGCCACCGCCCTTCACCATGTCTTTGGTAATCCGTTTCATGCCGCCTCCCGTTCGTCATCGAAGTCCTTCAAATTCATCGACGTCTGAAACACGCGTCCACGCTTGCCCTCTGGAACCCGAGAAAGACCGAGCGCTGTCGAAAACGGATTGATGCTCTTCACGAGCTCGCCCTGCTGCAATTTCATTTCGCGCTGTCGCTGGTGGTAGCGTCGGCTAATCTGAATGGGTGTAAGGCGTGGCGGCCGAGGAGCGCTTTCGCCCCCACCCACCGCCCACACCTTTGACTTGGCCCTGCCGGATGGCTTGTAGTCGACGACGTGGAACTTCGATCCGCAGTTGAAGCGCAGCACCTCCATCACGGTGCGACACGCGATCCGTGTCTCCCCGGCAATCTCGTCTGCCGTCAACGGACCTTTCTTCTCAAGAAGACGGCGGATCAGCACAATCGATACGGACTCGGCGCGCGAAGGTCCGCATGGACGGCGGCCAAACTTGTACAGCGCCGCGCTTCGGACTGCCTCCCATGTGCGTCCAGGGAACAGATGCATCAGCTCTTTGTATGACTTCTCGCTGGCCCATGCTTCCCAGAGAAGCCCCAGATCCTTACCGCTCCACGGTTTATCAGGCACGCTTTTCATCACTCGATCTCCTCAAGCCAAAACCACGATCTCAGAGAAGAAATTGAACGAACCGTCGAAGCTGCGACACCGAATCGAGGGCCAATCGAATAGCTGGATTCGCCGCTCTTCAGCGCTTTCCGAATCTCGATCACTTGAGCCTCCGTCAATCGAACTCGACCAAAGCGCTCCCCACGATTCGACGTTCCATGCATCACCTTGTCAGCTTCGTTTTCCGCCTTCGTCGCCCACCGAAGGTTTTTGTAGAGGTTATTGAGACAGTCGCCGTCGTTGTGCGCGGCTTCGTGCATAGGGGTTGGTGCTGGTCCATGAAACGCCTCGGCAACAAGTCGAGATACGTGACATGCCCGCTTCTTGCCGCCACCTCGCATTACGATCATCAGGCGTCCGTTTTCAGAGAGGTATGGCTTCCTCAATCCGATGTGGCCTAACCGCTTAACCACACGCTTGATGCCCCCGAACTCGCTGATCTCGTACTCAGGCCAGCTTGGGCAGGATCTCCACTCCATTACTCAATCTCCTTTGCAATGGCGTAGTGCAGAATTGCCAAACTATCGGCAGCGTTGTCGTCCACCACCTTGAAGCCGCGGCGCCGGGCTTCGTCCACCATCGCGTCCTTGTTGCAGTTGCCGCGACCCGTCCAGCTCTTCTTCACAGAGGTCACGCTGACCGGCTCGAGGCGGATACGGTTGATGTCGCAGAAGACCTCGAGGCAGGCGAGGAACCCGCCGTATACATGCGCGGCAACAACGTTCGGATGCTCACGCGTGCCGTGCGCCATCACGTTTTCGTAGTAAGCGACGTGGAATTCGCCACCGACTTCCCGCTTCAGCGATGACAGGTGCGCAGAAAAACGAAGCCAGCGTTGCCCAGCTGCGTCGGTCTTGCGCGGATGGAAGCTGATAGATCCATGCCGCACGCGCCCGTTTGCATCGCGCGTCGACCAGCCGAGCTGAGTGCCCAGATCGAGAGCGAGAATGCAGAGTGTGTCCTGCGCTACTTCGACGGTCGGTACATCGAATTCGGTTACGAGATCATTCATTCGTCAAATCCTCTTGATGCCCGAGGTTTCGTGCGCGGCGTCGGGATGTAACCGCCGGAGAGATTGCCGAACTTCGCCTGCTCGGCAATGAATTCGAGATGCGCGGTGCCGAGCGCGCCGTTGCGCTGCTTCGCGACGATCGCCTCGGCTACGCCCTTGTCCGACGTGTCTTCGTGGTAAACCTCGTCGCGGTACAGCAAGACGATGATGTCAGCGTCCTGCTCGATCGTTCCGGAGTCGCGCAGGTCCGAAACCATCGGCCGCTTGTTGGGACGCTCTTCGAGTTTTCGGTTCAGTTGCGATAGCAGCATCACCGGCACGCCGAGTTGCTTGGCGAGCAACTTCAGCCCGCGAGTCACGGCACCGATTTTCAGGTCGTGTCGCTCTTCGCTGCCGAGCTGGATCAGCTGCAGGTAGTCGATGACTACCAATCCCAAACCGTGTCGCCGCTTGATTGCTCGGCTTCGGCTAACGATGTCCCCGAGGGAAACGTAACCAGATTCGTCGACGAAGATCTGCGTCTCGGTCATGTGCTGAACGGCGCTCGTCAGATACGGCCAATCAGCATCATCGAGCTTCGAGCCATCGCGCAGCTTCGAGATCGGAAGGCCCGACAGCCGAGCGAGCGTACGCATGTTCAGTTGCTCGGTCGGCATCTCGAGCGAGAACACTGCCACGGGCAGACCGAGTTCTGTTCCGACGTGGTCGGCGATGCCCATCGCGAAACCCGTCTTGCCCATTGCTGGACGGCCAGCAACGACGATCAGCTCGCCACCACGCATCCCACCGTCCAAGCGCCAATCGAGCGCCTTCAGGCCGGTCGAGATCGAGGTCTTCTGCGAGTTTCCGCTGTGATACTGAGCATCGAGTTTTTCGAGATACGCCGGAAGACTCTCAGACGCTAGCTTCGGCGCATCCGACGACAGATCCGCCAACTCCTCGAGTCGGCTCTGTGCCTCGCCGATGATCTCGTCGACCTCTTTCCCGTTCCGGGTGAACGCCATCGCGCTGACTTCGTCGGCAGCCGTGATGATCCCGCGCAGCTTCCAGCGATCGATCACGATTTCCGCGTAGCGCCCGATATTTGCCGCGCTCGGCGTGTTCGAGAACAGCTTGTTCAGGTACGCCAGGCCGCCGGTCTGGTCAACACGACCGTCCGACTGAAGTCGCTCGTAGACGGTCATGACGTCTGCCGTACGCGTCGCCGCGATCAACTTCGTGATCACGTCGAAGATCACTCGGTGTTCGTAGCGGTAAAAATGTTCGGCGCGCAGGCCTCGCAACTCGTCAAACGCGTCGTTGTCGAGCATCAACGCACCGAGCACGGACTGCTCCATCTCGAGCGAATGCGGCGGGGTGCGCAGGCCTGAATCGTCGAATTCGTGGGGGGCGTTCATGCTGCGTCCCTCGTGAACTGGCCGCCTTTGACCTTCGTGTAGCCGTCACGACCGATCAGCCAATCGAAACCGCAACGCGGCGGCACGTCGACGTTTTTCGCAACCCAAGGGAAATACCGCTTCCAGAAGTCGGGGTCTTTCGTTCGGAAAGTCAGGAAATCGTCGATTGCGTTAGCACGCGCTTCGGTGAACACGGCGGTGTCGATACGGCCTAGGTTGTCTCCAAGCGAGGCGTTGTACGTCTCGATGACCGAGATCTGCTTTTCGGTGTACTCGACCACCAGTTCATCCTGCCAGCAGGCCTTGTTCAGCCAAGTGGACGCGTGCTTGATAAACCGCTTCTGCTTCCACTGCTCCGACTTCTTTGCGATATCCAGACCAGCAAGGATCTGCTCGAGCAAATCGTCATCAGGGTTGAGCGTGGTGAAAGCTTTCAGGGCGTCCTGCTTTTGCGTCTTCCTCGGGTACGCCGACCAGAAAATATCGAATCGCTCGCCAAGCGAGCGAGGGAAGGTTTTTGTCTTTTGGTAGTTGTCTTTTGAAGGGTTGTCTTTTGTGGTTACCGATTCGGTAACGGGGGGGGTTACTGATTCGGTAACCCCAGGGTTACCGATTTGGTAACCCTTTTCAGCCTCATCTGGGGTTACCGATTCGGTAACCGTAGGTGCCTGAGATTCATCCATTTTTTGGTCTGGAATATCGTTGTTTTCCGGTTGTTCGGGGGTTACCGATTTGGTAACCCTAGGGGTTACTGATTCGGTAACCCCAACCCACGACTTGTAGTGCTTGTTGATCCCCAGTCGATGACCGAATTTGCCCACTTCACGCGTGATTACCCGGCGCGCTTCAAGATCGCGAACCGCAACACTGACGTGAGGTTTGGCAATGCCAGTCATCTCTGAGAGCTGGGACAATCCAATGTCATCCTGCTTCTTGTTGAAGCCGTAAGTCTTGCGGATCACGGCCATAACAACGGCCCACTGACGCGCGTTAAGACCGGCCAACAGCAACGCATCAAGCAGTTCATTCGCGAGACGCGTGTAGCCGTTCTCGAGCTGCGGTGATTCGTCTTGCACACAGCCGCCCTTATTCGTCGAAACCGCGACACACCGTCGATCTCGTTAGTCCGCGTTCTTTTTCCATCCGCTCGATCTGAGCCTTCGAGCGATGCGCAATCTCGTCTTTCATCGAGCACCACAGTCGCGCGCGTTCGACGAGATCGGACGACAAAACCATCTGGGCGCCGAGCTGCTCGATACGGGCCTCGCGCGCTGCGTCTTCTGTTGACTGATCGGGTGCGTTCATGCCGCCCTCTGTGCAATGACTTCTTCCATGATCGTTAGCTTCGACTGGCGGTTGAGCCACTGCTGGACTCCCCAGTTACCAACCGTTGCCGCCCAGGCGTTCAGACACTTTGCGGGCAGATCACGACGCGACGGCTTGTCATCTGCCTGCAAATAGTCCGAGACGTGCGACGCATAGCAGCCGATCATCTCGGCCAGCGTCTGGCGCGTCATCGCCTTGCTTCGGCGATTGGCCCACGACACGCGAACGATCTCGCGATACGTCGAACACTTCGCCACCTCGGCATCCGGCAAAAACGCCGGCGCGAGCACTACCCCGCCCACTAACCCCAACTCGTTCATTTCTTTCACCTTTTAGAAATTTTTCATCGCCTAACCGGTTGAATCACCGGTTGGGTTCGGCGCCAAATAAAGGCGTCACGAAGACGCCCCGGAACCAACGATGCTTGCCACCAGACAACCGCAAAAGCGACTGCCTCACCCAATAAAAAAGCCCGGGCCCGAAGGCACCGGGCAGACCTACACACGCGGGGGTAAAGGCGTGCTAGGAGACCACCGTTCCAACTGCAATTCGTTTCTAAGTCACCTTCTCTCCAGATGCGCGAACAAAAGCCCAGTCAACGCGATCGTTGAGCTCTTCGCAGCGGACTTCGCCGCCCGTGAGTTCCTCGATCTTCGGGCACTGTTCCGCAGCAACCGGACGTTTGCCGGTTAGCCACTGGTAGACCAAGCCCTGCGACACGCCAAGTTGCGCGGCAAATGTCGTCTGACTGATCTTGTGTTTGGAGAGGTAATCGGAGAGCTTCATGGACCAAATACTAGCACCGCTAGTTCTAATGTCAAGAGCGCCGCTCGTTGAGGTATCCAATAGCATCGCTACACTGGAATCCATGACGAAAGCAGCGACCAGCACAGATGACCAGCAAGCGGCCGAGGCGCGCCGCCTGGCGGAGCTTTACAAAGAGAAAAGCGGGGGTTTGACGCAGGAAGAGTTTGGTTCGAGATACAACATCGGCACGCAAGGGATGATGTGGCAGCTACTCAACGGTCGACGTCCACTGAGCCTGAAGTCGGCCATAGGTTTTGCGCGTGGACTTAACGTGCCGCTCGACGAGATCAGCCCGGCTATCGCTGCCGAAGTGAAAGAGGCCGCGAAGTTCATTCCGGATCTGATGATTACGCGGTCTGACGGGACGATCGCTATCGTCGAGATCAAAAAGCAAGAGTACGATCCAGAGCTCGCGGAGAGGCAAATAAAGCGCTACGAAGAAAAACTGGGGCAACCTATTACGCGGCTCCCGGTATATGTCGTGGACGCGCAGAACGCGATCGCCGAAGCGTATAAGGCCGACGCGCCTCGCGAGGTATTCGACGCAGTCAGAATCCTGCTATCCCAGCACCAAAAACATGTAGAAAGTGGCACTATTACCGCTCACCAGAAAGACGAGACGGTAAAGAAGCCCGCAGCCTCGATGCAAAGCATCGCGGAAGACGCCGACAGAGCGATTCGGGACGGAGAGAACCGCCTCGCCACACGTACCGAGGACACACGTGCGGCGCGAAAGACCGGGGTTCGAAGATCGAAAGGTGTTCGACATTGACGAGTATCGAAAGCGAAAAAGTCGAGCGTCCACCGATTACGGGGCCAAGATGGCAAAGCGAGACCCAGAAGGGTTTGACGGGCAAAGTACCGTCTACCGTGGGAACCTGTACGTCCACATCGACGACGACGGAAAGGTGGACTACGACATTGTGAAGGCAACGCGCCAGGACGCGCCCGCGCTTGTAATGGCGTGCCTGATCATGGCCATGAAGCTCACGCAGCTCATCGGCGAAGAACATCCCTGATATTTCTTCAGAAAAGACAGATCCGCTTCGGCGGATTTTTTTTCGCCCATCTGACTAGCACTGCTCTTGACAATCAAAATAGCGGTGCTATTCTTCACTCCAACGCAGCACACAACACGGCAGTCATCGGGAGATCGCCATGAATCGCAGCTACTCGTACTACTGGAACGGAAACGAAGTCTCGCGCGCTCAAGCCAGCTTGCTGATGGCTCGCGCCGCATATCAGCAAGGCTACGAGACCGAGAACTGGGAGCCGTCGTTCCGCAGCCCCAGCACCGAAGAGTGCCGCGACTTTCTCTTCGACATCAGCAACTGCCAGCTGGAAATCGTCGCTCACTAAAGCGGACGGCCGCCGTTGCGCGGCCTTTATCCAAAACCTCGGAGACAACCATGTCCCAGATCAACGAAGCACTGCAGTTTTCGATTCCTGAACTCAACGAAGGCGAGGTCTACGCCGGCATCCTGCTCGGGAAGAACGGCGCGGCGCATCAACACGTGATCCTTCTGCCCGGCGATATCGAAGACGGCAAGTGGAGCAACGCAAAGGAATGGGCGCAATCGATCGATGGAGAGTTGCCGACGCGCCGTGAGCAGTCGCTGCTGTTCGCTAACTGCGGTGAAGAGTTCAAGCGCGACTGGTACTGGTCGGGACAGGAGCACGAATCGGACAGCGCCTACGCCTGGTACCAGTACTTCGGCTACGGCGACCAGAGCTACTACCGCAAGGCCAGCTACCACTGTCGTGCGCGTGCCGTCCGCAGATTGCCCATTCAGTAATTCAGTTATTTCCTTCGGCTTTCATCGGGAGTTAGCCATGACCACAGGACGCGTAATCGACGAAGACGGACACGAAGCAGAAGGTGTGCTCCGCGCGAACGGAATCGTTAGTTTCACCATCGGCCGCCTGACGCGCCACGTCAGCATCGATGACTTCGCAGAGTTGGGTTTCGTGTGGAAGGCGAACCGCTCGGACGACGAGTCGCCCGCTACGTATCGCGAGCCCGTCGACAGTCCGCGCGTTTTCCGCGTGACCGGCGAAGGTGTGGCATGAGCCCGCTTCTCGTCCCGGTGATCGCTGTCTTTGTGGTCCTTGGCGTCGCGTTGGTTGTGGAGACGGTGGGCCTCATTCGAGTGGGGAAGTAATGAACACGATTCTTAGCAGTAGCGTTGAAGAACGCGTCAAGGCAGTTGTGGCAGAGCAAATGTGCGTGAGCATTTCGGACGTTTCGTCCGAGGCGCATCTGACGGCGGATTTCAACGCGGATTCACTCGACCTGATCGAAATGATCATGGCGATCGAAGACGAATTCGGCATCGAAATCACTGACGAAGAATCCGAGAAGCTCTCGACGGTCCAGACGCTGATCGACTGTGTTCAAAGAAAGGTTTGAAAAAACCCCGTAGGGGAGGACGGCGTGGCTTGCGACAAGTTCGCGTTGCCCGAGGATCACCCACAAACAGATGACGGGCCCTCAAACAGTCGTGACAGGTCGGAGAGACGGCCACTGAATTCCGGGCAGCGCTGGCATGCCGTAGGGGGAATCAAATCCCGTGAATGCATGCTCACCATTCAGGACAAGGTGTGGAACCCGAGGACACCCCGGAAAGACGGGGACTTTCAGAAGTGAGCGGTTGGCGGCACCGGTTGGGCTCCGGTGCACAGATATCCCCCTGAACGTCTACGGCAGACACGTGCGCCTTACGCGAACACTGACCGTTCACTCCTGAAGGTCGAAAGACCTTTCAAAGCCAGCGCGGCTCTAACAGCGCCATCTTGGGTGGGATGCCCTTGGTACTACTGCCGCGCCAGGCGTGACCGGAATAGGCGTGCTGTTTCCGGCAGAGGGGTGAAAAGTCCCTGATGCAAGTTGGCCCGAGGCGTTCCGCCGAGACAACCGACCTCTGCGAGGCGAATGCCCATACCGGTGGAAGGCCGGCCAAATTATCAGGAGTCCCATCATGCGCTACGTCGATAACCATTCCTCTCACGATGACTGGCTCACTCGCGGTTCTGAGCCGGCCGAGGATTCTGAAACGGACACGTACGAAGACTTCCTCAATCGCCGGTTAAAGGGTGAAGCTGATCTCGACTTCACGGTTCCGTACTCCCACTCACAGGTGTTGCAATGAACTGGTTCGCAATCTGGTTGATCGTCGCCTCGATGTCGCTCCTGTTCATTCGCGGCGCCACGCGTAGCGAAGGGGTTAAGGAGTGAGGCGCTACCTCGTCCATCGTCTTGCCGGCCGTCTGGCGAGATTCGTTCGTGGTGAAGACCGTGAGCCGGTGCACCAGTGGACGGAGTCTGAGCTGCGCCAGCTGGATCACGCGTACGGCGTGCTGGTTGGTCTGACGCTGGCGGCGATCGTCGCGATCTTGCTTCTGCTGATCAACAAGCCTGTCTGTTTTTGACGGCCGCGCGACCGACTCGCGCATCTACCTGAGGAAAGTGGAAATGAAAAAAGCAATCGCTATGGCGGTACTCGCAGTTGCAATGAGCGCCGCACACGCGGGCGGATCCGACAGCAGCTTCAACGTCGGTGGGGGCTTCAGCAGCTCGGTGACGTTGTCGGGCGGATCGATGGCCGAGTCTGGCCAAAACGGCAACGGTTCGTCGTCGCAGTACAGCACGTCGAGCGCATACGGAGTCGCAGCGGGCGGCACGGCTATGGGCGTTGGTGTCCTGCCGGCCGGCTTCGCGGTCGCGGGTCTGGGCGGCAGTGTCAGCGGCGCTTACGGCACCAGCGGCACGTACAGCTATTCGAGCGGATCGACGACGGGCAGCGGCTACGGCGATTCGAAGGGCGGTGCCGGCGTCGACTATTCGTCGTCTGGCTGGAGCGGTCTGTCGGGTTCGTACTCGTACTGATCAGAAAAACAAAAGGCCTCAGCTGCGGGAACAGCCGAGGCCTCACTACCACACACCTGAGGGGTGGCCATGAACAAGTTCACAGCGGTTCTGATTCTAGCACTCAGTGCGTCGGGATACGCACACGCTCAATCGACGACGGCGAACGCATCGCAACAGTCTTCGTCGAGCTCGACGGCACAAGGTTCGATCCAGTTCAGCCAGACGCCCGAGCACACCACGGAGACGATTCGTAACGTGAGCGCGCCCGTCCTCGGTGCGTACGCGTCGAGCTTCTCGCAGATGAACTGCGGACAGACGGTTCAATTCGGCGGCGCGATCGCTGGCGTGTCGTTGGTCGGTGGCGCTTCACACAGCCTGCAGGACTGCAAGCTCGAAGTTGCGGCAGCAGAGACCGTTCGCCAGTCGACGGTGACGGAAGACGCAACCGTGAAGGCCAATCTTCAGAAGGCCGCTGTTCTGATCCGTTGTCAGGTGAGCAAAGAGGTCTATGACGCATACCGCGCGGCGGGCTTCGACTGCTCACTCAAGCCGGCAGAACTGGAATCCCGCACAGACACGCAGCCAGCGAACTATCGCGTCGCTGGCAACTGAACGGAGGCGGACATGCTGAAGGATCGCGTCATTGACCTGAAGTACGAAATGCTGCTCGAACGCACGAAGCGCCGTCAGGCTGCGGCTAAGGCAGAACTGGTGCGTCGCGGCGTTGAGCCGCGCGTCCGGATCGGTGGTGCATGGGTTCCGCCGAACGTCGCGCGCGTCTTCGTCCACACGAACGTGAGAGGTCTGGCGTGAACGTAGTCAAACGCACTGACGAAGCTCCAGGGGAACACATCGTCTGCGATAGCTGCGAGAAAGACGCAGTGATCGTCCAGCGCGATTTCGGAATCGGCCGCAACGAGTACTGGGGCAACAAGAGCGTGCACGTCGATTACCGAAACTGCTGCAGCGAATGCGTCGATGAGGTGTGCTGACATGGCCGAGATCACTTTGAAGCCGTGCCCGATCTGCATGCTGGCTCCTGATCGGTTCTTCGTTGAGCGAGACCATATCGAGGTCATTGCCTGTCGAAAAGGATGCAAGCCGCGAGTTTTCGGTTTTGTCGTGCACATCACTTCCGTGCAGATCGAGGGACTTGGCTGGGCGGACCTAGGCGATGTCTGGAACACGATCCGGATTGAGATCGGCTCCGACGAGCAGCGGCATATCGTTTTCGACAGGTACCCGCCCGGGATGAAACCTCAAGAAATTGTTGGCCAGTTTCTCGCATGGTCGCCTCAAATCTCGGCCCGAAAGGCGAGAGAGCTCGCCATCTTCGGTAAAGCGAAAGGAGCATGACGTGATCCGAGCTTTCGATCGCTTCTACGAAAAGCATCCGCGCATCTGCTTCGGATTGGTCCTGATCGCATGCTTCGCCGTTCTTTACATCGCAAGTGAAGTCGATCGTGACAACGATTCGGCGCTGCGACTGCAATTTCTCTCTTCACACAGGAGCGCAACATGAGTGACAAGCCTCAAATCAGCCGTGCACCGATCGCACTGTCGACGGTGGAATCGTCTCAGATCCACGCAATCGGCCACGACCCGGCGACGAATACGCTCGCGGTCCAATTCAAGGACAAGGAGGGCGGACCGGGTTCGCTGTACCACTACTCGAATTTCGATGCAGAGGAGTTCGAGCATTTCAAGGGCGCTGAGTCGATCGGTAGCCACTTCTACAAGAACATCAAACCGAATGCGACTACGTACCCGTACGCGCGCATCGAAACGGATCCGGAGCAAGCATGACGAACGCAACTATGGCCGACGTCATCGACGTCGAATCCGCCGAAGCGCCGTCGGCCAAGTTGCCGGCGGTGCAGCAAGAACAGCCAGTTGCCCAGACGGCCGTCAGTGTGACGACGCCTGGCGACTTGCTGAGACTGGCCGTCCAGAAAGGCGCCGACATCGGCATGCTCGAGCGCCTGCTTGATCTGCAGCAGCGTTTCGAAGAGCGCGAAGCGGCCAAAGCTTTCGTAGCAGCCATGTCTGCCTTCAAGCGCGAGCCGATCGAGATCTACAAGCGCAAGGGTGTCGGATATCACACGAAGGAAGGTGATTTCGTTGGTTACAAGCACGCGCAGCTGTCGGACGTAACCGATGCGATCGCGCCGGCGATGGCCCGTCACGGATTGTCGTTCGGCTGGGACGTTCAGCAGCAAAGCAACCAGATCACGGTCCACTGCGTTGTCACACACCAACTTGGTCATTCGAAGACGGTGACTATGGTCGGAGCGCCTGACACCAGCGGTAAGAAGAATGCCATTCAGCAGGTCGCGAGCACCGTTACATATCTGCAGCGATACACATTGCTCGCCGTGACTGGTATGTCGACGAAAGACGAAGACGACGACGGACAGGGCAGCAGCGATGCCGATCAGCAGCAAGGTCAACAGCAACAGCCGGCTCAGCAGACGCGTGCCGGCGAATCGAACGACAAGCCAATCTATAGCGACGAGAAATTCAACGCCAACAAAGGCGACTGGAAGATCGTCGTGACAACCGGCCGCAAGACGCCCGAAAAAATGATCTCGTTCATCGAAACGCGCGGCTCTGCGCTGACCGATGCGCAGAAGAAGGAAATCCGTTCGTGGGCTAACGCCGACGGAAATCAGGGAGCGCAATAACCATGCACACGCACGATCTCATTCAAGGTAGCGACGAATGGATGGAATTCCGACTCCACCACTTCGGCGCATCGGAAGCCGCCGCAATGCTCGGCATCTCGAAGAACGTGAAGCGCAACGAGCTGCTTCACATGAAGCACACTGGCACGGCGAAGGAATACAGCGACTGGTTTCAGGAGCACGTGCTCGATCGCGGTCACGAACTGGAGGCGCTCGCCCGTCCGTTTGCCGAAGAAATTATCGGTGACGATCTCTATCCGGTCACCTGTTCTGACGACGTGCTCTCGGCATCGTGCGACGGCCTGACGCTCGACGAAGACACGACGTGGGAACACAAGCAATACAACGAGGCATTGTTCGCGTCGATCAAGCAACGCGTGCTGCCCGAAGAGCACATGCCTCAGGCCCAACAGATCCTGATGGTGACGGGCGCTCGTCGACTGATGTTCTCGTGCTCTGACGGCACGCGTGATGGCATGGTTTCCATGTGGATCAAGCCGGACCCGACATGGTTCGAACGGCTACGCGCCGGTTGGGCACAGTTCGAAAAGGATCTTGCCTCTTATGAGCCGCGGAGCATCAGGGAAAAGCCGCAAGCCGACGTGATCATGGGCTTGCCGACGCTCGCCGTGCAGATCGAAGGCAAGGTCGTCACCAGCAACCTGCCGCGCTTCAAGCAGGCTGCAGAGTCGTTCATCGCAAACATCAAGACGGAACTGAAGACCGACGAAGATTTCGCAAACGCGGAAGAGACGGTCAAGTTTTGCGAGAAGGCGGAAAAGGAGCTCGAAGTTGCGAAGAGCGCGGCCATCGCGCAGACGGCTACGATCGACGACATGATGCGCACGATCGATAGCATTAAGGAGCAGCTGCGTCGCAAGCGCCTCGACCTCGACAAGCTGGTCAAGACCCGCAAGGAAGAGATCAAGACCGGGATCATCGCCGACGGCCGCAAGCTCTTTGCTGACCATGTCGCCGCGCTCAATGCCGAACTGAACATGGTGCGGCTCGATGTTGCCGCTCCCGACTTCATCAGTGCCGCAAAGAACAAGCGCACGCTGGCCAGTCTGCACGAAGCGATCGACACGGCCGTCGCAAATGGAAAGATCGACGCCGACGCGGCCGCGCGCGAACTGCGCTCGAAGCTTGACTGGTATCGCCCCAAGGATGAGGAATACGGCTTCCTGTTCCGCGACCTGCAGACGGTTATCCAGAAACCGGCCGAGGACTTCAAGCTGCTCGTGTCGACACGTATCGACCAGCACAAGAAGGTCGAGGCGGAACGTCTGGAACTGGCTCAACGCCAGCGAGCAGAAGCGGCCGAGCGCGCTGCGACCACTGAAGATCCGGGAAAGGCTGGTGGGACCGCAGAGGCGGCGGCTACTCCTACCTCGACATCTGCCGCCCCGGTTGCCGCTGCCGCAGGCACTGGTAAGCCCGTACCGCGTGGTGGTAGCCGACGCATCGTCCGCCCGACGGCCGCGCAAATCGCCCAACTCGTCGCTAATTCATACGGCGTAGGCGAAGCCGTAGCGGCCAAGTGGCTCATCGAAATCAACTTCGAAGCGGAACTGACCAATCCGCCACTTTCATTGGCGTAACTCATCCGATCCACGAAGGAGAAACGAATGTTCGAGTACGAGCGACAGTTGACGCGCATCAGTCACATCAACGTCGGCCAGGAAAAGCACGGCAATCAGGACGTCAATGCGATGGACATCGATCTTCGCTACACCACCAGCAATCAGGTGCTGGCGATGTTCGCGCCGACGCTGAAATCGACACTGTTCGAAAAGGAAGACAGCCCGCAACAGGAGGTCAACCCCGACGCCGAGCACATGACGGTGGTCAGGCATCCGAAGATGGGCCCGATCAAGTGGGACGACACGTACGAGAACGCGAGCGTCACAGTGCACATCGGCGCGAGCGGCAAGGCCGACATCACTTTCGGCGACTGCAAGGTACGCAAGTTCGTTATCGAACCCAAGCAGGGTGGCACCGTCGTTGTCTCGTATCAGGTGCGCTGTCATCCGAGCGACGAACAGATCGGGAAGATCGCAGGCAAGCTGAATCAGGAAGTCTTCGTGACTCTCGATCCTGAAGCAGAAGGCGGAAGTGACGATGAAGCACCTGACACCGGCAAGGGCGCGAACGAGATCGCCGATCGGCTGAAGAAGGCGCGCGGTCGCAAGAAGCAGACCGAGCTGATCGACTAACCAGTTTCGGGGAAAGCCGCCTGCCGACAGGATGAAGCTGTCCCGATCAGCGTGAATCTCCAACCGGCCCGGTGAGTACCCGACCCATCTGAATGTCCCTTGGAGGAATTGTGAGAGCGGACATCGAGAAGTACCTCGGCACCGTCCCCGAGGCAACCGCCAAGGTCATAGCGGACAAGATCGGCGTCGACCGTCTGCACGTCGCGCGCGAGCTCAACACGATGGTGAGCTCTGGAATTGTCGAGCGTCGGATGCAGGCCGGTAAGTCGAAGGTGGCCAGTGAATACGTCTACTGGCTTTCTTCAAGCAAGGCAGGTGGTGTCGAGATGCACCCGACACGGATACCAGCAAGCGCAACTTTCATTCAGAAAACCATGAACACGAACGAATGCTCGACTAGCAGTGCCGAACTCCTTCGCGTGGAAGCACTCCGGGAACAGAACGTCGCTTTGCAGGATCAGCTGAGCATCGTGCGTGAAGCGCTGGAATCGGAGAAGGAAGCGCATGCCCGGACTCGCTCGGAGCAAAGCTCAGGCGACGCAGGCGCAACCGCGATGATTCGTGCCGAGCTCGATCGTGAGAAGGAAGCGCACGCGATCAACGTCAAGGAATTGAACAAGGTGATCGAAAAACTCGACGCGTCTGAGAAAGAAGCGAAGACATTGCGCGCCCGGTGTGCATCACTTCAGACGCAGCTTGACCAGTACGACGAGCGTCGTCGTTTCGAGACATGGTTTGGCGCGCGTCCCGAGAATTCCGGACAGCCCAGCATCGTGCGTGAAGCGATGTGGGAGTCGTGGCTCGAGCGTTCGAAGATGGTCGAGGTGGCCGCGTGACGACGAGCGAACCGATCTACGTCGCATTGAAGCGTCTTGAGCTCGCCGATCTTGATCCATCCGATCGCGAGGATCTGGCGCCAGCTTTCAACGCACTTCACGGTGGACAGGCCATCGCCCTGCCCGACCACATTGTTGAACGAATCCGCGCGCTCGACGCGCAATTGAGTACGGAATCGAGCTAACGCTCGAAGACGTGCGCGTGCTTGGCCCGGCCCTGTGCCGGGCGCTTTTTGAAAAATTCCGAGGAGCATTCATGCAACAGCTTTCGATTCCCCCGCTCGCAGAAGGCGAGATCTACGTCGGTGCCGTCGGCGACAAGAACGGCGACTTCTATCACGTGGTCCTCCTGCCCGGCGACAACGAAGAAGCATCGTGGGCCAAGCAGCTCGAATGGGCGAAGAGCATCGGCGGCGATCTTCCGAACCGCGTCGAGCAGGCTATGTTGTGGGAGAACCACCGTGATCAGTTCAAGGAAGACTGGTACTGGAGCAATGAGTCCTACCACCGCAATGACGCCTACGCCTGGTTCCAGGGCTTCGACGACGGCTACCAGAACTACGACCGCAAGGTCAGCAACGACTGTCGTGCGCGTGCCGTCCGCAGATTGTCGATTTAATCATTCATCCATTTTCGAGGAGCGTCAGCAATGACCATCACGCTTGAAGCCATTGAGGCCAAGCAGTCCGAGATCAGCGCGCTGATCGAGGGCTTCAAGAAACAGTCGACCAGCACAACGGTCGAGATCGCGGCATCGACCATCACGCTTGCGCCGGGCGAGCGGTACGCGGGTCTCGTACTCGACGAAGACGGCACGCCGTCGCACCACCTCATCCTGCTGCCCAGCGATGCCGACGGCTCAAGCTGGGGCGACGCTACCGCGTGGGCAGATAAGCAAGGTGGTGGATTGCCGACGCGTCGCGAGCAGTCATTGCTGTTCGCCAACCTGAAAGGCGAGTTTCAATCGGCTTACTACTGGTCGAACGAGACGCACGAGTCGGACAGCGCCTACGCCTGGTACCAGGGCTTCGACGGCGGCAGCCAGCACTTCAACCACAAGGACGACACCAACTGTCGTGCGCGTGCCGTCCGCAGATTGGTCATTGAGTAATTTAGTGATTTGAACCAGCATGGCCACACATAACCAACTCCCGATCTACAAAGTCGCCTACGACTTGCTCGACGTCACGACGAGTCTGGTCAAGAACATGCAGCGCGATTTTAAGCGTTCGATCGGTGACAAGATCACCACCGAGTGCATTGAGATCACGGTGCTGATCTTCCGCGCGAACGTTTCTCAGGAAAAGGCGGCTCACCTGCTAGAGCTTCTCGAACGTCTGCAGGTTGCCGAGCTGATGATCCGACTTGCAAGAGACAAACATCTGATCTCGCCAGTCGGATACGCGAACGCGATCGAACTGACAACAAGCATCGGGAAGCAGGCCAATGGGTGGCGTAAATCCGCAGTGCGCCCGATTCATGGAGGTCAAGGCCGCCATGACTGAGCGCCAATCTAATCTGGTCGTGCCGCTGGCTCACGAGGCCAACGCCATGCGCATTGCAGAAACGGACCGCCGGCGTGCGGCACCGTCTGGCGCAGTTTCCCGTCTGAGCACTCGGTCGGGCGACGTAAAAAGCACGATGGGTACGCCTACGCCTGGTACCAGAACTTCAACAACGGCAACCAGAACTACAACCACAAGGACAACAACAACTGTCGTGCGCGTGCCGTCCGCAGATACATCGGATCAAGCTGGTTTCACCTTCTCGGAACTCGTCCACGCCTACTTTGCTTGTAGGCGGACAAAACGGAATAGCTCGAGCGCGCTCGCGTTCGAGGAGCGCCTCGAGCACAACCTTCGCGAACTGTTCGACGAGCTGCAGGCTGGCGCATATCAGCCCCGCCGTTCAATCTGTTTCGTCATCACCAGGCCTAAGCCGCGCGAAGTATGGGCGGCTGACTTCCGCGATCGTATCGTGCATCACCTGCTGTACAACCGTATCGGTCCACGTTTCGAAAACTCGTTCATCGCGGACAGCTGCGCGTGCATAGTCGGGCGTGGCACTCTGTACGCCGCGCAGCGTCTCGAAGCGAAGGTGCGCAGCATTACGCAAAACTGGAGCCGTCGAGCGTTCTACCTGAAGTGCGATCTGGCGAACTTCTTCGTCAGCATCGACAAGCTAATACTTCGCGAGCTGCTCGCCGAGAAGATTGGCGAGCCGTGGTGGATGTCGCTGGCCGAGACCGTGCTCATGCACGATCCGCGCGACGACTTCGAGCTGCGCGGCGATCCGCAACTGATCGACCTGGTGCCGCCGCACAAGCGGCTGATGAACCAGCCGGCGCACCTCGGTCTGCCGATCGGAAATCTGTCGTCGCAGTTCTTCGCGAACGTCTATCTGAACGTGTTGGATCAACGCGCGAAACACCAACTGCGCGCGCGACACTATATCCGCTACGTCGATGACTTTCTGTTTTTGCATGATTCGCCCGACTGGCTCAACGGCGTACTGCGTGACGTCGAAGCGTTTCTGCCCGCTCGGCTGGCCGTACAGCTGAATCCGCGCAAAACCATCCTGCAGCCAATTGATACGGGTGTCGACTTCGTCGGTCACGTGATCAAGCCGTGGCGTCGTTCAACCCGTCGACGCACGTTCAACGAGGCTTTGACTCGTGTTGCCACTGCGCCAGAAGCTGATGTCCACCAGATGGCAAACAGCTACTTCGGATTGCTGCGTCAGTCGACCGCCAGCCATCGTGACCGCGCCAATCTCGCAAATATCGTAAGGAGCCGGGGACACGCGGTCGACAAGTCATTCACCAAGACCTACAGGGGATACGCGAAATGAACCGACTCACCGCTGCCCAAGCACGGGACATCGCCGGTCCGACAGCCGAAGAACGACTTGAACTTCGCCTCGGTGAAGCGCTTAACGCTGTCCGTGAAGCTGCTGAAAAGAAGAAGCGCGAAATCGCATTGCGCGGCGATTTCTGGACGCATGGTGGCTACGGCCAGACAGCGGATTGGATTGCCGCTTGCAACGCTCTACGCAATCTCGGCTACGAAGTGGACTTCTTCTACGAGGAACGCCAGTTCGTGAACATGTACACGATCGTAAGGTGGTAACCATGGAAGCGACCAAGATCATGCCCGTCGAGCAATGTGGCGCCGTGGGCAAGTGCCAGTCGAGTCCCGCTGGTTACTCTCATATGCTTCAGTCTCGCTACAGCTACTCGGAACCGTCGCCCAATGTAGTGGCGAAATATGCGATGCAGCAGCTCGAGCAAGCACGTCAGAAGGACGTCGAGATGCACGAGAAGAACGTGCCCGCGATCGAGACGAACAAGGCGATCACGGAGCGCGTGAAGGCCTTCATGGCAGAGATCGGCATGCCGAATAGCCACAGCGAGCGCGATACGAAATCCCGCGCGCGGTACCCGAAAAGCCTAACGATCCAGTCCGGATGGATTGGTGACGTGGCCCGACACATCAAAACATCAGACGGTTTTGAGTACGCCACGTCGACATATGAACGCTTGAAGCGCGACTACGAGTCCTATGCAGAGCGCGCCGAGCAGGAGGCTGAGCAGAAGCGCACGGAGCTCGAACGCAAGGCCGAAGCCGAGAAGCAAGCGCGCCGCGCGAACGTTGAACTGGCTCGCATCGTGCTGCGATATGAACTGCCAGAGGACTCGGACTGGCGGGATGTTCTCGATGCACTGTGCGAAAAAGATCAACGCATCGATCTGGCGCTGGCAATGATGGATGTGCGAGCCGATTGGAACGAGGGTGCATATCCAGTCCGCAACGCGATCGATCGATTCACCATCGAAACCGACGAGGACAAGGCGATCGCGAACGACATTCTCGCTTGTCTCCACGACTTCGAAGACGGTCGGGTGTTTCGTGACGCCACGTGGAATTATGACCACCTCATCGCGAGTGTCACGGACCAGCAACTGGCGCAGGATGCCAGGGCCGCGTACGAGCAAGTTCACAAGGACCGATAGCGTGACCGCGATCATCAGCGAATGCGGCACCTACCGATATCGCCTCGAGCGCGAACTGCAGCTCGTCGGGATCGTGGTCGCGTTCTTCGGCGTCAATCCGTCCTGGGCTGATTCTGTAATTCCAGATCAGACGGACATGAAGTGGCGCGGCTTCGGGAAGCTGCTCGGCGCGCGCAAGTACATCGCAGGCAATCCATTCGCTTTCCGTGCGCGCGAGGTTCGTGATCTTGCGAAAGCGCTCGATCCGATCGGACCGTTCAACGACATGCACTTGGGCCAGATCATCGGTGATGCGGATTTGCTCGTGCCGTGCTGGGGCGATCGCGCCAAACTGCCGGCGGCTTTGCGCCCTCACCTCGATGTGCTTGCGCGACGCATTCACGGATCCGGCAAGCCGGTAAAGGTCTTCGGTTTCACGAAGAGCGGCGATCCGAAGCATCCGCTGATGCTGGGCTATGACACGGAATTGATGCCATGGGCAGCGTAAGCGATCGAGAATTTCTGATCCATCTGGCCAAAGTCCACCTTGCCGAGTGTTCGCGCCGCAGGCGTGTCGATTCATGGTCGAACTTCTACTGGGTCGTATTCGGATGGGCGCAGAACGCACGCCGACGAGCATCTCAATCTCAGCCCGCCCAGGGCGAACTGTTCTGAGGAGCATATGGACACCGCAATCGAACTGCTGCGCGAGCTGGCTGCACTCAAACGCTATGACAAAAATGGACATCCGAACCGCAGCGAGCACATTGTCACGCTCAACACGACCACAGATCTGCTCGAGCGCATCGACGCCCTGCTTTCTGCGCCGATCGCTGTACCGATGGTGTATCCGGACGAGCTAACCGACGATCTCCGCGATGTGCTCGGATGGCCGAACTTCAAATGTGCTCCCGTCGCACATGTGCTTCGCGCCGGCGGCATGGATGTAAAGAGGAAGTCCGAAGACGAACAGGCGGTTGTTTTGCACTGGTTCATCAAACTCGTTCTCACGCGCGGTGCTGACTGGTGGCTTGGCGCGCGCGAGGAGATCGAGGCCATCCAGGAACGTCTCGGCTCTGTAGACGAGCCTACTTGCCAGTCTGACGCAGCAAAAGCGCGCCATTCCGATGGCCAAGGCTCTCAAGCTGATTGCGTCGTCGGCAGCGCGGGCAGATGAAATAGATGCCGAAATCGTCGATACCGATGGCTTCGGCCTTGAAAGGCACTTCGAAATTGCAACGAATGCAAAGCCAACCGTTGATCCATTCCCCCTCCATGACGACCTCCGCGTGGTCGCAAGGTGAGATATGAACGATAGAACAAATGACGGCGAAGTCAACGTGCCCGGTAGCTGGCAGAGGCTGACCGATGCAGAGGCAGCAGACATCGTCAAGGCCGCCAATGCTCCCGGTAGAGAAATGTTTCCGGGCGATTTTTATAACTTACTGGAATTCGAGATCGCATTCGGCACCGCAGTTCTGCGCGCCTATGAAGCTAGGCTCGTGGTGAGCAAACGCACAACGGAGAAGCAAATGCCTACCTACGACGGAGAAACGCTGCAACAACGTTATGCCAGAGAGTTGAGTTCGGACATGGGCGAATGGCGACCGATTGCGACAGCACCCAAAAATGGTGAATTCTTCGTCAAGGGGGGTGCTTTTCGACCGCCCGGCAACAATCCGCACTGGCACTATCCGCAAGGAGAAGTCAGGGTCCAACGCGTTGCAAACTATTTTTATGTGACGGATGAAAGATACAACCCTCCGCATTGCGGCTGTTTCGTTGCGCCTGACGTGCGCGGTGCTACGCATTGGAGGCCGCTGAACTCACTCTCTACAAGCGACGAGAGGGGATTGTGAAACTCGACGAACTGATTCATCGCGTCGGCGTCGACAACGTCGCCGTCCAGGTCCTGCACGAATCCATCACGAGCGCAAAGCAGCGACGTGGCTATGTCGATATCTCGTTCGGTACCGATTGCGTGTCAATGCGAGACATCGCGACCGGCGAGTGGGAAAACGTCGTGTTTGTGGTCAGCATCAGGCGCGCGGAATTTGAAGCTGCGCGGGTCGCGTCTATCGCGGCCGTCGAGAGCACCGTGGGAGATCCAAAGTGACCGTAAAAACATTCGACTGCGCGGGATGCTCGCCCTTCTGCTACGGCGGATATCACATGACCGAAGACAAAGACGGCTATGGTGATTGGGTACGCAAGGAAGACTATGACGTGGCAATTGCACGCGTCGCCGAACTGGAAGCCCGTGCATCCGAAGCGGCGGCAGGCGAGCCGGCGCCGATGCCGAACGTAGAGAGATTCAGCGAAAGCAGCGGCGAAGGCGGCGGAGTTTATCCAGATTACGACGACGGTGACTTTGTTCGATACGCAGATTTCGTCGCGTTGCATAAATCCCTCACCGCCCCTCCAGCCGCTAGCGAGCAGAAGCTGACGAATCTGCAAGCCGAGGTTGATCGCCTGAACGCGATCATCAACACGCCGCATGCTGATGACTTCCTGAAGGCCGTGAGCATTGAGGGCGAGCATCAACGTCAGCGCTGGGGTAGCGAACACGATGCGGGGAAAACACCGGCTGATTGGTTCTGGCTAGTCGGCCATCTCGGCGGAAAGGCGCTTCACGCGCACGCCGCTGGAAACGTTGAAAAGGCCGAACACCTCATCATCACGACTGCCGCCGCATGCGCAAACTGGCATCGGAACATGTTCGGCAAAACCAACATGCGCCCGGGCATCGACGGGGATGCGGCTCTCCGCGCCTCTGATAGCGCCACAGCCAGCGACAAGGAGGAAGCGTGAGCGAGAACAGCAAAATCGAGTGCGCTGCTCCCGGCGATCCCTGTATCGAATGGGGCGGTTACCGGAAGCGCGATGGATATGGGGTCGTTGGTTTCGAGGGGAAAAACAGAACAGCCCATCGTCTCGCATACTGCCAGCACAACGGCATAAGTATCGAATCGATTGTTGGGCTGGAGGTTCGTCATACTTGTGATAACCGTTCTTGCATCAATCCACGCCACCTGATTCTTGGGACGCACACCGAGAACATGAAAGACATGGTGGAGCGTCACAGGAACCCAACCGGCGAAAAACACGGCTCCTCGATACTCACGAGAAATCAAGTCGAAGAAATTCGACGCCTTTACGTCGCTAACAGCGAAACAGCCAGTTGCGCGTCTCTGGCGAGACGGTATGGCGTTCACAAGTCAACAATTTATCGGATCGTAACTGGCGATGGCTGGAAGTGACATGAAGTCGGCAGCAGAACGCATCATCGAAACTACGCGACGACACTGGGGCCTGAAATGAGCGACATACCTGTGATCGGCGAGCGCGCCATGACGCTCCGTGAGGCAGCGCAGCTGCTGCGCGTCTCCTATGGGACGGTCTACGCGCGCCGCGAGGAACTCGGCTTCTTCCAGATCGGATCGGTCTGGCGGATTTGGCCGGAAAAATTGAGGGAAGCTGTCCAGGGATACAATGAGCGCCGACCGGCGCGGACGGAACAGGAGAGAAAGGTATGTCTATCCGAAAGCGCGGCGGTGTCTGGAACATTGACATCCGCACCCCGAGCGGTGAGCGAATTCGCCGCTCTTGTGGCACGCAGGACCGCAAGGAAGCACAGGAGTACCACGACAAGGTGAAAGCCGAGTTGTGGCGGTCTGCGAAGTTGGGAGAAAAGCCCGCACGGCTATTCGAGGAGGCGGCGATTCGTTACCTCGCCGAAGAATCGGAGAAAAGGGACTATGAGAGTAAGGAGCGCCATCTGGCCGGGTTTGGCGGCCTGTTAGCCGGACGAGCGCTCCATACCATCACCCGCGCGGAAGTCTTCGATGCATTGCCGGTTGAAGACCAACGCAAGTACCGTAAAGGTCAGAAGGTTAGCACGAGCACGCGCAACCGTTATCTTGCGACGATTCGCGGTATGTTTAACTCGGCAGTGAAGTGGGAATGGCTGGACGTTGCGCCCAAACTGAAGGAAACGCCGGTGTCGAACAGTCGGATTCGCTGGATCACCCCTGAGCAGGCGCGATCGCTACTCGTGGCGATACCGACGACATGGCTGCGCGACATCACCGAAATGGCTTTCAACACGGGCTTACGTTGGAAAAACATTTCGTATCTTGAGTGGGCGCAGGTGGAGCTCGTACGGCGGCGCGCGTGGATTCATCCGGATCAGGCGAAGGGAAAGAAGCCGATCGGCGTGCCACTCAACGATGCGGCCGTCGCAGTCATCCGGCGCCAGCTCGGCAAGCATGAGAAGTTCGTGTTTGTGAACAACGACGCGCCCCGGCAGAAGTCAGACTTCCCGCAGTGGCGTCGCGCGTGTGAGAAGGCTGGCGTACTGCCGTTTCGCTTCCACGATACACGGCACACGTGGGCAAGCTGGCACGTGCAGAACGGCACACCGCTGAATGTGCTGAAGGAACTGGGCGGATGGGCCGATTACGACATGGTGCTGCGTTATGCACACCTGGCGCCTGACCAGCTGTCGCAGCACGCGAACACGGTCACGTTCTGGGCACAGCCGGCGCCGGATACTTCGGGCGCAGTGGTCAGGAAAGTTGGCTAGAAGCCTTATGCAGCAGGCGATCCAGCAGCGCTGGATCGAAAATGGGAAGACGGATCGCGCCGGATGAGGAGTCCGGCATCGCCCCAGCCAGAGCTAGATCCGCCATGAAGTGCATTATCGGCCTGAGCCGCGGACGCGTCATCACACAAGTTAACAAGAGACTGTTTCAAGATGCGTCAAAATAGTGCCATGCGCTTGCTGCCGGGCCTTGCGTATGTATCCGCTAAGATAGCGACCCTGGCCACACCTCCTGAAACCACTGACGCTCGCCTTGCCGACCTTTACGCTTCCCTCATCGCTCGAGGCGGAACTCGAAATCCGCAAAAGCCGCTTTATCGCCTACGCGATTCCCGTCGCCGACCGCGATGCTGCGATGGAAGAACTGCGTCGCCTGCGCGAATTGCATCCCACCGCCACGCACGTCTGCTGGGCATTGCTCGCGGGCGGACAGTCAGGCATGTCCGACGACGGAGAACCGTCCGGCACCGCGGGACGCCCGATACTCGAAGTGTTGCGTCATCATGATCTCGATGGCGTGCTGGCCGCTGTGGTGCGGTATTACGGTGGCGTGAAGCTAGGTGCGGGCGGGCTGGTGCGGGCTTATACCGATGCGATCGCGACTGCGCTGCAGGATGCGCCACGGGTGGAGCGGATTCCGCTGGCGTTGCTGTCTGTTGAAATCGGATATCCGGATGAGGCGCGCGTGCGGCGCTGGATCGAGCAGGAAGGGTTTGTTCTCGATGCGAGTGCTTATGGGATGAGTGTGGTGTTGACTGTGCAGATGCCGGTTAATGCGGTTGATGTTTCTCGTGATGCGTTGAGGGATATTACGCAGGGGCGGGCTGGGTTTTTTGATGATGTTTGAAGGTGGATTATCGCTGTTCGCTGGCATCCGCGGTTTGTCGCTGTTCGCTGGCATCCGCGGTTTGGTATCGGTTCTTCATGCGTTGCCCCTGTGCGGGGCGGCACTTACTTTCTTTGCCGCCGCAAAGAAAGTAAGCAAAGAAAGCGGGCTAACACCGCCAATGCTTGTTATTGCCTGCGGGCCCCCGACCGGTCCTATACTTCAAACGGCAACGCGCGAGTCCTTGCTTGTTGCCAACGCTCCGAATAGATGCATCACCCGCTTCAATCATCCGTAGCGCCGCAAGCGGCAGCGACTCGTCAATGCAGCCCAGGTGGCAAACGGTGTGTAGGTCGTAGTCCTTCCCGCGCGAGCGATCCTACGACACCGCCCTTGCTTTTCAGTCCGGAGTGATGCGCATACGCCGCGACAACCGACACACAGTTTGCCACCTGGGCGGCCGTGGACTGACTGGTAAGGCACGCTGTGACGCGGGAGTTTGAACCGGGTGATGCGGTTATTCGAAGCGTTGGTAGCGGGCGTCGGGAAGAACGATGCCGCATGAAGGATAGGACCGGCTGGGGGCCCGCAGGCAGGAAGAAGAGTTAGCGGTGTTCAGCGGCTTTCTTTTGCCTACTTTTCTTTGCCGCGGCAAAGAAAAGTAGGTGCTGCCCCGCACAGGGGCGACGCGTGAAGTACCAGTATCAAACCGCGGATGCCAGCAAAAGCAAAGCAAAGCAGAGCAAAACCAAACCCAACCCCCAACACCGCAGACAAAACAAAAAAAGCCCCACCCCATTCATCAAGAAACTGGATTCAACATGGAAGCGGAACGCCTGAACGCAATCGACTCCTCTCTGGCAGACCTGAGCACACGCGCAGGCGAGCTCCGGGGGTATCTTTGACTACGATGCCAAGTCGGTACGGCTGATCGAAGTCAACAGGGAACTGGAAGACCCGAACGTCTGGAACGACTCGAAGCACGCCCAGGCACTCGGCAAGGAAAAGAAGCTGCTCGAAGGCGTCGTCGACGTGCTGGGCGCGCTCGATAACGACCTGCGCGACACCAAAGACCTGTTCGACATGGCGCGCGAGGAAGGCGACGAAGACACCCTCGTCGCGGTCGAAGAAGACGCCGCCAAACTCGAAGCGCGCGTCGCCGACATGGAATTCCGCCGGATGTTCTCGAACCCGGCCGATCCGAACAACGCGTTCATCGACATCCAGGCAGGCGCCGGCGGCACGGAAGCGTGCGACTGGGCCTCGATGCTGCTGCGCCAGTACCTGCGCTACTGCGAACGCAAAGGCTTCAAGACGGAAGTGCTCGAAGAATCGGAAGGCGATGTCGCCGGCATCAAGAGCGCGACCATCAAGGTCGAAGGCGAATACGCGTACGGCTTCCTGCGTACCGAAACAGGCATTCACCGCCTCGTGCGCAAGTCGCCGTTCGATTCGTCGGGCGGTCGCCATACGTCGTTCTCGTCGGTGTTCGTGTACCCCGAAATCGACGAATCGTTCGAGATCGAAGTCAATCCGGCCGATCTGCGTATCGATACCTACCGCGCGTCGGGCGCGGGCGGTCAGCACATCAACAAGACCGACTCCGCCGTGCGTATCACGCACGTTCCGTCGGGTATCGTCGTGCAGTGTCAGAACGACCGCTCGCAGCACCGTAACCGCGCCGAAGCGATGGCGATGCTGAAGTCGCGCCTGTACGAAGCCGAAATGCGCAAGCGCCAGTCGGAACAGGACAAGCTCGAAGCGGGCAAGTCGGACGTGGGCTGGGGTCACCAGATCCGTTCGTACGTGCTCGACAACAGCCGCATCAAGGATCTGCGCACTAACGTCGAAATCAGCAACACGAAGAGCGTGCTCGATGGCGACCTCGATCCGTTCATCAGCGCGAGCCTGAAACAGGGCATCTAAGCGCAGCCGGCGCGGCATGGTTTCTCTGCCGCGCCGCATTTTTCACCGCCCGCGCCCTGCCGCCATGACAAGCATCACGCGCATCAGGACGCACCGAACACCGAACTCATCACCATGACCGAACCGACCCAGCCGATTGCGGCCCAGCAGACCGCCGCCGAGGTGGACGACAACCAGATCATCGCCGAGCGCCGCGAAAAGCTGCGCGCGCTGCGCGAGCAAGGCGTCGCCTACCCGAACGACTTCCGTCCGACCCACCACGCCGCCGATCTGCAAACGGAATACGCGGACGCCGACAAGGACGCGCTCGAAGCGAAAGCGCTGCAAGTCGCGCTGGCCGGCCGGATGATGCTCAAGCGCGTGATGGGCAAGGCCAGCTTTGCGACGGTGCGCGACGGCTCGGGCCAGATCCAGTTCTTCATCACGCCCGCCGATGTCGGCGAAGCAACGTATGAAGCCTTCAAGAAGTGGGATCTCGGCGACATCGTCGCCGCGAAGGGCGTGCTGTTCCGCACCAACAAGGGCGAACTGTCCGTGCGCTGCACGGAACTGCGTCTGCTGTCGAAGGCGCTGCGTCCGCTGCCGGACAAGTTCCACGGTCTTGCCGACCAGGAAATGCGCTATCGCCAGCGCTATGTCGACCTGATCGTCACGGACGAAGCGCGCAAGACCTTCGTCGCGCGCACCAAGGCCGTGTCGTCGATCCGCAAGTTCATGGCCGACGCCGACTTCATGGAAGTCGAAACGCCGATGCTGCACCCGATCCCGGGCGGCGCGGCAGCCAAGCCGTTCGTCACGCATCACAACGCGCTGGATATGCAGATGTTCCTGCGTATCGCGCCCGAGCTTTACCTGAAGCGCCTCGTGGTCGGTGGCTTCGAGCGC
Source organism: Paraburkholderia sp. C35 (assembly GCF_003121405.1). Lineage (GTDB taxonomy): Bacteria > Pseudomonadota > Gammaproteobacteria > Burkholderiales > Burkholderiaceae > Paraburkholderia. The sequence goes on along the minus strand of NZ_QBUY01000010.1, from coordinate 16,558 downwards.
GTGTGCGAGATCAACCGGAATTTCCGTAACGAGGGCGTGTCGCCGCGTCACAATCCGGAATTCACGATGATGGAGTTCTACGCCGCGTACACCGACTACAAGTGGCTGATGGACTTCACCGAACAACTGATCCGTCAGGCCGCCGTCGATGCACTCGGCAACGCGACCATCACGTATCAGGGCCGCGAACTCGATCTGGCGAAGCCGTTCCATCGCCTGACCATCACGCAAGCCATCCAGAAGTACGCGCCGCAATACACCGATGCGCAACTCGCGGACGGCACGTTCCTGCGCACGGAGCTGAAGAAGTTTGGCGTCGACGCCAACCAGCCGCAGTTCCTGAACGCAGGCATCGGCGCGCTGCAACTGGCGCTGTTCGAAGAGACGGCGGAAGCGCAGTTGTGGGAGCCGACCTTCATCATCGATTACCCGGTGGAAGTGTCGCCGCTCGCGCGCGCGTCGGATACCGTCGATGGCATCACCGAGCGTTATGAGCTGTTCATCACGGGCCGCGAAATCGCCAACGGCTTCTCGGAACTGAACGATCCCGAAGATCAGGCCGCGCGCTTCAAGAAGCAGGTCGATCAGAAAGACGCCGGCGACGAGGAAGCGATGTACTACGACGCCGACTATATCCGTGCGCTCGAATACGGCATGCCGCCTGCCGGTGGCTGCGGTATCGGCATCGACCGTCTGGTGATGCTGCTCACCGATAGCCCGAGCATCCGCGACGTGATCCTGTTCCCGCATCTGCGCCGCGAAGACTGATCTCCGCAGCTATCTGCATTTAGCGACATCATCCGCGCATGATTATCGTTCGATCGATCATGCGCGGTGCGCCCTCCTCTGCTCCCTCTCCATGCGCAATATCGGTTGTAACTACCGGTAAAAAATGCGCACGCCAGATACCCTCCGCTTCCACGTCGGCGCGCTGAAAGCCAGACGCAGCGCGGCTCTCGCCGTTCGGCGCACTTTTTGCATTGAGTGGAACTGAGTGTTGCACTCGCCAGCGGTTACAAATTGAAACCCTGGCTAAAGCCGCGTGTCCGACACTTATACCGGTTAGCCGCCATGCGGCTTGCCACTGCGATTCAACCATTTTCTAAAGGTCCAATCTGCCTAGTCGGAGGCCTACAACCATGGATAATCCGAACCCATCGCCACGCCGTCTTCATCCCCTCGTTGCCGTTGCAGCGGGTGCTGTCATCATCGCCAGTCTCGCGGCGACGGCTGCCGTGACAGGGCTGTTCCCGAAAGCATCGAGCAACGGTGCGCAAAGCGACCAGATGCAGGCGGCCGCAGTGACGCAGCAACAGCAGCCCGTCGTCGATACGGCCCAGCCTGCCGCGCTGAGTGCCCAGCAGCCGTCGGTCGCGCAGCAGCAACAGGCGGAACAGCAAGCCGCCCAGCAGCAGGCTCAGGCGCAACAGGCTGAACAGGCGCAGCAGCAGGCTCAATCTCAGGCTGCAGCCGCTCAGGCCGCTGCACAGCAGGCACAACGTGCTCCGGCGCCGAACCAGCAATATGCGCAACAGCCTCAATACGCTCAGCAAGAACCGGCGCGTCCGGCGTATTGCTCGACGTGCGGCACCGTTGAAGCGATTTCCGCCGTGCGGCAGGAAGGCCACGGCACGGGGATCGGCGCGGTCGGCGGTGCGGTGGCGGGTGGTGTCGTCGGCAACCAGTTTGGCAGCGGCGGTGGCCGTACGGCGATGACGCTGCTGGGCGCGCTCGGCGGCGGCCTGGCAGGCAATTCGGTCGAGAAGCATCTGCGCAGCACGACCAGCTATTCGGTCCGTGTGCACATGGAAAGCGGCAAGCCACGCTACTTCACGTACCACGAAGCGCCGCCGTTCCAGCAAGGCCAGCGCGTGCGGATCGAGAACGGCTCGCTCGTCGCGGGTTGAACCCGGTCGGCGCGCTATCGCTGAGCACGAACGCTCAGGCATGAAAAAAGGCGGCTTCCACAGAAGCCGCCTTTTTCTTTGCCGCGATCAATAATCCGCGTCTTCGATCCATGCCGCCTGGATCGCTTCGAGAATCTTCTCGTTCGAACGATTGGGATCGTCGTCGAAACCGTCGAGCTCCATCACCCAGCGGTGCAGATCGGTGAAGCGCACCTGTTGCGGATCGATCTCCGGGTGCTTGTCGGTCAAGGCCATCGCGATGTCTTGCGTGTCGGTCCACTTCATGGCTGCTGGCTCCTGTTAGTGATTTTCCTTCGCGTGGTTGATCGTATAACGCGGAATCTCGACGACGAGATCGTCGCCTTCCGGCACGATCGCCTGGCACGACAGACGCGATTCGCGCTCGAGACCCCATGCCTTGTCGAGCAGATCATCCTCGAGTTCTTCCGACGGCTCCAGTGCGTTAAAACCCTCACGCACGATCACGTGGCAGGTGGTGCATGCGCAGGACTTCTCGCACGCATGCTCGATCTCGATGCCATTGTCGAGCAAGGTGTCGCAGATGCTCTTGCCCGGCACAGCGTCGATGACCGCGCCATCCGGGCACAGTTCGACGTGAGGCAGCACAACGATTTGAGGCATACAAATTCCGTTCTGTTCGGGTCTGGTCTGTGTGGCACGGACGCCGCCCTGCAGGCACCGTACCATTTTACTGGTGGCGCGGCCGATTTTGGCGCGCGCCGCGTGAATCAGATTTCGTCGAGCTTGCGGCCCGCGAGCGCGCGGCGAATGCTCTTGTCCATCCGGCGAGCGGCGAATTCGTCGGTGCCTTCGGCGAGCGTTTTCGTTGCCGCTTCGATCGCGTCGGCGTCGTCGCTGGGTGCGACAGCGCGCAGCGCATCGACGAGGCCATTGAGCGCCGTGCGTTCGTCGGCGTCGAGCAGTTCGCCGTCGGCGGCAAGTGCCGCTTCCGTCGCTTCGATCAGGCGTTGCGCCTCGACCTGCGCTTCACGCAACGCACGCGCGCGCATATCGATTTCGGCCGTCTTGAAGCTGTCTTCGAGCATGCGCGCGACGTCGTCATCGGCGAGACCGTACGACGGCTTCACCACCACCGATGCTTCCACGCCCGAATGCTGCTCGCGTGCGAACACGGACAGCAGACCGTCCGCATCGACCTGATACGTCACACGGATGCGCGCCGCGCCCGCTGCCATCGGCGGAATGCCGCGCAGTTCGAAGCGAGCGAGCGAACGGCAATCGGAGACGAGTTCGCGCTCGCCCTGGACGACGTGAATCGCCATCGCCGTCTGGCCGTCCTTGAAGGTAGTGAACTCCTGCGCGCGCGCGACGGGAATGGTCGAATTGCGCGGGATGATCTTTTCCGTCAGGCCGCCCATCGTTTCGACGCCGAGCGACAGCGGAATCACGTCGAGCAGCAGCCAGTCGTCGCCGTCGGCACCGCGGTTGCCGGCAAGCAGATCCGCCTGGATGGCCGCGCCGAGCGCGACGACCTGATCCGGGTCGAGATTGGTCAGCGGCGGCTGGCCGAAGTAGTTTTCGACCGCACGTCGGATCACCGGCATACGCGTCGCGCCGCCCACCAGCACGACACCGTTGATGTCGGCGGGCGTCAGCTTTGCGTCGCGCAGTGCCTTCTTCGTGGGGCCGAGCGTGCGCTGAACGAGCGCTTGCGTGATAGCTTCGAATGCTGCTTCATCGACGGTGACGTCGATCTTTGCGCCGCTCGCGAGCGTGGCCTGACCCGGCGCGCTCGCGGCCGACGACAACGCTTCCTTCGTCACGCGCACGGTGTCGAGCAACAGGCGCACGTCTTCCGGCGTCAGCGACTGCGCGGACACGTTCGCTTTTTCGAGCACATGACGATACAACGCGTGATCGAAGTCATCGCCGCCGAGCGCCGAATCGCCGCCCGCTGCGAGCACTTCGAAAACGCCCTTCGTCAGCTTGAGAATCGACAGGTCGAACGTGCCGCCGCCTAGGTCGTACACCGCGTACAGACCTTCCGAGCCGTTATCGAGACCATATGCGATCGCGGCCGCCGTCGGTTCGTTCAGCAAACGCAGCACGTTCAGGCCGGCGAGACGCGCGGCATCTTTGGTCGCCTGGCGCTGCGCTTCGTCGAAATACGCGGGCACCGTGATAACTGCGCCGACCAGTTCGTCGCCGAGCGTGTCTTCCGCGCGGTAACGCAGCGTCGCGAGAATTTCCGCCGACACTTCGACCGGGCTTTTCACGCCGTCGATGGTACGGATCTGCACCATGCCCGGCGCATCGACGAAATCGTACGGCGCGTTTTCCGCGTGTTCGACTTCGCTCTTGCCGCGCCCCATGAAGCGCTTGACGGAGACGATCGTGTTGCGCGGATCGCTGGCGGCTTCCGCCTTCGCCGCACGGCCGATGCGCCGTCCGCCCTTCTCCAGATACCGCACGACGGACGGCAGCAGATAGTGGCCGTCTTCGTCAGGCAGCACATCGGGCACGCCGCTGCGCACAGCCGCTACGAGGGAATTGGTGGTACCCAGGTCGATACCGACCGCGAGACGCCGCTGATGCGGCGCGGGCGCCATGCCCGGTTCAGAGATTTGCAGTAAAGCCATCTGGAATCTTCTTCGGGGCTTGCTTCGCCCCGGTCCTGATCATATGTGTTCGCGTGATGAATGCGCAGTCTGTCGCGCGGCGTCAGTTATCGAGCCGCTCGATCTGCGTGCCGATTTCGGCAGCCACGCGTTCGATGAACATCAGTTGCCGCACCGCCTCGCCCGCTGCCTGATTCGAGCCGCTGTCGAGCAAGCCGGCCAGCTTGGTGAAACGCACTTTCTCTTCGTCGCGCAGTTCTGTGAGCAGCGCGTCAAGCGCGTCGACATTCTTCGCCGCCGATGCATCTTCGATCGCCTCACGCCACTCCATCTGCTGCATCAGAAACGCCGGCTCCATCGCCGTGTTGTTCTCCGCGCCGACATCGATGCCGCGCAGCGACAGCAGATAGCGCGCGCGTTTGAGCGGATCGCGCAGCGTCTGATACGCCTCGTTCGTGCGCGTCGCCCATTGCATCGCGATGCGCTTTTGCGCGTCGCCTGCCGCCGCGAAGCGATCGGGATGCACCTGCGCCTGCACCGTACGATACGCGTGATCGAGCGCCGCAGCGTCGAGCGCGAATTGTTCGGGCAGATTGAAGAGTTCGAAGTGACTGTCGTTCAGCGAGGCCATCAGATTACTTTGTCCATCCAGAGCGCGCAGATCAGCGCCGCAATGTGACGCGCAAGTGCGCGGCGAAATTGAAAAAAGGCGGCACAGGCCGCCTTTTCAGCATGACTCGCGCGTTTACACGCGGAACGATTCGCCGCAGCCGCACTCGTCCTTCACGTTCGGGTTGTTGAACCTGAAGCCTTCGTTCAGCCCTTCACGTGCGAAATCGAGTTCCGTGCCGTCGATATACGCGAGGCTCTTCGGGTCCACAATGATCTTCACGCCATTGCATTCGAAGATTTCGTCTTCGGGCGCGAGTTCATCGACGTACTCGAGCTTGTATGCGAGGCCCGAGCAACCCGTCGTGCGCACACCGAGCCGAAGCCCGACGCCCTTGCCGCGCCGGGTCAGATATTTCTGCACGTGTTGTGCTGCCTTTTCGGTCAACGTAATTGCCATAGCGTTTCTCAATGTGCGGCACGCCGTCGTTCATCACGATGCATGTCGCGACCCTGCCTGCTTCTTATATCGTTGCGACGCGCGTCGGATTCAAGTCTCCGGCGCTGCGCCGTGCCACTGTTGCGCGTTTATCCGCAACGCTGCTTAAGCCGACTGCTCAGCCTTCGCTTCGCCAGCCGTTTCGCCGTGACGCTGCTTGTAGTCAGCGACCGCTGCCTTGATCGCGTCTTCCGCGAGGATCGAGCAGTGGATTTTCACGGGCGGCAGCGCCAGTTCTTCGGCGATCTGCGTGTTCTTGATGGTCAGTGCCTGGTCGAGCGTCAAGCCCTTCACCCATTCCGTGACGAGCGAGCTCGACGCGATGGCCGAACCGCAGCCGTACGTCTTGAACTTCGCGGCTTCGATCACGCCGTCCGCGCCGACGCGGATCTGCAGCTTCATCACGTCGCCGCAAGCGGGCGCGCCGACCATGCCGGTGCCGACTGCATCGTCGTCTTTCGCGAACGAACCGACGTTGCGGGGGTTTTCGTAGTGGTCCAGGACCTTATCGCTGTATGCCATTTTGTGACTCCTTGATTCGATTCAACCTGCGTTCGTTTCGACTGCCCGGGTGCCTGATGCGCTTAGTGCGCGGCCCACTGGATGGTCGAAATATCGATGCCGTCCTTGTGCATTTCCCACAGCGGCGACAGATCGCGCAGCTTCGCAATCTTGCTCTTCAGCAGGTTGATGACGTAATCGACGTCCTGCTCCGTCGTGAAGCGGCCGACCGTGAAGCGGATCGAGCTGTGTGCCAGCTCGTCGTTGCGGCCGAGTGCGCGCAACACATACGACGGTTCCAGCGACGCCGACGTACAGGCCGAGCCCGACGACACGGCCACGTCCTTCACCGCCATGATCAGCGATTCACCTTCGACGAAGTTGAAGCTGATGTTCAGGTTGTGCGGGACACGCTTTTCCATGTCGCCGTTCACATACGTTTCTTCGATCTCTTGCAGACCGCGCAGCAGCTTGTCGCGCAGTGCGCGGACGCGTTCGTTTTCCGTCGCCATTTCTTCACGCGCGATACGGAACGCTTCGCCCATGCCGACGATCTGGTGCGTCGCCAGCGTGCCCGAACGCATGCCGCGCTCGTGACCGCCGCCATGCATCTGCGCTTCGATACGCACGCGCGGCTTGCGTCGCACGTACAGCGCACCGATGCCCTTCGGGCCGTACGTCTTGTGCGCCGAAAACGACATCAGGTCGACCTTCAGCTTCTGCAGGTCGATTTCGACCTTGCCCGTCGACTGTGCAGCGTCGACGTGGAAAATGATGCCCTTCTCGCGGCAGATTTCACCGATCGTGCCGATGTCCTGCACCACGCCGATCTCATTGTTCACGTGCATCACGGAGACGAGGATCGTGTCCGGGCGCAGCGCAGCCTTGAACACGTCGAGGTCGATCAGGCCGTCATCCTTGACGTCGAGATACGTGACTTCGTAGCCTTCGCGCTCCAGCTCACGCGTGGTGTCGAGCACAGCCTTGTGCTCGGTCTTCACCGTGATGATGTGCTTGCCCTTGCCCTTGTAGAAGTGCGCCGCGCCCTTGATGGCGAGGTTGTCCGATTCCGTCGCGCCCGACGTCCAGATGATTTCGCGCGGGTCGGCGTTGACGAGCGCGGCGACGTTCTCACGCGCTTCCTCGACGGCACGTTCCGCGTCCCAGCCGTAGGCGTGGCTGCGCGAGGCCGGGTTGCCGAACTGCTCACGCAGGTACGGAATCATCTTGTCCACCACGCGCGGATCGACGGGCGTCGTTGCGCTGTAGTCCATGTAAATGGGCAGGTGGGGAATGTCGTTGTTCATCAATCGCTCCGGGGACATCAGTGCTTATGGCTTCACTTGCTGGCGTTCGCGTCTGGGCGCGCGCTGTCAGCCAGCCATGTTGAAAACGGAATTCGGCCCTTTCGGCACCGCGCGCGGCTCGACAGCGGGCGCTTCGGTGCGACGGTCGCGCAGCACCGCCGTCGCGCCTTCGCGCGAGCGTTGCTGGTCGACCAGGTCTTTCAGGGAAACGGAGTCGAGATACTCGACCATCTTCTGGTTCAGCGTCGACCACAGTTCATGCGTCATGCAGTGGCCGTCGTGATGCTTCGTGCCTTCACACGAACCCTTGCCGCCGCATTGGGTGGCATCGAGCGGTTCGTCGACGGCGATGATGATGTCCGCGACCGTCACATCCTCCGCGCGGCGCGCGAGGTTGTAGCCGCCGCCCGGCCCGCGCACGGATTCGACGATCTCGTGACGGCGCAGCTTGCCAAACAGCTGCTCGAGGTAGGACAGGGAGATGTGCTGGCGCTGGCTGATACCTGCAAGCGTCACCGGGCCCTGCTCCTGGCGCAATGCCAGGTCGATCATCGCCGTGACGGCGAAACGGCCTTTCGTGGTGAGTCTCATATGTGGTGGGAACCGCAATTCTCGACAAGTTTGGTCAAGTATAAATACATGACAGATTTAGTCAAGTATCCCTATCTCGATATGGGTCATTTACTTAACGAGAACTTGTCTTACAGGGTCAATTGGGGCCGCAACACCGCGATCAGGCCACGGCAGGCGGCTTCGCACTGGTCCAGCACGATCTCGAAGCCCTCGCCGCCGCCGAAATACGGATCGACGACTTCGCGTGCATCGAAACCTGGCGCGCGTTTTTCCGCGCCGTTTGCGTCGGTCGCACTGGCGGCCGTCGCAAATTCCATCAGCAGACGAATCTTGTCGCGCTGTGCAGGCGGGGAGATTTGTCTGAGCGAGGCGACATTCTTGTCGTCCATCGCGATGATCAGATCGAAGCGCTCGAAATCCGCTGCGGCAATCTGACGGCCGCGCAGCGCTGACAGATCGTAGCCGCGGCTTTTTGCGGCGCGTTGCGCGCGTTCATCCGGCGCTTCACCGATATGCCAGTCACCTGTGCCTGCCGAATCCACGATCACGCGATCGGCGAGCTTCGCTTCTGCCAACAGGTGACGCATCACGCCTTCTGCAGTCGGGGAACGGCAAATGTTCCCAAGGCACACGAAGCAGATGGCGACAGTTTTCATTCGATGGCTGAGCGGCTCAGCCGCAATTGTCACAAGTGGTAAAACAGTGCCGCGATTATACAAAGGCGTGCAAAATCACGCCCGCAGCGCGCCAGCGCGGCGGATTACATGGCTTGCGCGGGCATGCGGGCGGTTGCGGGCATCGTATCTGCCGGCATCGCGACGTCGCCGCCGACAAAACCATACGAAACCGTGCGCGCCAGTTCAGCCGATACGCGCTCTGCTGCCAAAGGCGACTGCGCAGCCGCGCCGTTATACAGATGCAGGTAAGCAACAGCCGCAAGCGGCACGACCACGGCCAAAGGCCAGTACACCGATATTTTCTTTCTCATGATGTCGTTCTCTTAAAGCGGGCTGTGGTGCACAGACGCACTTTGCCCAGTCGAAATGGTAGATGAACACGCAATCCGGATAAACCCGCGCCAGCCAAACACTCCGTTGCGTACAAGTGAACAGTGAGATCGCGCGAGCGGCGCGCATCGTGCTCAGGTAGTCTTTCGGTTGCCGAAAGAAATCCTTACAAAAGCACACACAGGTAATCATCAAGTAGCGCTACAACTAGCGGTATGGATACAGACAACGCGCCTCTCGCTTGTCTTAACACTCAAATGAAACGTTCTATTCCTTCTCTCGTTCCTGTTGCTGCCGTCGTGTGCGCGGTGGCTGCGCTGGGTGGTTGCGCGGCTTATCCGTATGGCGGCCAGCCCGCCTATGGTTACGACGGCGGCTACTACGACGGCTACGGCGCGCCCGCTCCGGCTTATGGCTATGCGGAACCGCCCGTGCAATCGAGCCTGTTCCTCGGCTTCGGCGGAAACTCCGGACCTGACTACGATCGTCGCTATTGCGGCAATCGTGGTTATGACCGCGGCAATTACAACAACAACAACAACAACAACCACGGACACTGGAATGGCAACGGCGGCCGGCCAGGGAACAACGGCAACAACGGCGGCGGACCGCCGCGCGGTCAGCCGCCGCAGGCAAGCAACCCGCCCCCGCCGCCCAATCCGGGCGGCAATTCAGGTGGCTGGCATGGCAACCGTCCGCCCGTGCAGGCGGGCGCGGGGCAACAGCCACAGGGCGGTGACAATCGGGGAAGCGGCGTTGGGTCGCCTCGTCAGCCGAGACGTGGTGATGGAAGCAGCACCTGGCACTAACCTCCCGACATATTGGGTCGAATGACGGCGAAAAAAGAGGCTGCATCGCAGACGCGATGCAGCCTCTTTTCGTATCGACGCCCGAAAGCGTGCGCGCGCTAACCGATATGCGTCTTGCTCGCCGCGTATAGCTCGCGGAACGTACGGCCGACGGGCGCCGGCATGTCACGCGTATTGGTCCACCCCGCGCCGAGCGGCAGCTTCGCGATCGACTTCCGGTTGCCACCCATGCGTTCGAGAATCCGCACTGCGACTTTGGTAAGCAGCCCATATGCCGCCGGACGCATCGCCAGATAGCCCCAGACGGCCAGTCCGAAACGCTCCTGCCACGGACGCAGATGCCGTTCCATCTGCCGCTCGCGCAGCTTGCGCAGCAGATCCGACAACGGAATGCCGACGGGACACACGCTGTTGCATTCGCCGCAGAGCGTCGCGGCCTGCGGCAGATCGATCGCCTTTTCGATGCCGACGTAGCTCGGCGTCAACACGGAACCCATCGGCCCCGGATACACCCATCCGTACGTATGTCCGCCGACCTTCTGATACACAGGGCAATGGTTCATGCACGCGCCGCAACGGATACAGCGCAGCATCTCCTGAAAATCGCCGCCGATCAGCCCCGTGCGCCCGCCATCGACGAGCACCACATACATATGTTCCGGCCCGTCCTGATCGCCCTCGCGGCGCGGGCCGGTCAGCACGGAGAAATAGTTCGACACGTCCTGCCCCGTCGCCGAACGCGGCAACAGACGCATGGCCGTCGCGAGATCTTCCAGTGTAGGCAGCACCTTTTCGATGCCCGTCACGGCGACGTGCACGCGCGGCATCACGGTACACATGCCCTCGTTGCCCTCGTTGGTCACGAGCGCGACGGAGCCCGTCTCCGCGATCACGAAATTGCCGCCCGTCACGCCCATGTCGGCCGTCATGAAATGCGGGCGCAGCATCTCGCGCGCTTCGCGCGTCATCTCCGGGATTTCCGTCAGGCGCGGCTTCTGGTGCGTCTTCGCGAACAGATCGGCGATCTCTTCCTTATCCTTGTGAACGACGGGCGCGATGATGTGGCTCGGCGGCTCGTTGTCGTTGATCTGCAGGATGTATTCGCCGAGATCGGTTTCGATCGACTGCACGCCCATCTGTCCGAGCACCTCGTTCAGACGCATCTCCTCGGACACCATCGACTTCGTCTTGATCACCTTCTTCACGTCGTGCTTGCGCGCGATGTCGGCGACGAGCTTCGCCGCTTCCGCTGTCGTCTCGGCGAACAGCACGGTGACGCCGCGGCGCGTCGCTTCACGCTCGAAGGTTTCGAGCCAGACGTCGAGGTTCTCCAGCGCGCGATTGCGGCGTTCCTTCAGCGCGGCGCGCGTGGCGGCAAAGTCGATCGCGGTCATGGCAGAAGCGCGCGCCGACACGAACTTCGTCGATAGCTTGGTGAGGTTCTGCTGAAGGCGCTGGTCGGCGAGTTTCTGGCCTGCGCGCGCCTTGAACTGCATCGTTTGGACTTGCATGACGGCCTTGGGGATCGGTTATGTAGATGATCTGCGGCGAGTCAGACGAACATCTGCAACGGCTGGCTGCTCAGGCGTCACCGGCCAGCACCTGCGCGATATGCAGCACGCGCGTGGTGGTGTCGCCCGTGCGACGCAAGCGCCCTTCGATATTCAGCATGCAGCCGAGATCGCCGAGCACGACGGCTGGCGCACCGCTTGCCTGAATATTCGCGCATTTTTCATCGACGATGGCCGTCGAAATATCACCGAACTTCAGCGCAAAGGTGCCGCCGAAACCGCAGCAGTGCTCGCAGTCCTTCATCTCCGTCACGGCGACGCCCGCCTGTGCGAGCAGATCGCGCGGCTGCTGCTTGACGCCGAGTTCGCGCAAGCCCGAGCAGGAATCGTGATACGTCACCGGACCCTGGAATTCGCCCGGCGTCAGCTCGATCTTCGCGACATTGGCGAGAAAATCGGTGAGTTCAAAAACCTTCGGACGCAAACGCGAATAGCGGCCCATCAGCTCAGGATCGTCGGCGAACAGATCGCCGTAGTGCGCGCGTATCATGCCGCCGCACGAACCGGACGGCACCACCACATAGTCGTATTGCTCGAATTCGCGCAGCGTCTTTTCGGCGAGATCGCGCGCGATGCGGCGGTCGCCCGAGTTGTAGGCGGGTTGTCCGCAGCACGTTTGCGCCGGCGGCACGAACACCTCGACGCCCGCCCGCTCGATCAGTTTGAGCGCGGAACAGCCGATTTCGGGGCGCATCAGATCGATCAGGCAGGTGACGAAAAAACCGACTCGCATGTGTGCTCCTCCGGGGAAACGTCCCCGATTATCCGCTGTTTGGCGCGCAATACCAACGCGTAACGGCCCCTATGCGCAATGAACCGCCAGATATTGAGATTCGAGGACCGTCTCCAACGGCGTTCGCTTATTTCACAATACGAGATACAATCGGTTTTCCGCTGTTTGACGCGTCAACCGTTTAGTCTTATGAGCGATACCAGCCCGGACCCCAAAACGTCGATCCAGGTGATCGAGCGCATGATGCGCCTGCTGGATGCCCTCGCCGCGCATAGCGACCCGGTCAGCCTGAAGGAACTCGCGCTGCGCACCGATCTTCATCCGTCCACCGCCCATCGCATTCTGAACGACATGGTGACCTGCCGGCTGGTGGATCGTTCGGATCCCGGCACCTATCGTCTCGGCATGCGGTTGCTCGAACTGGGCAATCTCGTCAAGGCGCGCCTGTCGGTGCGCGACGCGGCGCTGATGCCGATGCGCGAACTGCACCGGCTGACAGGCCAGACGGTGAATCTCTCCGTGCGTCAGGGCGACGAGATCGTTTATATCGAACGCGCTTATTCTGAACGCTCGGGCATGCAGGTCGTGCGGGCGATCGGCGGCCGCGCGCCGCTGCATCTGACTTCCGTCGGCAAGCTGTTCCTCGCCGCCGACGAATCCACCCGCGTGCGCGCTTACGCCACACGCACCGGCCTGTCGGGCCACACGCAAAACAGCATCACCGATCTCAGCAAGCTGGAGCGCGAACTGTCGCACGTGCGCCAGCAGGCTTGCGCGCGTGACAACGAAGAACTCGAACTCGGCGTGCGCTGCATCGCAGCCGGTATTTACGACGACACGGGCAAGCTCGTCGCGGGTCTGTCGCTGTCCGCACCCGCTGACCGCCTGCAGGATTCGTGGCTTGGTCAGTTGAGCAAGACGGCACTGGTGATTTCCGAATCGCTCGGTTATCACCCGCAGGTTCAGCACGCCAGCGCTGCCGCACAGTCGGCGCCGCACTAATCGTCGCTTAGCATCAGCGCAATAAAAAAAGCCCCGCATTGCGGGGCTTTTTTCTTAAGACGCTGCTGTCGCTCAGGTGCCGGCACCGTTGGCGTCCGCGCTCGTGATGCGCTGTTCGCCGCCGTTGTCGAGCCACGTGCGCAGACGCTGCGCATCGGCGAAACGCGAGTACTTGCCCGACGAATCGAGCAGCACCATGATCATCGGACGATCATGAATGGTGGCCTGCATCACGAGGCACTCACCCGCTTCGTTGATGAAGCCCGTCTTCTGCAGACCGATGTCCCACGACGGATTGCGCACCAGCGCATTCGTGCTGTTGTACGCGATCGTGCGCTTGCCGGTGTACACCTCGTAGCTGCGATCGGTCGAGAACTTGCGGATCATCGGGTACTGATACGCAGCGTTGACCATCTTCACGAGATCACGTGCGCTGGACACGTTCTGGCTCGTCAGGCCCGTCGGGTTTTCGAAGTGCGTGTCGGTCATGCCGAGCGCCTTCGCCTTCGCATTCATCGCGGCCATGAACGCCGGACGGCCGCCCGGGAAATAACGCGACAGCGCAGCCGCCGCACGATTTTCCGACGCCATCAGCGCGATATGCAGCATGTCTTCACGCGACAGCACCGAGCCAACCGACAGACGCGAGCCCGTGTTCTTCTCGTAATCGCGGTCTTCGTCCGTGACTTCGACCTGTTCGGTCATGGCCGCCTTCGAATCGAGCACGACCATCGCCGTCATCAGCTTGGTGATCGACGCGATGGGCACGACGGCGCGCGAGTTCTTGTCGAACAGCGACTCCGACGTGTTCTGGTCGACCACGTACGCGACGCTCGAACGCAGCGCGAGCGCGTCAGGCGTTTCGTGCAGGCCGAACGCGGTGCCGACGGACGGCTGACGCGGTTCGAACGCGACGCGGCGCACGACGGAATGATGGCGGCCGTTCATCGAGTACGACACACGGCGCTTCTTCGAGACGGTGCGGGGCTGGTCGTCGTCATCTTTCGCTGCGACCTTCGCGGCGCTCGACGACTTGCTGGAGACTTTCTCGGCGGCTGCCTTCTTCGACGACTTCTTGCCAGCCTTGGCAGACTTGGCAGGAGCCGTGGCGGAAGCGGCGAATGCGTCCACCGGCGCGGCAAAAGCCGCTGCGATGACCACCGAGGCGGCCACCGACAGAGCGGTGCTGAGCGCCGCGCCGTGCATCACTTTCAGTGACGAAAACATGTCGGTTTTCATTGGTGTTCTGGTTGGAGCGGCGAGAGAGTTTCCGCCAGTGTAGTAAAACAGTTAAAAATTAGCAATATTAAGCACTTATCGACTGTCCTTAAACCGAGTTGTCAGGCCCGATTGAGAAAAGGCAATGAGATGCACGTACACAATCGAAAATACCAATGACGCGCCGACACAAGGCCATCGCCAATGTCGCTGAAGAAGTCTCACTCGTTCAGCATATCGGCATCTTCGACACAAACTTGATCAGGGGAAGTACGGTCGCGTACGGATGGCAATACGACTCGCCACAAGCGTCCGAAGCACAATTCCTGCCGCACCGATACACACATACAGGACACCTGGAAGCCAACTATTAAGCGACTACCGGAATCTGCATGCCGCGCATTCGACCGGGTTGGAGTTTTAACGTTCCGCTACGGTTTTCGGTTTACCTGAGAATTTTACCTTTTTGCTCGGAAACGCGCCGTCGGCGTGTTCCTAAGCCTGTACTGGCTTGGGAGACCACGATTTTTGCGGCACCACATCGGTGCAAACCCTAATGTGCATGCGCTTCACCACAATGTCATAAACGCTACATAACGTATTGTTTTATTAGTAATTTCTATGCGTTGTGCGTTGCACAAAATAGTGCTTGACATCCATCGGCAGCATCCTAAAATGGGAACCATTGCTGCGACGCACAATGACCTGCGGACCAGCGATTCCATTGACTTCTGCAGTTAACCCAACTCGGTCCGCGCCAGACGGGCCGGTATTCCAGGAGCGTAAAACATGACTCTGCTGACCCCCGAGCAATTCGCCGCAGCCCAGAAGGCCAACCTCGAAACGCTGTTCGGCCTGACGTCGAAGGCATTCGAAGGCGTCGAAAAGCTGGTCGAGCTGAATCTGCAAGTCGTCAAGTCGACGATCGCTGAAGGCCAGGAAAATGCACAACGCGCGCTGTCGGTGAAGGACGCGCAGGAATTGCTCGCGCTGCAAGCGAGCCTGACGCAACCGGTGGCAGAGAAGGTTCTGTCGTATGGCCGTCACCTGTACGAAATCGCATCGGCTACGCAAGCTGAATTCGCACGTGTTGCTGAAGCGCAATACGAAGAGCAGAACAAGAAGGTGCAGACACTCGTCGAGAACGTCGCGAAGAACGCACCGGCTGGTTCGGAAACGGCTGTCGCCGTGATCAAGTCGGCCATCACGGCGGCTAACACGACGTACGAAACGGTTCACAAGGCAACGAAGCAAGCTGTCGAAATCGCTGAAAGCAACTTCAATGCGGCTGCTACGGCTGCATCGAAGGCTGCGTCGCAAGCTGCAGCACAGGCTTCGCGTACGGCAGCTTCGGCCAAGAAGGCTGCTGTCTAATAACGTAACGGATTCAACGGATCGGGCTTCACCTGCGCGTTGACGGATGCCCCATCATCTGTCGGCGCGCAGCCGCGAGATACACTTGTCGAAGTGACTGGCGGTGGATGAACAGCGCCGCTGGGTGTCGATATTTACTTCGACGACCGAGCGGCCAGACGCTCCGATACGTTAAACAGCGTATCGTTTCCCCGGCTTAGGCCGGGATTTTTTTTTGGCTCACTGGGTTCACCAGGTTTTGGGTTTTGGTTTTGGGTTTTTGGTTTGCCTTGCTGGCGGCTTTGAGGTTGGGCTTGTTGTTTTTGGTTTCTTCGATGGCGTCCGCGGTTTGTTAGTGGTACCTCACGCGTCGCCCCTGTGCGGGGCAGCACCTACTTTTCTTTGCCGCGGCAAAGAAAAGTAGGCAAAAGAAAGCCGCTGAACACCACCCACTACGGTCCTTGCCTGCGGGTCCCCCACCGGTCCTATCCTTCGCACGGCATCACTCTTCTTGATGCCCGCTGCCAGCGCTCTTTAAGGGCGCATCACCCTCTTCAAACACCCGCGTCTCATCGGACCTTACCAGTCAGTCCACGGCCGCCCAGGTGGCAAACGGTGTGTCGGCTGTCGCGCCTTATACGCTTCACTCCGGACTGAAAAGCAAAGGCGGTGTGTCTTGTAGGATCGCCGACGCAGAATGCGCGACAACCTACACACCGTTTGCCACCTGGGCTGCATATGCGCTTCGCTGCCGCACGCGGCGCTACGGGTGAGTGAAGTGGGGTAGGCGAATATTCGAAACGATGGCAACGGGCGGGGACTGAGAGGTTGCCGTGTGAAGGATAGGAACCGTCGGGGGCCCGCAGGCA
>NZ_QBUY01000109.1 GCF_003121405.1 Paraburkholderia sp. C35 | reverse complement strand
CACCGCCTTTGCTTTTCAGTCCGGAGTGGAGCGTATAAGGCGCGACAGCCGACACACCGTTTGCCACCTGGGCGGCCGTGGACTGACGGGTAAGGTGCGCGGTGACGCGGGTGCTTGAAGAGGGTGATGCGCTCTTTAAGAGCGTTGGCAACGGGCATCGACAGGAAGGATGCCGTGTGAAGGATAGGACCGGCTGGGGACCCGCAGGCAATTACAAGAACTGGTGGTGTTCAGCGGCTTTCTTTTGCCTACTTTTCTTTGCCGCGGCAAAGAAAAGTAGGTGCTGCCCCGCACAGGGGCGACGCATGAAGTACGGAGGCATAACGCGGATGCCAGCGCAACAGCAAATCGCGGATGCCAGCGAAAACCGAAGCCTCAAACACCAGCGCCAGCAAACCCAAAACCCAAAACCAAAAACCTCAAATCGCCTCATTCCCCCCAGCCCTGACCAGCGACTGCGCGGCAATCGGCAACTTGCCAAGTTCAGCATTCGAAACCCCACCAAACCGCATGCTCGCCGCCACCTCTCCGATCGGCAGAATCGTCGCCGTATCAGGCTTCCCGAGCCGCGCAGCGATATGCTCCCCCAACCTCAAGGCAAGCGCCGAAATAGTGATAGTCGGGAAATTAGCGCCCACGGTAGGACACACCGAACTCCCCGCCACATAAAGATTACTCACCCCATGCATCTTGCAGTCGCGATCCACCACACCTTCGCGCGGCGAATCATGCATCCGGGTCGTGCCCATATGATGCCAGGTGCCTTCGAGCTTCGCCGGCCACGACGACCGGCCCGTCAGCGGTTCATCGAGTTCGACTTCGGCAACGCCCATCATCTTCAGCTCATCGGCGAGCAACTGGAACGTGCGATCGAACGTGCGCTGCACCAGTTCGGTCAGCTGCCAGTCCACCTTCACACGCGGCAATCCAAGCGCATCCTTGCGATCCGACAACGTAACACGGCTGTCCGGATTCGGCTCCGCCTCGACGATCGCCTGCAACTTCACATCCGAAATCAGCGCCCGCAATTGCAGCAGTCGCGTCAGACCAAAGCCGATCGTATCGACAGGATGCGCCGCCATCGTCATATAGTCGTCCCGCGCGCGGCGGCCCGGCTGTTCCTTGCGATGCAACGCCTCGCGGCAACGGATCAGCGCTTCCGAACCCGCACTGCCCTCGCCAAAGAATCGTGAGAAGAACCACACACGCGAATTAAGCAGCTTCTCACGCTTGATCACGTCATACGTCAGCGCGAACTGTGACGAGATATGCTGACCATGCGCCGCGACGGCAGGATTCTGATAGTGGTACTTGATGTCGTACAGCTTGTTGCGCGACCACTCTTTCGTGAACTTCACCGTCGCCGTCATCAGACGGGGATGGTCCATGAAGTAACGGCCCACCAGATCGTTGCCGTTGCCCAGACCTGCTGTCTGCACCTTGTTCGATGCCAGCAGCAACCGCGCATTCTCGATCCCGCCCGTGGCCAGCACGAACAGCTTCGCATTCATGCGCAGGCGCTTGCCCGTCAATGTCGCGATTTCGACGCCCGTCACTTCCGTCGCTTGCGCATCGGTGTCGATGTTCACCACGTTCGCGTTCAGGAACACCCGCACGCGGTCCGAGCGCCGCAACACCTCGCGATACACCTTGCCGAAGCGCACAGGCGGGCTGAATTGCGAAACCGTGTCGCGCACATTGCCCGACATCAGCGGATAACGACGCACGTCGTGACGATTGATCTGCTGTTCCCACCACGCAGGATCGAAATTGTGCGGTCCGAGCTTGAGCAGCGCATGCGTGCGCAGATAGTACGGCGCGAGTTCTTCGAGACCGAACGGCCAGCCGCTGTGCGCGACCCAATCCTTCTTGTCGAAATCCCACGGATCGAGCGGACGGCACCAGCCGCCCCAGCAGTTGCTGCTGCCGCCGAGATAGCGGCTGCGGCAGCCATCGGCGAATGTGTAGGGAACGCCGACGTTTTCGCCGCGATACAGATCGCGCGTTTCGTCGTCGGCCTTGTAGCCGCCGCTTTCGAGCACGACGCAGTCGATGCCCGCGCGGTCGAGTTCCATCGCGAGCGTAATACCCGCGACGCCTGCCCCGATGATGCATACCGTCGTCGACATAGCGACGCCCTGCTCGACACTGCGGGTATCGATAAACATCCCCTGCTCCCAGCTTGTGTTCTGTTCGTACGGCCGCTCAAAAGCCTGGTCCGTTCTGGCCCCCCGCCGCGCACGCGAGCCAGGCTCGTCATGCGGCAACGCCCTGTGGGTTTGCACGGGCCAAACCGCCTGCGACCGCATACCTTGTTCCCGCGCCGGCCAGTGCTTACGTAGGATGATGGCTCTCAGTAAGGCTGTTTATCCGCCAACTTCGCGCTTCCGGCAGACAGAAGCATGCATCCGATGAAAGTTATGAGGCGCTTGCCACATCTGTGTCGAAGCGCGTACGGATAAAGCGGCACGGATTGCCGCCATACACGCCTTCCGCTTTCAGCGAGCGGTGCACGACGGAAAGGGGCGTCACCACCGCCGAGCGTCCGATCGTCACGCCCATCTGCACCACGCACTTCGACGAGATCCACGCGCCGTCCTCGATGACGATGGGCGCGACGCGCAAATCCATGTTTGTTCGCATGTCATGCGAGCCGGCGCTCAGAAAGCTACCTTGCGATATGCAGACATTCGAGCCGATATGAATGGGCGCCTGGTTATACAGCCACACATCGACGCCGAACCAGCAGTTATCGCCCACCGTGAGATTCCACGGCGCCTTCACGCGCACAGGATGGACGAAGCGGCAGTTCGCGCCGATCTTCGCGCCGAACAGCCGCAACAGCGCGACGCGCACCGACGACACGGGCAGCAGCTTGTTGTTGATCACGCACGCTTCGATAAAAAACCAGATCAGCTCGATCAGGAAGCCGCGCGACGCGACGTAGTTGCCCTTGCCCGCGAGACTCAGGTCGATCACGCGACCCGGCGGCGATGCCGGCGCCGATGAATTAGGCGAAGGCGGCGCGGCATGCGGGTCTTTCATGTCAGCGTCCTGAGCGTGCGCAGCCGCTGGGATCGCGGAGCCGAAGGTGTTGTCCATAGTGTTCTCCCGTCGGTGAAGGCACTGCGCTGTCCACATGATCTGGTCTCAACGGTCAGATGAACCCCGTTATTCCCTACGCGCAACGTGCCTTGTCTTTGAACGATTATCTGGCCCGCGTGCGCCTGTGGCGGTCCGCTGTCCGCGTCGTGCGGAATTTTGGCGGATCGAAGCAGAGTGTCCGTATCAACATGACAGCAAGCTCCATGATGCATGGCAGGAGGAACACGACCATGGCTTCGCATTCCCGCTCGCGGCAACGGCACGATCCGGCGCCCACGCGTACGCTGCACTTCGGACTGACCTCGCGTGTGCTGCCACGCGTGCTGCTCGCCGCCGCGCTGGTGTCCGCGCTGGCACTGATGCCGCATGCGCACGCCCAGAACAATCCCGCGCAAGGCAACGGGCAGAACGCCGGCGCGAACAAGGACAATGGCAACGGCAATGACGCGCCGGTGCGCAAGTCGGCCGCGCAGCGTTCGCAGGAAGACGCGCAACGTCTGCTGGGCGGTCCGTCGACGGCGGCGGGCGCTTACGACATGAGCGGCGCGACGCCCGATACGCAACGCGACGCCCTGCTCAACAGCGAGCGCATGCGCGTCGCCAAGCCGAACACGCAGGCAATGGGCGGTCCCACCGCGGGCGGCGCCGATGGCGCGGCGCCTGCTGCCGGCGGCGCGATCCGTCGACCGGCTCGTGCAGGTGCAGCAGGGGCTGGCGCTGGCGCCGGTAACGTCGCAGGCGGCGGGGCCGGCGTGCAACGCGCAGCCGCCGTGAATGACGTCAACGCAGGTGGGGGTGCCGTTTATGGCAACCCGTACAGCGAGCGCGCCGGCAAAGACATCTACAAGTCGCCGTGGTAACGCTGCATGCGCTGACCCGGTAACACCATAAGCCCCGAGCAGATCCGACCCAGGCTCCCGACGGTAAGACCGAAGGCCGCTTGCGAACCACACGATCCGGTTCGCAAGCGGCCTTCGTGTCATTGCGCGCGTTGTGTCACGCATTGGCCCCGCCGCTCACTTCACTCCACCTCTGATTCCTCGACCCGCGCCGACAGGATGGGCCCATTGCCCAACGGCGTCGCCACGGGTGCTGCACCCGGCACACCGGCGCCCGTCGCATCGACGGTGGACGCAGACGCGCCCGCCGATGCCGCTGCAACCCCGCCCGTCAGCAGCGCAAGCCGCGTATCGAGTGTCAGCAGCGTGGACAGCGGCGACAGCATCGTTTCCGCGTAACGTCGTCCTGCCGCGCCGATGGCAGCGCGCCGCGCGTCATCTTCGGCCAGCGCCGCGATGGCATCGACCAGCGCGGCCGTATCTTCCGGCGGCACGATCACGCCGTTGTTCGAAACGGCTTCATAGAGCGCCGTGTCCGGACGCGCCATCGCGATCACGGCGCGACCGCTCGCCAGCATGCCCGTCAGCTTCGACGGCATCACGAGATCGGCGGCATCGCTGCGCTGCGGCAGCACGTGAATATCGGCGATGTTCAGCAACTCGTTCAACGACGACACCGGCTGCAACGGCAGGAAGCGGCAATTGCTCAAGCCTTCGCAACGCTTGACGAGATCGGCGCGCCCGCCGCCGTTGCCGCAAAACACGAAGGTGATGTCATCGCGAGCCGCGAGCGCGGCCGCTGCGTCCGCGAGCGTTTCGATGCCCTGCTTTGCACCGATGGCGCCCGAGTAGAGCACGACCGTGTGACTGGCCGGAATGCCGAGTGTCTCGCGATATTCGCTCACGCGATCGAGCGGGAAGATGTGGCGCGTATCGACCCAGTTCGGCAGGAACTCGGTCCTGGTCCGGTCGACGCCCTTGCTGACGGCGCGCTCCACCATCTGGCCCGTGATCGACGACACGACGTCGAAGCGCTTGAGAACGACCCGCTCGATCCAGTAGGCCGCGCGCGCCGCGCGTGCGCTTTTCAGAAGGCCGAGATCGAAAGCGGCGTCGACTTCGTAATCCTGCACGTGCAGCCATGCCTTGGCACCCGTCACGCGTGCCAGCGCCAGCGCGCCGGGCGCACAAGCCATGGTCGGCGCGATCAGGATCACGGCACCGGGGCGCCATGCGACCTGTCTGGCGAGCAAGGGAAGCGAACACAACGCAAACGACGCGAGATGCAACATCCGCTTCAGACCGCTCGGCCGCGGCGGCACCCAAAGCGGCGCGCGCCAGACGCGCATGCCGCCGATCGTGTCGCGGCGATATCGCCACATCGAGTAGCCGTCTGCGACCTTCCAGTCCGGGTAGTACGGCGGCGCGCACACGACACGTACCTCATGGCCGCTTTCCGTCAGCATGTGGGCCATCTCTGCCGTGTACTTGCCCGCGCCCGACAGCTCCGGCGCGAAGTTGAGACCGTAGATCAGAATCTTCATATGTGACTTCCACGACGAGTGTCCGTCATGCGGCAGCCGACTGCGCTGCGCCGCCCCGTACCCGCGCGGCCCGGCACGCTCACGCCGCAGCCGCGCGTTCCGCCGATCTACGCGCCCAGCATCAGCGCGCAGCCGCGCGCGATATTGGCCGCCGCTGACGGCGGATCGAAGCGCCGTATCACGTCCATGCAGCTTCGCGCCGACGCGTCGGCATCGGCGAATGCTTCCGTTGCCTTGAGCATCGTGCGCTGCAAACCGGCGGCGTCGCCTGCGGTGAATGCGTAGCCACTGACGCCCTCATGGACCAGTTCGGGCACGCAGCCACAGCTTTCGCTGATCACCACCGGGCAGCCGTGCGCCAGCGCCTCGTTGACCACCAGTCCCCACGGTTCGCTGCGGCTCGGCAGCACGAGGCAGGTCGCGCCGTAGTATTCGCGCGACAGCGGCTCATCCTGCAAGCTGCCGACAAACGTAATCGAGCGGTCCATGCCCAGCTCGGTGACGCGCTTGCGCAATTCGCCTTCGAGCGGCCCGGTGCCGACGATGCGCAACTGCGGATCGGGCAACCGCTTCGCAATGCCCGCGAACGCGTCGATCAGCGTCGTGATGCCCTTCTCTTCCGACAGCCGTCCGACGAACAGAAACACAGGCGCATTGCCCGCGCGGTATTGCACGCGCTCGGCGAGTGCGCGCTCGGGCGAGAACGTGACGGGCAGCGCAGCCGCCTGGCACGGAATGAAAATCTTCTCGCGCTTCGCACCGAGCGACACCAGATAGTCGCGGCTGCGCTCGCCGAATCCGAAGTAGCCGTCGCACAGCGCGAAGAACACGCGCTTCGGAATCGATGTCAGCAGACGCTTGGGCCGGTCGCGCGCGGTCGAATCGCAGAACACGGCACGCCGCTTGCCCGTGACGATGCAGGCAGCGAGCATCGCCCAGTATTCGGGGCGGTGATAACCCGGCAGCACGATCAGGTCCGACTTCGCCTTCAGGACTTCCCAGACGAGGCGCACAGTCAGACGGCCGCGCGGCACGTCCTCGTAGCAGCCGTCGAACAGCTTGTGCATCGGATAACGATGAAACGAATAGTCGACGTCCGAGAAACCGATCCGGTCATGCTCCGTGTCAGCGATCTGCACCATCGAGTAGCTGATCGCTCCCGAGGCCGAGATGCTGTGCAACGCGGAGAACACAGCACCCTTGTGCCGTGACCACACAACGTTGTGAAAGATCGTGACTGACGCGCTCATTTCTTACAGTCCTCATTCGATCAAACTCTGTCGATTTCCCCGGCAAAAAAAGAACGGACGTCGCCCAATCCCGGTCCCGAGCAACGTCCGTCACCAGGAGCGGTCATCAGGCACGCGCGGCCATCGCGAACGAAGGTGCAGCGTAAGCGGCGCCGTGCATGTCTCCCTGCTTGTCTCCATACTTCTCTTCGTACTTCGCGGCGAATTCGCGATATGTATTCGCGATCCCGTCCGCGAGGCCGATGCTCGCGCGCCAGCCCATCTGTGCCAGTTGCGACACGTCGAGCAGCTTGCGCGGCGTGCCGTCAGGCTTGCTCGCGTCGAACTGCAACTCGCCTTCGAAACCGACCACGTCGCAGATCGTCTCCGCCAGTTCACGGATGCTCAGGTCTTCGCCGACACCGACGTTGAATACGCCCGTGTTGATGTCGTTCTCGAGCACGAAGAGCGTCGCCGCCGCGAGATCGTCGACGTGCAGGAACTCGCGGCGCGGTGTGCCGCTGCCCCACACGCTGAGCGATTCATCGCCATGCAGACGCGCTTCATGTGCCTTGCGGATCAGCGCGGGCAGCACGTGGCTGTTCTTCAGGTCGTAGTTGTCGTTCGGACCGTAGAGATTGGTCGGCATCAGCGCGACGTAACGTGTGCCGTACTCGCGGTTGTACGCGTCGCACAGCTTGAGGCCGGCAATCTTCGCGATCGCGTAGGCGTCGTTGGTCGGCTCCAGTTCCGACGTCAGCAGATACGATTCGCGGATCGGCTGCGGACACAGCTTCGGATAGATGCACGACGAGCCGAAGAACACCAGCCGGTCCACATTCGCGCGATACGCCGCGTGAATCACGTTGGTTTCGATCACGAGGTTCTCATAGAGAAACTCGCCCGGCTGCGTCGAATTCGCGAGAATGCCGCCGACGCGCGCCGCCGCCAGCAGCACCACGTCGATCGATTCGCTCTCGAAGAAGCGGTTCACCGCTGCCTGGTCGGTCAGATCGAGTTCGGCGTGCGTGCGCGTGACGAGGTTGCGATAGCCGCTCGCCTCGAGTTGGCGCACCAGCGCCGAGCCGACCATCCCGCGATGCCCCGCGACGAAGATACGTGCGTTCTTGTCCATGGGCGTCACTCGTGATGTTCCAGCGCCTTGAAGCCGGCCAGCGTGACGAGTGCATCGCGCCGCGCGATCTGGTAGTCCGACACGACCATTTCCTTGACGAGCGACTCGAACGACGTGGTCGGCTTCCAGCCCAGGTTTTCATGCGCCTTCGCCGGATCGCCAAGCAGCGTTTCCACTTCCGTCGGACGGAAGTAGCGCGGATCGACGCGTACGATCACATCGCCCGCCTGCACGCGCATTTCGCTGCGGTTGCGGCGCTCGACATGCTCGACGATGCCCACTTCATGCACGCCTTCGCCTTCGAAACGCACCGTGATGCCCAGTTCCGCCGCCGCACGCTGCACGAATTCGCGCACGCTGTACTGCACGCCTGTCGCGATCACGAAGTCTTCGGCGACTTCCTGCTGCAGCATCATCCATTGCATCTCGACGTAATCGCGCGCATGACCCCAGTCGCGCAACGCCGACAGATTGCCCAGGTACAGTTCTTCCTGCAGGCCGACCGCAATACGCGCGATGGCGCGCGTGATCTTGCGCGTCACGAACGTTTCGCCGCGCACGGGCGACTCGTGATTGAACAGAATGCCGTTACACGCGTAGATGCCATACGCTTCGCGATAGTTGACCGTGGTCCAGTACGCGAACAGCTTCGCGACGGCATACGGGCTGCGCGGATAGAACGGTGTGGTTTCGCGCTGCGGCACTTCCTGCACGAGACCGTACAGTTCGGACGTCGATGCCTGATAGAAGCGTGTCTTCTTCTCGAAGCCGCAAATGCGGATCGCTTCGAGGATACGCAGCGTGCCGAGGCCGTCGGCATTGGCTGTGTATTCCGGTTCTTCGAACGACACGGCAACGTGACTTTGCGCCGCGAGGTTATAGACTTCGTCCGGCTTCACGCGCTGGATGATGCGCGTGAGGCTGGTCGAATCCGTCAGATCGCCGTGATGCAGTTGCAGGCGCTGATCCGGGTCGTGGACATCGCGATAAAGGTGGTCGATCCGGTCGGTGTTGAACAACGACGAGCGACGCTTGATGCCATGCACCTCGTAGCCCTTGTCGATCAACAGCTCGGCCAGGTATGAGCCGTCCTGGCCAGTAATCCCGGTAATCAAGGCAACCTTTCGAGTCATCGTATTCTCCTGAGTGGAATCGGGTGGGCGCTGTGCGCCTCACATCCGTCCCATGCGTTTAGCCTGCAATACTCTCGTACCCGTAGTAGCCGCCGCGATAACCCGAGCCGATGAAAGCGCCCGCCTGCGGCACGTCGGTCAACAACACCCCCTGCAAATCCACACCGCCATTGCGCAGCCGCTTCACGGTTTCCGACAGCTCGCCCACAGGATGGCGTCCATGGCGAATCACGAGCAACGTCGTGCCGACGTGCTTGCCGATCACGGTCGAATCCGTCACCGCCAGCACGGGCGGCGTATCGATGATGATCAGGTCGTACTGGTTCTTCAGCTCCGCGAGCATCGTCTCGAAGCGCTTGCTCATCAGCAGTTCGGACGGATGCGATGGCAGCGAGCCCTTGGTGAGCACGTCGAGGCCCGGCAGCACTTCGCGCTGGATCGACGATTGCAGATCGCCGCCGCGCAGCACGTCCGACAGACCCGGCTGATGCTGCAGGCCGAAGTGCGAATGCACGTCGCCGCGCCGCATGTCGCCGTCGATCACCAGCGTGCGCTTGGCCGTCGATGCCACCAGCGCCGACAGGTTCACCGACAGGAACGACTTGCCCGCATCGGGGCGCGAGCCCGTCAGCATCACGACGTTGTTCTGCTTGTCGTCGACGGTCAGTTGCAGCGAGGTGCGCAGATTGCGCACGCCTTCCACGGCGATGTCCTGCGGCGCCTGTTCGGCCAGCACGTGCAGGCCACGGCGGCGCATCATCACGTCCTGCTGCAGGCGAATCTGCTGCTCGCTGCGCGGCACCACGGCAAACACGGGCACGCCGAGCGCGGCTTCCAGTTCGTCCGGACGTTCGACGCCGCCATACAGCGTCTTGCGCACGAAGGCGAACACGATGCCGATAAAGAGACCCGCACCGAAGCTGATCAGGATCACCAGCACGCGCTTCGGACGCACAGGGTCGTCGGCCGCTTCCGCGAAGTCGACGATGCGCACGTCGCCCACCTGGCCCGCCTTCGCGATGCGCAGTTGCTGCGCGCTGTTGAGCAGGTTGGTGTACAGATCCGTGTTCACATGCACGTCGCGCAACAGGCGCAGTGCCGTCTGCTCGGTGTCGGGCAGCGTCTGCACGCTCTTGCCCATCTTCGACAGGTTGCCCTGCAAGGCTGCGATCTGCGCATCGAGCGCGGCCACGGCCGGGTGATTCGGCGTGAAGCGCTGCGACATCTCGGCACGCTGCGTCTGCAGATCGACCAGCTTGGTCTTGTTATCGACGATCTGTTGCAGCAGCAGGCGGCTTTCTTCGCTCAGATCAACCGTGCCATGCTGGTTGCGGAACGTGTTGTAGCGCTGCTCGGCGGCGTCGAGTTCCTTGCGCAGCTGCGGAAGTTGCTGGTCGAGGAACGCTAGCATGTGCTCGGCTTCCGACGAACGACTCTCCACGTCCTGGCGGATGAACTCATTGGCCATGCTGTTCATGATGTCGGCCGTGAGCTTCGGATTGGTCCCTTCGAGGCTCGCGCGGATCACGCCCGATTGCAGCGTCGATTCGCCGATATCCATCGCCTTCTGCAGACGCTCGACGGTAGTCAGCGTGGACGCACGCGTCAGGTCGAAGCGCGTGCCCGGCGCGCCGTTCATTTCATCCACACGCAGCGTGATCGGACCGGCCGGCGTTTCGCGCACGACGTTCTCGCCGACCTTGCCTTCGAGAATCGCGACGCCGTCGGGGTTGTTCAGCACGAAGTCGCCGTTCTGGCCGGCGATCAGCGTGAAGTCCTTGTCGTACATGTCCTTCGCCGTGTCGAAGCGGGACACCTTGATGTTTTCGTTGCCCCACGCGTAGCTCGGCAGCTGCAGCGCCGGCGGCAGCTTGAAGCCCCACTTGCCGTTCATCAGCGGCGCGAGCAGCCCGCCTACGAACGGCAGCGTGTGCGGCCGCGCGGCGATGTCGAGATGCAACGTCTTGACGGTTTCTTCCGTCACGAGCCGTGACTTCATCAACTCGATTTCCGCTGCCGTCGACGGCTTCGTGTCGAACATGCCTGTCAGCGGTTGAAGACCGTCCTGCTTGTTGTTGTTATCGGTCTTGTCGACCACGTGGAACAGCACGTCCGCGCGATAGACGGGCGTCGCGATGAATGCGTACGCAGCGCCCAGTGCCGTGACGGCCAGCGGGATCAGCAGAATGGACTTCCAGTTCGCGATGATGGCCTGCAGATAATCCGTCAGGTGCATCTCGTCCGAACTGACGTCCGTATAACGATTGTCAAAGTTGATAGCCATTTGCGTGATCCATCAGAAACCGACAGTGTCGAAAGCGTTGCGCGCCTAACCCCGATACCGCACGGCGCGCAACGCGTACTCCCCGCTTACTTCGCGAGCAGCGCCGCCGTCACGCCAGCGTTGATCGCCGGCAACAGCAGGGACAGCACGCGGTTGAATTTCACGAGACCGTTGTTGTCGACATAGACGACATCCTTCGGCTGCAAATTAAACTGGTTCGCAAGCAGCATCGAAGTCGGCGACGTGGCATCCAGGTGATAAATTTCCGGCTTGTCGCCCATCGAATTGCGAATCACGAACAGCTGCTTCGCATACGCCGTGTTCGGATTCAGGCTGCCTGCCTGCGACAGCGCTTCAGCCAGCGACAGACGTCCATCGCGCATCGGCATGATGGTGGCGGGCCGGTTCACTTCGCCCATCAGATACACGCCGTATTCGTCGCGCGCCCCGACGCGCAGCAGGTCGCCCGGCTGCAGATAGATCGAGGTCGGCGCACGGCCGCGGCGGATCAGGTCCGGCACGTTGATGTCGTACGTGTGGCCGTCGCGCGTGAGCTCGACGTGGCTCTGATCGGCATTCGGCGTGAAGCCGCCTGTGCGGTTGATCGCCTCCGTCAGCGACATCGGGATGTCGTTGATCTGTGCGGGTCCGGGCGCGTGCACTTCACCGTCCACATACACCTGCGACGAACGGAACGACGACACACGCACCGTCACTTCAGGCTTCGAATAGACGACGCTCAGCTTGCGATACAACTCTTTCTGCACCGTGCTCGCGTCCTTGCCGCCGACGTGCATCGTGCCCGCGTACGGGAACTGGATGTTGCCGTCGGCATCGACGAGAAAGCCGAGACCGGGGTCGCCCTTGTTCACGTTCTGTGCCGGCTGGCCGAGCGCGGCGGCCAGTTCGGGGTGATCCCACACGGTGATCTGCAGCACGTCGCCCGGCCCGAGCTTGTAGCTGGGCGGCTTGGTGCTGAACAGGCCGGCGATCTGCTGGTTCAGTTCCGTCGTCTGGCCCTTCATGTCGCGCAACAGCTTGAGGTTGATGTCGGTGACGGGAATCTGGACGTTCTGTTCCGGATCGCTGCTGTACTCACCGCCTGTATCGGGCAGCGAGGGCGGTGAGACCATACGTTGTCCGGGCACAATGCTGCACGCCGAGAGCAACACCGAGATAGATAGCAGTATCGGTGCGCCGATACCCAATCCGATTCGCTGGTTCATGGCAGTTCCTCCTGACTCGGGAGCGTGGTCCTTGTTCGTTGGCTTATTCATAGGCATGCTCCCCGTCTCAGTACGCGTTGGTATGGATGAAGCCCTTGACGATCGTGGCGCCGATGATTCGCATATCGAGCCAGAACGTCCAATGCCCCAGGTAATACAGGTCATGCGCGACACGCCGCTCCATCTTTTCGATGCGATCGGTTTCGCCGCGAAAGCCGTTTATTTGTGCCCAGCCTGTGATACCCGGCTTGATCCGGTAACGATGGATATAGCCGGCCACGACCTTCTGATACAGATCGTCGTGTTCGAGTGCGTGCGGGCGAGGCCCGACCACGGACATGTCGCCGCGCAGTACGTTGAAGAACTGCGGCAGCTCGTCGAGACTCGTGCGGCGCAGGAACGCGCCCACCCTCGTGATGCGCGGATCGCCCTTGGTCGCCTGGCTGACCTTGCCAGCTTCCTCGGTATGCACGCGCATCGAACGGAACTTGTAGATGCGGAACACGCGGCCATCGGCGCCCTTGCGCTTTTGCCGGAAGAACACGGGGCCCGGCGACGACAGCTTCACGGCCAGCGCAATCGCGATCAGCAGCGGAGCGAGGCCGATGATGGCGCACGCGGCGAACACGCGGTCGAACAGGTCTTTCTTGAAGAGCGCCCGCGACGATAGCGGCGACGCGACCAGATTGATGGCGGGCACGCCGAGCAGCTCGATCACACTACTGGTGTCGAACAGCGCAAGGCTGCGCACGTCCGGCATGAAGCGGATATTCACGAGGTCATTGCGAAACTCGGTGACGATGCGAAAGATCGTGCGTTCGTCGGTGAGCGACAGCGCCAGCCACAGTTCGTGCACGTCGTTACTGCGCACGTAATCGGCGAAGGCCGATTGCGAATCGAAGCAGGTCACGCGCGGATTGGTCAGCGGCGATTCTTCCGGATGCGTGTTCAGTACGGCTGTCGCGCGAAAGCCGGTCGCGGGCTGCGATTCGATGCGGCTCAGGATCTGGTCGCAATGGCCGCCCGTGCCGACAATGGCCACCTGATGCAGGTTGTATCCACAGCGGCGCGCACGCGCCAGCACGGCATGCGCGATCAGCCGCCACGAAATAAGCAGGCCGCCCGCCATCGCCGTCCAGTAAGCGAACCAGAGGCGCGACACGATATCGACACGATGCAGCGAATACATCAGCGCGATCGCACATCCCTGCACGACCAGCCATGCCAGCGCAACCTGACCCGCGAGCGCCAGCTTCGAACGGCCGCGCCACGATACATAGACACCGAAAGCCGGGAACATCGCCAGCGCAAACGCAGCGGAAAAGAGAACGAACGCGTCGTAGAAACCGCGCTGAGAGAATTCGTCGAAACGGATCTGCGATGCGACGACGGCGCCTAGAAGAATCAGCGCCACGTCCGCGACCCGCGCGAAAAAGTCCTGTAGATCCCGCATGTCGTTCACCCTGCCATTCGTCGTTCGTTACCTGCTCGGGGTGTTGCGTGCTACGCCGCCGCGCGTGCCTTACCGCACGACGGGAGTCGGGCTCTGCCCCGTGCCCTGACTCTGTCCCTGAACCTGAAGCGGGCTGGCGCCCTGCAACTGCTGCGGTTCCTGCTGTGCTTGCTGCATCTGCTGCCCTTGCTGTGTCTGCTGGCAGCGTCCGTAGGTGTCGTCGAAACGGACGATGTCGTCTTCGCCGAGATACGAACCCGATTGCACTTCGATAATTTCGAGCGGCACCTTGCCGGGGTTTTCGAGCCGGTGACGTACGCCAAGCGGAATGTAGGTCGATTCGTTTTCCGTCAGCAGGAACTGCTCGTCGCCGCGCGTGACGAGCGCCGTGCCGCGCACGACGATCCAGTGCTCCGCGCGATGGTGATGCAGTTGCAGCGACAGCTTGGCGCCCGGCGTCACGACGATGCGCTTGACCTGAAAGCGGTCACCGTGATCGATCGAGTCATAGAAGCCCCACGGGCGGCGCACCTTGCGATGCGCATCGGCCTCGGGCGCTTTCTGCGCCTTGATGCGCGCGACCAGCCCTTTCACGTCCTGCACGCGCGAACGGTCGGCGACCAGCACGGCGTCCGCCGTTTCGACCACCACCACGTTGGTAGTGCCGACACAGGCGACCAGACGGCCGTCCGAATGCGCATAGCTCGATACGGCGCCTTCGAACATCACGCGGCCACGTCCGACATTGCCCGCTTCGTCCTTCGGCTGTGCGGCCCACACGGCGTCCCACGAACCTAGATCGGACCAGCCTGCGTTCAGCGGCACGACCACGCCCGCCGAGGTCCAGCCCGCCGATGCATTCAGCCGCTCCATCACCGCGTAATCGATCGAATCGGCAGGCGAGCGCGTGAAGGCATCCGCCGACGGACGGAACGTCGTGCCGTCCGACTGGCCCTGTACGAAAGCGGCGAGACACGCTGCATGCATGTCGGGCTGCAACGACTGCAAGGTGGCGAGCCACACGCTGGCGCGCACGATGAAGATGCCGCTGTTCCACCAGTACGTGCCTTGCGCGAGATATTGCTTTGCCAGCTCCGCTGCGGGCTTTTCGACAAAGCCGTCGATTTCGCGCGCATCGTCATCCAGCTTCTTGCCGACGCGGATATAACCGAAGCCCGTTTCCGGCGCGCGCGGCGGCACGCCGAGCGTCGCAATCGAGCCGTTCTGCGCGTGGCGCGCGGCAATTTCGAGCGCGTGCTGCAAGGCAGGCACATCGCTAATGGCGTGATCGGACGGCATCACGACGAGAATCGCGTCCTCGCCATTGGCGCAGGCGAGCGCTGCCGCCAGCGTCAGTGCGGGCGCCGTGTCGCGACGCGCCGGTTCGACCACGAGGCGCGGCGTGCATGAATTGCACGTGAGCTGCTCGGCGATCACGAAGCGATGTTCTTCGCCGCATACGACGATAGGCGCATTCGATACATCCCAGCCAGCCGGAAAGCCTTCCATCCGGTGCACGGTGTCCTGCAACAGCGATTCCGAACCCACCACGCCGATCAGCTGCTTCGGAAAGTTTTCACGCGACATCGGCCATAGCCGCGTCCCCGATCCGCCCGCCAGGATCACCGGCACGATCTGCGTGCAGGCCGGCAAGCTGCCGGCGGGTGCTGCCGCATTCGTCGGATTGTTCTGGTCAATCAGCATTTACGCACTCCTTAACATTCGCCACTTAACGCCTGGCTAGAAGACCTGCGACGCACTTCGGATCGTGACCGGCGCTAGATGCCGGCTTCGCGCCGGGTTTTCATCCGGTATTCCGTCGGCGAGACTTTCATCCGCTTGCGGAAGATCTTGGCCAGGCGATCGCCGTTGCCCATGCCCGTGCGCCGTGCGATCTTGTCGACGGGCAGTTCGGAATCGGTCAACAGGCTGCAGGTGATCGCAAGCCGTGCATGCAACAGATAATCGGACGGAGTGACGCCCACTTCCATCTTGAAGCGACGCAGGAAATTGCGTTCGCTCATCGCAGCCACCTGGGCCGCGTCCGCGATCGAGATCGACCGCTGGCAGTTCTCCTGTAACCAGCGCGCTGCGGCGCGCACCTTGTCGGCGGGACTCTTGCCAGTGCTGTCGCCGAGCAGCGACATCAGGCTGTCGCCGGCGTCGGGCATCAGGCGTTCGGCAACATTGCGTGCGACGTCGATGCCCAGGTCGCGCTTGATCAGCATCAGCGCGCTCTTCATCGATTCCAGCCGGTCGTTCGCTTCTGTTCCGTTGGTGCGGTCGTCGCGTTGTTCTTCGCGCACCGTGTAGCTGCCGAAATCGCGTTGCTGGCCATTGATGCAGGCCGCTTCGAGCAGCGAGCGGCCTTCGCCGATCGGGCGCACCGTGCTCGTGTTCGCATGCACACGCCGCAGCCAGGCAATCAGCCGCTCGTCGCGGGCTGCATTGCGCGCGCCTTTGCCGCCGGCAACGAACAATGCATCGAACCCCATGTAATGACGTGCATCGAGTCCGTCCGTCCACACGCGAATCGACGACGAGCAGGTAATGTTGCCGCCTGCTGCTGAAAGGAAGCTTACGTCGTACGTCCAGCTGTGACTGGCGGATGAGGACAGTTCGTTAGCAACGTGAAAAACCTCGGCAACGATGCCTGCGCCAAGAAGAGAACACCCGTCGAACAGCAGGATTGCAATGTGGCGAGTGGCGGCTGCGTAATGCGCGCTACGCTCCGGCGCGCGCACCCAGCCAACCATCGGAGATTCCAGACTTGCATACGCCATGACTCTTCCCCCTTGACCATTCCGGTGTGGAAAGAACTAGTTAAATGCGTGTGATGTGCAGTGCATCATACGCATTAAAAAAACAATCCCGGCGGCTACTGACTGAAACTGACGATGTATTGGCGTATTCGGTCCGGTGGGTGCTATCCGGCTTTCAGCCCATATTTAACAATCAGATAAACCGATTATTACGGGCCGCCAATTCCGGGCTAATTCGCCATTCCATAAGACGAAGCAACCCTGAATGAACTACACGTCGAAGAGCGCGCCAGGCTTGACACAAAGCCTTACATTTTGTTGCAACTACGTTTTCCTCTGACCAATAAAACAGCAATTTTTTCGGTTTTACAATTAAGGGCCGCAATACTTACCCGCACCCCTACCTGTTTATCCCAATACCCGATAAAAATGGCTATTTGCTAATATGAAATGAAGCCGCGATTGATATGAGGATTTCGCGCACACAAAGGCACGAATTAGGAATTATAAGAACGGAATTGCGTGTCCAAATAATTTCTTCTATTCCTTTTTTCGATTCGCTATAAATAAATCAATTAATGTTTCAAACGCGAAACATCAGGCCCCAGGGCGAGGCGAATTGGCGCTAACCAGGTGCAGTCAAACGTGTGTTTCGATCGACCATCCAGGTTCATTCGGACACGCAAACACCTTGTCCCACCGTCGTGAACCGTTATGCATAGCGGGTCAGCGCGATTAGTCGAATCTCGCCACAGGCAAGCGTCGCGACGACGCAACATTCGTATCGATCCGCCAGCGAAGTTGCGCACAGACACTAGGTAACGTCCAATTCCTGCTAACTCGACGGTGTAATCTTGGTCGCGCCATATGCGCGTACCCGGTCATCGATACCGTTTGGGGGGAAGAATGACTGATGTCGAATGCAGCCGCGGTAAGAGATGCGTTTCACATTTGCGTGGGTTTTTTTCACGCAATGCTTTGCGCGATGTTTCGCTCACCTTGCGACTCGCGATGCTTGCCTCATGCATGGCGATAGCGAGCGGCTGTGACAACGCGTCGGCCGATAACGAACAGGTGGCCAGTCACGCCGGCAACTGGACGCATTGTGCAGACGAACGCGGCACGTGCAGCTTCAGCGGCACGCGCGACGTACACTACGGCAGCGAAGCGCACAACACTGTCAAGTCGCTGACAAACGGCACACCATGTAATAACGCCATCTTCGGCGATCCCGCCCCGGGCGAGCTCAAGCAATGCTGGATAGCAGGCGCGAACGACGCAGCGAGCCCTGCTGCTTCGGCCAAAGCCGCCACGACGTCCGCATCGCTATCGTCCGACGACAGCGAGTGGCCGATGAAAGCGCCGCCTCGTGCGAACGATTCGCAAGGACTCCGTTGTAACAAATCGGCTGACGTTGCGGCGGCGAACGCACAGGGCGATCTGATCGAAGCGGACACACCCGGAAGCGATGGCACCCGTCTCTTTCCGCTCGACCGTTCGTTCCAGATTGTCATCACGACACGCGCGCCGCACGACGACAAGCTCGCGTGGAAGATCCGCGATGCGTGGGGCACCGTGCAGGCAAGCGGCGTGTATGGCGTGCCGCAAGGCGCGCGTCAGGTGACGCTCAATTGCGAATCGTCGCTGGCGGGATACTTCGCCCTGTCCGCATCGCTTGATCAGGCGCATGGACAATTGCCGACCCGCGGCACGCGTCCGCAGGGCATCGCGACGTTTGGCGTGCTGCCGGATGTGTCGGCAAGCGTGCCGCCCGTGCACTTCGCGCGCGCGGACCTGCATCGCTTTGGCGGCCAGGGCGGCGCGTTCGTGGGCCCCGGTCAGCACTGCTGCGATGGCGACGGTTATCGTCCGCTCTATACGCGGCTCGGCCTCACGTGGGTCAACGACAATCGCAACTGGTACAAGGAAGAACCCGATCGCCCGGACACCTTCAATCCCGCCACTGCGCAACTCGCACCGTGGTTCCGCAAAGGCGACCTGCTGCGGTTGATCCAGCTCGACGGCATTCCTGGGTGGGCGAGTCCGACGGGCAAGCAGACTCACAGCTATCTGCCGAAATCGACCGATGCGCTGCGCGAATACATGCAGCGCGTAGGCACTGAATCGAGCCGCGTGCGCAGCACGGTCTTTCCCACGCAACAGAGCAATTACTATCAGGTGACGTGGGAACCCGATGCCGCAGGCGGCCTGCCGTGGCGCGACACCGACGCGAATTTCGTCGAGCTATATAAGGTCGTGCACGAAGGCATTCATGCGACGGATCCGAATGCGGTCGTGATGGGGCCGACGTATGGATCGGTGGTCGGTAATGTTGAATGGCTGACGCGTCTCGCGCCGCTCGGCCTGCCGAAGTATCTCGACGGCATCGCCATTCACGGCTATTACGATCCGGGTGGCAACAGCCCGTCGCATCCACCCGAACGTCTGATGAACGCGAGCGATCCGCAGCAGGCGAAATATGCGCTGCCCACTGCGATGCGCGCGTTGCGGGCCGTGATGGCCCAGCAGTACAAGCCGGGCGCGAAGCTGTTCAACACGGAACTGGGCATCAGCTACGACGTCGGCGAACAGTATGGTCCGCACTACCCGCCCAACGACGTGCTGTATGCGCAAGGTGCCGTGGTCGCACGCACGCATCTGATCCTGCTCGGTGAAGGCGCGGACATGACCTACATCTTCTATTCGAACGACTCGCCCGCCGCCACGCCCGGCTACGGCGTGTTCTTCGATCTCGATCATCCGAAGGGCGCATTTGGCCCGACCACCGTCAGCCCGAAGCCGGCAGCGTCGGTGGTGGCGGCGATGACGCGGCTGATCGATGGCACGGCCACGCTCGGACCCGTCAAGCGCACGCCGACGGGCGTGTACGCCTATGCGTTCGAGCGCCTGAACAACGGCAAGGTCGTCACGGCGGCATGGACGCATGACAACGCGAAGTGGAACAAGTCCACGCACTTCGATCCGACGACTGGCGTCACATGGCGTCTGCAGGTCGACGCGCCAGGCACGGCAGGCAAGGTGACGGTGTTCGACATGATGGGCAATCCGTCGAGCGTGCCGTACGAAGATGGCTACGTATCGCTCGCGCTGACGGAGACGCCGGTGTACGTGGTGTCGTCGAATGTCGCGGTGATGAAAGCCAACGTGACGACGCCTGCGGGCTACGTCGCGCCATGAGGAAGCGTGGGCGAAGCAGCGTGCCGGACAGGACGCAAACGAAGCGCGTCGCGCACGCTCACGCATCATCGTTCGATTTGGCCATACGAGACGGCATTTAGGCGTCAGACGCCTGAGCCGCTGTTTATTGCTGCGCTTAGACTCTGTGCAATGCCGCAAGCCTCGCGTCATGCGCGCGTCACATCGCGCATGCCCGCGAAGCCATGACGACGGAGCGGTGGAATGACGGGTTTGGGCTGGATCATGGTAGTGGTGGTCGCAATGCTGGCCTCCGCGCTGCTGCTGTGCGTGGGGATCGGCGTCGTCATCGCTTTTCTGTTCGGAACCACCTCGCGGCTGTTCGCCAACGATCACGATCATCACTAGAGAGGCAGGTAAGCGGCGGCGCGTGTGAGTGCGCGCTGGCTGCGAAGTGCGCATGTAACGCGGCGCTGTCGACTATCCCGCTTTGCTGCCCCATTAAACAAAACCACATGACGAGAGAGAGATATGGCCGCCACGTGAGCCGATTTTCTCGAAGCAGGCGATTTTCTTCAGGTCGTCAAGATGACACCCCTCGTGTCGATCGACCTGATCGTGTCCGATTACGCGGGGCGCGTACTGGTCGGACATCGGCGCAACCGGCCGGCACTCGGCACATGGTTCGTGCCTGGCGGACGCATCTGCAAAAATGAGCGGCTCGATGCCGCTTTCACACGCATCGTCGATTCGGAACTGGGCATCGCGGGGATGGAACGCTCAGCGGCGCGATTCGGTGGATTGTTCGAGCATCTTTACAAGGACAACTTCGCAGGCGCGGACAAGATCACGACGCACTACGTGGTGATCGCCTACTTTCTCACGCTCGAGAACACGGCGTCGGTCGGCCGTTTCGATCAGCACAGCCGCTATATCTGGCTCACGCCGGAAGCGCTGCTCGCGCGCGACGACGTGCACGAGAACACCAAGGCGTATTTCCGCTGACACTTACGGGCCGCGTCCACGTCGCAGTGGCGCGAGCAGTCGTGCAAAAGAAAACGGCGCGGCGGATCGCTCCGCCGCGCCGTTGACTTAATCAAGCGATCAGACGCGGCTCAACAGTTCCGCCAGTTCCTGCTGCGCGCCCTCGCCGTGCGCGCCCTGCCCGGCCTGCATGCGGCCCTTCAGATACGCGTCGAACGCTTCCTTGACCTCGGGATGGCGCAATGCGAACTCAACCGTCGCCTTCAGATAACCGAGCTTGCTGCCGCAGTCGAAACGCTTGCCGCGATACTGATACGCCAGCGCCTGTTCGCCGCCGAGCAGCGCCTGGATCGCGTCCGTCAGCTGGATCTCGCCGCCCGCGCCCGCCTGCTGACGGCGCAGATGATCGAAGATCTTGGGCATCAGCACATAGCGGCCCACCACGCCGAGATTGGACGGCGCATCTTCCGGCGCGGGTTTTTCGACGATGCCCGACATCTTGAAGAGCCGGTCATCCCAACGCTTGCCGTCGATCACGCCATACGAGCGCGATTCCTGCCTGCCGATTTCCTCAACGCCGACAATCGAGCAATGATAGTGATTGAAGAGACTCACCATCTGCGACAGCACGGGCGGTTCGCCATCGAGCAGATCGTCGGCGAGGATCACGGCGAACGGTTCGTCGCCCACCAGCTTTTCCGCGCACAGCACCGCGTGGCCCAGCCCGAGCGGCTCCGGCTGGCGCACATAGCAGCATTCGACATGGCTCGGCTTGATGTTCTGCACCAGTTCGAGCAGCGCGAGCTTGCCGCGCGCGAGCAGTTCGCACTCGACCTCGTACGACTTGTCGAAATGGTCTTCGATGGCGCGCTTGCTGCGCCCCGTCACGAAGATCATCTCGGTGATGCCCGCTGCAATGGCCTCCTCGACTGCGTACTGGATCAGCGGTTTGTCCACTACGGGTAGCATTTCTTTGGGGCTGGCTTTCGTCGCGGGAAGGAACCGGGTACCGAGACCGGCCACGGGGAACACCGCCTTGCGTATGCTGAGCATGCTCTCGCCTCTTTGAGTTGATTGATAAGCATCGATACGCCAGAGTATTCCGCGAATATCGAGCCGATCTGCCAACTTCTCGGTCTTTTCCGACTCAAACGTTCAGCGTGGGAATACGTCGGCCTATGATGGACGCAAGGCACGCAGACCTTCATTCTTTCGCCGTCCTCGGCACTGGAGACAGACGATGCGATATGAGCACGCGGTGAGTCGGTGGATGGATTCAACCTCGTCGAGCGCAGTCGTCAATGTCGGGCACATGGTCAAACGTATAGGAATTCTCGTTTTTGAACGATTTCCGCTAAGCGACGTTTGTCTGCTCGCTGACGCATTCCGACTCGCCAACGAAGCACAAGCCGATCAATCCGGCTCCGAAGCTTCAGGTGTCGAACCCTCGTATTCGATCGTGATGCTGTCCGAAATGGGCGGCAGCGTGGTCAGCAGCTGTGCGCTGCGCGTGTGGACGGAAAGCCTCAACGGCCCGCTGTTGAACGGCTTCGATACGCTATTCATCGTCGGCGGGCCGGGCGCATCGCGCGCCAAGGCCAATGAGAGGCTGATCCGCCGGCTGCGCGCCATCGCGCCGAAAATCCGCGTGGTGAAGGCGCTCGACGAAGGCCTCGGCGTGCTCGCCGCCGCCGATATCGCCTTCGAGCGGCGCGGCTGGCGCAGCATGCCCGACGCCACCGACGACGACACCGGCAATCCCACCGCGCCCGTCGCCAATGAAACGCATTGGCAGATCGAGCCTGGCGCATCGATCGACGTGGACGCACCCGTGCGGTCCATCGCCGCTGCGCTGACGGTCATCAAGCGCGACCACGGCACGCCGATCGCGCGGCTGGTGTCGGAACGCGCGCTGTCGGGCGCATCGCGCCGCCTCGACGCGATTCTCGACGACGACGAAAAAAAGGGCATCACCCGCAAGATCACGACGGCCGCGCACTGGATCCGCGAGAACTACACGCGTCATATCTCGGTGGCGGAAGCCGCCGAGGTCGCGAAGATGAGCGAACGAAACTTCCTGCGGCGCTTCAAGGCGCAGGTCGGGCTGACGCCGTCGGAATATCTGTTGCGCGCGCGCCTCGACGCCAGTTGCCTGCTGCTGGCGGAAACCGACATGTCCATCGACGGCATCGCGCGCCGCTGTGGCGTGCGCAGCGGCGACGGACTCGCCAAGATCTTCCGCAAGCGCCTGTCCATCTCGCCAACTGATTACCGCGCGGCGCACCGCCACAGCATGTCCAAAGGCTGATCGCCCATTCAGGCTTGCATCGTTCCGAAAATTGGGACGATGCAGCACGCATGACTGTAGGCATGAGCTAATAACAAAAATAACGTTGTTGATGGCGAATGCGCGCCAGTACGATTCCGCCTTTTGCGCGTTTTTGCGCGTACGAGCCGCATGTCCACCGTTTTCGCGCCCGAAACAGGCGTCGCGCAGGCTCCGTCCCGCGCGTCCGGCAAGCCTGTCATCCGTTCCGCCGCCGATGTGTCGGCACTCGTCAACCAGGGCGCTGCTATCGGCAGCGATGCACGCATCGTCGTCGCGATCGCGCTCGGCGGCGTGTTTCTCGATGCCTACGATCTCGGCGCCCTCGCCTTCGGCCTGAAGGACGTCGCGCGCGAATTCTCGCTGACGCCCGCGGGCACCGGCTTCGTCGCCTCAGCGATCACGTTCGGCGCGATTGTCGGCGCATTTCTGGGCGGCTTTCTGACTGACCGCATCGGCCGGTATCGCGTGTTCATGGCCGACATGTTCTTCTTCGTGATCGCCGCGCTCGCGTGCGCGTTCGCGCCGAATGCCTGGGTGCTCGGCGGTGCGCGCTTCGTGATGGGGCTGGGCGTCGGTATCGATCTGCCCGTGGCGATGGCGTTTCTCGCCGAGTTCTCAAGACTGCAAGGCAAAGGCAACAAGGCCGCGCGCGTGGCGATGTGGTGCCCCGTCTGGTATGCAGCCATCAGCGTGTCGTATCTGCTCGTGCTCGCGTTCTACTCGACCTTACCGGCGAGCCACCAGCCGCTGCTATGGCGTCTGATTCTCGGCTTCGGCGCCGTGCCCGCCATCGTCATCATCCTGATCCGCAGCCGCTATATCAGCGAGTCGCCGGTTTGGGCCGCCAATCAGGGCGATCTCAACGGCGCTGCGCAGATTCTAAAACGCTCGTATGGCATCGATGCCGATGTCGCGCCCGATGCTGCCGCCAATACGAAGCAGACTCACGTGCGCGCCGCCTCGTGGAAGAACTACGGCACGCTGCTCAAGGGCGTCTATCTGAAGCGCACCGTGCTGGCGACGGTGATCGGCATTGCGTCGTCGTTTGCGTATAACGCGGTTGCGTTCGGCCTGCCCGTCATCATTTCGAGCTTCCTCGCGCAGTCGCTGCTCACCACGATCCTCGCGTCGCTGGTGCTCAATCTGGCGTTTGCGTTCGTCGGCGGCATCATCGCCGTGCGCACGGTGCCGAGGTTCGGCGCATGGAACATGACGGTGCTCGGCTACGCCTGCCAGCTCGTCGCGCTGGTGGGTCTCGCCGTGGTCGGCAAGCCGGCGGGCGGCGCGCAGGTCGCCATTGCGATCGCGATGCTCGCGCTGTTCCTGTTCGGACAGGGCTTCGGCCCCGGCTCGCACAGCATGACGTTCGCGTCGCTGAGCTATCCGACCTCGCTGCGCGGCGTGGGCGTCGGCTTCAACCAGACGCTGATGCGCGCCAGTTCCACCGTCTCGCTGTTCCTGTTCCCGGTGCTCGCCGCCGCGATGCACACGCGCGTGTTCTGGATCATCGCGGTTGCCCCGCTGGCTGGCCTCGTCGCGCTGCTCGCGATCCGCTGGGAGCCGTCCGGCTACGACGTCGATGCGGAAGACTTCACACCAGCCGCATCGCTCAGGCAATAAATAGCGCGCTCAAGCGGCTGAAGGCGACGACACGATTACGCGTCGCTTGAGAAAAATCAAAAGGGTCTCCGGGCAACCGGAGACCCTTTTTAACATTTGGCATCCGAAATAGTGACGAAAGCGTTACGCATGTCGTGCATCGCCAACGTCTTGTTCCGGAGTCCAGACATT
This sequence comes from Paraburkholderia sp. C35, assembly GCF_003121405.1. GTDB lineage: Bacteria > Pseudomonadota > Gammaproteobacteria > Burkholderiales > Burkholderiaceae > Paraburkholderia. Next base: position 5,875 of record NZ_QBUY01000109.1, on the reverse strand, counting down.
TGCGTTTATCGAGATGAAAAGACGTGCAATGATCGCGCCGCCATGCCCATGCCGTGACCGCGCTTCGACGTCACCATGCGAGCGGACTTTCATAAGAGAACGTTTTCATCTCAACGCCATGATCAATTTCCTGCTCGATCTGATGTCGAATCTGGTCATCCTCGCCGCGCTGCTGGCGACATGTTGCGTGATCAACTGGATGCGGCCCGACGTGAAAGCGAACGGCTACCTGGTATTCGTCGTGCTCGTCGCCGTCGCGCTGCTGTTCGATGTCGCGTTGACCTTTCTGGTGTTTTCCGACGCACAGATGCGTTACGGTCAGTTCAGCACGCTGGAGGCGTTCCTGCCGCGCCTCGCCGCCTGGCTGACGTCGTGCGCCATCGCGCTGTGCCTGTCGCGCATTCGCAGCCGCAAGGCAGCCGGTCGCGCGGCAGCACGCGCTGTAATGGGTGCATCGCCCTCCGCGCATTGAGCGCAACGGCAGCAGACCGTTCCGGCCTGGAATATGTCTTGCTGCCTGCCGCGCCATCGCCTATAACAGTCGATGATTGCAGGTGACGGCAACTGCGCCGTCACGACTCGCATCCCGGGCAACCCTGCCCGTTCAAGCCGTTCGCCGTACGGATAACAACGTCGTGTAGCACATGCGATGGACGCGGCGTCCGCTCTGCTGATCCGCCTCGCGTCCGCTGCATCGTCGCATGCACGCAGTCAGTCATACGCAACCGACTCAAGCGAGGGAATCGTGGATATCGAAGCCGTACGCGTCTTTCTGATGACCCGGGGCATCGACTTCGGGACCAAGGTACTCGGTGCGATCGTTCTGTGGATCATCGGGCGATGGGTGATCGGACTCGTCATCAGCCTGATGCGCAAGGTGCTTGCGCGCAACAGCAAGGTCGATCCGACGCTCGCGAACTATCTGGGTTCGATCCTCGGCGCGCTGCTGAACCTGATCCTGATACTCGCCATCCTGCAGGTGTTCGGCGTGCAGACCACGTCGTTCGCCGCGCTGCTCGCGGGTCTTGGTCTTGCCATCGGCACTGCGTGGGGCGGCCTGCTCTCCCACTTCGCGGCAGGCATCTTCATGCAGGTGCTGCGGCCGTTCAAGGTGGGGGATTTCGTCACGGCGGGCGGCGTGACGGGCACCGTTCAGGAACTCGGCCTGTTCGGCACGACGATCGTCACACCCGACAACGTGCTGACCATCGGCGGGAACAACACGATCTTCTCGGGCATCATTTCCAACTTCAGCGCGCAGCCGGTGCGGCGCGTCGAGTTGACGGCGAAGGTGGCGAACGGCGTCGATCCCATCGATGCCGCGAACCGGCTGCGAGCGGCTATCGCGAAGATTCCGAATGTGTCCGAGAGCCCGGCGCCGGATATCGAAGTGCTGTCGTTCACGCCCGAAGGGCCGATGCTGTGCGTGCGGCCTTACACGCACAACGACAACTACTGGCAGGTGTATTTCGACACGAACCGCGCGATCATCGAGACTTTCCGCGAAGCGGGCTATCCGACACCGGAAACGCCCGTCGTGCGGCGCGTGGCTTCGTAACGCGGTTGTCGCGGCCTGATCGGACGCGTCTAGCTGCGGACTGATCAGGCGGACTGCTTAGGCGCATGCGGGCATCGACGTGATGCGATGCCCGCCGCCTCATTTCAATGACCCGTGTTATTGCCAGCCGAACCCGTCGGCTGACGCTTGCTGCGCAGGATCTTCCACAGCGCACCGAACGCGACGGGCACGACAGCAGCGCCGATGCCGACCAGCACGATCACATTCAGATACTGGCGGATAAACGGAATGTTGCCGAAGAAATAACCGAGCAGCGTAAGCAGCAGCACCCAGAACAGCGCGCCCGCGACATTGAAGAACTGGAAGCGCTTGACGCTCATCATCGATGCACCCGCGACGAACGGCGCAAAGGGCCGCACGACAGGAATGAAGCGCGCCAGCACGATGGTTTTGCCGCCGTGACGCTCGTAGAAGTTGTGGGTCTTGCGCAGCGCTTCGCGGTCGAGGAATTTTTCCAGCACGGGTATGTGCGAATTGAACACCTTCGGCCCGATAGCACGGCCGATCAGATAGTTGACCGTATTGCCGAGCACGGCAGCCACCAGCAACAGCACGATCAGCAGCTCGATGTTCATCTCGCCCGTTGCGCAGAACGCGCCGCCGATGAACAGCAGCGAATCGCCCGGCAGGAACGGCAGCACGACGAGGCCCGTTTCGCAGAACACGATCAGGAACAGCACCGCGTAGACCCACGCGCCGTATTGGTGGATGAAGACTCCCAGAAACTTGTCGATATGCAGGACAAGATTGACGAATTGCAGCAGCGTGTCCAAAGGGTCGTCCTTTTAAAAGCAGATGGCTGGCGTGACGCAAACGGCGGCCCGTCGCGCATGGCGTGCCTCGCGCGCGCCACTAAAGGGGCGAAACGCGTCGGAGGCAGGAAATTGACCGCGCCATGATACCGAAAGTGCCATGACGACTTTAAAAAAAGTCGCCGGATATGTGCACGTTCAGACGATCTGCGACGAATCGCTATAATTTCGCCATGTCCGCGATCCCCGAATCTTCCGAAACGCGCGCCGAGGCGCTCGACCACGCCCCTGCCGACGTGCCGGCCGCGCCGAATCCGGCGTCGACGCGCGACGCAAGCACCGCGGAAAGCGCGCTTACGCCGCGTCCGTTGCGCGCCATCCAGGCGCTGCCCGACCAGCTGATCAGCCAGATTGCCGCAGGCGAAGTGGGCGAACGGCCGGCTTCCGTCGTGAAGGAACTGCTCGAAAACGCACTCGATGCGGGCGCGAAGACATTGCGCATTCTGCTCGACGAAGGCGGCGTCAAGCGCATCTCGATCACCGACGACGGCTGCGGCATTCCCGAAAGCGAACTGGCCCTCGCATTGATGCGCCACGCGACCAGCAAGATCCGCTCGCTGGCCGAACTGGAAGCTGTTGCGACCCTCGGGTTTCGCGGTGAAGCGCTGGCGTCGATTGCATCGGTGTCGGACATGCATATCACGAGCCGCACTGAGAACGCTTCGCACGCTACACGTATCGACGCGCAGACGGGTGCGCTATCGCCGGCAGCAGGCACGCGCGGCACGACCATCGAAGTGCGCGAACTGTATTTCAACACGCCCGCGCGCCGCAAATTCCTGAAGAGCGAGCAGACCGAGCTCGGCCATTGTCTCGAGATGATCCGGCGCGCGGCGCTCGCACGGCCCGACGTGGCCATTTCAGTGCTGCATAACGGGCGTGCCGTCGAGCACTGGAACGCAACCGATCCCGCCACGCGCGTAGCGAAGATTCTCGGCGAAACATTCGCGACGGCGCATCTGCCCCTCGATGAATCGGCGGGGCCGCTGGCCGTCTATGGTTGCGCCGGTCTGCCGACGGCCAGCCGCGGCCGCGCCGACCAGCAATATTTCTTCGTCAATGGCCGCTTCGTGCGCGACAAACTGCTCACGCACGCGGTGCGCGCGGCCTATGAAGATGTGCTGCATGGCGATCGCTATCCGTCGTATGTGCTGTTCCTCGACCTGCCGCCCGAGGCTGTCGATGTGAACGTGCATCCGTCGAAAATCGAAGTGCGTTTTCGCGATTCGCGCTCGATTCACCAGTACGTGTTCCACGCCGTGCAACGCGCGCTTGCGCGGCACGCTGGGGCGTCGCCGGAAACGACGTCGGGTGGGCACGCGGCGCGCATCGAGCCAATGCCTGCCGCCTCGCCGGGAATGTCCGGTTCGCCTTCATCGTTTGGCTCGACGCCGCTGGGCGGCGGTTTCCGCGTCAGCGACGGCGGCAGTTCGCAACCGGGCAACACATGGATGCGCCAGGCGAGCATGAGGCAAGGCTCGCTGCCCGTGGCGCAGCCGCTCGCGTTGTACGACGCGCTGTTCGGACGTAAGGATGCGGGCGCGGGCACGTCGCAAGGCACGACCACATTCGAACTGCGCGACGCAGCCGATTCCACCGACGGCAGCGGCACGCCTTCGCCGTTCGCGGGCTTCGACGGTTTCGCAGCGCAGCCGTCCGGCGCGCCGCAGAGCTTCGACGCGCACGACGAACAGCCGCTCGGCTTCGCGCTTGGTCAGATCCACGGCATCTACGTGCTGGCGCAGAACGCGCGCGGCCTCGTGATCGTCGATATGCACGCGGCGCACGAGCGCATTCTGTACGAGCAGTTCAAGAACGCGCTCACGGATCGTGCGATCGCCGTGCAGCCGCTGCTCATTCCCCTATCGATGCCCGCTGACGGCGTGGAAATCGGTGTAGTGGAAGAAGAGCGCGAGACGCTCGAATCGCTTGGTTTCGATCTCGCCGTGCTGTCGCCGACCACCATTGCGATCCGCGCCGTGCCCGCGTTGCTGAAAGATGCCGATTTGCAGGCGCTCGCGCGCGCGGTGCTGTCCGATCTGCATTCGTACGGCGGCTCGCGCGTGCTGACGGAGCGTCAGCATGAACTGCTCGGCACGCTGGCCTGTCATCACGCGGTGCGGGCCAACCGGCGTCTGACGCTCGATGAAATGAATGCGCTGCTGCGCCAGATGGAAGCGACCGAGCGCGCGGACCAATGCAATCACGGGCGTCCGACGTGGTATCAGCTGACGCTCGGCGATCTCGACCGTCTGTTCATGCGCGGACAGTGAGCGGGGCCGTGCTGGTTGTCCGCTCACGCATGTCTGCCCGTATGTCTTCACGTTTCTCATGATGCAGCACGATCCGCACTCCACGCCGCCATCCGCCGCGCTTCCCCTCGCCTGCCTGCTTGGTCCGACGGCTTCGGGCAAGACGGCGGCTGCGCTGGCGTTTGCTGCGCGCGCGCCTGTCGAGATCATCAGCGTCGATTCGGCGCTCGTGTATCGCGAGATGGACATTGGTACGGCCAAGCCGTCGGCGGAAGAACGCGCGTTGGCGCCGCATCATCTGATCGATATCGTCGATCCCGTCGATGCCTATTCCGCCGCCGATTTTCGGGCTGATGCGCTGCGGCTGATCGGCGAGATCGTGGCGCGCGGCAATGTGCCGTTGCTGGTCGGCGGCACGATGCTGTACTACAAGGCGTTGACGCAGGGGCTGAACGACCTGCCTGCTGCAGATCCCGACGTGCGCGCGACGCTCGATGCCGATGCAGCACGCGAAGGCTGGCCTGCCTTGCATGCGAGACTCTCTGCCGTCGATCCTGTGACGGCGGCACGTCTGGCGCCGAATGATTCGCAGCGGATCCAGCGGGCGCTCGAGGTGTTCATGCTGACTGGGCAGACGATGTCTTCGCTGCTCGCGGCGCCTGCGCGTGATGACGATGCTGCACTTCGGTACAGGTTCGTGCCGATTGCGCTGGAGCCGTCTGATCGAATTGTGTTGCACGCCCGTATCGCAGCGCGATTCGATGCGATGCTCGCGCACGGATTTATCGATGAAGTGCGGCGGCTGCGGGATCGCGGCGATCTCCATCCTGGCTTGCCGTCGATGCGGTGTGTGGGCTATCGCCAGGCCTGGGAATATCTCGACGGTCTGATCGATTACGACACCATGCGCGATAAGGGCGTCTTCGCGACGCGGCAGTTGTGCAAGCGGCAGTTGACCTGGCTGCGTGCGATGCCGGAGCGGATTGTGGTTGATTGTTGTGGTTTGGATGCTACCGCGCAGGCGGTGGGGGCTGTTGAGCGGGTAGTTGGTTAGGCGGTTTTATGTCTGTGTGTGGGTTTTTTGGGTGGGGTCGGCGGGGCGTTCGCGGTTTGGGTTTTCGCGGGCGTCCGCGATTTGCTTCTGGTTTGCTAGCGTTGCCCCTGTGCGGGGCGGCACCTACTTTTCTTTGCCGCCGCAAAGAAAAGTAGGCAAAAGAAAGCGGGCTAACACC
>NZ_QBUY01000108.1 GCF_003121405.1 Paraburkholderia sp. C35 | reverse complement strand
GTTCAGCGGCTTTCTTTTGCCTACTTTTCTTTGCCGCGGCAAAGAAAAGTAGGTGCTGCCCCGCACAGGGGCGACGCATGAAGCACAAACATCAAATCGCGGATGCCAGCGACAAGCAAAAGCAAACTACCAAATAGCGTCGCCAGACAACCCAAAAAACCTTAACCCGCAGGCTTCTTATAAGCGACGCAGTCAACTTCAACTTTACAGTCGATCACCATCGACGACACAACACATGCCCGCGCAGGCGGATTAGCCCCAAAGTACTCCTTGAACACCTTATTAAACGAAGCAAAGTCACGCGGATCATCGAGCCACACACCACATCGCACGACATGCTCCGGCCCATATCCGGCCTCGGTCAAAATAGCGAGCACATTCTGAATGGTCTTGTGCGACTGCTCGACAATCCCACCATTGATCACTTCACCGTTCTCCATCGGGGTCTGCCCCGACACGAACAGCCAGCCGTCCGCTTCGACCGCACGCGCAAACGGCATCACCTGTCCGCCCGTACCCTTGCCACCTTCAACGCCATAACGCTTCATCGTTCAACTCCTTTGTAACGTAAGCGCGTTCGCACCCAATGCGAACGCAAAAATTCAAAAAGCCTGCGTAAGCTCGGCACGCGACGCCGCCGTCGCGCCACGCGCGACAAACCGGCCCGCGCGCTCGCCGGTCGGCTGGCCGTCGCGATACGACAGCACGCCATTCACCCACACGGCATCGATGCCATCCGCCGCCTGCTGCGGCTTGTCGAACGTCGCCGCATCGCGCACACGCGCCGGATCGAACAGCACCAGATCGGCGTGATAGCCGATATGCACCTCGCCGCGCTCCTTCAAACCAAAACGCCGCGCCGACAGACTCGTCATCTTGCGAATCGCCTCTTCCAGCGGAATCAGTTTCTGGTCGCGCGCATAGTGACCCAGCACACGCGGAAACGCGCCCCACAAACGCGGGTGCGGCAACGGATCGTTCGGCAAGCCATCGGAGCCGACCATCGTGGCCGGATGCGACAGAATGCGCCGCACGTCGTCTTCCGACATGTTGTGATACACGACACCCGCCGGTTGCAGGCGCTTGCCCGCTTCCTGCTGCGTGATGCCCCACTCGGCGGCGATGTCCTTGATCAGCTTGCCCGCCATCTCCGGATGCGGCGTCGACCACGTGACCGTGATGTCGATATCGCCCGTCACCTGCTTGAGATCGAGCGTCGACGAACTGCGGTTGTACGGATAACAGTCGCAGCCAACAGGATGAAACTGCCGCGCGCCTTCCAGCGACGCCAGCACTTCCACGCTGCGTCCCCAGTTCGACGGCCCGGCGCACTTCAAATGCGAGATGATCACCGGCACGCGTGCGTGCTTGCCGATGCGATACGCCTCGTCCATCGCGTCGAGAATCGCATCGAACTCGGTGCGCATGTGCGTCGTGTACAACGCACCCGATGCCGCGAGCGGCTCAGCCAGCGCCATCACTTCTTCCGTCGGCGCCGCAAACGCGGAGCCATACGCGAGCCCCGAACTCAAACCGAGCGCACCATTCGCCAACGCTTCTTCGAGCTGCACGCGCATGCCGTCGATTTCCTGCGCCGTCGCCGCGCGATCGAGCCGGTCCATATGGTTATTGCGCAGCGCCGTATGCCCGATCAGCGCGCCGACATTCACCGATGGCTTCGCCTTGTTCACGGCATCGACATAAGCCGCGAAGGTCGGATACTGAAACGCATCGCGCGCGCCGAGCAGATTCATCGGATCAGGCGGATCGCCGTTCAGCGACACAGGCGAAGCGCTGATTCCGCAATTGCCGACGATCACCGTCGTCACGCCCTGCGTGATCTTCGGCATCATTTGCGGTGAGCGGATCACGTGCGTGTCGTCGTGCGTGTGCACGTCGATGAAGCCTGGCGCCAGCGCGCGGCCATTCGCGTCGATCACCTCTTCGGCCAGCCAGTTCGACAGATTGCCGATCGCGACGATCTTGCCGTTGCGCACCGCGACGTCGCGCTCGACGGGCGGCGCGCCTGTGCCGTCATACAGTTGCGCGCCGACGATCAGCGTATCGGCGGCTTCGGGATGCGAGTGCATGAATCAGTCTCCTAGCGGTTGTCGGTCGCCGCCGCCGCGATGCGCGTCGAGCGCATGCTTCATGCGGCGCAGCAGTTCGCGGCTCTCGTCGCCGAGGCTCACAGCCAGTTCGGTGACGAGCACGTCGAGCGCCATCATCATCGCGTAGCGCGATGACGATGGCTTGTAGATAAAGTCGGTTTCGAACGCGACGATCGGGATCAGCCAGTCGGCCAGCTTCGCCAGCGGCGACGCCGGCGCCGTCACCGTGATCAGCGTCGCGCCGTAACTGCGCGCGATCTTGCAGCTATCCACCATTTCCGGCACGCGGCCTGTGGTCGACAACGCGATCACCACGGTATCGCGCGATACCGTCGATGCCACCATGCGCTGCAGCAAGCCATCCTGATACGTCGCCACCGGCCGGCCCAGACGCACGAGCCGGAAACGCATTTCGTCGGCGAGCGCGGTCGAGCCGCCGCCCATGCCGAACACGTAAATCATGCGCGCTTCGCGCAACGCAGCCGCCGCCTGCGCGAGCGGCGCCTGACACAGCAACTGGTGATTGTGCGTAAGCGCCGTCTGCAACTCGTCGAACACACGCGTCGCCAGCGGCTCGGGAACGTCGGATGGCTGCGCGCCCGTCTGCAGGAAACGCTGACCGACAGCCGCCGCCTGCGCGAGCCGCAGCTTCAGTTCACGCACGTCGCGGCAGCCCACCGCTTTCGCAAAACGCGTGACCGTCGCGACGCTCACTTCGGCCCGCTCGGCCAATGCGCCGATGCTCGCGCGCGACGCGCCCGTCAGATCGTCGAGAATCAGCGCCGCGACCTTGCGCTCGGCCGAGCGCAACTCGGGCGCGCATTCCGCAATACGGGCGACAATGTCGAAGGCGACGGGTTCGGCGGTGGAATTCATGGCTCGCGAGTGTCACGCGCCGTCGGTAACATCGCTCGCCGGACGCGTGGTACTAAATAACATTTCATCAAGCATCGTACTTTCGGTAACATACCAAAGTCAACTTCGATGCGATTTAACTGGCCGATGGAGCAGGATGACATGAAAGTTACAAACTATCAGGGGGCGACGATTGATCCTTACAGCAAGGGTCTGGGCAACGTGCCGGGTACGAGTATCCAGCTCGCGGACGCGACGCGTCTCGAATGGAATCTGCTCGACGAGGATGTCAGCCTGCCCGCCGCTGTCCTGTATGCAGACCGTGTCGAGCACAACCTGAACTGGATGCAGAAGTTCGTCGCCGAGTATGGCGTGAAGCTCGCGCCGCACGGCAAGACCACGATGGCGCCGCAACTGTTCCGCCGTCAGATCGAAACGGGCGCGTGGGGCATCACGCTCGCCACCGCGCATCAGGTGCGCGCCGCGTATCACGGCGGCGTATCGCGCGTGCTCATGGCGAACCAGCTGGTCGGCAAACGCAACATGCTGATGATCGCCGAACTGCTGAGCGATCCCGATTTCGAGTTCTTCTGTCTGGTGGATTCCGTCGAAGGCGTCGATCAGCTTGGCAAGTTCTTCGGCTCGGTGCGCAAGCAATTGCAGGTGCTGGTCGAACTCGGCGTGCCCGGTGGACGCACGGGCGTGCGCGACGACGCGCAAACGCAAGCCGTGCTCGACGCGATCGCGCGCTATCCGGATTCGCTGAAGCTCGCGGGCATCGAACTGTACGAAGGCGTGCTGAAGGAAGAACAGGAAGTGCGCGACTTCCTGCGCAGCGCCGTGAAGCTCACGCTGGAACTGTCGGATAAAGGCCAGTTCGCGCGCACGCCGGCTGTGCTGTCGGGCGCCGGGTCGGCGTGGTACGACGTGGTCGCGGAAGAGTTTGCGAAGGCCGCGCGCAAGGACCGCATCGAGATCGTGCTGCGTCCGGGTTGTTATCTGACGCATGACGTCGGCATCTATCGCAAGGCGCAGACGGATATTTTCAAGCGCAACCCTGTCGCGAAGCGCATGGGCGAAGGCTTGCTGCCTGCGCTGCAACTGTGGGCGTATGTGCAGTCCATTCCCGAGCCGGACCGCGCGATCATCGGTCTGGGCAAGCGCGATTCAGCCTTCGACGCTGGCTTTCCGGAACCCGCGAAGCACTATCGTCCGGGCACGCAAACGCCGCGTGACATCGGTACGGACGAAGGCTGGGAAATTTTCGGCTTGATGGATCAGCATGCGTATCTGCGGATTCCCGCAGGCGCTGATCTGAAAGTCGGCGACATGATCGCCTTCGACATCTCGCATCCGTGCCTGACCTTCGACAAATGGCGTCAGGTGCTGGTGGTCGATCCGTCGTATCGCGTGACGGAAGTGATCGAAACGTTCTTCTGATTGTTCTTCGATCGACAAGACAAAGGCGCTGCGTCTCACGACCCAGCGCCTTTTTTATCGGCTCATCGTCCGGCTGGCGCGGCCTCGGCATCGGCTGCCGGCGATGCCACGACTTCGCCGATGCGTGCTTCGAGCATCGACAGTGCGCTCGACAGGCCCGCGAGCACGTCGTCGGGTAATGCGGCCATCGTGTCGTGCAGGAACGCATTGCGATTCGGCAGACTCGTTTCGATCGCAGCGCGCCCTTCCGCCGTGAGCTTGACATTGGTGATGCGGTTGTCGCGCTCGTCCATGCTGCGCGAAATCCAGCCTATCGATTCCAGCGACTTCAGCTGACGCGTCAACGCGCCCGGATCGATACGCAAACGCTCGACGAGTTTTTTCTGCGACGACTCGCCCGCCTGATCGTACAGCGCGAGCAGAATACGCCAGCGCGGCAACGGATGCCCGACACGCCCCTCGAACGCCGACATGAACGCCCGATACGTGCGACCAAACTGTTGAAGGATAGCGACGCGGTCCTGTTCTTCCATGATGTTTCTATTAATCAAAAAACGCCTACATGCCAGTCAGTCAACGTGAACGACCGGCTCGATCTGCTTGCGCAACTTGACGGGCGGCACGCGCCGGCTTTGCCAGATCGCAAACAACGCAACCACTGCGCCCATCATCAGGCCGATATGGATCGCGCCCACCAGCGATTCACGCGCCGACTCCAGCAGCACGGCGCCATTGTGCCCTGCCTTCGACAATTCGCTCAAAAGCGTGTGCTGTGCGTCGCGATTGACGAGAATCTGCGGGTCGCCGAGATCGGCGAACCATTGGCTCGCGTGATCGCCGTCGAGCGCACTGCGCACGCCGCTCGCGTACATATGCGTGACGAGCGTGCCCGTCAGTGCCGTGCCGATCATCCCGCCGATCATGCGCAACGATTGCAGCAGCGCCGTCGCGATTCCGAGATGCTCGCGGCCCGCCGTCTGTTGCGCGAACACGGTGAGGTTCGGCAGCACGAAGCCGAGTCCGAGGCCACCGAGTGTCATGAACAGCATCAGCAGCCAGCGCGGCATCGCGTGCGTTGCGATCACCACGCCGAGCGACGCCGCCGCGAACAGCGCGAAGCCGATGAACAGCATCACATTCGGATTCGGCACCCGCGAGACGATGCGCCCATTCGCAATACTGCCGATCGTGATGAACACGACGAGCGGCGTGATCACCAGTCCCGCCTCGTTCGGCGTCATGCCGAAGCCGCCCTGGAACAGCAGCGGCGCGTAAAACAGCAGCGAGAACATTGCGAAACCGCCGAGCACGGCCAGCACGAACAGCGCGGAGAGGCTCTGGTTGCGGAACATGTCGATAGGGAGAATGGCTTGCGGGAAGCGTTTTTCCCATTGCCACAGCCCGATCGCGCACGCGATGCTCACCACCAGCAATGCAGCCGCCGATGCCGTCACGCCATGCTTGGGCAGCAGTTCGACGAACAGTTGCAAGCTGCCGAGCGACGCCGCGATCAGCAACGCGCCCGGCCAGTCGAGCCGCATCTTGCCTTCGTGCACGACATGCCGAAGATGCGGCAGATAACGCCACACGAAAAACAGCGACAGCAGCCCGACGGGCAAATTCACGTAGAACACCGAACGCCAGCCGTAGTACTGCGTCAGGAAACCACCCAGCGACGGCCCGACGGCATTGGCAATGCCGAACGCCGAACTCATCAGCACCTGCCAGCGCAGCCGCACGACGGAATCAGGAAAGAGATCGGGGATACACGCGAACGCGGTGCCGACCAGCATGCCGCCGCCGATGCCCTGCACGCCGCGCGCGATCACCAGAAACAGCATGTTATTGGCCGCGCCGCACAGCACGGACGCCGCCGTGAACACGATGATCGACGCGATCACGAATGGCTTGCGCCCGTAGTAATCGCCGAGTCGCCCGAAGATCGGCACCGTGATCACCGACGTCAGCAGATACGACGTCGCGACCCACGCGTACAGCTCGAAACCTTTGAGATCCGCGACGATGGTGGGCAGCGCGGTGCCGACCACGGTCTGGTCGAGGGCGACCAGCATCGAGACGAAAGAGACGCCGAGCATCGCCAGCAACGATTCCCGGAACGGTAAAACTTGCCCACTCGAATGGTGGGCGGCGGTGTGCACGGCCATTTTTTGATGAAACAACAGTTGACTCGTCAACGATATGGAATCATACCACGCTGAATCGCTCTAATCTGCGTGCGTCCGGACCTGCTTGTTGCATCGGACGCTCCTAAAAATTCTGAGGTTCAGGGAGATTCATGGAACCCACTACACTTGCCGCCGCGCCGCTTTCCGCCGACGATCTCGCGGCTCTGCGCCGCGCCAAACACGAACTCGAAAGCCCGGCGCTGACGATGAAACTGGCCAGCATCGTCGGTGCGCCGATGGAAAAGCTGATGTCGAAGATGCCGGCGATTGCCAGCGACAAGGTCAACGACGCGACGCAACTCGCGCTGCGCAAATGTCTGCAGATCGCGCTGCGCACGCTGGGGCGACCGATGGGCGGCGCGCCGCTCGGCGTCAGCGACCGGCCGAGCAATCTGCTGCACAAGTTCGCCGTCGCGACGACGGGCGCGGCGGGCGGCGCGTTCGGGCTGTTCGCGCTGCCTGTCGAACTGCCCGTCACGACCACGCTGATGTTCCGCTCGATCTGCGACATCGCGCGCAGCGAGGGCGAGGATCTGACTGCCGTCGATACACAACTGCAATGCCTGACGGTGCTCGGCATGGGCGGCACATCGAAAGCTGACGACGATGCCGATTACGGCTACTTCATCATGCGAGGCGCGCTGGCGCAGGCGGTGTCGAAGGCGTCGTCGGAGATTGCGACCAAGGGTTTCACGACGCACGGCTCGGCGGCGCTGCTGCGTCTGTTGAACACGATCGCGGCGCGTTTTTCGGTGCAGGTGAGCGAGCAGATCGCGGCGAAGTCGATTCCCGCTATCGGCGCGGTGCTCGGTGCAATGGTCAACACCGTGTTCATCGACCACTTCCAGCAGGTCGCGCACGGCCACTTCACCGTGCGCCGCCTCGAACGCCAGTACGGCACGGACGCCGTGCAGGCCGCGTATCAGACGATCGACGTTTCGCTGGCGGGATGAACGCCGCGGCGCGCGCCCGTGACGCGTAGAACAAAGCGCGCGGCAAGATCGAGCGCGCGGCGCGCTTCGGGAATGAACGGCGTCCAGAGTTGCCACACGTGCGGCATCTTGCGCCAGATTTCGAAGTCGACGTCGACGCCCGCTGCGCGCGCCTTGTCCGCGACGCGCCGCGAATCATCGAGTAACACTTCCGTGCTGCCGACTTGCATGAAGAGCGGCGGGAGGCCTTTCAGGTCTGCATAGAGCGGCGACGCGTACGGATGCGTGGCGGGTGTATCGCCAAGATAAAGCTGCGCGGCCCGCCCGATTGACGGACCGTGGAACATCGGATCGATGCCGTCATTGGTTTGCAGCGATGCGCCTGTCGCCGCGAGATCCGTCCACGGTGAAAAGAGGATCGCGCCTGCTGGCAGTGGCGCACCGGCGTCGCGCAACGCGACGAGTGTCGCGAGCGCCAGGCCGCCGCCGGCTGAATCGCCTGCGATCACAATCGAATCGGGCTGCGTTCCTTCCTTGATCAGCTGTCGATAGGCGGCCAATGCATCGTCGAGGGCAGCGGGAAACGGGTGCTCGGGCGCGAGCCGGTAATCGAGTGAAAATACGCGCGCTCCGCTACGTGCTGCCAGACCGAAGGAGCCCGCGCGGTGCGTCTGCGGCGAGCAGAAGTAATAGCCGCCGCCATGCAGGTAAAGGATCGTTGTCGCGTGCTGCTTTCCGTCGGCTCGCGTCAGCCATTCACCGCGCAATGGCCAGTCACGTTCGCCATAGCGTTCATGCAAAGCCCAGCCCGACGGCACGCGCGGCGTGTAGGCGCGCTTCGCTGTCATCCTGCGCGCACGTTCGGCGCTGATCGTCGGATGCCGCGTCTGAGGATGAAACTGACGACGCAAAAACCAGCAAGCAAAGGCGCTTTGCCAACTCATCGGAGCACTCTCCATCGCAGATTGAATTGCCATGGTACGTGGCTTTCGCTGAGCTTCGGTTGAAGGCGTCTTCTACTGACTGGATCGCCAGTGAGTCGCCGCTTCAAACGACAATAGCCGGAACCGCCATTGACGCTTCCGGCCATCGTGCTGAATGCCTTGCCTTGTTTAATTCGCCGGCAACACCTGACCGCGGATTTCGCCCGTCGGATTCTGCGCCGTGTGAACGTTGAAGTACCACTGCCCCGCCATCAGATCGGTGACCTGCTGCTCCGTCAGAGTCACAGAACCTTTGATCGGACTGGCCAACGCGCTCTTGTCGATGGGCACCTGCACTTTTGCGTTCTGCCCGACGGGCGCAGGACCGTGGAAATGCGCCATCGTCGCCGGACCCGACAGGCTCTCGTAAGTCACGGTCCACTTCAACGTTTTGGTCGAGGTGTCGAACGTCGCGTCCAGCGCGCCGTGTCCGCGACTCACACGCGGTGGCACTTCGCTCGATGGTTCGAGGTCAGCTTTCAGATCTACCGTGTCCGCCAGCGCCACGCCCGACGCCAGCGCCCACATGACAGCAACCATGCTCAGCTTTCGAATCGCAATCATTGTTCTCTCCGAGTCTTTGTGCGCTGGACTAGCGCTGCTCGACGCCCGATACGTGAGCAAACGCCATCTCATGCGCCAGCACATACTAGTGCAATTCGGAGCACTGCGCGTGACGCACACGCAGCGATATGAGGGCTTGCGAAGCGAGGAACCGCAGGAGCAATCAGGCGAGCAGCGCCGCCTGTTCTTCGATGCCGTCGAGCATGGTATTGCATGCACGCACGAGGGCGATGCCTTCGGTGCGCAGCTTGTCCGACGGAGCGGTGGTCAGGTGCCGCCGGTAGCTTTCGAGCACGCCGAGCAGCGGCGGATACTGCAACACGCCCACCGCGCCCGCGACACGATGATGCCATTGACGCAACTCCGCGACGTCTGGGTCGTTGAGCAGCGGCGGCAACGCGCGCATATCGTCCCGCACCGATGACACGAACGCATCGAGCAAGGACTTGACCGTCGATTCGCTGCCCCATATCTGCGTCAACTGGCTGAGATCGACGGGAACATAGGCGATGCTGTCCGCTTTTTCAGCGTGCGTGTCCAGCACGGCCGCCGTTGGCGCATCGCCTGGTGCGGCAGGCCGCGCGCTATCCGCGCCAAACCAGCGGCTCAGATAATCGCGCAAAGTGGCGAGGCGAGTCGGCTTGACGAGGCAATCGTCCATGCCCGCCTCGCGACAGGCCTTCAGATCTTCCGGCGCGGTGTTGGCCGTGATGCCGAGAATCGGCAGATGTGCGCCGGTAGATTGCTCCCGTTCACGCACGCCTCGCGCCAGTTCATAGCCTGACAATCTTGGCATGTGGCAATCAGTGATCAGGAAGCCGTACGATGTCGCATCAAGCGCGTCGAGTGCTTCGGCGCCGTCGTTGACGACGTCGCATGCAAAGCCGAGCAGCGCCAGCTGATGACGGATCAACTCCTGATTGACGGGATGATCTTCGGCGACCAGCACGAGCCGTCCGCTTGCAATTGCACGCTCACGATCGGGCGGCGCGCTAATCGCTTCGCCTGCGCCAACCGGGCGTGCGGGCGTCGGCGAAAGACCTGTCAATGCGGCGGCGCATGCCGCGCTCAGGCCACGCCACGAAATCGGGTTGATACTCACTCGCACCGCGTCGTCGACAATCCGGTAGCCGGTGGGCTTGGGCTTCTCGGTCAGGCTGATGATCTTCGCGCCAGACTGCGCGACGGCCGCCGGCAGTTCGACGCCTTCGCCGACGAAAATCAGATCCACGCCTCGCAGCGCTTTCAGATCGCGCAATTCCGCGAGGTCGGCGCCCACGCAGCGCAACTCGATGCCAAGTGCAGTGCCGAAGTGCTTGAGTGCTGTCGCGACTGGCGCATCGCACGTTGCGACGATACCGCGTTTGCCGCGCAAACCACCTGCCGTGTAATGCTGCGTCTCGAGAGGCATCAGCAGGCGCAATGTCATGCGCGTGCCTTCGCCCGGCGTACTCGACAGCGATAACTCACCGCCCATCAACGCGACCAGTTTGCGACAGATGGTCAGGCCGAGACCCGTGCCGCCAAAGCGCCGCGTCGTCGACGATTCCGCCTGCACGAACGGTTCGAACAGACGCGCCTGAACTTCAGGATCGATGCCGATGCCCGTATCGTCGACGGTGATCTCGATCGTCTGGCCCGATTCGGCCTGCTCTACGAGATTCACGAGTACATCGACTTCGCCACGCGGCGTGAACTTGATCGCATTGCCGAGCAGGTTAAACAGGATCTGTCGCAAGCGCACGCTGTCGCCTCTGAGGGTTGCGGCGACTTGCGGATCGACGTCGACCCGTACTTTGAGACCTTTCTCATGCGCCCGGCCCGCCAACAACCCGACCGCCGTGTCGACCAGATCGCGCATGTCGATTGGCTCGGATTCGATGGTCAGCCGTCCGGCTTCGATTTTCGAGTAGTCGAGCAGGTCGTCGAGAATCTGCAGTAGTGCGCCCGCCGATTCGTGAATCATGCCGAGCATTTCACCCTGATCCGCATCGAGCCGTGTACGCTCCAGCACTTCGACGAGACCGAGCACACCGTTCATCGGCGTGCGGATTTCGTGACTCATCATCGCGAGGAAGTCGTCCTTCGCGCGCGACGCGGCTTCGGCGAGATCGCGGGCATGCGCCAGTTCGTCGGCACGCAACCGCTCGACACTCGCGTCGACCCAATAGCCGCTCCACACCGTCCCACCACCGGGCTCGCGCCGCGGCACGAGTTCCGCACGCACCCAGCGTTGCTCGGTCGGTCCGTCGATCCGGAACTCGATGTGCAAAGGCTCCATGACGAGCGCGGAACGTTCGAGCGCGGTGACAACGCCCGGGCGGTCGTCCGGGCAAATCGTGCTGAAGTCGAGTGCGATATGGGTCATCAGCGCGTCGCTGTCGTAGCCGAGCAGATGCTCGATATCACCGCCGACATAAGGGAACGAGTACGTGCCATCGAGTCCGCGCCGCAACTGGAACACGACGGCCGGCAACGAGCCTGTCACGTCGGCGAGACGCCGTTGCGTCTCGCTCGCCAGCATTTCCGCGCGGCGGATATCCGTGATGTCGACGACCGTGCCGAGCAGACACATGGGCTTGCCGTCGGCACCGTTGCAGACGCACACGCAGAAAATGCCATGCCGGCTGTCGCCATGCGCGTCTTCGAACTCGAGCTCGATCTGCATGGTCGAGCCTTCTTTCAGCACCTCATGTATCAAGCGTACGAGCGACTGGCTATTGCCCTTGCCCCACGCAAGAACATCCGTGCTCGTACGTCCGATCACGTCTTCGCGCCGGAGGCCCGTCGCGTCCTCGTACGCGCGGTTGACGTCGATATATCGCAACTGCAAGTCCATCGCGACGAGAGGATACGGGACCATTTCCATCATCGTCTGCTGAAAATTCAGCTGCGACTCGAGTTCGTGCTCGGTGCGCTCGCGTCGTCCGACCTCGCGCTGCAGCAGTACATATGCGCGCAACGTCACCAGCAATACAACACCTACGCAAATCAGCACAGGCAACAGCCGAAGTGCCGTCACGCTCCAGCCACCTTCCGGTCGCGTGCTTCCCGTCACCCACTTCTGACGGATACGTTGCCGCTCCGACGCGGGCATGGCGAGCAACGCGCGGTCGATCAGCCCCGCCAGCGGCGCCATATCGGGGCGCACTGCAAAGCCGACGGAATCCGGCTCGCGCACCGTCCCCACAATCTTCAGAACGCCTGCATACTGCCGCGTCAGTGCGGTGTCGATTTCAGCGACGTTGCCCACCAGCGCGTCGGCGCCGCCCGCCGCCAGCAGTTTCAACGCCGCGTTCAGGTTCGACGCAACCATGATGTGCCCAGCCGACACCCCGTATTGCTGAAAAGGCACCGAACCACGGCTGTGTACCGACACCACCACGCGGCGCGTAGCGAAGTCGCTCAGGCTGCGCGCGACCGGCTCGGCTTCGCGCGCAACGATGACAATCGGATACGTTTCGTAAGCGTGGGAGAAAGTCGCGAGCTGAAGTCGCGGATCATTGCGGGCCGCCGTGGCGAGTAGCGCGACGTTGCCACGGTCGAAGTCTTCGAGCGTGGCGGACCAATCCTTAGCCGGCGCGCGATGGAACGTAAGGCCAAGCGTACGGCCAATGTAATCGAGATAGTCTGCGGCGAGGCCCGACGGGCGTCCCAGTTCATCGAGCGTGCTGAACGGCGCCCAGTCTCCATCGAAGCCAACCGACAGCGGCGGCAACGCGCGCAGCCATGCCTGCTCTTCGCGGCTCAGAACCAGATTTGTCGATTCGGACGCCGAGCGCGCGTCGAAACTGCCACCGAGCCAGCGAGCCCGGATCGCAGCCTCGTCCTCCGTTTGGAGCGCGGCCAGTCCACGGTTCAGCTTGTCGCGCAAATCGCTTTTTGAAACAGGAACAGCGAAACGCGTTTCACTGACCTGCCCCGTTTCCTCGAAGGCTGTGGTCAAGCTGCGGAATTCCGGCTCGGCGAGATAGTGGCGCACAGCCGGCGTGAAACCGAAATAGGCGTCATCTTTGCGCTGCCCAATTGCGCGCAGCGCAGAACGCGTGTCGGCAAAGGTATCGATCCGCGCATGAGGAAAACGCGCGCGTAGCACGGCTCCGAGCGCGAAACCCCGTTCGACCGCGATGCGCGCATCTTTCATCTGCGTCAGGTCCGAGAACGCCATGACGTTGCTCGCGAGCACGACGGCAGATGTCGAACTACGGAAATACGGCGTAGAGAACGACAGACAACGTTCGCGCTCGGGCGTGCGCGCAATGCTCGTCAGCACGTCGATTTCGTTCGCGCAAGCCGCTGCGAGCAACTGCTCCATGTCAGCAAACGTCTTCGTCGTGATTTGGACATCGGGACCGACGATCGCGCGCAGATAGTCGGCGCTGAGTCCGACGAACTTGCCTTCGTCGAACATCTCGAAAGGCGGCCATCCGTTTGCGAGCATTCCAACAGTCAGTTTGGACGGAAATGCCGCCGGACTCGCACCGAGTGCAGCGTGAGCCGTCCCGGAAATGCCGGCAAGCACTAGCAGCAGGCACGCAAGACCAGCCACCAGCGTCGAGCGGACGCGGATCACCAGGCAGCGAAGCATGGAGTGGAGATAAGAATTGGGGGAACAGTGTGAGGAGCACATGGATCTGCGCTCACATCGATTCGCCAGGCCGGCTTTCGCGAGCCGGTTGCGCGAAGACCCCGCGGGTATCGCCGAACAGACGTGCGGACAGCAGGCCCGCGAGCATGCCGCCTGCAAGCGGCGCGGCCCAGAAGAGCCACAACTGGTCCAGCGCCCAGTCACCGACGAAGAGCGCTGGTCCGGTCGACCGAGCTGGATTCAGCGAGGCATTGGTAACGGGCGTCGCGACGACGTAGCTCAGCATCAACCAAAGGCCGGTGACGAGTGGACCGATCAGATTCGCCGATTGGCTGCCGGACGTGAGCATGCGCGCCAGCACGAACGCGAACGACATGGTGATTTCGACCGCGAGTGCGGAATGAAGCTGATAGTCGGCAGGAGAGTGATCGCCGTAACCATTTGCACCGAACTCGCTTGCAGCAAGCTCGAAACCAGGCCTTCCGCTGGCGATGTAGACAAGCAGCGCTGTGCCCACCAGCGCACCAATCACCTGAGCAGCGATATAGGGCGCGAGATCGCGTACCGGAAAGCGATGCGCCATCACAAAACCTACCGTGACGGCGGGATTGAAGTGCGCGCCCGAGAAGCGTTCAAGGACGTATGCCGCCGTGGCTAGCGCGAGACCAAATGCAAGCGGCGCCGCGAGAAAGCTACCGCCCTGCGCGCCCGCGTTCAGTACGGCTGTGCCGCATCCTGCGAACACAAGCCACGCCGTTCCGGCACCTTCGACAATCAATCGCTTTCCAAGCCCTGACATGCATCCTCCGGTTACTGTGCCGTCCCGATACTTTTTGAGACAAACTTGCACTCTTGCGCCCGGTGTCGATTGATTTGCATAGCGAATCAATGTCATGGCGCCGCGCCCCCACAATCCGGGAGTCCAACCGACGATTGTTGATCCAGCGAGCCAGGCAGAAAATCGGATAACTCCGAAATCATTCAAGTGAGGCCGATCTGACAGGCGTAGTCGATCAGATCCGCTTCGGTTTCGAGCCCAAGCTTGCGCATTGCGTTGCGCTTCTGCGTGCTGATCGTCTTTGCACTGCGGTCCAGCCTGGCGGCGATCTGGCTGATCGTCATGCCGCTCACGTACATCGTGAAGACCTTCCATTCGCCCGCGCTCATCACACCTGCCCGTGGGTGCGGCGTACCCGCCTTTGCTATGGCGGCGCGCGCATGGTCCGACAGATAGCCCTGACCGGTCAGCGCGGCGTCGATCGCGTGAATCAGCGACGACGTGATGTCGCGCTTGTCGACGACGGAGGCAACGCCATGCTGCAGCAGCCCCATCAGGATTGACGCCTGGTAGACCATGGTGAGCACCACGACGGGCAGTTGCGGCGTGTGATACAGAAGCCGCCTCAGGAACTGGATCGCATTGCTCTCGCCATCGATGCCCGGCATGCCGATATCCGTGATGACGACGTCACACGGACACACGTCGAGCAACTCGGCGAGTTCATGCGTGCTCGTCGCCTCGCCGACCAGCAACACGTGAGGTATCTGCTCCAGCAAACTCCTGACGCCCAACCGCACGCACGCGTGATCATCAGCGACGATGACGCGAATCTCGTTTTCCATCTTGTTATGATCTTGTTGATTGACCGCCACCGCACAACGCATTCCCCTCAAGGACGGTCACGTTGTCACCCTGATGCCTCGAACGCTTAAACGCTCCCTGCCTGCTCAACCGAGCCGCCGGTGTGATCGTCGATCACCATGCCGTGTTCGGCCGCGAAGCGGAAAAGATCGGCATCGCTTTGCAAAGAGAGTTTTCGCATTGCCGTACATTTCTGTGCACTGATCGTCTTGACGCTGCGGCCGAGCCGGAGCGCGATTTCAGTGACGCCTCGCCCCGTTGCATAGTGCGTCAGCACCTCGAGTTCGCGCCGCGAAAGAACCTGCCGCACGTAGTCGACGCGGCGCGACAACGTGGCGTCCGCAAGCAGCCCACGTATGGCGGGACCGACATAGCATTCGCGAGCCAGTGCTGTGACGATTGCGACGTGGATCAGGTCGATCCGGTCACGCTTGCTGACGACCGCGCCAACGCCCAGCGCGATCACTTTCTGCAGCGCATCTGCCGCGGTCTCCATGGTCAGCACCACGATCACCACGTCCGGGTGACGTTCCCTGAATTGCCTGACCATCTCAACGCCGTCGCCATGTGTTCCGCCGGCCATATACAGATCCATGACGACGAGCTCGCATTTGACCCGCTGCGCCTCGGCGAACAATTCCGACGGGTCTGTTGCCCTCCCGACGATCTGAATTCCTGGGAAGCCCGACATCAGATTCTCCATCGCGAGCAAAACCAGAGGATGGTCGTCGGCGATGACAGTGCGGATCGGCGGTGTCGCGTCGTTCCTGGTATTCACGCGTAGTGTCTCCATGTGCTGTAACGCCTGTTATAAATTTGATGAGACCTCAGCCAACTGAGAATCAGTGATTCAAATGCCTGCAGACATAAGAATTCTCCCAATCTGGAAGAATTGATAGTCCCGCACATTGATTAGCTATCCTGTGTGATGTTTTGTGTGAATCCGTGCGCGCGCACAAACGCGAACAGTCCGGGATCGTTGCTGACGCCCAGCTTCGCCATTGCATCGCGCTTTTGCCGACTCACTGTGCGAACGTCCCGACCGAGATAACGGGCGATCTCTGAAATCGACTTTCCGCGCACGAACATGTTGATCACCTCGGCTTGACGAGGCGAGAGATCGCGCATGGGCGACATGCCGAGCGGCTCGCCGCTCGCTTCAGACAGCGTATGCAGGATCGACCGGCTGACATAGGAGCGCCCCGACCCCGCCGCGCGGATCGCCGCCGCCAGTTCATCCATCGATTCACTCTTGTTGAGCATGCCGATCACCCCGTAAGTCATGATCGAGCGAAGGATGGCGGCATTGGTCAGGCTGGTCAGCACCACAATGTGCACGTTGGGCCAGCCGCTACGTATGCGCCGGATCAGTCGCAACCCGTCGTCAGCATTGCCCGTTGCGTCGGGCATGGTCAGGTCTGTGACAAGCACGTCGCAAGGCGACTGCTCCATCAACTGAACGAGTAACGATGGACTCGTTGCCTCGCCGACGATCGTGAACCCTCCGTGCGCCACCAGCGTGGCCCGGATACCGAGCAGAACAAACGGATGGTCGTCTGCCAGCATGATTCGAAGATTCACTCGTACCGCCTTGTTATTGGTTTGTGTTTGTCAATGTTGAAACGAACTCGCTTTATGACAATGCTCGCAACATATAACGAATCGTGTCCCGACAAACCAAATCAAAACATTCCCGGCAAAATTGGAATATCAGAGAGTTCCGAATCGATGTCTGATTCAAAGACATCCTGGGAAATTCATTGATTTATCGTCAATTGATGGATTTTCGCTGAGACTATGTCATTCGCTATTCCGCGCACTATTTCCGAAATTTCGAAACGCACGTTAGGACACGGACGCACCATCGATGCAGACACAGAACGGCAACCGGGTGAACGAAACGATCGTCGCATGGTTCAGCCAAATCATCTTGGACCAGAGATGAATAAGAGTGACTTCACAGAACACCAATCGATCAATATGCGCAAAAAAGAGAAACACCCTAAGAAGATTGAAGTATCAAATTCATTCTTAAAATAATTCTGACTCTCGAACCAGAAAAATCAGACATGAGATAGCGCTTTTATTTACAAAATAATTATATTAATAGCACACTTAAAATTCGTAAAAAGAAAAAAGGCGTCCGACACATGGCCGGACGCCCACAGCAAAGTTCAAGAATGGGCCGCCAGACTCATACCCGCACTCTCGACGTGTAGCGCGCCATGCGCTGCGGCTTGGGAAAAACAGGAAGCGCAATCAGTGCACACACGCTCGCAATCGCCCATACGGCTGGCCACGAGGTGGCTGCGAGCAACGGCGGAATCACCAGCGGCGTGACGAACAACGTCATGAACGCGCACGTGTTGCCCATCGCGAGCGCCGTGCCCGCGCGGCGCGTTCCTGCGAGCGTCGCCAGTTCCGTGTAGGCGACGCCGTGCCACGCGGACGCGCTGACGCCGCCGAGCACCACCATCGCCGCGAGCATGGCGGGTAGCGCACCATGCGCGCCGCCCGTGCGCGCTGCGATCAGCGCAAGCGCTGCGAACAGCAGCGCCGTCAGTACGCTGCAGGCGCGCATGTACTGACGCCGGTTGCCATGCCGGTCGGTCCAGTGTCCGCTCCAGACGCGTGCGGCAGCCGCGCCCGTCTGCACGGCGGCCATTGTCGCGCTGATTTCGAACACGCCGGCATGCCCGAAGTCGTGCAAAAAGACCGTGGCGAATGTCACGACAGCCAGTTGCGGCACGCACAGCACGCCGATGCCCAGCGCCACACGCCACACACCGACGTCGCGCAACGGCGAAACCTGCTCCGCCTGCGCGTCATGCGCGACGCTCCGCTGCCCGGCCTGCGCAACCGGAACGGGCGGTTCGTGCAGCCAGCGCCAGGCAAACCACGCGGTGACCGCGCACAGCATCGCGAGCACGCCATACACGCCGACAAAACCGACATGCGCAGCCAGCGACGGCAACGTCAGCGCACCGAGCCCGCCGCCAGCCGGCACGGCCGTCTGCCGGATGCTCATCGCCAGACCGCGCGCGCCGTCGCGAAACCAGGCCAGCACCGCGCGCCCGCTCGAGCCGCTGACGCTGCCGCCCAGCAGACCGACCGCGAGCAGTCCGAGCGCAAGCGGCACGAGGCCCGGCGCGGCGGCGCCACGCGGCACGACGAAGCCCGCCCTCACGGCCAGCGCAGCGGCCGTCGCCAGCAAGCCGAGCAGCAGCACGCGCCGGTCGCCCCAACGGTCGGTGAGCAGTCCCCATGGCAACTCGCTCACGGCAATGCCAAGTCCGAGCATACCGAGCACGAGGCCAAGGCCCTCATTGCCGATGTGATAGCCGTTGCGCAGGAAAATTGCCGTGGTCGGAATGCCGGAGAACGCTGCCGAGAAACTCGCGTTCGCGGCAAAGCCCACGCCCAGCACCTTCCAGCGATGATTGCCGCTCACCCCGCCTGCTGCCTTCGATACCTGAATCCCTTGTCCCACAATCACCTCCGGATCACTCGATTGACGGCTATCGTAGGATTGGACGATTAATCGGAAAAGCGGGAAAATTGGATGTCATCCATCGGAGAAACCGAAACATGAACCAGCGCGCTTTCGATCTTTCCCAGTTGCGCACTTTCGTGGCCGTCGCGGAGGCGGGCAGCGTGTCGGCGGGCGCGGAGCGCGTATTCCTGTCGCAGTCGTCGGCGAGCGAGCAGTTGAAGAAGCTCGAAGAGCGCGCGGGCCAGCCGCTGTTCGTGCGTGGCAAGCAAGGCGTCACCGCGACGCCCGCAGGCGCGAAGCTGCTCGACCACGCCCGCCGCATTCTCGCCATGAGCGAAGCGGCATTCGAAGACCTGCACGGGCGCTCGCTCGACGGCGAATTGCGCATCGCGATCACCGATTACTACCGGCCCCACGATGTCGCACGCGTGCTGAAGATGTTCTCGGAGCAGCATCCCCGCCTGCGTCTGCATGTGACCGTGCTGCCGAGCGCGGTGATCGATAGCAGCGTCGAAGACGACGCGACCTTCGATATCGGCCTGTCGCTGCGCATCGTCGCACCGGGCGCGAAGCGCGCGGCATCGAACCGCACGCAGGCAGCGAGCACGGTCGTGAGGCGCGAAAAGCTCGTATGGGCGATGTCCGCCGATGCCGACGCACGGCTCATCGCCGCGCCGTTTCATCTCGTGCTGTTGCCGTCGACGTGTCAGCTTCAGCGCTTCGTCGTCCGGTTGCTCGATGAAAACAAGGTGCCGTTTCTCGTCTCGCATTCGGCATCGGGCATGGCCGGGCTGCAACTCGCGCTGAAAGCGGGGCTCGGCGTTTCATGTCTGAACGAATCGTCGATCGGCTCGGGCACGGCACCATGTCCGCCGTCTGTCGGCCTGCCTCCGTTACCCGCCGTCGAGTTTCATCTGCTGCCCGGCAGACCCGGCGAAAGCGCACATGTGACGCATGCGCGCGACGCTTTCATGCGTCTGCTCGCATGAGTGCCGTTGCAGTATCTGCAAAAGTACTTAGTTGACACGACAATCTCTGCAAGCGTCGCGGAGCTGCGTTGAAACGTGGCAGATTGCCACCTATGATGATTGCAACGCCAGCGTCATTCTGAAGCCTTACTGTATTGATGCGCGTGCCGAATCGCCGGCAAGCGCGGCACTTGTGCGAGCGTCATCTGTACCCTCATCTGCACGCCCGTGTGGACTTGAATAGACTGTCGGCGCCACACATTGCGCATGGCATTTCCCTGTAGTGGCCGCCTTCATTCGTATGTCACGCGTCGCTAGTGCGGCTGCGGTAGAGAAGCAGAAGAGCAAGAAGAGAACAGCGCCAGGTGACGCTTCCCTGGGGTTTGACACAACGATTAGAAACTCTCTCCCTACGAGGCCAGTCGTGCATCGCAGAACCGTCGGCAATTCGATCCTGTTGCTGTTTTGCGTCCTGTGCGCGCTGCATGCGCGACCATCATTCGCGGCTTCAAACGATGCGCCCGCGCCGTCCGCGATGGATGAAAAAATGCATGCGTGCACGACCTGTCACGGTGTGCAGGGCCAGGGGCGCAACAACGATTATTTTCCGCGCATCGCGGGCAAGCCTGCCGAGTATCTGTTCAACCAGTTGACGGCATTCCGCGACGGCGGCCGCACCTATCCGCCGATGGGCTATCTGCTCGCGTTTCTACCCGACGAGTACCTGCGCAAGATCAGCCAGTATTTCGCCGATCTGCAGCCGCCTTATCCGAATCCCGATACCAATCCGCTGCCGCAAGCGACGCTCGACTACGGCAAGCAGATCGTCATGCAGGGCGACGCAAAGCGCGGCATACCTGCGTGCGCCGCGTGTCACGGGCCACGGCTGACGGGACAGCAGCCAGGCATTCCGGGTCTGCTCGGCCTGCATGCGAGCTATATCGCCGGACAGATGGGCACATGGCGTTCGGGCACGCGCCACGCGCTCGCGCCCGACTGCATGCATGGCATCGCCATCAAGCTGAGCGACAAGGACATCACCGCGGTGTCGATCTGGCTCGCGCGCCAGCCGCGTCCCGACGATCCGCGTCCCGTGTCGCGCCTGCCCGGCAAGCTGCCGCTCGCATGTGGGAGCCAACCGGAATGAAGACTTTCTCCTTTCGCTCCGTCTCCGTGCGTCGCGTAACCCTGTCGATTGCTGCGAGCGCCGCGTTCGCACTCTGCGCTTTCGTGCCTCACTCGACGTTTATCGCCGCTACGCATGCAGCGGAAACCAGCGCGCCTGCTGGCCCGGATACACGCCCTGAAATCGTCAGACGCGGCGAATACCTCGCGCGCGCAGGCGATTGCATCGCCTGCCACACGGCGCCACGCGGCAAGACATTTGGTGGCGGGCTGGCGATGGACACACCGTTCGGCACGCTCTATACGCCGAACATCAGTTCCGACAACGAGTACGGCATCGGCAAATGGACCGCCGACGAATTCTTCAAGATGATGCGCACGGGCAAGAGCCCGGACGGCAAGCTGATCTATCCGGCCATGCCGATTGCGGCCTACACCAAGGTCACGCGCGAAGACTCCGACGCGATCTTCGCGTATCTGAAATCGGTGGAACCCGTGCATCAGCCGAGCCGCAAGCA
Organism: Paraburkholderia sp. C35; assembly: GCF_003121405.1. Taxonomy (GTDB): domain Bacteria; phylum Pseudomonadota; class Gammaproteobacteria; order Burkholderiales; family Burkholderiaceae; genus Paraburkholderia. The sequence continues at coordinate 10,798 of NZ_QBUY01000108.1, read as the reverse complement.
TGCGTTGCGCTTTCCGTTCAACCAGCGCGAACTGCTGGTCGGATGGCGCTCGCTGTATTTCCGCGAAGGCGAGTTCCAGCCGAACCCGAGCCGCTCGGTCGAATGGAATCGCGGCGCGTATCTCGTCGAAGGACTCGGCCACTGCTCGATGTGTCACACGAAGATCAACATGCTCGGCGGCTCGTCGAAGAGCGAGCAGTTCGCGGGCGGCCTGATTCCCGTGCAGAACTGGTACGCGCCGTCGCTCACGTCCGACAAGGACGGCGGACTCGGCGACTGGAGCATCAAGGACATCGTCGATCTGCTGCAGGCTGGCATCTCGGATCGCGGCGCCGTGTATGGCCCGATGGCCGAAGTCACGTATCACAGCCTGCAATACATGACCGATGACGACGTCAAGGCGATGGCCGTATACCTGAAGACGCTGCCCGACAACGATCCCGGCCGCAAGACGGGTCCGTCTGCAACGGTAAAGCCAGCCGTGTTCGAAACCGGCCAGCGCATCTACATGGCGAAATGCGCGACCTGTCATGGCGAGCACGGCGAAGGCCATCTGCAACACTACCCGCCGCTGGCGCACAACCAGTCGATCGAAATGGATTCAGCGGTCAACCCGATCCGCATCGTGCTCAACGGCGGCTTCCCGCCCGGCACGCAGCGCAACCCCGAGCCGTACGGCATGCCGCCGTTCGCGCAGGAACTGAACGACACCGATCTCGCCGCCGTCGTCACGTATATCCGCACCGCGTGGGGCAATCACGGCCTGCCCGTGACGGCGAAGCAGGTCAACGAACTGCGCAAGGCGCCGCTTCACTAGCCCACGGCGCTCAACCAACCTTGTCCTCGGAGAATTGGCAGATGGACCCTAACGTTCACTCCGGCGACCACTCCGGCAACGCTTCGGACGACGAAGTCCAGCGCATCGTCGCGCAAGGTCCGCATGGCGCGATTGCCGTCGCGGGCGTGGCGGCTGTGGTGGTACTGGCAATCTGGAGCGGCTTCTACTTTTGCGTGTTTCTGCCGCGCGGCGTCATTCACTGATCATGTCGACCCAACCTTCCCATTCGCCGGATAACGGCCACGACATCGCCGAGCGCTCGGAAAAGCGCTGGGCGTATTTCGTCATTGCGATTGTCGTGTTCATGCTCGTGGTGGTCGTGTATTCGGGCCTGCACTACGCGATGATGCCGCCGTCGCGTGTCGAAACCATCGATCCGTCGCGGCTGCAGATGTCGGGGGAATTCGTCGAGAGCAATCTCGGTACGGGCGTCGATCCGGATGGCACGGTCGTCGTGCGCTTCATCGCGCAGCAGTACTCGTTCACGCCGCAATGTCTGCTGGTGCCGGCGGGTACGGACATCACCTTCCGAACGACCAGCGCCGACGTCGTGCACGGCCTGCTCGTCACGGATACGAACATCAACACGATGGTCGTGCCCGGCTACGTCGCGACATTTTCGTCCTCCTTCGACAAACCCGCCGATCACCTGATGCCCTGCCACGAATTCTGCGGCTTCGGCCATCAGACGATGTGGGCGCACGTGAAGGTGATCGACAAGGCTGCCTTCTTCGAACAGGCAAAACAACATCGGAGGCTCAGCTGTGTTTCACGCTAAGCGACTCGTTCTCGCGCACTTCTGGCTCGCGTTCATCGCGTTCGGAATCGCGCTGCTGCTGGGCGCATGGCAGATGCTCGTGCGCAGTCCGCTGCATCCGTGGATCGGCGATCCGGAACTGTACTATCGCTCGGTGACGGCGCACGGCACGGTGATGGCCTATGTGCTGCCCACACTCGTGGCGATGGGCTTCGGATACGCAATCGTGGAACTCGCGCTGCAACAGGCGCTGGTCGGCCTGAAATGGGCGTGGGGCGCGTTCATCCTGCTGGTGGTCGGCGCGGTGATGGCGATGGTGCCTGTCGCGGCAGGTCAGGCATCCGTGCTCTTCACCTTCTATCCGCCGATGATCGGCAGTCCGTTCTATTATCTTGGTGTCGTCCTGGTAGTGGTCGGCTCATGGATCTGGGTCGCGCTGATGGGCGTCAATCTGCATATCTGGAAACGCGCGAATCCCGGCAAGCCAGTGCCGCTCGCGATGTACGCAAACGTGGCGGGCGCGTATCTGTGGGCGTGGACCGCCGTGGGAGCGGCGCTCGAAATCCTGTTCCAGATTCTGCCCGTCGCGCTCGGCCTGAAGAACACTATCGATGCGGGTCTCGCGCGCGTGCTGTTTTCTTGGACGCTGCACGCCATCGTCTATTTCTGGCTGGTGCCGTCGTATATCGCGTACTACACGCTGGTGCCGCGCGCGATCGGCGGCAGGCTGTATAGCGATTCGATGGCGCGTGTGTCGTTCATCCTGTTCCTCGTCTTCGCGATGCCGATCGGCATTCACCATCTGTTCGCCGATCCGCAGGTCGGCTCGGGCTTCAAGTTCGTGCACGCCGTGTTCACGGGCATGGTCTCCGTGCCGACACTGCTGACCGTCTTCACGATCTGCGCATCGGTGGAAATCGCGGGACGCCTGCGCGGCGGCAAGGGCGCATTCGGCTGGCTGAAAGCGCTGCCGTGGGACAACCCGATGATGCTCGTCATCGCGTTCTCGTTCATCATGCTCGGCTTCGGCGGCGCGGGCGGGCTCATCAACATGAGCTATCAGCTGAACGAGACGATCCACAATACGCAGTGGGTCACGGGGCACTTCCATCTGATCTTCGGCGGCGCGATCGTCATCATGTACTTCGCGATTGCGTATGAACTGTGGCCGCAACTGACGGGCCGCGCGATTGGCTCGCTGCGCCTGATTCGCTGGCAGTTGTGGCTGTGGTTCATCGGCATGATGGTGGTCACGTTGCCGTGGCATTACGTCGGTCTGCTCGGCGCGCCGCGACGCATGGCGTACTACGATTACAGCAATCCCGCGATTGCGCCGCAAGCGATCTGGGTTGCCGTATCGGCCATCGGCGGGCTGATTCTCGTGATCTCCGGCGCGCTGTTTCTCTACATCCTCGCAAAAGCACAGTTCGGCGTGATCGAACAGCCGAAGCAGTTCCGCTTCAGCGCGCCCGTGCATCCCGTCGAGCGTGTGCCGGCTGCACTGAACAGCTTCGGCTTGTGGGTCGCGTTGATGATCGGGCTGACGGTCGTCAACTACAGCGTGCCGATTGCGCAACTGCTCGGCTTGCAGCAGACCTCGGTGCCGGCGGTATCGGTGGGAGCGCGGTCATGAGCGACGAACGCGTCTTCAGCTTCAGCAACCGCTGGTTCACGTCGAGTGTCGGCGGCGTGATCGTGATCGCTATCGTGGCGATCCTGATTGGCTTTGTGTGGCTGCCGTCGAAGCATCCCGACTTCACGCAGCGCGGCCTCTGGGCGACGATCTGCAGCGCGGCAGGCGTGCCGTCTACCTGGTTCACGCAGAGCGACAACATCGCTGGGCCGGCGCCGAGCAATGTGATCGTGCTGCCGCCGCTACCGCCGTGGGGACGCACGCGTCCGAGCGCCGAGTCGATCGGGCGCGGCGCGACGCTCGCGCAGAACTGTTCGATGTGTCACGGCGTCGAGAGCCTGATCCAGGTCACGGCGCCCGTGCTCGCGGGTCAATACGCGGACGTGATCTACAAGCAGTTGCGCGACTATCAGAGCGGCCAGCGCATGAACTCGATTATGCCGCCGATCATCGCGCATCTGAACGATGGCGATCTGCACGATCTCGCCAACTACTATTCGACCTTGCCGCGCCCCGCTGCTGTCGAGCAGGCGACGGCCGAAGACGCGGTGATCCGCAAGTTCGTCAACGAAGGCTCGCCGATGCGCAATATCGCGCCGTGCGCGGCGTGTCATGGCGATCGCGATCGCAAAGGTGCGGCGCCGTGGCTGGGCGGGCAGTCGTCGGTGTATATGGCGGCGCAACTGCGCGCGTTCGCGAGCGGCGACCGGCATAACGACATCAACGAACAGATGCGCAACGTTGCGCGCAATATGACGCCTGAGGAGATCGACGGCGCGGCGAAGTATTACGCGCAGCGGCAGCCTTAAAGCGATATGTACATCACGCATGCAAACGGCGGTGCAGGCAGACATGCTTACACCGCCGTTTTGTTTTCACCGTCCGCACGCACCAGAGATCCTGCGCGTTAGATCAAGCGCTGACTCATACGCATTACGTCAATACATCCCGCCCAGCACACTCTGTTCGCCCGCCCAATCGAATCGGCAACCTTAACTCTCTTTTACAAAACGAGGGGTGGTGCCCGGTATCGTCGCAAAGCTGCTTACGTCATGACATATCTAGCCACGCGGAGACAACTGGATGCGCGAAAACAAAGACCTCAAAATCAACGAATTCACTTTAAGCGCTGTGATACTCAAAGCCGTTCATAGCCTTTCTCAGGAGCCGGTATGACGACGCCGCGACTCGTCGCAAAGGGCGACATGACCACCACCAGAGGCCGCGTGATGGAGGGCTCGTCGACCTGGTATGCGGATAATGGTCAAACCCTTGCGCGGTATCACGATCTGGCGACGTGCGGAAATTGCAAAGGACTGTTCCCAATCCTCGGCACAGCCAGAGACTGGATGGACGATGGCAGGCCATTGGTAAAGCATATGGATCGTGTTCTTTGCCCATGCAGGAATAATCGCGTGGTTGCGAGCGGGAGTTCACCGTTTGTGTATACAAGCGAGAGCAAAGCAGCAACGGCGCAATCTGTCTCGTCGAGGCCGATAACGGCTTTTGACGAACAGATTCGCGCCACCGGCAACGCGACGTTCCATGACTATCCGTATTTCATTGAAACGACAGACGGACGTTCGTTTTCAGGTCGCGTTTCCCAGGGCGACCACCTGCCACGCGTTTTCACGGAAACCACCGACGACTATCAGATCTATTGGGGCGATGATGCGCTCGCGAGGGAACATGGAACTGCATGATGCCCAATAAGAGAACTACCGTCACGACCAATTCGCAATCGGGTTCCGTCAAGGAAGTACAACTCAACGTGCTGACCTTTCGCGAGTTATGGGACAACTACCCATCTGGAAACCCATACGACAATTCAGCATATAGAGACCAATGCGCGATCCGAATGAGCGTCATGTTTCATCGCGTTGGTATCGAGATGAAGTCATTCTCGGAGAAACTCATCAAACCTGCATCAGATCAGCCGTCAATCGGGCGCATCATTCTCGACGGGAAGATCACGGCCACCCGCGCAGACGAATTGGGGGAATGGCTGAAGTTGCAGCCGTTTGCGGGGCTCTCTAGGGCAGAGGACATTACTGGCGCTGATTGGGAATCAAAGATCAAAGGGCGCACAGGAATCGTTCAGTTTTCGCGTTACTGGACGCGCCGCGGAGAAACCGCGGCCAGTGCCACGGGCGGACACATCGATCTTTGGAATGGTGCACGCCTGACAATCAGCAGCGCACCGGATGCAGTTGCAACGATCAGCCGCTATCTTGGCAAGCAATCCTTCTTTCCCGGAACAGACTTTGGCTGGTCCGATCTTCGGAATGCCCGATCGATTCTGTTTTGGGAGATCAAATGATGCGCCGCTGGCTTAACACCGCAGGATTTGCCCTTGCAGGCGTGCTTAGCGTGCTTGCATGGTCATCAATCGATGCACAGTTTTGCGCAGCGTACGCACAACTATGTGCTCCGCGCGTTGGGGAGTGCGGCGGTGGGGTCGACACCTGCGCTACAACGACACGAACGATTGCCGAGTTTGTCTTATATGTACTCGTGCCACCCATCGTTTTCGCCGCGCTAGGATATTTCCTTTCTGGAAGACGCATCAGTGTGCCGCTGGCAGCGATGTACATCGCTCTCGCAGTGCTCGCCCACTGGCTTTCAACGCTCATTGCGATGCGTATCTTATAGAGTCAGTGCGCGGTTCCCGAAGGAAAAAGCCGCACTCACATGCGGCTTTTTATTTGAAGTAAAACACGATACGCACCTTGAATCAGGCCGTCTCCATCTGCATCGACAGATCCTGCTTCGGCGCAACCGCGCGTCGCACAGCGCCACGCGATGACGGGCCCTGCCCGCTATCCGTCCTGAACACGGACACAGCCGCCGTCAGGCGGCGCGCCTGCTCTTCCAGCGAACTCGCGGCGGCCGCAGCCTGTTCGACGAGCGCTGCATTCTGCTGCGTCACTTCATCCATCTGCGCGACGGCGAGATTTACCTGATCGATGCCCGTACTCTGTTCGGTCGCGGCCTCGGCGATCTCGCTCATGATCGCGCTGACGCGCGCGATGGCATCGACGATGTCCGTCATCGTCGAACCTGAGCGCTGCACGAGATCGGCACCCGCCGTCACGCGCTCATTCGATTCGCCGATCAAACCTTTGATCTCCTTCGCCGCCGCCGCACTTCGCTGCGCCAGCGAGCGCACTTCACTCGCCACCACTGCAAAACCGCGCCCCTGTTCGCCCGCACGCGCCGCTTCGACGGCCGCGTTCAACGCGAGAATGTTGGTCTGAAACGCGATCCCTTCGATCACACCGACAATATCCGCAATCCGCCGCGAATCATCGACGATTGCCTGCATCGTGCCGACCACCTGCTGCGTGAGATCGCCGCCTTGCGCCGCCAGCGTCGATGCGCCCTGCGCAAGCGAACTGGCCTGCTTGGCGTTGTCGGCAGTCTGCTTGACGGTGGACGTCAACTCTTCGATGCTTGCCGCCGTTTCTTCGAGCGACGCGGCCTGCTCCTCCGTGCGCTGCGACAGATTCGTATTGCCCGCGGCGATTTCGCTCACGCCCGTATCGATCGAATCGGTACCGTGGCGCACCGTGTTCACCGTCGCGATCAGCGAATCCTGCATCTTGCGCAGCGCCGCCGCGAGCCGGCCCATTTCGTTGTCGCTGACGACGTCGATGCGGCTCGTCAGGTCGCCGTTGGCGATGCGCTGGAACTGTTCGATGGTGGCATCGACGGGATGCACGATGGCGCGAATCATAATCATGCGGCCGAGCCACGCGAAAATCAGCGTCGCCGCCATGCCGATCGCGACACCGACGCTGATCGTATAGAACAGGTGTTGCGCGTCCTGATAACGCTGCTCGGCGTGATCGAGCTGCAGCTTTTCGAGCGTCAGCATGGCCTTTTCGTAAGCGCTATAAAGCGGCGAGAGCTTGTGCGCCTGAAGCTGCTGGAACGCGGCCTTGTCGCCGGATTTGAGCGCGGCGAGCGCGGGTTCGACGCCTTCGTGCAGGAAGGTGTCGCGCTTGTCCTGCATGTCCTTGATGAGACGCTGTTCGTCGGCGTCGTTGCTGGCCTTGCTGATGTAGTGCGCGACGCGATCGTTCGATACCTTCAGGTACGTATCGAAACGCTTGAGCACGGCGTCCGCGCCTTCCTGATCGTTCAGCTCGATCAGCGACGCATAGGTGGCCAACGCGAGACGCAGGCGCAGCAGCTGGCCGGCGCTGCCTTCGAGATCCGCCACGGCGGGCGTATCGACGGTGTACATCTGTTGTAGCGACGCGTTGCTCTCACGCAGGGATAACAGCCCCGCCGCCGCGCCGATCAGCAAGACGATGCCGAACAGCACGACCATCAACGTGAGATACGCGCGAATCGAAAGACCTTTCAACATGAAGCATGTCTCCTATGGCCACCTGACGGGAATCTCCCGGTTCCAGGGCAGGCTTGCTGCGCCCAGGCCAATCGGCAAGGTCCGCAACCCGATTAATCGATTAGAAATTAAGCAAACGCACCACGCTTTCAGTTACGGCGGATTCGCTCAAAACTTTATGGCCTGTCAGCCTGCTTTCGGCCGAAACCGCCATGTATTTGATCTGGCGCATAGACATGTGCTGCTTGCCGAATCTTTCTTCTCGCTATTTGGGTTTGGTGCGCCTGATTTAACAGTCTGGATCGAGACTTGCCCGCGTGGCCAAGTTGTTGGACAGTAGCGAAGCGACAGCTTCGCGGACCACGCTCATGCAAGAGACATTGTCAGCGCTGGTGGTGTTCGTTCTGCTTCTGGCGGGAACGGGTGTCGGTTTTTTCGGCAAGCCTTATCTGCCCGAAGAGCATCGCAGGCATGAGACGCTGCAACTGATCCAGCTCGTGATGACGATGCTGGTGACGTTCGCGGCGCTGGTGCTGGGCTTGCTGACGGCCTCCGCGAAAAGCAGCTTCGACACCGTCGGCAACGACTTCCGCTCGTATGCCGCCGAACTGATCCAGCTCGACACCGCGCTGCGGCAGTACGGCCCGGAGGCGCAGCATTCGCGTACTTTGCTGCGTGCCTACACGGCCGCCGCGATCGCCGCGACATGGCCGAGAGAAGATCCGCCCGCCGGCAACTATCCGAAGTTCACCACCGATCTGGACCACGACAAGCTCGAAGACGTGAATCTCGGTGACATGCTGAACGACTCGTTCATCGCGGTGCGCAAGCTGCAACCCACCGACAGCTATCAGCAACACACGCAGGCCGAATGCATCGCGCGTTTCGAGCGCGTGATCCGGGCGCGCTGGAAACTGATCGAAGAAGCGCACAGTTCGATCTCGAAGCCGTTCCTCACGACGCTCACCTTCTGGCTGATGATCATCTTCCTGTGCTTTGGCATCGTTGCGCCGCGCAATGCGCTGGCGCTGGTGATGATCATGCTGGGTGCGGTATCGATTGCGTCTGCCGTGTACGTGATCGTGGATCTCGACACGCCGCTGACGGGGCCGATCGTGTCGTCCAGCCAGCCGATGCGCGATGCGCTCGCCCATCTTGACCGTGCACCGTAGACCGCGCTTCAACCGATCTTCAATCCGCCGGCCGCATCGAAAATTTCGCGTAGCCATTGCGCGAACACCCGCACGCGCGACGATAACTGACGGCTTTGCGGATACAGCACCGTGACAGGCATTGGCGGCGGCGGAAACTTCGGCAGCACGATGACGAGACTGCCCGCTGCGAGTTCGTGCTGCACCCGATAGCGCGGCACCTGCACGAGACCGAGACCGGCAACGGCTGAACCTGTGTACAGGTCGGTCCCCGTCACGGAAACGACCGCATGCAGATTGATGTCGACGACGCGCTCATCGACGGTGAATTCGAGCGGCAGCGCATTGCCCGTCGCGCTCGATATGTAGTTCACGGCGCGGTGGGTGGCAAGCGCGGCGAGATCGCCGGGTGTGCCATGTGTTTCCAGATACGCCGGACTCGCTACCGTCACCTGTTCGAGCCGCGCCACGCGCCGCCCGACCATCGACGAATCCTGCAGATTGCCCGCCCGCAGCACGCAGTCGATGCCCTCGCGCACCAGATCGACCAGCCGGTCGTCTTCGCCGATGTGCAGTTCGATACCCGGATAGCGCGCAAGAAATGCCGGCAGCGCGGGCACGATGAAATGCCGCGCGAGCGTGCCTTGCAGGTTCACGCGCAGCAACCCCTTCGGCGCGGCGTCGCGGAACGAGCCTTCCGCTTCTTCCATATCGGCGAGCAGGCGCACGCAGCGGCGGTAGTACGCCTCGCCGTCGTGCGTGAGGCGCACGGTGCGCGTCGTGCGTTCGAGCAGACGGGCGCCGAGCCGCTGCTCCATGCGCTTCATCAGGTTGGTGACGGTGGCGCGTGGAATCTGCAGATCGTCGGCGGCGCGGGTGAAGCTCTGCCGCTCGGCGATACGCACGAACACCTGCATTTCCTGAAAACGGTCCATGTCGGTAGGCGGCGGCCTCACGCGGCGCCATTGTTAAAGTGAATGGAATGATGATAACAACTTTCGCCCGATTATCTCTTCGTCGCAATGTCCGATCATTCCTCTCACCAACCCACCACTTCGAGGAATCAGATCATGAACAACGTCAAGAACGCACAGGTTGCCATCGTCACGGGCGCATCGCGCGGCATCGGCGCGGCGATTGCGCGGCGGCTCGCCAGCGATGGCTTCGCAGTCGTCGTGAACTACGCGGCAAGTTCGAAGGAAGCCGATGCGCTCGTCGCTGAACTGAAGGCGGAAGGTGCGGCAGCCATCGCCGTGAAAGCGGATGTGTCGAACGCCGACGACGTGCGCCGCATGTTCGATGCGACCGAACAGCAACTCGGCAGGGTCGATGTGCTCGTCAACAATGCGGGCATCCTGAAGACCGTGCCGCTCGCCGACACCAGCGACGCGTACTTCGCACAGGCCTTCGATATCAACGTGCGCGGCACATTCAACACGCTGCGCGAAGCTGCCACGCGCATGAACGATGGCGGGCGCATCGTCAATTTTTCGAGCACGACGCTCGCGCTGAACATGCCGGGCTACTCGGTCTACAACGCGACCAAAGCCGCTGTTGAATCGTTCACGCATGTGTTCGCGAAGGAATTGCGTGGGCGCAATATCACCGTCAATGCCGTGGCGCCGGGACCGGGGGCGACTTCACTGTTTCTCGACGGCAAGACGGAAGAGCAGATTCAGCACTTCGCGAAGCTGCCTCCGCTGCAGCGCCTGGGGCAGCCGGAAGATATTGCTTCTGTCGTCGCGTTTCTGGCGGGACGGGATGCGGGCTGGGTGAATGGGCAGGTGTTGCGGGCGAATGGGGGTGTGGCTTGAGCCGCGGCGTCTGATTCGGCTGTGCTGTCGCCGCGATAGAGCTAGATGCGATACGCCGGCGCAAAGAAAAACACCCCGCTCGATGGCGGGGTGTTTTCGTGTTCATTCGACGCTGTGCGCTTCAACGCGCCGTCGGTGCAGCAAGCTTAGGACGGAATATCGTCATCCATCTCATCGAACCCGCCGCCAGCCGGCGCGCTCGGACGGCTCTGACCGCCGCCGCCACCACCACCCGACACACGGCCACCACC
>NZ_QBUY01000107.1 GCF_003121405.1 Paraburkholderia sp. C35 | reverse complement strand
CGAGGCGGCCGCCTCGGGGGGTCGGCGTGGGGTATTAGATCGTGGGGTTGGGTGTGGGGGTCACGGGTTGGAGCGGGCTTTCGATGCGGACACAAAAAAGCCGGGACGTGCCCGGCTCTCCTGCGCTGCTCGTGCTTGCTGATGCACGGGTTGCTCGTTCACCGCCTCCGTTCACCAGCCCCCTTCGGGTGCTGGGGTGACGCATTGCCGCCCGCCGCCGACCAGGTTCCGGCAATGCGCGAGCGGTGGCTCTCCGTTGACGCCGGAGATCTTTCCCGGAACGTAGAGGTCCGTCGTGATGTTCGTCGTGTTGCGCGGAATCGGACGAACCGCACGGTCAGCGTCAACGCTCAGCGATGCGGGGGTCGATACTTTCAACGTGTTGAGCGAAGCCGCGGGGAACGTCACCCCGTCGATCGTTTGCGTCGCAACCGCGGGACCCGTTTGACCGCCGGAGACCGTTGCGTTCGGCGAGGTGCTTGCAGAGCCCGAGGTGGTGTTGACGGTGGCGCCTGTGGTGCTTGTTCCACCAGACACCGATGCAGCGTAAGCCGGGGGTGCGAGCAGGACCAGCGCTGCCGATGTGAGCAATGCCATGCCGGCGGTCGTTGAAGAGCGGGAGCGCATGGTCCCTCCAGGTGTCGTCGTGATGACTGTACGCTACTCCATCCGATGCTGAAGCGCCAGGTGGTGATGGGTGTCCCCCATGTTGTGTGGTGGGTGGAGGGCGCTGGGTGCTGGGTGGTCGGTGCTGGGGTAGGTTGCGAAGCACCTGGGGAGACGACGCAGCGTGCCGGATGGAAATGGTTCAGGTGTGAGCGGGGCGCTTAGCCGCGCGGGTGACGAACACCGTGGGGTCATGGACCCGATGGGTTGTTCCTGCTCCCCCACATCAACCTCACCAGACCCGGGCGGCTATCGCCGCTGGGCACTCGCTGACGCCCGATCCCTTGCGCGCTCGACCGTTGCCAGGGTGGGGGTGGTCGTGCTGCCGACATCGGTGGAGCCCGCCGTTCGACGCCGGTGGCGTTCGCGGGTGGGTCCCGGGGAAGCGAAGCGCCCCAGTTGCCGTTTGCCGTTGCTTCCGGTTCCGGTGTCATGGGACCAGGACCGCCCTCTACCGCCCTCCCGCGGGTGCCGGGCGCGGCCCGGCGTGCACTTCGATACCTGCCGCCATCGTCCACCGTCCGATCAAAGAAAAACGGTCGCTTGCGCGACCGTCCTGCTTTTGGATCGACACGTTGAGATCACTCCTGCGCATCCATCACCTGGTCCACCTGTGCCCGCTTCATCCTGTCCCACGTGCGCGTTGCGCGTGCCTGGACGACCAGCCCCCGGTCGCTCAGGTCATCCAGTGCGAAGGTCAACAATGCGGTGATGGCACCGTTGACGGTTCCGACCACATGGGTCTGAAGTTGAGTGACCAGATCGTGGTTGATGCGCAGACGGTAGAACAAATCGTCGTACCGGCCCGGGTCACCGCCGAAGGACTCGACGAGGATCAACGAAACGCCGGTCACGGGATCGATGTAAGCGGGGATGACTTCGACCCGCCTGGAACGATCACGGTGCGTAAGACGACCGTCATGCCGTGGGGACAAATCGACGACGGGCGCGATCCTCAAGCACGAGCGCCGCTCACCCAGTACGGTGAGGGCGTACCGGATCAAAAGGTTCATCATGGCGTTGAGTCCCCCGGTTGTCGTGCTCATCAGTCGCTCACGCAACGCGGCGCTGATGCGCAAGCTCTTGAACTTATCCTGGGGATGCTTGCCGTCCTTTCCTTCAAACCGGGCAACGACGTTGATGTTTTGGGGTTCTCCTGCAACGCGAGGGATGATCTCCATGGTCTCTCCTTGAGGTGGTGGTGGAGGTGCTGGTGTTCGGATCACGCGATCCGTGATCGGCTTAAACCACCCTCTCGTACTGGCGAGGGAATGCAAGCGGGTTCGGACCGTTAGGTGCTCCGCACCCTGCCCGCCTGATTCACCGGAGGTGCGTGCGGGTGGGGTGCCAGGGAAGCGAAGCGCCCCAGTTGTGGTTGGATGTTGCCTCCGGTTCCGGTGTCATGGGACCAGCACCACCCTGTGGCGGGTGCCGGGCGCGGCCCGGCGAGCACTGCGATACCTGCCGCCGCCCAAATGGAAAACGGTCGCTTGCGCGACCGTTTTGCCTTCATCCCTGCAGCCTGCCCGTCGATCCGTCTTCGCCGCCCGGAGCGTCGTCCCGCGGGACGAAAATCACCTGACGCTGCACCATGCCACGGGGCAGGAACTCGTCCAGCCACGGCCGGTCGGGATTCAGGTGGTTCTCACCGGTCTTCCCGTTCGTCCGCAGCCACCAGTCGTAGTTCAGGCGCACGAGGTCGTCGAACGTCGAGACCGTGGTGCGGGTGTTGCGGCGGTCCACCGCGGTGATCGTGTCACCGTCGCCGATCTCGAGCGAGACGCCGCCCGACCGGTAGAAGCCGGCGATGGCGATCTCGCCGGTCGCACCGTCGAGCTTGAACGGAACGCCGCGCCGGTTCATCTCCTTGATGAGCGGGGGCATGAAGCGCATGAAGCCCTTGTTCTCGTCGTGGGTCGGGGCGAGCGGGGTCGAGAGGTCCAGGTCCTCGACCTCCACCTCGACCGGTGCGGGTTCCGGTTCGACGTGGTCCTTCTTGTGGTTCTTGCCGCCCTTGGACACGGTGGTGTCCAGCGCCACGTGCTTGCCGTCTTCGACGAACGCCTGGACGTGCGCGTCGTGCAGATCATGCACGGTCGAACCTGCCGCACCTGCACCGTCGTTGCTGAGCTTGTTGAAATCGAAGTCTTCCATGTTGCCTCCTTTGGGTGATGCGACGAGTGTCGCGGGGTACCCAAACTAGCAAACGCCTGGGGCTTGTCCAGAACCAGGTGCAAAATACCCTCGTGCTTCATGAGCGGTACCGGTCCGACGTTGAACCGTGAAGGCGAGCAAGCCGCGCGCAGCGCGGGGTGCGGGGCGGAGCCCCGCGAGCGGTCCAGGCATGGACCGCGAGCAGGGATGGGGTTGATGCTTCGTCTGCCGTGATTTGCCTACCGTCCACGCTCACGTCACACCCACCAACGACAAAGCGCCCAAACCGTGGGCGCCCTGTCTCTCCTCCATGTTGTTTTACCTGCTCAAACCGTCATGCCGCGCACAATGCTCCGTTGCGCGCCAGCCATGCCCGAGCTTCCGCGCTGCGCGACGTGAATGCGGAGATCACCGTCGCTGTGTCCAGGTGCGCATCGTCCTCCTCGTCGTACCCTGCCCCCGGTGCGCTGGACATCGAGATGTGGAGACGGGCAAGGTCGTCACGGTCGTAAAACCGTGCACCCGACGGATCGGTATAGAACGCCAGACGGTCCTCGTCGTCGAACAACGGGTCGTTCACGGGTCGCCCGGTGAGCTTCGCCGCCAGGGCCCGCGAGACGTACGGTGCGCCCGCCTCGTCGCCCTGTACCGCCCGTGCCTGCTCCGCCCGCTCGCGTTCAAGTTCCGTCGCACGCAAAGTCATGCGCATGTTATCTTCGCGCCGCTTGAGCTTCGCCGCGACTTGCGCCGCCAGGTGTTCGGGAACCCCGTCCACGACCGCTTCAACGTCGGCGCGAAGGTACACCCGGGTGGTGCTCGACACCGCCATGCGGTCCGGGAAGGCCCGGGCAAACGGGACGCGCTTCGATTTCAGGTAAGCCGCCACGTCGCTCGCCGACTGCAGCCCGAGAATCCGGACGGCCTGGTTGATGGTGACTTCTTTGTCCCGGATCAGCCGTGCGCGCACGTTGACGCCACGCTTCAGAATCACGTCGGTAGGGAGGGTCGTCATTGTCATGGTCGCCCCTTCCGCTCAACGGGCCGATGCGGTCGAACCCGCGACCATGCCCTGCACGATGTCCCGAAGCTCGGTGGATTCGATCACGGCGCGCGCTTTGCGAATGCACGAAGCAAGGCCGGTGCTGCTGCTCATCGCGTAGTTCTGCTCGAACAAGCCGTGGTCATACTGCCAGACCAAAGCGACCGCGTGACGACGGGACCCATGCTCAACGTGCATACCGAGCCGCATGAGCGCGAAGACGGGGAGTTGCCGGGAACGGAAACGCGGGGTGGTCATGTCCACGCCCAGGCGCTCGACAAGTTCGACGATCCAGGGGAGGTCGGCGTCGCCGACGGCGGAGAAAAGGCACGACTCTTGTTCGAGTTGCGCCAGTTGAAGTTTTTGCGAAGCGATGGGGCTCATGTCCAGGTCCTCACGGTGGTGGACCGGGATGCCGGTCCTCGTACCGCGAAACCGGCGTTTCCCGCCGGCCCTTTGATGAACGTGAGGTGGTGCGCGGCGCTCCTACACTTTCACTATGACTCTAGGTGAAGCGGTACACAAGAGCACCGGAGCTAAATATTTTCGTTGTGTTTGCAGGTCGCGATGCCGGGTGCCACACACCCTGGAGGGCTCCCTTCAATACGTGACGACGGTCAACGCGGTCTGCTGCTCCCGCGTGCTCGCGGTGTTGGACGTGTTCGAAGCGTCGGTGCTGCCCTGCGCCACCAGACGTTGCTCAACGATGGGCTGGACCGTGTTGCTCGAGCACGCCACACCGGGTGCGGTGCTGGTGGTCGTCGCGGTGACGGTGCATGAATCGACGATGGTCACACCCACGGACATCGTTGCGGACTTGCTGCCGGCGTGCGCCGGGGTCGTGGTGAACGATGCGAGCGCGGTGAGGGTGAAGCCGATCGCGCGGGCGATGGAGGCGATGGTGCTCATGGGGTGGTCCTGATGTAGTTTTCGACATTGGCTTGCGCCCTGCCTGTCAGACCAGGATAGCTCGAGTGTTTTTTTAGTCAATAGCAAAACGGGCGCCGCACCCGTAAAAATGCAAAAATACTTGCGTCATGGAGTGTGTTGCACCTGAACCGTTCAACACCAACTCCAAAACCTGATGGAGCGCTGACGCGCTCAGGCGACCCCGCTTCGCGCCATTCCCTCCGGTCGAGGTCGATCGTGTCGATGTTGCGGGTGCCCCGCCCCTTGCCCGCGCACGGTGTCGGGGCCACGGGTCGAGCCCGCCCTCCCTCGCGTCAGCGGGTGCGGGTGAAGTGCCCGGGAGCGAATGCGACCCGGATGGGTTTTGGGTGGTGGGTTCCGGGTTTGCACCCGGTCAGAATCAAAGCCGTGCCCGCCGGCGAGCACATACGGGTTCGGGGGACGCTTCCGTCTCGTCTGCCACCCGTTGAAGCTCACGTTTTTCGAACTCAACGAACCTTGCGTGAGCCTCGTCCCTCACCTGCTTGAGGACCGGGCCGAATCCCACCTGCGCCAACCCGATAGCCTCCAGCACCTGGTGCTGCGCGCCCTGCTGCACGACCGGGCGGTACCAGTGGTTGATCGAATCGACCTCCGCCCAGTCGATGGGACATTGCCGTAGCGCACCTACCCCAACGTTCAAACCGGGGTAGATCGCGATGCCTCTCTTGCCTTCCACGTCGTAGACGACGACATCTGCGTTTTCGAATCGGATCCGGTGGGCCTTCGTCAACAAGAACTCCGTGATCTTGCGCGCGACCTCGGCGTAGCGCCGGGGACGCAACGCCTCATGACGCAACGTCAACCAACCGTGCTCAAGCACCGTCCGGAACGAAGCTTCGGTGGTGGTCGCCCAACGTTCACCGTCAAAGCGCAAGACCCGTCCGGACGTGTCCGCCGCGCACCCAGCGTTCACCATTCTCTCTACCAGCAGGTCGATGAACGCGGGATCGTCCAGGCCCGCCAGATCGTGATGATCCGTATCGAGGCGCAGATTCAGGTCCGGGAGCACGTCGATGCTGGAGGGGTCTTCAGTCGCCGGAAAAGTGTCCAGTTGTAACGGGACACACCGCCCCATGTCGTTGTTGACCGCGCCGTGGTACGACGTACTCGGAAGCGCTCCGAAGATCGCCCTGAGGTCGTGATAAACGTCCTCGATGCCGGGTGTGAACGAGGTCCCAGTGGCCGCGGTGAAGTCCTGGAACCATGCCGCACCTTCGTGGTAGCAGAAGCGGTTGAGTGCGTGCTTGACACCTCGCCGCGACGTAAGAACCCCAGCGACCTTACGAACGTTGCACACCGCGACGAACTGCTCCACCAGCGCTCTGCGTTGCTGCTCGCTTCGATGGCGAACGGAGCCCGGTTTCATCTCGTTTGAAAACTGCGGTTGGGGGTTTGTGTTGGCGGTCATGGTGCTGCTCCTGGGAAAGCGGAAAGGAGGAAAACGCCCATCGGGTGGCGAGCGTTGGTCAGGGGACCGAGAACTCCCAAAAGTCGCTAAAGCATCCCAAGATCTCCTCGACGTCCTCCGACGATGCAGCCCCGTCAATCTGCGCGCAGAACGCCGTGACCTCATTGATGTCGTGGAACGTTCTGTACCGCTCGGTATCGGCGCCATAGACGTTCTTCCAGGGACTGAACATGACGAACTCCCCCGGCATCACGAAAGCTTCGACCTTCGTAATGGGGCGATAACTGAACGTGTAAGTACGGTCTGGGAAAACTCGAGTGACCGTCACCTCGGTCAGAACGTTGCGGATTGTGGGCGTGAGATTTGCCATGCTGTTCTCCTTGGGTCGTGGACCTGCAACACGTCGGCCCTTGTACCCCGCCGACCAGCATTGCTGCTGGCCCGAGGGAGAACGTTGATGCGTCGGATCACGCGAACATCGGCCGCACCCGAACGGGGATGCCCATGAAACCGCCTTCGCTGGGAGCGTCAAACCACTCGCCGTTTTCATCGACCTGCACCTGGGTGACCTCCACGACGTAGCCGTTTTCGTCCATTTCCGTTGCCGTGGACATCGGTTCGCCCAACGTCGCGCGCGCGTCGTCGATCGCCTCGAGTTTGGTGGTGCCCTTGCCGTAGACAACATCGTTGTGACCGACGAAGCGGTGTTGGATTCGGGTTTGCATGGTGGATCTCCGATTAGGTAGTGGCGTTGCGTTGTGCTCTGCCTACATGACCAGGGTAGCTCTAGGAAAATCCTGGTCAATAGCAAAACGGGCTCCACACCCGTGAAAATGCAAAAATACTTGCGTCATGGAGTGTGTTGCACCTGGACCATTCAACACCAACTTCCAAACCCGATGGAGCGCTGACGCGCCAAGGGGCTGGAGCCCCGCCTCTTTCCCGCGCATGGTTTTGGGGATCACGGGTGTGGCCCGCCATCCATCGCGTCAGCGCTCGCGGGTGAGTGCCCTGGGAGCGAAAGCGACCCGGGTGGGGTTGTCGGTGTTCCGGTGCGAGTCACAGCCGCCGGCGCGGACGGGCTTCGACGACGACCTGCTGCTCCTGCTCGATGGCGTTCACCGCGTCACGAACCTCTACTTCCTGCCGTCGAGCGCGCCAGGGGTCTACGATGAATCCGCTCTGCTCCCCCAGGCCCAGAACAAAGGGTGCGGTAAGGATGTTCATCGTCCCCACCTGCTCTGAAACCCATTCTTTGCCGTTCCAACCCTCACCTCGTAGCGTCACTGTTTTGAGCGGTTGTTGTCCTTCACGTGCCTCCGCGTTTGCTACTTCAGCGGAGAGGGTGGGCGGTCGTGCAAACAGGTCGGCAAAGAGTTGCGGGCGCATGGGGTGGAGGTCTCCTCGTATCGTTGTGACGTGCGACGCGGTTTGCGTCGCCGGTGTAGACCAAGGTAGCTCGAGGGCTTGGCGTGTCAATACCAAATCGAGCGCCACACCCGTAAAACCAAAAATATATCTGCCAGACCAGGGTGCAAAACACCTGGATTGCTGGAACCGATGAAACGTCAAAAGCATGGGGAGCCTGGAGGCTCCGGGCGGCCCCGCTTCGCGCCGATTCCTCGCGCAAAAAGATGGGGCTCCAGCCGATCGGTGGAGCCCCGCTTGTTCATGACGATCTGGTCGCACGGTTAGAGCCCGCCTGCGTTCGCGTGAGCGCCCGCGGGTTCAGTGCCCCATTTGCCGTTCCGGTTTTGAAGTTTTGAGCGTGCGCCGCCACTCTTCCACTACCTTTGGGTCGAAGAGCCACCGCCCGTCCACCCGCTGTACACCTTCTGCCCCGGTCGCGTCCGCAGCGGTCCGCAGCGCGTTGAGCAGTTCCGGCGTGATCGACAACTCCCGCCGAACGTCGGTGGCGGTCAGCCATCCCTTTTCCAACATCGTCCTGACTTCGTCCGGGTAATACCACCGACGTCTTTCCAACGGCGCGTCGGTGTGCCGCTTCAAAGCAAACCGCATCGCCTCGACGCTATCCGGGGGGTAGAGCACGATCCTCCCCACACGTTTCCCATTCGCGATGTAATACATTTTCTGCCCGACGCGCGCTTCGATTTCCTGCTTTGTCAGCCATCCCAGAGCACGCAACTCCTCTTTCTTCTGCGCATTTTGCTGCGTGACCGTCTGTCGAGCTTCTCGCTCTGCCTTCCTCGCCTTTCGCTTCAGGATCTTCTCCCGACGCGTTGCCTCACGATTCGCCTGGAACGCCGCGACCACTGCTGGGTCGAAATACAACCGTCTGCCCACCTGCATGCCCTGAAGTTGCTTGCAGTTTCTTGCCAGCGTCACACGCGAGACCCCCATCATTTTCAGAACATCGTCGGTGCTTAGCCAGCCCCGTGCCTTCACCTCCGCCGCCTTCGCTTCGCGCTTGAGCCGGTGCTGGTCTTTCAAAGCTTGTCGTTGCTCCGCCCGCAGCACACGTGCCTTCAGATAGGTTTCGATACAGTCTGCTGGAAAAAGCCACCGTTCCCCTACGCGCACGGCACCCGGAATCTGACCCTTCGCGCACAGTTGTGTGACGCGTGAACTCGTGACCCCCAATCGCTCCACCACCTGCTGCGTCGTCAGCCAGCCCAGCACCTTCAACGCGGCGCGAGCATCGGTCCTGGCCTTCAGTTTCGCCCGCTGGTCCCGCGGATGCGTCGCCGATACCTCGCTTGACGTCTGAATGATCGCCGTGTTCGTCGTGGTCTGTTCCATGATCACACCCCCTTCCGCTTTTCGCGCCGATCAATCTTTTCCGCGCGCTCAGCGATCAACCGCTGGACCTCGTCCACGGGGATTCGCCGGACGTGGTTGCTGTCGAGCGTCGCCCACACCTGACCGCGCTGCACCATCCGCGTCACGTGCGCCGCGCCGGTGTAGCCCAGGCGCCGCGCTGCTTCGTTGAACGAGAGCAGCGTTTCCGCTTCGAGCGCTTTCGCCGCCGCGTGTGCTTTCAGGTCCGCAGGCTTGAAGAGCCGTGCCCCGCCCATCCATTCGAACGGGATGTCGCCGGCGCGGGCGTGGTTGCGAACGTAGAACTCCGAACGCCCGATCACCGCCGCCGCTTCCGACGCGGTGAGCAGTCCGTTGCGCGAAGTGTCGCGTTTCCGCGGGGTCGTCGAGTCGAACGACTCGACCAGCGCCGGGTCGAACCGACGCTTGCCCTTGGCGTCGAGCACCCCGTTGAGCAGCCCACGGCGATGCCAGAGCAACACCGTGGTGGCGTTGACGTTGAAACGTCGTGCTACGTCGGCGGTCTGGAGCCAGCCGGGCGGTACGTTGTCGGTGCGGGGTGCGCGGGACGGCATGAACGATCTCCTCGTGGTGGGTCTTGTACCCACATACCCGCCGGTGAGGGCGGGCACGGACCGTTTGCGGTGGAGGGGTCAACGACCCAGGTATCGCTGGTAGACCTCGTGTGCGGAAAGGTGGAAGTGAAAGCAATCGAAACCACCGGCGTCCTGCCATTCGCCGTCGTCGTTCTTCTCCGAGACGTTGAACTGAATCATGTTGCTGTAAGTGCTGTTCGCGTAGTTGAACCGGGTAACCGCCTTGTCGCTGTCCACATCGCAGACCTCGCCACGCGCGTCCACGCCAAACTCGGGGGTGCTTTGAAGTGCAGCGTCGTGTTTCCCGTCGTACTCCCTTTGCGCACCAGCCGCCACCATCGAGGCAACGCTCACGATCGCACGGCCGAGACGGCGGGTCTGAACCGCGAGGTTGTGGTCCTCAGGGTTCTCTTCAAACATGTCCTTCACGTCGTCTTCGTCTTCCCCGATGTATTCACCGCTCATTTTCATGATTGCGATGTAGACGTCTGCCATGCCGCAACTTTCCCACGGAGCGCGCTCGACATCACCATCGGTGCCGCGCTGGTAGATGATCGGGTAGGTCTCGCCCTCGATCGTCACGTCGAGGTAAATGTTTGTGCTGTACACCTCGGGGTCGTGCTCGTCATCGAACGATTCGATGTTGTTCAGTTTGATGCTTCCGAAAACGGAGCAAGCTACTTCGTGGCTGATCTGTACGGTGGTCGTGGTCATGGTGGGTCCCCGTGGAGGTTGATTGGGCGTTGCGTTGCGCGCTGCCTATACATTCAAGTTAGCTCCAGGGATTTTCATGGTCAATAGCAGAACGAGCGAAAAAACCGTGAAACGGCAAAATACCTTTCTTCGTAGAGTGTTTTGCACCTGAACGTTGAAAACCCTCGCCGATCATGGAGTGCTTACGCGGTCGGGACGGTCCGCTTCGAGCCGTCACCAGGAGGTTAGAGCCCCGCTTCCTCCGCGGTCAGCGGTCACCGGGGTGGGTCGCCCGGGAGCGTCAGCGACCCATCTTTAGGTGTTGCAGGGATCTCAGTCCTGCCGTGCCCGCTCACGCTCGTAAGCATTGAGCAGTGCCCGGAGATTCACGCTCATCTGTTTCGCCATTTTGTCGAACGCCTGCTCTCGTTGTGCTTCGCCGCTCTGCTCCGCGACCAGCCACTCAAGGTCCGACCGACGGTAGGTGTTTCGCCCGTTGACCGTTTCCGCCGGGATTCGGTGTTTCTTGATCGCCGCACGCAGCGTATGCACCTTCACTCGGAGGAGCCGCGCACCATCTGGCGCGCTCAGCCGCTCCCGCTCCAGGGGACCGTCGGTCCAGCGTTCGATGAACTTGAGAAGCCGCACCACCGCGAGGCAGGGCTTCTGGTCGCCCCACGCTTTCACGATCGCTTCGTGAAGCGGGCGCCCGTCGATCGTGCGATCTCGACATCCCGCGGCGAGGAGCAGGTGCAGGGTCTCGATGTACGCTTCCGGAATCTGGCTGTGACACCGCGCCCCCGTCTCGACGATGCCGGCGCACATCGTCTCGAGCAGCCCGTCGAGGTCCG
Organism: Paraburkholderia sp. C35; assembly: GCF_003121405.1. Lineage (GTDB taxonomy): Bacteria > Pseudomonadota > Gammaproteobacteria > Burkholderiales > Burkholderiaceae > Paraburkholderia. The sequence goes on along the minus strand of NZ_QBUY01000107.1, from coordinate 21,166 downwards.
GCCGCAACCGTTTCGGAACGGGAAGGTGGGCGATGCTCGGTCGCGAGACGTAGTGACCGTACGACTGGGTGAGGGGGTTCGGAAACGGACCGTCGTGCAGCAGTCGTCCGAGACGTGCCGCCTGGCCTTTCCGCGCAGAAGTTTCGGTTGTAGACCTCGTCAGTGTTGAGCAGCCGCTGAGCTTCGTCGAGTTGTTCGCGCAGCCGGCGTGCGGCTCTCTGTCGTGCGGACGGTCCGCCGTCGGGGATCGTGAGGGTGATTGAGTGCATCGTGGGTACCTCATGATGAGGGGTGGTGGTACCCACAAGCCCGCCGGTGAGGGCGGGCGACAGACCGTTACCGGTGGGTGGGTCATTCGAACACGGTGATGCTGCCCCGCGCGCGGTTTTCCATTTTGCAGAGCATGTATTCCTTCGTTCGTCCGAAATAGGAACGGGGACCCTTGTGGCGCCCGTCAAGGAACTCGAAATCGACCTGCTTTGCGTGCGGGTTGAGGATGTTCGTGTATTCCATGCCTTTGGGAAACTCCACCAGGCGGAGGACGACCGGGCGACCCCACTGCCCACCGCCGCTGCTTGCGGCTTCGATGAGCAGAAGGTCGGTCTTTGCGTTGAGAGTAGCTTTTGCGTGAACAAACATGATGAACTCCGCGAGGTTGGTTGGGCGTTGCGTTGCGCGCTGCCTACACTTTCAAGTTAGCTCTAGAGTTTTTCGTGGTCAATATCAGATCGAGCGAAAAACCCGTAAAACGGCAAAATACCTTTCTTCGTAGAGTGTTTTGCACCTGATCTTTGAAAACCAACCCCATCGATGGAGCGCTGACGCGCTCGTGCCGTCCGCTTCGCGCCCTCGCCAGGGGCTGGAGCCCCGCTTCCTCCCGCGATCAGCGGGCGTCGGGGTGGGGTGCCCGGAGCGCAGCGACCCATGTTGTTGTCATGGGACCCCGCCCGTCCCTTGCGCTCAGATTCGCACCCTCGTCCGGGTCCGGACGGGTCCCGCTTCTTCCGCTGCTTCACGGAGTTCCAACGCTTCGACGAAGCACCGCACCCGGTCGCGTACGACGCCCTGGTCTGCCAACGCGTTGAGCGCGGTCCCCGCGTCGCGCCGCAGTGCCCCGGCGTCCAGCAGGGTCCGCAGCGCGATGACGTCGTCTTCCAGCACCGCGAAGAAGATGGGCTTCTGCCCCATCACCCCCACCGGTTCCCGGAACCCGTGCGCGCCCCCGTGTCGTCGCCCGTTGTCATGCCGATCGGGGACGAACCGTGCCACCACGTTTGCGCCGGCCGCGAGCGCTCGGCGCAACGCCGGGTGGTCATGCCGCTCGAGCGCGTCGAACATGCGCTGGTCCGGTGATCGATAGCCCCCAGCGATCCGCTTCACCGTCGCCCGCCCGACGTTCTGAAGCACGTCCACCGGCTGCTCACGAAGCGCGGCCTTCAACGCGTCGGATCGCCGGTGCCGCCTGGGTGTTGCAAACAAGAGCCCAGCCTCTTCGCACCAGCCCGCCACCACACCGGACATGACCTGGTCGATCGTGCGCCATTCGGTTGCCGCGGAGCGCTGCTGCTCGTGCACCTGCGCATCGTGTATCCCCTCGAGCGTGGTGACCCAGCGCGCCTGCGCTGCTGCCGGGTCGACCACGTCGGGGCAATGGATCAGCGGGACCGCGGGAGCGTGCCCGAGGACCGCCTGGGCGATGGGATGCGGTGCAGGACCGTCAGGACGGGAGGTCATGGGGGTCTCCTCAGAGCCGAGCGCGGGGGCGAGCGCGTTCAGTTACTTCTTGCTGCGTTGCGTCGTCCGCAACGGCTTCGCTCCTCAGGATCGCTCGTTCCTGTTGTACGAACTTGACGTGAGCATTTTCGCGGATCCGCCGGGCTCCCTCGCAGCCCGCACGCCATCGGAGGAGGATGTCGAGCACCGGGTGGGAATCTCCCCATCGGACGGCCGGTTCGTAGAGCCCGGTTGCCGGATCGACATCGCTCAAATCGATTTCGACGCTTTCGACCACGTCGATGATCTCGTCGTCCAGTTCTCGCCCGTCGTCCGCGAGACCGCGTCGCACGCGAGCGTGGATCGACGCCCGGTCATCGCTCAGGTCGGTGCGGACGATGGCGTTCGGAAAGCATGTGCACGCCCCGCCGGTGATGGTCCCGAGCGTCGGTCGGCTGTCGATCATTTCCGTTATAAATCCGGACGTCGTGACGGCGTTGACCGTTCCTGCTTCCGCGATCGGTATTCCCTCCTCTTTCAGGATCATGCGAAATATCGCTTCCACGTCCGGATGGGACATGTTGCGGATGAACGCCTGCGCGTACTCGCTCATTACGGGGGTCTTCTGCTCGCGTTCCGTCGCCATGATGGCTCCTTAGGGGCGTGGACCCACGTCATGCAGGTCCTGTACCCCCAAGCCGGCGTTCCCGCCGGCTGCTAGGAGAACGGTGGGCGGCAGGGTTAGACGGTCGTGCTCGTTTCCAGCGCCTTTGCGTGATGCCGCGCCTCGATGTTCGACACCACGTCCTGCAGAGCCGGTTTGCTGCGCTTCCAAGTGACGGTCTTGCCGATCGCAAGGACAGCACCGTGCTTCGCCGCCCGGGTCACGGCCCCGTCGATCCAGGCGAGGTCGCTCTCGGAGAACGATTTCTTGTACGCCAGCACGCCGAGCGAACCGGACCGGCTGGGCTTGCACACGCACAACAGCAAGACCAGCCACAGCGGACCCACCATCATGTCGGATCCTTCACGCAAAGAGAGGTTGAGGCCCGGGGTCACGTAGAGCGAGACTTCGCGATTCAAATCATCGCGCAGGAGGTCCAGCAGTTCGGGGAATACGTCGGGCTGAACGCCGCACGTGTTTGCGACACGCCAGAAAGCAGGTACCGGTTCCTGGTCGCTCAGGGTCAGCAGTTCTCGAACGAACGCTGAACGACCCTCCGTAGGCCGGACCGAACCGATCACATCGCTCAGCCAAGTGTCGAGGTCGAAGTTGAAACGTTCGGGCACTGCTGTCGGGTCTTCACCGCAAAACTGCTCGCGGATCGCTGCCATCGCGTCGCTGTATCGCCCGGACGCGATGAGCGCACCAACCGCGTTTTCTGCCTCGCGTTTCCGCGTGGCCTGATGTTTGAGGGCGGGATTGATGTTGGTGGTGGTCATGATGAACTCCGGGGGAAGGTGGTTGGCGTTGCGTGGCGCGCTGCCTACACTTTTAAGTTAGCTCTAGGGTTTTCGATGGTCAATATCAGATCGAGCGAAAAAGCCGTGAAACGGCAAAATACCTTTCTTCGTAGAGTGTTTTGCACCTGACCGTTAAAAATCCAACCCGGTCATGGAGCGCTGACGCGCTCGGGCCGGTCCGCTTCGCGCCATCACCCCGGGTGAGAAGCCCCGCTTCCTCCCGCGCTTCGCGGGTGCCGGGGTGAAGGGACCAGGGCGCTCCGCGCCCGTTTCGGTTTTATGCGTTGGGCACGCGCCAGTTCACCCACCCGCCTCCGGTGTAGACCATGTCGATGCGGGCACCGTTCAGCGTCACCACCCGTTTGTCGCCTTCGATCGCTGTCCGTGGTTGCCCGTTCTCGGGGGTGCGGGGGAACGCCGCGGTGTGGGTGTTGCTGTTGCGATCGCTGGTGGTTGCCGTGCTCATGATCTGCCCTTCCCTGTCGTTGTTGCGTCTGTCCGCGGAGCCGTCTCGGCGCGGATTCAGCGATGCACAACGGGACGACCGGTCAAGGGACCGCCACCGGCGGGGCGAAGCGCACCCTTGAGCCGGGTGGACGTGCAGCGCTACGCGTCGAAAAGAGACGGACCGGGGACGGATGCAACGGGGTTGAACGACCGGGGATGGGATGCAGGGCAGCACGACGCCAGCGATCGGGACGCGGACACCGCGTCCAGGTTGGACCGTTTACGGTGATCGAGCAGGTGCAACGCAACCGGAGGGCGTGTCCAGAGGGGTTCTGGTTTACGGTTTGTGGATGAGCATGTAAACACGTAGTAGCAGTTAACAAGCCCCTGGAAAAACTGTGGACAACCCGCGTTTACCGTTTCGGCTCAAGGGGTTCCCGATCGAACAACGTCGTGCACGGGCTGTGCGAACTTATCCAGGTGTTATGAACAACTTTCCACCGTTTTTCGACCGGACCGAGTTACCCCGTTTACGCCCACACCGATTCCACAGCGTTTTTGCGGTGTTGCCAGGGGTGTTGTCCACAGGCTCCCGTGGATAACTCAGTGCCGGTTACAAAAGCACCCGGGACCAGAACGAAAACGGGGCGCTCGTACGCCCCGTTGGTCAGTGGATGATGTGTCGCCGATCAGAGGCTGTCGAACAGGTCGCCGAAGTCGGGGGAGATCTCATTTTGGCCCGTGGAGATCGACGTGGAATCGGTGTCCCGCGCGGCGTCGATCACTCCGGCGTTCGTGACTTGCGAACCGGTCATCGGGGGACCGAGCACGGTGATCGCCGCGCCCCGCGCCTGCGTTAACATCCGCTCTTCCCGTTTGTCGTCCGCCTCCTGCAGATCGCGGAACGCTTTGTCGAGCAGTCCAAGGATCATTTCGTCGCTTTCCCGTTCGATCCCGTCGCCGATCAGCCCCAACATCGTCTCGATGGTCATGCGCTCCACCGGCTTGGCCCGCATGGCTTCCGGCGTGTGCTCCACGATCAGCGCCCACAACGCGTCCCACGCTTTCACCACGAGGTCCCGGCCGAAGATCCACGGTTCGGCGTCGCCACCGTGGTACGCCACGCCGTTGCTACCCTCCACGTCTTCCGGGTGGTCGAGGCGAAACGGACCGAACCAATGGTGCTGGATCGGCTTGTTGTCGTCAGTGAACTTTTCGAACATCAGCCACGACCCGGGAACGCCGTCGATCGGTTGGTCGAGGGTGCATACCGCATGGCCCCCATGCCGGAGTTCGACGTTGCCGAGCAGGCATTGAAAGTAATCGTCGTATTCGGTGGTGCCATCACGTGCGAAGGAATCGACGAGCGACATTTCGATGATGAAGTGGCGCACTTTGCATTGGGGACAGGTGCCCACTTCCAGAAGCGCCGCATACATTTCACGTTTCTGCTGATCTTTGCTCAGCCTGCTCCAGATGCCCTGCACCGTGTCGCCGTCTTCGATGAAGTGCTCCTTGCCCGTGGCCTTCATCGCGTCTTCGATGTGGTCGTCATGGACGATCAGCCGCGGGTTGCCGCAACACGGGCAGTTAATGGTGTGGGTCGCTTCGCCGGTGATAGGCTTGACGTGGATCGTGGGCGGGGTGGTCATAAAATCCTCCAAGGTGGGTGGTGTTTGGGTGTCGATCGGGTCGCCGTTCAGCCTTCCATCGCTTCCGCGAGGGTGTCGCTGGCGAGCGTGCGCAGTCCGAAATCGTCTTTCAGCCGGTTGCGCTCGTACCAGTCCAGCAGGGGGACGTCTTTCCCCTGGTAGCGCTGCATCGCCAGGCCGAACAGCGGATGCCCCTTGTTTGCGAGCGCGAAGTCCTTCCTGTCCAGGTGTCGCCCGGTCTCGTACATGGTCTCGATCTGGTCCATCATTTCTGCCAGGATCGTTTTCAGACGAGCCTCGACCTCCTCCACCGCCGTGAGGGTGACGCCGGCTTCGACGAGTGCCCCCTTCACGTCGTCGAGTTCTTCCGCGAGCGCCAGACGTGCGATGTCACGTTCGCGCAGGAACGAGATGCTGCGGTGCAGCCGCACGTACCACGGGCACTTCACCTTGGTCATGTCGCCGTTGCGAAACTGGATGACGTAGCCCTCGCGCCCTTCCATGCCGCCGAGCGATTCGAGGACCTGCGCCACGGTCATGCCGTCGTAGCGCGGGACCATCGGAACGCTGTATTGCCCGATCAGGGTGTGCACGACGTGGGTGCTGTCGAGCAGCACGTAGTCGCCCGACACGTTGTCGCGCACGTGGAGCAAGCGCAAGGCGGGTTGGTCCTGTTCGACGACGATACGTGCGTCGGGATGGGTCAACTCGAAGATCGCGGTCAGGCCGCGGCTGGCCACATCTTCCGCGAATCCGCGGATGTGCTGATTCGCCGGTTCTGCCAGGAACGCGTTCGCCAGTTGCACCACCTCGGAGTTGAACGATTTTTTCGAGCGCAGCAGCAGCCGCCCGTCCACCCATGCTGTTGCGATCATCGAGCCGTCGAGTTTTTCGAACACCGCGGCGATGTCGTCACGGGCGAGCAGGAGGTCCGGGGTCAGCCAGTCTTTCTCCCCGACGTTGAAAAACTTGTGCAGCGGGCGGGAGACGATCAGCCCGTCAGCGCCGAACGCGACGCCACGGCATTCCAGCGCTTCGGGTGAATCGAAGGTCTTGTTGTCCGCAAAGAGGTAGCAGCCGATGGTTAGACCGTTCGGTTGCGACAGAAAGCGGATCTCCTTCTTGTCCGCCACGATGGGTTGAACGTCTGCGATGTTGCGAATGATTTTGAAGGTCTGCATGGTCTCCTCCGGGAATAAAAAAAGGGCCCCCCTGGTTCTGCCAGGGAGGCCCTTGTTGTGGGGCTGGTCATGGGTGCAACGCACCCCAATGGGAACGTGATCGGCGTTTTGCGCCGTTAGATCAGATGGTCAGGTGGTGCTCCTTGATGGGTGCTGATGGATGTACCTATAACTCGAGCCTTAGAAAACACAAGTATTTCGAGCCATCACCCTTGAGTTGACTTCCACACCTCAACCAGCCGTTCGACCTCTGCGCGGTTCTGCGCGTGCAGCCGTGCTTCGATCTCCGCGCGCTTCACGAGGTCGATCGGCGGGACGATCCAGTGCCTGCGGTCCAGCCCTTCAAGGTGGTCTTGCACCCGGGCGACGAGGTCGGGGCTTTCTTCGTGCGCGCGGAGGTGGTCGAGGTGGATCTCGACGGTGGGATGTCCGACCGCAAAGAGCACCTGCTCTTTTCGCTGATCGACCCGGTGCGTGACGACGAACTCGATCAGACAGGACTTGCCGGACCCGGTGGTGCCGACCGCGTCGGCGACGAGGCGGTAGTCCTGGTGCGGCGTCCACACCCCGTGATCGTCCAGGACGGCGACACCGGCGGTGAACGCCTGCTCAACCGCCACCGATGCGAACTGGTACGCCGGCCGCTCCGGGAGCGCGTGCCGGATGTTGCTCACCAGGTGTTGGTGCGGTGCCACCATGACGCTGTGATAGTGCCCGATCTCGTAGCGCGGCAGGCCGATCGTGCGGGTGGTTTTCAGGACGGCTTTCGCCGCGAGGTGAAGCGTGGTCTCGCTCGTGGCCGGGCAGTCGGTGGACGCGAGGTGGGCGAAGTGCCACACCTGGACATCGCCCTGCTTTGCGGACAGGGGTTCACCGCACCCGACGCACGTGCAATCGCAGGCTTTGCCGTTGCGCGTGCGGGGGTCGAGCGCCCGGACGTGAACCGGGGAGCCGGTGCGGTTGTCGATGGCGATCTTCACGTGCCCGTCGGTGACGGTGCGAGGACGTGAAAGGTCGATGATTCGGGAGGGGGCGACGGTGGTCATGGGCGGTTCTCGGTGATGCCAACATGATCAACGTATGAGAGGACGCATCGCTCGTCAAACGCGGGAGATGGCGTGTCCCTGCGGGACCCCAACCCCATCGGAGCCGGAGGCTCCGGGCCCGACGCTCCCGCGCAGTTTCCAGGGGTTGGGGTGTGACGCACCTCAGGCGGTGGTGCCCGCCGGAATCACCGAAGGTGCCCTGCGGGCGGAGTGCCTTTCCCTCCCGGAGGGGGTTTTAGCCTCGTCGTGGTCGAGCCGTTCCGACCGTTCCGGCCGTCGGTAGCGACGCGATGTGCTCGGCGTGGCGCCTGAAGCATTTCAATCCGTTCCGATCGCTGGGGGAGCACGGAACTGTGACCGATCTTCCGTTCTTGGCGACGAGTTTGGCGTGTTTGTGGCGTCCTTTTGGTATAAACGTCCAGCCATCGCGGACCATCGCTTTGACCTGATTGTTGTAGTCTTTCGATGACGAGTAGCACATTGCACCGCTCCGGTTCGTTTGGGGGAAGTGCCCCGACGAACGGGCGGATCGCTGGCATGTCTCCAGCGGGTCGCGTGTGCAAGAGCCACATTTGTCGCTCCAGCCCGGGACCACTGTCAATATTTGCCGTGGAATGGGTCAGAGCCTGGCCCGCGCACGGCGGACGGGTTGCTCGTCGCCCTGCTCCGCCATCGCCTGGTCGGCGGTCGAGCACAGCGCGACGTCGTTCAGCGCGTCGAGGTAGCGGGTCATGATGTTGAGCGCGTATCGGTCGAACCCGCCGCCCGTTGCGCCGAGAATCGCCATCACCTCCACCTCGGATTTGTTGTCCCAGTCTTCCATTTCGACCGCGCCGCTCGCACCACCTTCACCATATTCGCATTTGATCCAGTTGGACGTCCCACCGCGATTCAACTCGATGATGCCCAGCCACAAGGGGTCCAGCACCTCTTCGAACGTGTTCGTCCGCTTCATCCATGACACCTCAAGCCCCGAGAAGAGGTGCCGCCGGGTGTTAGGCTTCGCCAGACGTTCTGCGACGATCGCCTCGTACCGACGATCAAGCTCGTCCAGCCCCACAGACCAGTCGCGCTCCTGGTCAAGCAGGATGTCGCTCAACACGTGCCGGGTGTAGCACACCTGCCCGTTGGGCCATACGTGTTTGCCGTCGACAAAGTCCGAACCCCATACCCGCCTTTGCACCGCGATCCACCCGTCGTCGTCCTTGAGTGGAATCTCGCGTTCTGCGTGCGGAATGACCTTCTTCCAGGCGTCGGGAAGCGTCACCCAGCGAAGCTCGGTCACGGTGAACGCGTCGCTTATCGCGTGCACGTCGTCGAGATCGAAGATTCGCTGGTTCATCGCTGCACCCCGTCCCGTGCGTCGAGGGTCGCCTTCGATCGCGCAACGGTCTGCTTGTCGAGGTCAAGCCCGTAGGTCGCGTCGTTCTCCGGTGCGGCGGGCGTTTGAGCCTGCGCCGCCGCCACGGAACGGGTGCCGTCGTCGGACGGCGCGTTCTCGTTCGACAAGATCGTGACGATCAGTGCGACGGACAGCGCGACGCCGAGGAGCAGCAAGGTGGCGGCGCCGAGCTTGAGAAGGGTGTTCATGCGGGGGTCTCCGGGTTGAGGCACCGGGTGGTGCCTGTACCGGAAAACCAGCCCTGGTCGGACTGGCCCTGGTCGAACGTGGGTGCCCCAACCGGTTCAGGCTGCGAGCGCGAGGGTGAACGCCGGGTAGGGGTTGTACTTTGCTTCGAAGTCGTCCGCCGCCCCTCGTCCCATCGATTCGAGCGCGAGGGTGATCACGTCGATGAACGTCGCGACCTCGGACGTTTTTCCATCGCCCTGCAGCCAGCCGCCCAGTTCGGCGACCGCGTTCTGGACTTTGCTGAACGTGAAGCGCAGGCCGAAAAGATCGAGCGCTGAGAGCCAAACGCCGGCGACGCCAGAACCTTGCCAGCCGTCCAGGTGCACCTCGCGGTGCTCGTCACGCACCAGGTGAACCAGGTGCTCGCGTCCGTTCAGCGTCAAGGCGAGTTCGATGTGAATCGGTGCAGGTGCCCGCTCGACCATCCGGATATACCCGTCTTCGTCGATACTGGGTGTGTAATCGGTGCGGGTGGTGGAGGTGGAGCCGTCGATGCTGACGACGTGTGCAGACAGCAAGGCGAGTTCAAGGGCGCGGTCCCGGGCGGTGTAAGCGTGCATGACGTCCTCCTGGTGGTGTCGGGCTTGCTCGCGGAAACGCGCATCGCCTACACCACCTTAGCTCGAGTGGCTCGGAACTCAAGAGGGTCGCGCAAAAATACTTGCGATGTTGGGAGGGAACGTTGTATCAGGGTGTAAAGCACCCAGGTGGGGTTCGTGATTTTCACGATTTCAGAACGGGAACGCCACCCGAAGGTGGCGCGGACGTCATGCGTGAGGGTGCTGCGGGAAGCGCCATTACGACCAGATCGTACGCCCGATGGGCGACTGCTGCTGCCACCGGTAAAGCGAGTAGACGTGTGCCCCGCCGACGACGATGAGCCAGCCGAAGACGAAGGCGCCTCCCTTCAACACGGTCAGAAGCACAGAGCCGATGCCTGCTCCCTGCGCCACCATGACGGCGCTGATCATGACGACCGCGATGAACGCCAGGAGCGAGGGGATTGCGATGGCCATCTGCACGCGCATTTGAATACGATCAAACGCACTGGCACCTTGAGATGCCCAGCGGTCGTAGAGTTTGAACATGAGAATCCTCCTGATTAGTGGATGATGGTTGGACAACGGTCGAAGCACGCACGTGCTCTTAACCCAGGTTACCGCCTCGACCGACGAGCACAAGAGCCGGAGCGCAGGATTTATGTGATCTCGGTTCTGCCGCGCCGGCAGTCGATGATCGTGATCGGAGTGCGCCTCATCACACGTGCCGGACCCGATCAGGATTTGTTGATCGTCCGATTGACGGGATAGGCGGCCGCCACGAAGCTCGCGAACTTACTGATACGTTCAGCCTCCTCCGGCATTTTCGCTTCGGGGTGCAGGACCATGGTCACGGCGATGCGCCGATCGCAGTTGTGCTCCGCCATGATCTTGTCCGCACGCGCCTTGATCGTTTCGTGGTCGAGGGTCATCGGGTCCGGGCCGTCGCCCCAAGTGCGAACGACGCCGGTTTGCGATCGAGCCATGTTGTGTTCTTTGAGGGCCTGGACGATGGCTTTTCGCACACGGCCCGCTTTGAGAAGCGCGGTCATACCGCCCCCGCCCCCCGCCACCACGGTACCGATCAGCGTGAGGATGCCCACGAACATATTTCCCATGCGCGCTACCTGCGCGATGGAGAATCCGAGAAAGTGACAGCCTATGTAGACGGACAACGTCAGGGCCGGCGCCCCGTAAAGCCAGAACTTGTCGTTTGAGTTGAACGTCTTGATGAACTTGCCCCGCAAACGGTGAGGGATCTTCGCAATGCTCGTGACATACATTGCGAAGATGGCAGCGACCAGGACGATGTCCAGGTAGGCCAGTGCCGTCATAACTTCAAAAGAAAGCTCGCGAATCATGGGGTCTCCTCCTTGGGTTGTCGCTCACCCGACGTGGTGAGCACCGTGCGCGCTGTCTGGCGGGGCGGTTGTTCCGCCTGTTTCGTTCCACGCGCTATCAACCCACCCTACTGCTTTGGTCGTGAAACACAAGAGCCGGGAGGCGTTATTTTTCTGTTTCTGGAGTGTGATGCACCCAGCGCAGGATGAGCCCCGCCCGGATCCGCGAGCGCTGTGCGGGGTGATGGCCTGGACCGGCCGGGGTAGCGTCTGACGCTTCGCGGATGCAACTTATCGTCATGGAAAAAAAGCCCTGGCTCTCCCAGGGCTTCGACCATTTCGTCGGGGTTATCACTATTCCTGCCGCACGGGGCGCGTGATGGTGATCAGGCGCCCCCGCAAATCCTTGCGGACGAAGGTCCATACAACGACATACAACACGATCAACGTCGAACAGCACGCCATGAAGAAGACCCTGTCCAGGTCCTGCTTCGACAACCCGCCACCGCCGTAATGGGGGGACCAGACGAGGCTCACGTCAATGCACAGTTTCGTGGTTAAGAAGAGCGTGAGGACGAGGTTCACCCCGCGAAGGAGCCCGGCCAACGCAGGGCGGTCCTAGACGATTTCATCGAGAAAGTCCGAGACGTCGATCCTCCTCAGCACGCAGAAGAGGAACAACAATGCCGTGCCGAATAGCACCGCGTCACACACGATGCGGCTGACCTGTTCGTAGCGCGCGTAATGGGCGTAGACGAACCCGTTGAGACCGGTTGCGACGATGAGCCAGGTGACAAGCGCGATGACCGCCACGAGCCCGATCGCAGCGGCGTGCCCGGTGCGTAGTAACGTGTAGGTGCGCTGCTCGATCTGATTTTCTTGGGGCATCATCTTTCCCTCCGATGTGATGGCGCCGAACGCCTGGGGACGTACCGATACCAAACGGCGCGAGGATTGCAACAGGGGATGAAAACACTGGGGACCTAGCGGTCCCGGGCGACCCGCTTCGCGCCATTTTCTTCGGATCAGGGTGCGCAGCACCTGGTGGTGGGGTGGAGCCCGCCGTCCAGCACCGAAGGTGTCACGCGGGCGCGTGCCCCTTCCCGCCGTTTGAGGTTTTTCCGCTTGCGGCCCTTGTTTTTCCCTTCCAAGCTCTTGCCAACGCCGCTGCATCCCCTACCCTGGATCTACCCCATCGCCGCGTTCCACGACGGCGCCACCGACCACGAGAGGAGGAGACCATGCGCAAACCGACCGTTCCACGCACCCGCGTCGTCCCGGCTGTTGCCCGTCCGACGTTCGCCCCACCCATCGACGTCGCGGATCGACTGCTGCCGCGCGCCCCGTCCTCGCCCAGCACGGCACGCACACCTTCCGTCATCCGTCACGCGATGCGACCGCTTCACGCGATCGCATCGTTCTTTGGCGTCACGACCCTGCCCGACAAGCCGCACACGCTGGTTCAGAAGGTCGTGCACGTGATGGAATGGAGCGCGATCGCGGTGTGCGTCCTGCTTGCGATGCTTGAACCGATCGTTGGGTTGTGGCCGTTCCTCCTGGCGGTGCAGGTGACGGCGTTGTTCGTCATCGTCATGCGGATGCCGCCGGACCGTCCGCAACCGTCGCTGGACACTGAAGATCCCTCGATCGCATTGGACAAACCGCTGATTGAGCGGCGGGAACGCCGGCGTGCGACGATCGAGGCGAATCGCGAAGTGGTGATCGAGCAGGGTTGAGCCGGATGCGTGGGAGGATGTGAAAAGCCCGGGGTGACCAGGGCTTTGCGCTGTGCTGTGGATTCGCCGCCTCGCCTTACAAACGGCGACGTCCGCGCGGTGTCGCCGTTTCCGCCTCGGGTTCTGCTTCGTTCAGCGCCTCGCGAAGCACGGCCTGTTGGCGCATGACCTCCCGCTTGTTCAGCATCGCTTGGACTGAAAGGCTCCAATGGGCCAGCAGATTGGCTTCTTTCCACCAGAAGTCGCCCAACTTGGTGAGGGCGTCTTCGACCGTGATGCCGCTGGCGACATCGTCGTCGATCGCTCGGGCGGTGGCCCGAAAGTTATTGGCTGTGGTGGGATCGAGGTCGGCTACGGTGATGGTCATGGGTCTCGTGCATGAATGAGCGTTGCCGCCCGATGCCCCAGGTTAAGACAACGACTTCTGAAGTCAATGCAGCGGAGTCAAAGACGTCGGCGACTGCGCACCGGTGCCGCAGGTTCTACGTCGGTTTCTGCTTCGACCAGCGCCTCGCGCAGAACCGCCTGCTCGCGCTGGATCAGCATGAGACTCAGAGCCGGCGCCGCGGTTTTGCCTGCATCTCGGGGAGATCCGCCACCACCTCGCTCAGCATTTTCTCCTCGCGTGCCTGCAGCACCGCCCGCACGTGGTCGGGGTCCATATCGGCGAACCTGCTCCGCTCGAAGCGGTCGCTGTCGAGGTAGGCGAACACGTCGTGTGTCGAAGCATCACGGTTCAGCAGGTGCTCGACCATCGCGTGGTGCCCGCAGTGAATGGCGCCGAGCACCGCCTCCGCCCCGAAGTCGCCGGCGAGGCTCGCACCGTGCCCGAGCAGCAGGTCCACGATGTCGGTCCACCCGCTTTGCGCCGCCGCGCCGACCGAGTAGGACAACGTCGAAAACTCGATGACGGGGTCAACACCCTCGCTGAGCAGACGTAGGGTCCATCGCATCGCGTCCTCTTCGTGAAGCATCGGAACCTGAAGGACGCGGCATAAGAGCATTCCGTTCGCCAGTGGCACCGTCGTGATGCCCATCGCGACCAGGCGGTCCCGGACCACGATCCAGCGTTCGAGGTGGTCGATCGAGTCGTGGGTCTGGGAGAGCAAAGCGCCGAGGCGGCGCCGGATTCGAACGCGCTTGCGGCCGTTCGGTTTGTGACGTGCGGTCTCGTGCAGGTTGCTGAGCGCCAGGTCGTAGTGGTGGTCCACGTAACGCCGGAACAGCGCCTGCATGGGACGGTCCAACGCTTTGAAGGTCGATGGGACATTCCACCCACTACGCCTCGTGATCCGGACCAATGTGTTGGGGGTGAACCACCCATCCGCATTTTGCCAAGGGCTCCCGTCTTTCCTGTGCCGATCGAAGAGCGTCCTTGCGACGTCGAGAAGGTGCCACGCGTGTTCGATGTCCGGGAGGTGCCGTTGGTCACGACGTTTTCCGGGATGCTTCGTCGTGCAAGCCAGGATGTGCATCCAGACCTCCTCTTGCATCGTTGTGTAGAGGTCCCTGGTCAACATCGTTTCGATGAGCGCGTACATCAACAGGTCGCCACCGTCCTCCCATATTGCCGGGTCGCTCAGCATTTTTGGGATGCTACGGCGCCAGTCCGGGAGCGCGCGGAGAAACCTGCGGTGCGCCTCGTGGACGTCCGTGTCGATCCCCGTCGGGATGGTGATTCGTTGTGAGTCCTCCGGGGTGAACGACGACACTTCGGCGATCCAGTGATTTTCTGCCTCGTCGCGATCGGTGGTTTCGTCGTTTCGCTGCACGCACTCGCGATAGAGTACGCCCTGTCCGTGGTCTATCCTCGCCTCACGGATCAGTTTGAACCGTTCGTCTGAACCGGGCGGTTCTGCCGCGAGCCGGGTCCGCAGGATCTGCATGTCCAAGATCTCATTCATGGATGGTGGCTTCCTCGGTGGTTGGTCTCGGTCTCGTGCCGGACCTCGTTCGACCCACACTAGCGACCGGACGGAAAATCACAAGATCGTGGGACCGGGTTTCCGGTGCCATCGTCCAGTGGGCTGGTCAAGTCGGGGTGCCGATGCACCCCGATCGGCTCAGAGCCGCTTTCTCCTTGCCGATGGTGTCGTACCCTCGACCGATTCCACCGCCGCCGCGAGCGTTAACCGCTCGCGCTCGACGCGCTGCCGGCACCCGACGCGCCGGATTTCCGCCATGCTCCGGCCTTCCAGTAGATCGGCGTATTCCTCGTCGTCGTCGTCGGTAAATCCGTCGAACGCTGCCTCGGCGTCGCGCAGCAACTCAATGACGAGGGTCACGTCGGATAACGACTCAAGTTCTGCCACGATGCAGAACCAGACCGACAGCCGGCCGCCCTTAAAGCCTGTTTCGACCGTGCTGTTGAGCCCTTCCGCAGTGACGAAACGTAGTGCGGTTTTGAGGAGCGCCACGACGTCCGGTTTCTCGCGGTGATCCTGGAAAAACATCGGCTCGATCAGCAGATCCAGCACGTTCAGGCCGTGCTCAACGTACGCTGCGAGGCAGGACGTGTTTCGCTCTTTCCAGGGCAACCGCACGATTGCCTTGATCGCCGGATCCTCGCCGCTTGGGAAGCGTCGGTAGTGTGTGGATGGTACGGTGGTCATGATGCCCTCACAGATTGCTGGTGTTGCGCACTTCCGGCCCGGTGATCTGGGCGAACAGCAGCGTGGCCACCAGCGCCGCGACGATCACCACCGTGATGGGGAACAAGATGATCGTGGCGACGTTGAACAGCACCATCCCCGCGAGGAACCCGACGCCCAGGGACAGCACGAGAACGGCGGTGATGACGAGCCCGAGCACGCTGAAGACGGTGAACGCGACGAGGGGGATGCTGATGATGGCCAGAACGAGGTAGGAAAGGTCGAACGATGCGTTGATCATGATTGGAAGTCCTCCTTGGGTTATGGGCACCGGCGGTGCCTGTACCCCAAAACCAGCCCCGAGGGACTGGCGACTGGGAGGACGAAGGTGGTAAGTGTTAAAGGTCGTTGAACCCCACGACGATCCTCGGTTCATTCTTTCGAGCTTCGATCAGCCGGGCGATGTCGTCGTCGTCCAGTCGGTCTGCGATTTCCTCCAGATCGGCCGTTTCGCGAGCCTGGCTTGTGCTCATGTGGTCGAAACCGCGTACGGCGTACCAGAGGATCCCCACGGTGATGAACGCCGAGAACGCCAGCCAGTAGGTCTCCGCCGACATCGGACTGTTTCCTCCGTGTTGGCCGGTGATCGTCGCCAGAGCCAGCGTCGCCAGAGCAAGGCCGAAGAAGGTAAGAGGAGTGCGGTGCATGATGGATGGTCTCCTTGTTGGATGGATGGGGTTACCAGGCGGTGATGACGACAGTGCCCGTCACCTGGATCAGGTGCCCGGTCGCTGCGTCGCGAAACTGGTAAGCACCGTGCCCGTCGTGCGGCATGTCGATCGAACCCGCCGTCGTCCACTGACCGATGAGCTTGCCGCCGTCATACAGTTGAACCGTCTTCGAATCGGTGTTTCCCAGGACCATACTGTCCACGCGCTTGGGCAGTATTAAGAAGACGAACACGATGAAAAGAGCCAGAAGCGCGGATACGGCGATGTGAAGGAAACGCATGGCGGGGCTCCAAAAAAAAAGCCCTCCGGCGGTTTAGGCCAGAGGGCTTCTCGGTCATGGCTGCGGTATGCAGCCCGGTGGGAACGTTGTGCCCTTATCGTCTCTCCAGGGATTTTTAAGTCAATAGCAAAACGAGCGCCGTACCCTTAAAAATGCAAAAATACTTGCGTCATGGGGTGCGTTGCACCTGATGCGATGACAACCCAAGACCTGGGGCGCTGACGCGCCTGGGCGACCCGCTTCGCGCCATCGCCCGGAGGGATGGAGCCCGCCATCTGCTCGCCGTTGGCGTTCGCGGGATGGTGCCTCCCTGCCGTTTTAGGGTTGCCCGAAGGGATCGCGTCCCGCTCACATTCGCTTGCGAACGTAGACCGGTGCCTCTTGCTCCGTCTCCGCCATCGTCTGGTCAGCGATCGCGTTGAGCGCTTCCGCTTCGCGGCGACGAAGCTCGACGTCCACCTCCTTCAGCAGTGGAATGACGTCTCGAGCACCCGCGTAGATTCTTGACCGCATGTTGTACAGCAGGCTTTCAAGACGCTCGACCGTCACATCGACACCCTTGTTGCGCAAGAGCACCACTTGGTCGATCATCACGTCCTGTCGTTTCGCAGGATTCACACAGTACGTGGTCGCCTCAAGGAACACGAACCACGCCATCTGGCCCGTCCCATAACTTTCGACCACGCCGGTGTCGAGGTCTTCGCGTGTCATGTCCAAGATGAGCCGCTGGTAGACCGTGGGTTCGCAGCATAGCCACTCTATCGATGAACGCGGTGAGCGCACCAACAGGTGGGGTGGAAAACCTTGATCGAGCAGCGCCCGGACGACGTCCACGATGAACGCTCGATGCCGGGGCTCCGACCCATCCATGCTGGGGAGCACGCCACCTCGCCGGGCTTTCAGCAAGCGTTGAAGCATCTCGTGAACGTGCCACGCGCGTAGCTCGAGATCGTCTGCGTAGAACTCATCGGCTATGGCGATGGTGTAGGCTGCAATGTGTTCCGCCGTGCCGGACATGAGCAGTGCCCGAACGTCTCGGTAGCCGAGACAATGGAGTTGGCGTCGGCAGTACAGGTAGAGCTTGACGTACCCCGCGAAGGTCCGATACCGCTGGACGATGGTGGGCGCCGTTGGGCTTTTATGTCCTTGAGCCCCTGCGATCAAGAGTGCTTTGCTCCACCAGTGTGGTTGCGCAAGACGTTCTATCAGGACCGGCCGAATGACGATATGTCCGTTTGCGTCGTACTCGTACTCCGGTTTCGGGGACCGGGTGAGCTTCAGAAACAGGGCTCGCAGGTTTGCCATGATGGTCTCCTTATAGTCGCGCACGAGGGCGGGGTTGAGCGGGCGCATCGTCGGACATCGCTTCGTCGGCGAGCGTGTGCAGTTGTGCCCGCACCGCCGCGGTGATGTGCGCCTGGGCCGTGTCGGGGTCGAGCATGCAGAGGTTCAGCACCTCGGCCGGGTCCCAATCACCGCCCACGGTGGCGATGTACTCGTCGCGCAGGTCCTCCGCCGTCGTCTGCGTCAGGTAGCGAGCGGCCATGTTGAACGGGTTACGGCGAAGCATTTCCACAAGCGAGGTGCGGGGGAGCATGGTGGTCTCCTGTTAAAGGCGCTTGCGAGCGCGTGGTTGTGCGGGTGTCGTTGCCACTTCGTCGGCGATCGCGTGCAGTTCTGCCGCGAGCACTTGCCGCCGATAGGTCGCGAGCGCGATGCGCCCGTTGGGCAGGTCTGGTGCAAAGGGTTGACGCTCCTGCGGGATGATTCCTTCGAACCGGTCGTCCATGAGGTCCGCGCCGGCGGCATGGAGCCTCGGGAGAATCACGTTGAGGTAATGCTCCTCGGTGTGTTCCTGCTCTACTCCATGGCCGTGGATGGCATTCTCCCAGTGGGCCACCTTCCAGGACCCATCGCTGGAATCTGCGTTCAACACCTCGGGGGTGATCCGTGCGAGCAATGCGTCCAAACACTCTGAGTTTGCGAGCACGCACCGATTGCCCAGCAGTTGTTCCGGGTTGTCCAGAAACGGGATGGTGTGTAGCACCACGTCGAGACGCTGGGTCATAAAACCCGTCGCGAGGCTAAAAGCCATCGCCGCCGTATCCCGATTGATCAGCGGAACGATCTCGTCCAGTGGTACCCCTCCAAACCGTAGCGTCTGACGCATCAACCATTTTTCTGCATCGTTCCAGGTCCGAACGGTCTGCGGCGGAACCAATGAGAACGTCTCGTCGTCCTCCCGAACGTGACCGAGTTCGCTCACAAACTGTTCGACCAGTTTGGGCTTGCGTTGCTCGACCATCACGCCCGCGCGCTGGATCAGACCGTTCAGCAGGTCGCTTCGGTGCTTCTGAAGTGGGTTGCTCGGGATGGTCCAGACCTTCGGGGTCAACGGCCTTGCGATCAAGTTGTTCATGAGATGAACTCCAATGAAAAAGCCCGACGGGGTTCGCCGGGCTTTCGGTCTGGTCGCTTTGTGCGACCCAGGTTGAACGGTGTGAGGTGCTGCAAACCCAGGTTAGCTCAAGTGGCGCAGAACACAAGAGGGGTTGCGAAGAATGTTTTCGTTTCAGGTGGTGTTGCACCTGATGGTGAAGCGAAACGCGCGCAAACCGATCATGGAGCGCTGACGCGCTCGTGCGATCCGCTTCGCGCCATCGCCCGGAGGGATGGATCCCGCCCTCCTCGCCGTTTCAGGTTTTTCCCGAAGGCTTGTTGCATTCCTGCCTGCTTCTGCTATCTGTACATCATCGCCCAAACACTGGGCACATAAACCAACGGAGGAGACCATGTTCAAAACGCTCATCAGCAAGATTCGCCCCGCCCATGCCTCGGCCCCTGCCTTGGATCAATCGCCCGCCCAACGCCCCATCGTGGTCATTGACCGTGACGGTCCTGCCAAGATCACTGCGGCGATCGAACACGGCGACTTGGCGAGCGCCCGGACACTCCTGGGTCACCTGCGCTCGAACCTCGAGGACATGAAGAAGCAGGACCCGTCCGGCCTCCCGATCATTGAATCCGCCATCGCGAATCTCGACGCCGCGATCGAATCAGCGTCGGCGTGCGAGGAGACGGCAAACACGGCGATGCACAACGTCCTCGCCGACCCGAACGCCGGGCATCCGACGCGGCACTGATCGTCACGCCCCAAGCAAAAGCGGACCCTCGGGTCCGCTTCGTTTTGCAGTTCACCCATGGATGGGACACGGGTCGCCGCGCGAGTTGTTGCAGCCCGAGCATTCCGCCATTTCGGCCATTTCGTCGTGCCGGCTCCATCCGTCCAGCCATTCCCGTTTGAGTTCCGGCACGTCTGCGAAAAAGGGAGAACATTCGATGTCTTCCCCCGTCTCGTGCGCCACGGACGCGTCGCGGTAACCGAGCACCTGCGCCTCGATCAGCGCCTCGTACGTCATGTCCTCGGCGTTCGGGTCGCCGATCATGGCAATCTTCGCCAGAACGAAGTCCCCCCGTGCCTCGAGGTAGGGGTCGGTGCTTTTGTAGGTCGTGGTCATGGTCGTGGATCTCCGATGTGTCGATGGGGAGCGGGACCGACAAACCGTAGCGTGCGGTCCCGTGCTCGTTCGTCATGCCTTGAGCGGCTTGCGCGTGCAAATCGCCGCTGCCGTTGCGCTGCGCGGGAAGCCCTGGACGGTCGTGTGGTCCTGGAGCGCCGTTTCGACGTCGGTGTGCAGCGTGTTGCCGGCGAAGTGGACACCGTAGAGGACCACTGCCGCGAGGGCACCTTTCTTGAACGCTTCAACCGTCAGGAGCTTGCGGACCTCGGGGGTCATGCGGCCGGCGTGGCGGTGCGCGATGCGCTGCAGGACGCCGCCGATCAGACCTGCGGAGAACGATCGACGCACGGTGATCCGGTCCGCGCCCAGTGTCACGCGCTGCGGACCTTGTGCGGTCAAACGGAAGTGCTCGACCGGGGTCTTTCCGCCGAACGTGCCCGGGGTCGATGCCTGGAGCGGGAGTAGGAGCTTGAGGACCTGCTTCTCGCTGGGACCGTCCACCCATTCGACCATCACCCGCGTGTGGTTGTCCGCTTGGTGCGTCTTCACGTAGAAGCGTGCGCCGGACTTGCCGAACGCCTCCGCCAGAACGCTTTGGACCAGTTGTGCCGTGCCCACGAGGTCCAGGACGTTGGCGAGGACCGCCGGTGCGGTTGCCGTTGCCGGGGTTTGCTGTTGAAAACCTGCTGTCGGGAGAGCCTGGGGTGCGCGGAAAGCGCGGTTTGCGTTGGTCGTGCGGGTCTGTTGTGCGCTGGTCATGGTCCTTGCTCCTTGGTGGTTGTCCTGCCATCGGGTTTCGCCTGGCGCCGATGAACACGAGCAAGGGACCCGGGCCGTGGGTGAGACCAAAGCCGCACGCCGTGAGCGACCGAAGGGAGCGAGGGGATCGGGTGCCGGCGAAAGCGGAGCGCGCCCATGGACCATCGGGGGACCGTTCGTGTAGGCGTCCGGGAAAGGCGAACCGGGGGCAGACCGCCAAGGGATGGATCGACGCACAACGGGGGAGACCTGCACGTCACCGCGAAAGCGGTGATCGCTTTGCCCAGGGTGTGAAGCACCCTGCGTTTGGAAATGTGGTCGGGCTGTCGACGTGGTCAGAGGGTAAGGCGGTGCCTCGGTGCCAACCCCAAGCGGGTGCGGAGCACCCTGCACTCGCCCGGAGGCACCTACCGGTGAGGGAGCCGGGCTGATTCCGGAGGAGAGAGCGCGAAGCGGGAGTGCCCCGGGAGCGCATGCGACCCCGGACGGGTTGGGGGCTGGTTCCGGGGTTGGAGGTGGGGGGGGGGAGGGGTTGG
>NZ_QBUY01000106.1 GCF_003121405.1 Paraburkholderia sp. C35 | reverse complement strand
GTGTTAGCCCGCTTTCTTTTGCCTACTTTTCTTTGCGGCGGCAAAGAAAAGTAGGTGCCGCCCCGCACAGGGGCAACACTAGCAAACCACTAACAAAAAGCGGATGCCGGCAAAAGCGAAAGCAAACCACAACAGCGTCGCAGACAACAAAAACCCCTATTTACCCACTACAACAGGAATCCCCCGCAATGAAGCCCCCAACCCTTTAGCCTCTTCGATCGCTTCCCAAACAGCTGCCCCAGTCGCAGCCTCGACATGCAAGCCCGCCACCAAAGTGCGCTCACCGCGCTTCACTGCCGCAAGATTCGCGAGCTTCACATGTCCATACCCTCGCACGCGCGAATGCAACTCAGCGAGCTTGACGACATCATCGACGGTCGCCACATCGACCACACCAAAAGCACGCCGCATGGTCGCGTCATAGTCCACCGACAACTCGCGCTCCATGCGCCGCTCGACGGTGCGCCCAAACGGATCGAGCATCGTGCCACGCAGCCCGCGCCACTTCGCCATCACGCCGAACACAGGCCACATCCATTGACCGAAGGTCTTCTTCTGCGGCTTGACGCCTGGCGTCGCGCGTGAAAGAGTCGGCGGCGCCAGATTGAACTTCACACCGAAGTCCTTGCCGGCAACACCTTCGAACTGTGCTTCCAGAGCAGCACGGAAAGCCGGCTCGCTATGCAGTCGCGCAACTTCATACTCGTCCTTCACAGCCAGCAGACGATAAAACGTCGAAGCCACAGCGCGGCTCAGGCGCTCATCCTGCGCGCCTTCAAGCTTGCGCTCCGCTTCGCGCGCCGCATCGACCAGCGAGCGATAACGCTTCACATAAGCCGCACCACCATAAGCCAGCAAACGCGCCTCACGATCCGCAATCACCGCGTCGAGTGTCTCCAGCGATACAGCCGGCTTGACCGCATGACGCTGCGTCCACAACGCCTCGAGTCCTGCGGGATCGCCGGCTGCCATGCGGCCAATCGAAAACGCAAGCTGGTTCATCTGCACCGCGACGTTGTTCAGTTCGATCGCCCGCATCATCGCTGCGAACGACACCGGCATGAGGCCCAGTTGCCACGCAAATCCAAGCATGAGAATGTTCGCGCCGATCGTGTCGCCGAGAAAACGCGTCGCGAGCGCCTGCGCATCGCACGATGACATGCGCTCCTCGCCCGCGGCATGACGCATCTTGTCGAACAGCGCATCAGCATGCAGATTCGCGTCCGGGTTCTGCACGAACGAAGCGTTCGGAATGGCATGCGTATTCACGACGATGCGCGTGCGGCCATGGCGAACCGTCTGCAAGGCATCGGCGCTCGCGCCAACCACCATGTCGCACGCGAGCAGCACGTCGGCCTGCTGTGTGTCGATGCGCACCTGGTTCAGCCATTCGTCGCGTGCAGCAAAGCGCACGAACGACAGCACCGAGCCGCCCTTTTGCGCAAAGCCCATGAAATCCAGCACCGATGCGCTCTTGCCTTCCAGGTGTGCTGCCATGCTGATCAGCGCGCCCACCGTCACGACACCCGTGCCGCCGACACCCGTCACGAGGATGTCGTACGGTGCGGCATCGAGTTGCGTGGCCGGCACCGGCAACGCATCGACACGCGCGGCGAGTGCGGTGGCATCGAAGGCGACGCCGGCAGCTTTTTTCAGCTTACCGCCTTCGATCGTCACGAAGCTCGGGCAGAAACCATTGACGCACGAATAGTCCTTGTTGCACGACGACTGATCGATGCGGCGCTTGCGTCCCAGCGGCGTTTCAACCGGTTCCACCGACAGGCAGTTCGACTGCACGCCGCAATCGCCGCAGCCTTCGCACACTTCCTCGTTGATGAAGAGACGCTTGTCCGGGTCGGGGAATTCGCCTTTCTTGCGACGGCGGCGCTTTTCGGCGGCACAGGTCTGGTCGTAGATCAGCACCGTCACGCCGTCGATGTCGCGCAGTTCGCGCTGAACCTTGTCGAGTGCGCTGCGATGATGGAAGGTCGTGCCCGTCGGGAACAGGCCGTGATGGCCGTCGTACTTTTCCGGCTCGTCGCTGACCACGACGAAGTGCGATACGCCTTCCGCCTCCACCTGGCGCGCGATCTGCGGCACCGAGATGCTGCCGTCGACAGGCTGGCCGCCCGTCATCGCGACGGCATCGTTGTAGAGGATCTTGTAGGTGATGGTCGCCTTCGCCGCGACAGCCTGGCGGATCGCGAGAATGCCCGAGTGGAAGTAGGTGCCGTCGCCGAGATTCTGGAACACGTGGCGCGTTTTCGTGAACATCGAATGCGCGGCCCAATCGACGCCTTCGCCGCCCATCTGGATCAAACCCGTCGTGTCGCGCTCCATCCACGATGCCATGAAGTGACAGCCGATACCCGCTTGCGCAATCGAGCCTTCCGGCACTTTCGTCGATGTGTTGTGCGGGCAGCCCGAACAGAAGTAGGGCGTGCGCTTCACGGCATCGGCGGCATTCGAAAGGATTTGCGGCGCGACGAGATCGACCACGCGATCGCGCCGGTCGAGCGCGGGCTTGTGCTGCGCGAGCCAGTTCGCGAACACGGGCAGAATGCGCGACGGCCGCAATTCACCCAGTGACGACAGCAGCATCGAGCCATCCTGTGCCTGCTTGCCGACGATTGCCGGGCGCGCGCCTTCGCTGCGGTTGTACAGATAATCCTTGATCTGCTGCTCGATAACCGGGCCTTTCTCTTCGATCACCAGCACTTCCGAAAGACCCGAGACGAACGCGTCGATACGCGTCATTTCCAGCGGAAACGACAGCCCGACCTTGTAGATGCGCACGCCAGCCTGCTCCAGATCGGCGACGGTGAGATCAAGCCTTCGCAGCGCCTCCATCAGATCGAGATGCGCCTTGCCGCAGGTGATGATGCCGACGTTCGCATGCGGACTCGGCGCGATCCATTTGTCGATGCTGTTGAAGCGCGCGAAGTGACGTACGGCGTCGAGCTTGGCGTGCAGACGCTGTTCGATCGTCAGACTCGGCAGATCGGGCCAGCGATTGTGCAGGCCGCCCGCGGGCGGCTCGTAGCCTGCGGGCGCGGGCCAGTCCATTTGCATGGCGTCGAGATCGACGGTCGAACCGGATTCGACCGTTTCGGAGATTGCCTTGTAGCCGACCCATGCGCCCGAGTAGCGCGACAGTGCCCAGCCGTAGATGCCGAACTCCAGCATATCGGCGATATTCGACGGATTCACCACGGGCATATGCCACGCGATCATCGCGAAATCGCTCTGATGCGGCATCGACGACGACACGCAGCCGTGATCGTCGCCCGCCACGACCAGCACGCCGCCGTGCTCCGACGAACCGTAGGCGTTGCCGTGCTTGAGCGCGTCGCCGGCACGGTCGACGCCGGGGCCTTTGCCGTACCACATCGCGTACACGCCATCGACGGTGCGTTCGGGATCTGCCTCAACGCGCTGCGTGCCGAGCACGGCCGTTCCGCCCAGTTCCTCGTTGATCGCGGGCAGGAAGCGGACGTCGTTGGCGTCGAGCAGTTTCTTCGCCTTCCACAGTTGCTGGTCGACCATGCCGAGCGGCGAGCCGCGATAGCCGCTGATAAAGCCCGCCGTATTCAGCCCGCGCGCCTTGTCGAGCTGGCGCTGCATCAGCGCGAGACGCACGAGTGCCTGCGTGCCCGTCAGGAAGATGCGGCCGCGCGTGGCGGTGAGGTTGTCCGAGAGGCGGTAATCAGCGAGTGCGGGGGTGCCGTCGATGGGAAGGCGAGCGGTCATTGGGGAGTCTCCGTTTTATGTTTCGTTGGCGGTGCCGTAGTGCGGTTCGGTGGCGCAACGAAAGAGACTCCATTCTTTCGCGTCAATTGGAGAAGAAGTTCGCTAATTTGCTCTCGTGGCGATCAGGTTTCGAAACGTTTCCGATCTTTTTCTAAAATCTGAGAAAAAAATAACCAACCATCCCAAGGCAGCGTGAATATCATTCCCGCGCATAGCGCTCTGCCCTCTCAATCGGGAGGCGCCTGGGCAACCAGTCCTGAGCCACGGGACGCACCTCAATGGGATCGTCGGGCACGTCAGCGTCGCGTTGATAAACGTGCAAGCCATGGACGACGCCGCCTTCTTCGTCGAAGCAATGGCGGATGACGTCGAAATACCTCGAGTCGTGGTGTTCGAAATGCCGAAAAATGGCAAAGGCGATCAGGTCGGCAAGCTGGATAAGCCTCGATGCCTTCGAGTCGAGAAACAGCGGTACCTCCGCGTAGTTGCGCGTGCGTCCCCACGGGTGGCCCGCCGTCTTGAATTCTCGCGCCAAGGTCTGGATGCGAGGTTCGATCGAGGTCTTGTCGAAAATCATGATGCCGCGCTGCGTGTTGCCGCTCAGATGCAGACGTCGCAGGAATTGATCGAAACGGCTATACAACTGGGTGAAAGCATTTTCGGCTGCGTCCGCAGGCAGATCGGCCTTTCGGATGACGGCGGCGAACAGACGAACGTTGCCGCGGTTTTGCTGGGCGACGCCGACACTGAGCGCCTCGACGATCGCGTTTTCCCGATCCTCCCTTTTGAACTTGCGCCACTCGTTCTTGCCCGAGCGCATCGGCGACGCATGGAGTTCCAGCGAATGAATGTCTTGTGGATCGAAGTATTTCTTAATTGTCTCGTTTAAAGATGACTCAATCCAATGACAGGTTCGCTCGAATACAGACACTCCAGCCAACACGAAATACTGTTGATTCGCATCGCTAACTGTTCCGGATTCGTCGACGTACAGGAGGTGCATGGAGTGGAAGAAAAAAGGGGCTGCGATACGCAGCCCCTTGAGGGAATTGGGTAAGCCAGGCGAGACATTGCTCGACGCACCGCGAAAAGGCAGCACTCCCGACCTGTTGATAAGTATAAATGCGTCCCGACGGTGCTGTAAATACACCTGGCCATCTGGCCAGGGCGCGGACGGTGTGCCGTTGGGTTACGCTATACCAACAGTGTCATCAATCGATAGCAGGTTTGCATCGAACCAGAGCGCGGCGCCACTGCGCCAGCTCTTCTCGTCAACGGGAGACGGACAATGAAACTGTATTACTGGCCGAAAACGCGCGCGTTCCGTGCGCTGTGGATGCTCGAAGAAGTCGGCGCGCCGTACGAACTGGCGCACGTGAATATCCGCGCAGGCGAGCAGGACACCACGGACTTCCACCACATCAATCCCATGTGCAAGCTGCCCGCACTCGACGACGCGGGCGTGCAGGTCGCCGAATCGGGTGCAGTGCTGCTGTATCTGGCCGATCGCTTTCCCGAGGCCAATCTGGGCGCGCCCGTCGGCGATCCATTGCGTGGACGTTTCCTGCAATGGCTGTTCTTCACGCCAGGCTGCCTCGAACCCGCGATGGCCGAAAAGATGACGGGCGCATCGGGCAATTCGTTCAGCTTCGGCTGGGGCAATCTGGAGCGCGTGAAAGCGGCCATCGAACTCGCGCTCGAAGAAGGCGACTGGCTGCTCGGCAAGCGCTTTTCTGCTGCCGATCTGCTGCTTGCCAGCACGTTGCAGATAGCCTTCATGGCAAAGCTGCTCGAACCTTCGGGGCGCATCGGCGAATACGTCGAGCGGACCGTGGCGCGCGAAGGGCACACGCGCGCCATGGCCATCGAGCAGCGCGAGATCGACGCGTTGAAGTCGACGCGCTGAAGTCGACGCGTTGAAATGGCGGCAGTCCATCGCAGTAACCAGCCGTGAGCGGCGCCGTCAGCCCGTCGGTGCCTGCTGCAGTTCGTGCGGCTGGAGCGGCTCCACGTCGTCGAAATGCGTGTAGTCGATATGGCTCACGCCGTTCTCTTCGCGGATCAGATCGACGAAGCGGTGTTGCCAACGGATGTCTTCGCTGGGCCACGAGTAGCGAGCCTGCATCGTCTGCGCGGTGTTTTCGTCCGAACCTTCAATCGTAAGCAACAGCGATGCGTCTTCTTCTTCGAGGCTCTTCGCCGTCTGGCCGAACAGCGGGCTGGCTTCGTCGATGACATGCATCAGGTTCCAGCCGAGATAGAACATCGGCTGCTGGTCGCGCACCAGCTTGAGGTCGTAGATCTTGCGCAGCACGTAACCTTCCGACGACCGCTCGACGCGCATCAGCCGCAGCCGCGCACGCGCCTCGACAATCACGTTCTGGCGCGCGTTGGCGGTGCGCACCATCAGCGTGGTCTGTCCGTCGATAGGACGCACGATCGCGTAGTGCGAGAACATGATTTTCGCGCGAGGCCGCGAAAAGCGCGCGAAGATCAGCCCCGTGGCCAGCGCGATGCCCGACATGCCGACGAAAATCTCGAGCGTCGCGACGAGATGCCCGTAAAGGGTTTGTGGATGCATGTCGCCATAACCGACCGTCGCGAGCGTCTCGACGCTGAAGAAGAACGCGCCTGCAAAGCCCGCCGGGTTCTGATTGGCGATGGACGCACCGCCCAGTTCATACAACGACGCGAACACCGAGTTCAGCAGCAGGAACATTAGCGCGAGCGAGACAAAGAACACCGGCCAACTGATCATCAGCGCACGGTGATACAGATCCTGCCAGACGCGCAGCGGCAGGCCATGCGCGATCACGGTATGTGAGCGCACGCGAATTTTCCGGTCGATAAGCCGGCCTTTGTGCTTCGGATGACGATCGGGTTCGGGCGGGGTCGCGCTCATTGTTTTTCTGTTCGGCTGACGGGGTGTCGCGCATCGTTACGGCGCAGTCATGATGCGCCGCGCTCGCTGCGGCATGTAGTGTAGCCCGGCCGTCCCGCTACAGGCGGCAATGCGTCGTTTTGGCTTGCGCTGCCGTAATCGTGTCCCAATCGCAGATCAAGGATCGAGCGTCCAGAATCAGGGGAATGCACGCGGCTTCGGCACGCCCGCGCCATGTTCGATGTCGGCAACCGCCTGCTGATGGGCTGTTTCGACGGCTTCCGCCTCGCTCGCGAAGCCGGCGTCGCCGCCTACCGTGGTCCAGCGCTGCACAGGGTGATCGCGATGCCGGATTTCGTACTCCGCGTCCCAGCGCGCGCCCTGAAGCTCGAGCGGCCGGACGTGTATCGCGTACACGCCGTAGAGAAAAAGTGGTTCTGCCATGATCGCCTCCGCCTGTTCGACATGGAAAAGGTCGTCGGCGCGGCGCGCGGCGGACGCGCCACGTCTCGTTCAGTTCAAGGCCCGCTGCCTATGATCCGATGCCTAAAGTTCGATCTCGCCGAGGATTCTGTGGGCCAGCGCTTTGGCTTCTTCGAGCGCTTCATCGGGCGTGGCCGACGTGGCTTCGACTTCGTAGACGGTGTCTTCCGTCTCGTCGCCTTCGTCGCGCGACAGCGCAACGACGCCCTGATACTGTCCGCCATCTACCGGGCGAACGGTCGCCGTCGCCGTATAGAGACCTTTGGTGTAGGTGACGTCCTCCATGATGCATCTCCAGCAAGGGGGAGATTTAATCCTAGCACGCGATTTCGACGCTCACATGTCGACGCCGTCGGCCATACCCTTGCAGACGGAGAGCGCAGCCGGCCAGGCGCTTGCACCGGCAACGTCTTGTCCCGCTTCCCTGCTTAATCCTGCAGCAGCGACACCACTTCATCGAGCGTCGGCGAATGCGCGCCCGAATGGCGGCACGCAGCCGCGCCCGCTGCGAGCGAGAACGCCAGATGCTCTTCCCACTTGCGTTGCGGCGCCGTCATCAGGCTGAACAGCAGCCCGCCGATCGACGCATCGCCCGCGCCGACGGTATCTGCCACGGCAACGCGCGGCGGTTTCGCTTCGACAATGTGCTCGCCGTCGATCAGCGTCGCCGTTTCCGAGCCGCGCGTGACGAGCACGACTGCCTTCGGGTTCATCGCGCGCAGTTGCGCGAGCGCGGCCGCTTCGTCGTCGGTCTTGAACAGCAGCCGCAGGTCTTCGTCAGACACCTTGATCAGATCGGCGAGCGCCGCCATCTTGCGCAGCGTCGGCTCGTAGCCGTGCTCCATCAGATTGCGGTAGTTAGGATCGAAGCTGATCTTCACGCCGCGCTCGCGCAGTTCGGCGGCGAGCTTCGCGAGCGTGTCGCCGAGCGGCTGGCGCACGAGGCTGATGCAGCCAAAGTGCGCCCATTTCACATGCGACATCCAGCCTTCTGGCAGCTTCGACGGATCGAAGGCGAGGTCGGCGCTGTTGTCGCCCATGAAGAAGTACGCGGGTGGATGCGTCTGATGCACGACGGCCAGCAGCGGCGCGCGCTCGACGCGCTGCATGAAGCGCATGTCGAGACCGGCGGCTTCGCTGGCGTGCCAGAGATCGTCGGAAAAATTGTCGACGCCGAGTGAGCCGACGGACGCCGTCGGCAGGCCGAGCCGCGCGACGGCGCGCGCCACGTTCCAGCCCGCGCCGCCCGGCACGGACAGCCAGGTTGCCGGGCCGGTGCGCACGAGATCGGTGAGGATGTCGCCGGCAGATACGAACTCGGGAAATTCAGGGCTTGCGCTCATGGTGCTCACCGTACAGGGTTAGGCGGACGCGCTCGAAGGCTGCGAAGCGTGCCCGGAAGCGGGCTGCAACGCATGATGCAGCACTTCGTAGCAGGCGCCCATCGTGTGATAGTCGGTCTTGCCGGCCGGGCTTTTTTCGTCGCTGTACTTGCGGTTGTCGCAGGTCAGGATGCGATACCACGCGCCATACTGGTGATCGACGAAATGCGTCCAGCTATAGCGCCAGATCTCGTCGTACCAGTCCCAGAAGCGCTCGTTGCCCGTGCGTTTGCCGAGCAGCGCAGCCGTCGCGAAGGTTTCGGCTTGCACCCAGAAGTACTTGTCGTGGTCGCAGACCGTGCGGTCCGGGCCGAAGCCGTAGTACAGCCCGCCGTGATCGTTGTCCCAGGCGTGCGTCATGGCGGCGTCGAACAGTTCGATGGCGCGCGGCAGCAGCCACGGCAACGGACGATGGCGCTCGAGAATCAGCAGCAGTTTCGCCCATTCCGTCTGGTGACCAGGCTGAAAGCCCCACGGACGGAAAATGTTCGAGCTGTCTTCCTCGTTGTAATGCCGGTCGACCGACCAGTCCGCGTGAAAATGCTCCCACACCAGACCCTGCGACAGCTTCGCCTGACGCAGCGTGATGTTGGTCGCGACGCGTTCCGCACGGTCGAGATAAACGAGATGCCCCGTCGCTTCGTACGCGGTGAGCAGCGCTTCCGTCGTATGCATGTTCGCGTTCTGGCCGCGGTACGAACTCACGCGCCAGTCGGCGGTGGCTTCGTCGGCGTAGAGGCCGGCGGCCGGGTCCCAGAAGCGGTGCTCCATCAGCTCGAAGGTCGCGGCGATCATCGGCTTGGCTTCTTCGATGCCCGCCATCGCCGCATGCGAATACGCCAGCAGCACGAACGCGAGGCCGTAGCAGTGGCGCGTCGCGTCGAGCGTGCGCCTGTGGCCGTCGCGCCAGTCGATTTCCCAGTCGTAGCCCTGATGCTGCGCGTCCCAGTGGCCGTCGTGCAGGAACTTCAGGCCGTGCTTCGCATATTCCAGATGCTGCGGATCGCCGAACTGGCGGTACGCCATCGCGTAGTTGAAAACGTAGCGGCAACTGCTGACCAGGTGCCGCGTCGCGCGGTTGTAGATCGAACCGTCGTCGCGGAAAAAGTGGAAGAAGCCGCCGCTCGGATCGAACACGTTCGGCGCGTAGAAACGCAGCGTGTCCT
Source organism: Paraburkholderia sp. C35 (assembly GCF_003121405.1). Taxonomy (GTDB): domain Bacteria; phylum Pseudomonadota; class Gammaproteobacteria; order Burkholderiales; family Burkholderiaceae; genus Paraburkholderia. The sequence continues at coordinate 22,855 of NZ_QBUY01000106.1, read as the reverse complement.
CGATGTGCGAGAGCAGGAACGCGCCGTCGCGGAAGCTCGCGACGGGCGGCGCCTTGTGATTGGCGCTGTTGTTCGAAAGAGTCGTGTCGGGTTGTTTCATGGTGTGTTCACCGAGGTACTGGCACGGACAATGAGTTGGACCGGGACGCGAATGTCGAGTGCGGACGGCGTGTCTTCGAGCAGCAGTTCGACGCCGCGACGCCCGAGCGCTTCCTTGTCGACGGCGATGGTCGTGAGCGGCGGGCGCGCGTGCGCGGCGGCGGGAATGTCGTCGAAACCGACGATCGCGATGTCTTCCGGCACGCGCAGGCCGCGCGCGAGACAGACGCGCAGCGCGGCGAGCGCGGCGAGGTCGTTGTAGGCGAAGACGGCGTCGGGGCGCTCGCCCGAACGGTCGAGCAACTGCTCCATCGCGAGCGCGGCGCCGGAGTCGGGATCGAGACCGGCGTCGATCGTCACTTCCAGCGACGGATCGAACAGCAGTCCGGCGTCGAAGAACGCTTGCCGGTAGCCAAGCGCGCGCTGCGCAATGCTGTAATGCGCGAGCGACCCGCCGATGAACGCGATGCGCTTGCGCTTCTGCGCAAACAGATGCTGCATCGCGAGCGCGGCGCCCGCCTGGTTGTCGAGATTGACCGAACGCAGATTCGGCGCCCACAAGTCGATCAACACGAGCGGGCGCTTCATCGCGATGAGCGTGGTGAGCGTTTCCGGCTCCACGAAGCCCGCGACGGCAATGGCGTCGGGCGCGTGCAGGCGCATCTGCTGGACCACGTCTTCGGTCGGACCGGCCGTCAGCACGGACGGCACGATGCCGCGCTCGCGGCACGCGTCTTCCACGCCATGCAGCACATGCGAGAAGAACGGGCTGACGGCGAAGTTGTTGTGATGACGATGCAGCAGAAACGTGAGACGGCGAATGCGCGGACGCAATTGCGCGGAATCGTAGCCGAGCCGGCGTGCCGTCTCGACGACGCGTTCGCGCGTCGATTCCGACAGGCCGGGCTGATTCTTCAGGGCGCGTGAAACGGTGCCGATCGACACGCTGGCCGCGCGAGCGACATCGCGGATCGTTGTAGCCATCGAAAAGAGCGGCGGGGCGAGACACGCACCGCGGCGGAGTTCAAGTTCGGGTGATTGTATAGTAAAACGTCACCGCGAAACCCCTGCAGCCAGCCTTTGGACACGCGTAGATACCCGTATACCGGGCAAATGAAGGCTAAACGTTTGTTTAGTAAAATGCACTAAACGTTGCGTTAAATTCATGAATTGAAGCAAGTGCGGACGTGTTTCGGGAACGCGCGTGAGTGCTGTCCGCGTTCCGGACGGGAAATGGGAGATTGGGAAAACGTGCAGCCGGAACCTTGTCCACAAGGTGGCTGCCCGTCATGACAAAGAGGTGTCGCTGCAGCGCCGTGCAGCAAATGGAGTCGCTGGGCGAACGCGGAAAGCGAAATCCGCCGAAGCTCAGTCGACGATGGCCGCCGTACGTCCTTGCAGCAACATCTGGCTTTCTTCGAATTCGATCATCACGAGGCCGGACGCTTCGCCTTTCGCCCGGCGTTTCGCGAGCGCGGCGACCGTCGCAATGTCTTCGCTGCTGTACGCCGCGTCGGGTGTTTGCGGTTGCACATGCACGCAGCCGATCGCCATTGTCACGAAGCCGAAGAAGGTCGGATTGCCGCGCCGGTCCTCGCCGTGGATGCCGCCCGCCATGCGGTCGACCGGTGCGTAGAAACGCTGCGCGCCTTCATTGAATACATGAATGGCGCGCTCGGCGCGTTCCCGCCAGTCCTCGCTCTGAAACAGCACCAGAAAATCGTCGCCGCCGACGTGGCCAAGAAAGTCGCGCATCGGGTCGCAGACTTCCGCAAGCACGTGCGCGGCGAACTTCAGCACCTCGTCGCCTTGCCAGTAGCCGTACTGGTCGTTGAACGGCTTGAAGTGGTTCAGATCGACGTAGCACGCGTAGAAGCCCGCTTCGTGACCAAGCAGCCGCGTGATGTGTGAACTGATCGGAATGTTGCCGGGCAGAAAGGTGAGCGGGTTCGCGTAGCGGGCCGCCTCGATGCGGACCTCCGTCACGGCGCGCACGAGACTTTCGCCCGTGCCGAGGCCGATGTACGCGCCGTGCTCGGTGATCACGAAACCATCGGCCAGATAGCGCTGGTCGTCGCTGGCAAGGAGCTTGGCCATGTCTTCGACCGTCATCGACTTTTCGATCACGACGGGCGACGCATTAGCGAACAGCATGCAAGGCCGTTTGCCGAACAGCTCGCGATGATAGGGCAGCGCGTAGCGGTCCATGAACGCGCGACGGTTGATCAGCGCGACGGGTTCGTTCTGCTCGACCACGGCGACGGCATGCAGATTGGGCAGCCGGTTGAACAGTTCGAGCACATCGTTGTTGGTGGCGTTGCGCGGCAGCGCGGGCGCATGCACGACCATTTTCTCGGACGCCATGCCGCCCGACGGCGAACCGCTGACGGCACGCGTCGCTTCGGGAAACACGGCGATATGTCCGGCGCGCAGCGCTTCGCGGGCATCGTCGGTGACCTTGCGCGGCGGGCGCGCGTGCGGCTTGCCGAAGAAATAGCCCTGGCCGCAAGCAATGCCCATGTCGCGCACGACGATCAGGTCCGCTTCGTTTTCGATGCCTTCGGCCACCAGCCGCGCGCCGCTCGCGGCGGCGAAGTGCTGCATTGCCTTGACGGCCTCGAACTTGAGCGGATCGCTGGCGATGTCGTGGATGAAGAAGCGGTCGATCTTCACGACATCGGGCTGCAGCCGCACCCACAGGTTCATGCTGGCGTTCGCCGTGCCGTAGTCGTCCAGCGCGAACTGGGCGCCCGCCTTGCGCAGCATGGAGATGGCGGGCAGGAAGCTGGCCACGTCGGGAATCGCGCTCTGCTCGGTCAGTTCGATCACGATGCGTTGGGCATCGATGCCGATGTCGCGCAGCATCGCGAGCATGCCCTCGCGGTCGTCGGCGAGTTGGCGAATGGCGCCTGCGCTGAAGTTCAGGAACAGCTTGCCGTCATAGCCGAGGCTGGCGAACGCCTCGACACAGGTGCGCGCGGCGGCGCGCTCCAGCGCGATCACGCTGCCTTCGGCGGCCGCCTGCGCGAACAGCGCGTACGGCGTTTCCAATGCCGTGCCGGCCGGTCCGCGGATCAGCCCTTCGTAACCGAGGATCGCGCCGTCGTCGAAATCGACGATCGGCTGAAAGACGGCGGAGAGGTCGCGCTGCGCAATCAGGTCGACGATGCGTGGCGCTGCGATGGGGAAGGGCTGGCGTTGAGACATGACACACGGCCGGAGCATTGGACCGTCGGCTTATCGGCAGCAAGTCGCTGAAATTAAATGAATTTTTAATGACGGCTTGCACCGCGCTGGTGCGCGCCGGAAGCGCTTCCGCCATGTGGGATGAAGGGTGTGTGCGTCTGTCCTATGCCACCGGGCCGAAGCGACAGCAGGCGGCGCTCAGGATGAAATAACAAAAAAGCCGCCCGGAGGCGGCCTTCACGACGACATGCACTCAGGGAGAGCGCTCATGAATCTTGTTTCTTTCAATACGGCCCTAGCGCCGTACCACGGCGGCTGTCGCACCTTTCTGCCCGGCGCGCTTTTCGGCGCTGAGATCGCGTGCGCCCCAGCGTTGCGCGAGCGCCGCGCAGACCATCAGCTGGATCTGGTGGAACAGCATCAGCGGCAGGACGACGGCGCCCACTGCGTGCGTGGCGAAAATCACCTTCGCCATTGGCACGCCGGCCGCGAGGCTCTTCTTGGAGCCGCAGAAGATGATAGTGATCTGATCAGCGCGGCTAAAGCCCAGGCGCTTGCTGACGAACATCGTCACGGCCAGCGCGAGCGCCAGCAGCACCGCGCACACCACCAGCAGGCCGCCCAGCGCGGCGAGCGGAATCTGATGCCACAGGCCTTCGTTGACGGCTTCGCTGAAGGCAGCGTAGACCACCAGCAGGATCGAACCCTGATCGACGAACTTCAGCACGCCGCGGTTACGCTCGATCCACCCGCCGATCAGCGGCCGCAGCAACTGCCCGGCAACGAACGGCACCAGCAGTTGCAGCACGATGTTCCACACCGTGTGCCACGGCGACGTGCCGCTGGCTGCCTGACTCGTGATGATCACGCTGACCAGCGCGGGCGTAATGAAGATGCCGAGCAGGCTGGAAGCCGACGCGCTGCACACGGCGGCGGGCACGTTGCCCTTCGCAATCGACGTGAACGCGATCGACGATTGAACCGTCGACGGCAGCGTACACAGGAAGAGGATGCCGGCGTAGAGCGCGGGCGTCACGAGGGGCGCAAGAAGCGGTTTGAGTACGAGCCCGAGTACCGGAAAGAGCGCGAAGGTGCTTAGCAGCACGACCAGGTGCAGCCGCCAGTGGGTGGCGCCTGCAATGATCGCTTCGCGCGACAGCTTGGCGCCGTGCAGGAAAAACAGCAGCCCGACGGCAATGTCTGTGACCCAGTTGAACGCCGTGGCGGCCTGGCCGTGCACGGGCAGCAGGCTCGCGAAGATCACCGTGCCGATCAGGCACAGCGTGAAGTTATCGGGAAGGAGTTTCGGACGGGCCATCTTTCAAATCTCGATGCGGGTGACGCGATCGCCTTGATGTCGCCGGCGGGCAAGCGCCAAAGGGCTATTGTCCGGCCAAAGTGATTGAAAAAGCAAATTCATTTGCCGAATTGATTAATTACCAAAGCGCATGAAAGGAGCGCGGTACGAGGAAACGGTATGCATCGTTGTGATCGCATCGAACCGGCCATCGAAGTGGTAGTTCAAACGCGTGTTTCAGGCTCCCTGCAGGTGGCCGAAAAGTGCTTATGAAAGAGCGTTTTAGCGCGACTCTGTTCATACGAATTCAGGTGTTCGAATCACTTCGTTTCAGCGCTTTTTCGCATCCCTCCGCAAGAGGTTTGTGGCGAAAAAACGTCGCAGTAACAATGCGTTACAAGAGTGCCGCAGACCTAACATATTTTGGCTCGACTCACTTGGAGGACGCCAATAAATTACTGTTCGAAGGCCGATGGGGCTTCGCGCGCGGCAATGTGCCATGCAGTCGCGATAGTCCCGGAACCAGCCCAGCCGCAGCTCGAACGGCGGGCTTACAGGCGGGTCGTCGGGCAGGTGAAACATGGTGCTTGTAGGGCTGTCGAGAATCAAATGGTGGATGACGGGCGCGTTGATCGTTGCGCTGACTTCGCTCGCCTATGCGAAGCCGTCGTTCGTCGGCCATGAGGGGCATGGATTCTTCGGCGGTAATTCGGGTTTCCACGGCGCTTCGTTTGGCGGTCCGGTGCGCGGCAATGCCGCGCCGCGCGCCAACGTTTCCCGCGAGACGCCGCGTGGTGTTTCCATGCCGGGTCATTCAGGCCGGTATGCGAGAAACGACACGCCACGTGCGCGCGGCAGCAATGTATCCGGACGGCCCAACGGCGCCGACACGTTTGCCGGGCGAGCATACGGCGGCAATACTTCCGGTTACGGCGAGCAGCGCATGACACTGCCCAACGACGTCTATCGCAACCGTCCCTCGGCTCAATACGTCGGCACGCAGTACGCCGGGGCCATCACGCCTGTCAGCACGGATTCGCGCAACACGCCGCGTCCGCCTTCCAGCGCACAATCGGCGCACGTCGGTTCGATTCGTGATGACGTGACGCGCTATAACGAAGAACGCGGCGCGTCGCGCCAGATTCCCCATCCTCCCGGCGACTCCTCTCGCCTTCCGTCTGCGTCGCCATACCGCAACTGACGTTTTCTCAAACGCGCGTTCCGGTTCTCACGCTTTCCTGTTGTCCATCCATCTCGTTTGAGATCGACCGAGCGCGATCTCAAGTTGAGCTACTCAATCTTTCCCGCCTTCGCATCCCGCCAAAATGCGCACGTCTGATCTGACGTAAGCACGCCACACTTTTTTGAAAACACTCGTCAGTCTTCGGTGTTTTGTCATCAAATCCCGTCTTTGTTGCGGCAACGCGTCAATTCATCGTCGATGCGCTGTGCATCATCCGTCGTGCTGTAGAATCCGCGGCCCTAAAAGGGCATGCGGACATTTGCGGCACTGCAAAAACAAGGTGCGTCGGCAACCAGTATCAGGCCGAAAGTCGACCAAACTATTCAGTCCCATATACCCGCAATAACCGCAGATATTTTTGTCCAGAAAAATGGTCCGCAAAGATTTGTCCCAGCCCCGATTTGGCTCGACGATCAGACGGATAACAAATACCGATCCGGCGAGCGCCCCGCCGTACAGCCACACCTTTTGACAAAGACAGGAGAACCCATGAAGACCACCGTCAGCCGTGCGCTGAAAACTACCCTGAAGGCGAGCGCGATCGGCGCGTTGCTGGCCATTGCATCGACGTCGTCGTTCGCGCAGTCGAGCGTGCAGCTGTACGGCCAGATCGACGAATGGGTTGGCGTCACGAAATTCCCGGCTGGCCAGACGGCGTGGAACGTGTCGGGCGGCGGTATGTCGACGTCGTACTGGGGCATCAAGGGTTCGGAAGATCTGGGCAACGGCTACAAGGCGATCTTCACACTGGAAGACTTCTTCCGCGCGCAGAACGGTCACTATGGCCGCTTCGACGGTGACACGTTCTTTGGCCGCAACTCGTACGTCGGTATCGAATCGCCGTACGGTACGGTGACGGCGGGCCGTTTGACCACGCAACTGTTCGTGTCGACGATCCTGTTCAATCCGTTCATCGACTCGTACGTGTTCTCGCCGATGGTCTATCACGTGTTCCTCGGTCTGGGCACGTTCCCGACCTACACGACGGACATGGGTGTAGTCGGCGATTCCGGCTGGAACAACGCGATCCAGTATTCGACGCCGGACTTCAGCGGCCTGTCGGGCAGCGCGATGTACGCGCTGGGCAATTCCGCCGATCACAACGGCTCGAAGAAGTACAGCGCGCAGTTCCTGTACTTCCACGGTCCGTTCGCGGCGACGGGCGTGTTCCAGTACGTCAACTTCAACAACTCGCCAACCGACCTCAGCACGCTGGTCGGCGGTTTGAGGAGCCAGTCGGTCGGGCAGCTGGGCGTGTCGTACGACATGAAGTTCGTGAAGTTCTACGGCCAGTACATGTACACGAAGAACGACCAGGACGTCGGCAGCTGGCACGTGAACACCGCGCAAGGCGGCGTGTCGGTGCCGCTCGGCACGGGTACGGTGATGGCGTCGTACGCGTATTCGCGCGATGCGGGTGGCCTGGACCAGATGCATCAGTCGGCGGCGATCGGTTACGACTATCCGCTGTCCAAGCGCACCGATGTCTATGCTGCGTACCTGTACGACAAGTACACGGGTCAGTCTTCCGGCTATACGGCGGGCGCAGGTATTCGCGCGAAGTTCTGATCGCAGGTGCTTGTTGCTGCGCCGCGCATAGGCGCAGCCTGATGGATGAAGCCTCGTTGTCCTTTGGACGGCGGGGCTTTTTCATTTGCGCAGGTGGTTTTGCCAGCAGCCGCATTCTTCCACGAACTCGCTGCACCGCCCATTACCGCCCACGACTTGATAAAGTCGCGTGAATCCCCTCGATTCATTCCCATCGCTATGGACACCCTGGTCAGCATGAAAGTCTTCCGCCACGTCGTCGAAGTCGGCAGCTTCGTCGGCGCGGCCGAGAAAATGGACATGTCGGCGGCAATGGCGAGCAAGCACGTGATGCATCTCGAACAGCAGCTCGGCGCACGGCTGCTGAACCGCACCACACGCCGCGTCGCACCAACGGAAGCAGGCCGCGAATACTACGAGCGCCTGAGCCAGGTGCTAGGCGAACTCGACGAAGCCGAGCAGGCCGTCGGCGCTGCGAGCATCGTGCCGCAAGGGCGCCTGCGCGTATCGACCTTGTCGGCATTCGGCCTGCGTCACGTAATGAGCGCCGTCGCCGATTACGCGACGCAGCATCCACAAGTCACCGTCGATATCACGCTGTCGGACCGTGTCGTCGAACTGATCGACGAGGGCTTCGATGTCGCGATCCGCGCGTCGCCGTCGGGACTCAAGTCGTCGTCGCTGATCGCGCGGCAGGTGGCGACCGCGCATCTGGTGCTGTGCGCGTCGCCGGAATATATCGAGCGTCATGGCGCGCCCAAAACCACCGCCGATCTCGCGCGGCACAACTTTATCCAGTATGCGGGCGTGTCGGCGCTCGAACTGGTCGCAGGCGCCAATGCCGAGAACGCGCGCGTCAAGCTGTCGGGCAATCTGATCGTCAACCATCTCGAAGCGCAGCGCGTGGTCGTGTTGCAGGGCGCGGCGCTCGCGCTGCTCGGCACGGAAGTGATCGGCGACGATCTCGCCGCCGGCCGTCTCGTGCCGCTGCTGGTCGACGAACTGCCGCCGCGCGAACTGCCCATTCACGTCGTCTACGCAAGCCGCCGCCATCTGTCGGCCAAGGTGCGCTCGTTCGTCGATTTCATCGCCGAGCGCTTTTCGAGCGAGACGCTGTGGCCGACGCTCGAGCAGATCAGGGCGCTCGCCACCCGATAAAACGCGTGACGCATAGCGCGCGGCGCGCATGCGCTGAACGCTGCACGGACGATCGGGTCGTATCGTTATACTGGTTGCAGCACCCGCAACGCAGATTCGAACGAACCTGACGATTCGATCCGGGGGAGACATGACTGATCTTTCCACGCCGCAGCGCATCGGCGACGACGTGCCCGCTTCCCAGGCTGCCACGCCGCGCGCGCCCGTCGAGCCCTCTTCGCGACGCCTGCGTTTCGTCACGGCCGCCGCGCTATTCGACGGCCACGACGCGTCGATCAACATCATGCGGCGCATCCTGCAGGCGAGCGGCGTCGAGGTGATTCATCTCGGCCACAACCGCTCGGTCGAAGAGGTGGCGACAGCCGCGTTGCACGAAGACGCGGACGGCGTCGCCGTGTCGAGCTATCAGGGCGGCCACGTCGAATATTTCCGTTATCTCGTCGATCTGCTGCGCGAGCGCGGCGGCCAACGGATCAAGGTATTCGGCGGCGGTGGCGGCGTGATCGTCCCGGACGAGATCGCTGCGTTGCAGCGCTATGGCGTCGAGCGCATCTACTCACCGCACGACGGCCAGCGGCTGGGGCTGCAAGGCATGATCGACGACATGATCGCGCGCTGTCGGGATGCCGCGCGAGTCGATGCGCAGCCTGCGCAACTGGCTCGCGAACTGAAAGCGGCCATGCACCGCGACCCGCATCCGGCGGCGCGTGTCGCCGCGTTCCGCAAGCTCGCGCAATTGATCACGTCGCTGGAAACAGGTGATGTCGATGCCGATACGCGCGCGGAACTCACGACCCACGCTGCGCAAACGCGCGTCCCTGTGCTTGGCATCACGGGAACCGGCGGCGCGGGCAAGTCCTCGCTGACCGATGAGCTGATCCGCCGTTTTCGCCTCGACTACGGCGACACGCTGACCATCGCCGTGCTCGCGATCGATCCGTCGCGCCGCAAGTCGGGCGGTGCGCTGCTCGGCGACCGTATCCGCATGAACGCAATCGGCGATTGGGGAAACGGCCCGCACGTGTTCATGCGCTCGCTGGCGACGCGCGATGCGTCGAGCGAAATCTCCGATGCGCTGCCCGATGCCATCGATACCTGCAAGATGGCAGGTTTCGATCTTATCGTGGTGGAGACGTCGGGCATCGGGCAGGGCGATGCGGCCATCGTGCCGCACGCCGATCAGTCGCTGTACGTGATGACGCCCGAGTTCGGCGCCGCGAGCCAGTTGGAGAAGATCGACATGCTCGACTTCGCCGATTTCGTCGCGATCAACAAGTTCGACCGCAAAGGTGCCGCCGATGCATTGCGCGACGTCGCCAAGCAGGTCCAGCGCAACCAGCAGAAGTTCGCCGCGAAGATCGATGCAATGCCGGTGTTCGGGTCGATTGCATCACGTTTCAATGATGACGGTGTCACGGCTGTGTACCAAAACATCGCGAAGGCTTTGCGCGAACACGGCTTGCGCGACAGCGACGGAAAGCTGCCTAAGATGGACGGTGTGCGCCATTCGACAGGCCGCAACGCGATCGTGCCGCCTGCGCGTGTGCGCTATCTGTCGGATGTCGCGCTGACGGTGCGCGCTTATCGCGAGCGGGCAGAGGCGCAATCGCAGCTTGCGCGCGAGCGCTGGCAACTTGTCGAAGCGCGCCGCATGCTGACCGAGACCGGCGACAACGCGCCGGACACGACGGCGATAGACAAACTCATCGGCACACGAACCTCGCAACTCGGCGAGCGCGAAAAGGCGTTGCTCGACGCGTGGCCGCAATCGGTGGCCGCGTATTCGGGCGAAGAACATGTCGTCAGGATCCGCGATAAGGAAATCCGCACCGCGCTCACCGTCGAAACGCTATCTGGCTCGAAGATTCGCAAAGTCGCGCTGCCCGCATTCACAGATCCCGGTGAGATCCTGCGCTGGCTGATGCTCGACAATTTGCCCGGCTATTTCCCGTTCACGGCGGGCGTGTTCCCGTTTCGCCGTGAGAACGAAGATCCGACCCGCATGTTCGCGGGCGAGGGCGATCCGTTTCGCACCAACCGGCGTTTCAAGCTGCTCTCCGAAGGCATGCCCGCCAAGCGTCTGTCGACGGCGTTCGACTCCGTCACGCTCTACGGCGAAGAGCCGCACGAACGGCCCGACATCTACGGCAAGGTGGGGAATTCCGGCGTGTCGGTAGCGACACTCGACGACATGAACGCGCTCTACGACGGCTTCGACCTGTGCTCGCCTGAAACGTCGGTGTCGATGACGATCAACGGACCGGCGCCGACCCTTCTCGCCATGTTCTTCAACGTGGCGATCGATCAGCAGATCGCCTCGGTACGCGCCAAAGCGCAGCAGGAAAACCGTGAGCCGTCGCAGCAGGAACTCGACGCCGCGCGCCGCTTCGCGCTCGAAAACGTGCGCGGCACCGTGCAGGCCGACATCCTGAAAGAAGATCAAGGTCAGAATACCTGCATCTTCTCGACGGAATTCAGCCTGAAGGTGATGGGCGACATCCAGACATATTTCGTCGAACATGGCGTGCGCAATTTCTATTCGGTGTCGATCTCCGGCTATCACATCGCGGAAGCGGGCGCGAACCCGATCTCGCAGCTCGCGTACACGCTGGCGAACGGCTTTACCTATGTCGAGGCGTATCTCGCGCGCGGCATGCCTATCGACGATTTCGCGCCGAACCTGTCGTTCTTCTTCTCGAACGGGATGGACCCGGAATACACGGTGCTCGGCCGTGTCGCGCGGCGTATCTGGGCGGTGGCGATGCGCGATCGTTACGGCGCGAACGAGCGCAGCCAGAAGCTGAAGTACCACGTGCAAACGTCGGGCCGCAGCCTGCATGCACAGGAAATCGACTTCAACGACATCCGCACGACCTTGCAGGCGCTGATCGCGATTTACGACAACTGCAATTCGCTGCACACCAACGCATTCGACGAAGCCATCACGACGCCGACGGAAGACTCCGTGCGCCGCGCGGTCGCGATCCAGCTGATCATCAATCGCGAGTGGGGCCTGGCGAAGAACCAGAATCCGAATCAGGGCAGTTTCGTCATCGACGAACTGACGGATCTCGTCGAAGCCGCCGTGCTCGCGGAGTTCGACCGGCTCACCGAGCGCGGCGGCGTGCTCGGCGCGATGGAAACCGGTTATCAGCGTGGCCGGATTCAGGACGAATCGATGCTGTACGAGCATCGCAAGCATGACGGCTCGTATCCGATAGTCGGCGTGAATACGTTCCTCGGCGCGCATGCGCACGACGCGCCGCCGCCGATTGCGCTCGCGCGTTCGACGGAAGACGAAAAGCAGGGGCAATTGAAGCGCTTGCGCGCGTTCCAGTCATCGCACGAAAGCGACGCGCCGGCGATGCTGGCGCGTCTGAAGCAGGCCGTTATCGACGATGAAAACGTCTTCGCCGTGTTGATGGATGCGGTGCGCGTCTGCTCGCTCGGTCAGATCACGCACGCGCTGTTCGAAGTGGGCGGTCAGTACCGGCGCAACATGTGACGCCGCGCGAAAACGAAAAAGCCGCGTCTAGCGAACGCGGCTTTTTTCTTGCCTGCCATGCCATCGAATCAGCGGCCGATACCCAGCCGTGTCTTCGCCGCCTGATACTCGTCCTTCAGACGTGCGACCAGTTCACCGACACTCGGCACGTCGTTCATCAAACCGACGCCCTGGCCTGCGCCCCAGATGTCTTTCCACGCCTTCGCCTTGTCGCTGCCGAAGTTCATCGCCGTCTTGTCCGACTCGGGCAGCGCGTCGGGATCGAGACCCGCGTTCACGATGCTTTCGCGGATGTAGTTGCCGTGCACGCCCGTGAACAGGTTCGTGTAGATGATGTCGGCGGAATTCGAGTTGATGATCGCCTGCTTGTAGCCTTCGACGGCATGCGCTTCCTTCGTCGCGATGAAGCGTGTGCCCATGTACGCGAGGTCGGCGCCCATTGCCTGCGCGGCGAGAATCGAGCCGCCGTTCGCAATCGATCCCGACAGCACGATCGGACCGTCGAACATGCGCCGCACTTCGCCGACCAGCGCGAACGGCGAGGTCGTGCCCGCATGGCCGCCCGCGCCCGCCGCGACGAGGATCAGGCCATCCACGCCCGCTTCCAGCGCCTTCTGCGCATGACGCATATTGATCACGTCGTGCAGCACGATGCCGCCGTAGCTGTGCACGGCATCGACGATTTCCTTCGCGGGCGCGCGCAGGCTCGTAATGAAAATCGGCACCTTGTGGTCGACGCACACCCGAATGTCGTGTTCGAGCCGCGCATTCGACTGATGCACGATCTGATTGACGGCGATCGGCCCGATGATGGCGGCCGGGTTCGCCGCCTTGTGCTCGGCGAGCGACGCCTGAATCTGCGTCAGCCATTCGTCGAGCAATTCGGCCGGGCGCGCGTTGAGCGCCGGAAACGACCCGACGATCCCCGCCTTGCATTGCGCAAGCACGAGTTCCGGGTAGCTGACGATGAACATCGGCGAGGCGACGACGGGCAGGGCAAGGTTTTGCAGGACGGCGGGCAAGGCCATGGTGCGAGTCTCCATTCGACATGCCGGTGCATCCATGCCCGGCGATATGAGTGTAGCGGCTGCTGTCCGCGTGTCCGTTTCAAACAGCCGTTGAAATACAAATTTAAGAACGATCGTTCGATTATAGGGCACTCTGCGTCGTGTTGCTCGTCCGATGCGGTTCGAAGGAGAGTTCAGGTTCTATGAAAGCGTGGGTTATCCCACTCGCAGCGTCACAGCCGCCTTCTACAATGCCCAGACTTACAACGACAACGAGATCCGACATGCCCTTCGCGGACTTCACACCTTTTCGGGTCACGGCCGGCGACGTCGATATTCACGGAGTCAAAGGCGGAAGCGGCCCGCCTTTGCTGCTGCTGCACGGTCATCCCCAGAGCCATCTGATCTGGCATCGCTGCGCGGCGCAGCTGGCCGAGCATTTCACGGTGATCGCCACCGATCTGCGCGGCTACGGCGCGTCAGGCAAACCGCCGAGCGATGAAACGCACGCGCCGTATTCGAAACGCGCGATGGCCGCCGATCAGGTCGCCGTGATGCGTCACTTCGGCCACGAGCGCTTTCTGGTTTGCGCGCACGATCGCGGCGCACGCGTCGCGCACCGGATGGCGCTCGACTTCCCGGACGCCGTCGAACGTCTGATGCTGCTCGACATCGCGCCGACGCTCGCGATGTACGAAGCCACCGACCGCACCTTCGCCACGCTCTATTTCCACTGGTTCTTCCTGATCCAGCCGGAGCCGCTGCCGGAGACGCTGATCGAAGGCAATCCCGATGTCTACGTCGATCGCGTGATGGGCAGTCGTCACGCGGGCCTCGCGCCGTTCGCGCCTGAAGTGCTGGCCGAGTATCGCAAGGCGCTGCGGCAGCCGGGCGCCGTGCATGCAATGTGCGAGGACTATCGCGCGTCGGCGACCATCGATCTCGAACACGATCGCGCGGATATCGAGCGCGGACACAAGATCGCCTGTCCGTTACGCGTGCTGTGGGGCGCGGAAGGCGTGGTCGAAAAATGCTTCGAGCCCGTTGCCGAATGGCGCAAGGTCGCGCGCGACGTCAGCGGCAGATCGCTGTCGTGCGGCCACTATATTCCCGAGGAAGCGCCCGCTGAACTGGTCGCGGAAATGCTGTCGTTCTTCGAAGCCGTCGAGCTTTGATTTTCTCGCGCGCCTGCTGCCGTTCGTCGATTCAGACGAGCGGCGGCAAGCGCCGCTGCACCGGCGTCGACTTGACGATCGCCGTACTCGTTTCCGCACGCTCGGTCACTTTCGACAGAATCTCGTCGAGTTGATCGATCGAGCGCAGATACAGGCGACAGATAAAGCAATCGTCGCCCGTCACCTTGTCGCATTCGACGAACTCAGGAATGCGGCGAATCACCTCTTCCACCAGATGCAACTGTCCGGGCAGCGGCTTCACGCGCACGATGGCCTGCAGCGTGTAGCCGAGCGCGCGCGGATCGATCTGCACCGTGAAGCGCTCGATCACGCCTTGCGTCTCCAGGCGCCGCAAGCGGTCTGCCGTCGCGGGCGCCGACAGGCCGACGTTGCGCGCGAGTTCGCTGACAGGCTGGCGGGCATCGTCGGCGAGGTTGGCCAGCAACACGCGGTCGGTATCGTCGAGTGTTGTGGGCGCAGGCTTTGTATCGGAATTAAGGCGTTTCGTCATGATGGCCTTCGCATCCAAGGTGGATTCGGTCGTTTGCCTGATTTTAGATATGTATCGGCTGCGGCGGATTAATTACACTCTTCGCAAGATGTGATTCTTCTGGAGCGTGGCAGATGGCAGCAAATAACGAAGTGCGGCGCGGGGCGTTCGAGATGACGCTCGCGATGCTGATGTCGGGAACGATAGGCTGGCTGGTCGTTTCGTCGCAGCAATCGGCGTTGAATGTCGCGTTCTTCCGCTGCCTGTTCGGCGGCGCGACGTTGCTGCTGATCTGCGCCGTGCTCGGTCTGCTCAAACGCAAGCTGTTCTCGTGGAAGATGATCGCGCTCGCGACGCTGAGCAGCGCGGCCATCGTCGTGAACTGGGTGTTGCTGTTCGCCGCTTATTCGCGCGCGTCGATCTCGATGGCGACCACGGTCTACAGCACGCAGCCTTTCATGCTGGTCGCGCTCGGCGCACTGGTGTTCCGCGAGCGCGTGACGGCCTCGACGGTCGCGTGGCTGCTGATTGCGTTCGTCGGACTGGTGTTCGTGGTGAAGGTCGAACCGGCGGTGCTGGCGGTGCCGGGGCAGTATCTGCAGGGCGTCGCGTATGCCGTTGGCGCGGCATTCCTGTACGCCGTTTCGTCGATCATCACCAAGCACCTGAAGAACACCCCGCCGCATCTGATCGCGCTGATCACCGTGGCGACGGGCGTCGCCGTGCTCGCGCCGTTCGTGCAATACGACGCGTTGCCGTCCACGGGCATGCACTGGCTGCAACTCGTCACGCTCGGTGTCGTGAATACCGGGATCATGTACGTGCTGCTGTATGGAGCGATCCAGAAACTGCCGACGGCGATGACAGGCGCGCTGTCGTTCATCTATCCCGTGGTGGCGATCGTGGTCGACCGGATCGCGTTTGGGCAGAAGCTCGCGTGGATTCAGGTGCTCGGCGCGGTGCTGATCCTGCTCGCGGCAGCGGGCGTGAACCTGGGCTGGCGCATCGTGCCGTCGCGACGCTATTCGATATGACGGTACTTCATACCGATAGTATGGAATCCGAATAAGGCGTCAGGGCTGGCGTTACGAATCTGTAGGGAAATCACCGATGCGTTCGAAAGCTACGCAACGGTATCATTTAATCGACGCTGATCACGTCAACAGTAATTGTGCCGCTCGAACCGAAAGCCGAGCGGCTTTCTTTTTTTGGGCGCCGTTTCACACGTCAATCACCGCGCGCACTGATCTGCGTGCCGTCGAACTGCAACGGCCCGTTCTGCGCCGCCAATCCTTCGATCAATCCACGCAGCAGCGCAGGCCACGCACTACGCGGTTCGAGCATCGTCGCGGCAGCCCGCATCACGCTCGCTTCATCGAGCTGGCGTAGCAGGGCGTCGAACGACATGGTCCGCACGTCGAGCAGTTTGAACACGATCAACACCTTCAGCGCGTTCTTCGCGTTACGCGTGGGATCGGCGCGCAGCCATGCGACGCGCGACAACGCGCGATCGAGCGCTGCGCTCGCATCCGAAAACGGTGCGCCGTGACCGGGAATCACGGTCTGCACGTCGAGCGTGCCGATCAGTTCGAGCACTGCCTGCTGCTCGGCAAATCCGCTTTCACCTTCCAGTTCCGGAAAAATCACACCGAAGCCGTTTTCCCACAATGCGTCGGCGCTGATCAGCAGGCGTTGTTCCGCGCAATAGAGCATCAGCGAATGCGGGTCGTGACCGGGTGCGCCAAGCACTTCCCAGTCGAGCGCACCCAGCGACAGGCGCATGCCGGGTGAAATCGTTTCCGAAAATGCGAAACGTTCGCAGAACTGGCCCGTCGCCCGAAAGGTTAGGCGAGCTTCGTCCCATTCGCTTACCGCTTCGGCTTCTGTCGATGGAATCAGCGTGCGGCACGGCCAGGTTGCCTGCAGTTGCGCGTTGCCGCCGCAGTGATCCGAATGCAGATGCGTGTTGACGATCAGATCGAGCGGCCGCGCACCGAGCGCGTGTCTGACGAGCGCCACCGTCTGTGCCGCATGCGACGCGTAGCCGGTATCGACGAGCGCCGCGCGGGCATCGTCGACGAGCAGCACGTTATTCGACGATAGCCAGCCGCGTTCGAACACGCGTATGGACGGCGGCAGCGCGATCATGCGTCGCCTTCCTGTGCGGCGGGTTTGGGCATCACGAGTATCGTCGATTTGCCGAGCAGAATCGTTTCACCGCGCTGATTGACGACGCTGCCTTCGAGCTGTGTCAGATCGCCGTTGAGGCTGGCTTTCCAGAACGCACCGACGACGCGCCATGTCATCGTCAACGTGTCACCGCTGTGCACGGCTTTCTTCAGCTTGATGTCGAATTCGAGGCCGAGCGGCTGCGCGTACGTCGAATAGTGCGTCGCGAGCAGTGCCATGAAATGCGCGGTCGGTTGCGTACCGGACGCGATCAGGCCGCCAAAGCGGCTTTGCGCGGCATATGCGTCGTCGTGATGCAGCGGGTTGAGATCGTTGACGAGCGTCGCGAACGATTTGATCGACTCTGCTGGAAGGTGCAGCGTCGTGCTGAACGTCTCGCCGACCGTTACCACGCGCGGCGGCGTGTTCATGATTTCGCTCCGCGTTCGCGCTGTTGTTGCGCCATGAAATCGGCGTGACGTCGTTCGATTTCATCCCACACCGCGCGCTTCGCTGCATCGTCGAACGACGACCACATCGCAATTTCGTCGATGGTGCGCAGGCAGCCCTCGCAGAGCGCCGTGGACGGGTTCATCCTGCAAATGTTGATGCACGGCGAAGGAACAGGCGCAACGGATTGCGCCTTGTCCTGAACGCGGGCGGCGTCGGTTGTCATGCCGTCTCGCGCAATGCGACGTCCACGACGGGTGCGCCCGTCAGCGTGGCGAGTTCCTGTGGCGTGAGATTGAACACGGCATGGGGATGACCGGCCGCAGCCCACAGAGTGTCGAGCGTGAACAGGTCGGCGTCGATCAGCGTAACGGGCGGCGTCGCGTGGCCGATGGGGCACACGCCGCCAATCGCATAACCCGTTTTTTCACGCACGAATTTCGCGTCGGCGCGTGCGATGTCGCCCACCTGCGCTGCGACCTTTTTCTCATCGACGCGATTCGCGCCGCTCGCGACGATCAGCACGGGTGCATCGTCTTCGCGGCGGCGAAACAGGATCGATTTGGCAATCTGCGCAATCGAGCAGCCGAGACCAGCGGCTGCTTCCGCCGAGGTCTTGCCCGTTTCCGGCAGCATCACGACTTGCCCGGCGTGGCCGCGCTCGCGCAGCAGAAGCGCGACGCGGCGCGCGGATTCAGGCAGATCGTCCAGACTCGGCGTATGTGCCGTTGCGTTATCCGACATGGGGTGTGTTCCTGTGAGGGTCATACGCAGGTGGTCTTTTCGCTGCGCGCTTTGGCGAGCAGCGCTTTGCCTGCGCGCGATACATTGGGTTTGCCAATCGACGTGGAAATGAAATCGCCGATCTCGACGACTTGCGCGAGGTCGATGCCCGTTTCGATGCCGAGTCCGTTCATCAGATACAGCACGTCTTCCGTGGCGACGTTGCCCGTTGCGCCTTTCGCGTACGGACAGCCGCCGAGTCCTGCAACCGACGCATGAAAGATCGAGATGCCTTCCTCCAGCGCAGCGTAGATGTTCGCCAGCGCCTGTCCGTAGGTGTCGTGGAAATGCCCGGACAGGCGCTCGCGCGGGAAGACCTGCGTGACGGCGGCGAAGACTTCGCGCGTGCGCTTCGGCGTGCCGACGCCGATCGTATCGGCGATATCGATCTCATCGCAGCCGAGCGCCGCGAAGCGCTCGACCACATCGACCACCGACGACACGGGCACCTCGCCCTGATACGGGCAGCCGAGCGAGCACGACACGCTGCCGCGCACGCGGATGCCTTGTGCTTTCGCGGCTTGCGCGACGGGCACGAAGCGCTCGATGCTTTCCGCGATGCTGCAATTGATGTTCTTCTGCGAGAACGCTTCGCTGGCCGCGCCGAAGATCACGATCTCGTCGGCGCGTGCGGCAATCGCGCCTTCCAGGCCGCGCATGTTCGGCGTCAACACCGAGTAGATCGTGCCCGCGCGACGCTCGATGCCGGCCATCACGTCGGTGCCGTCGGCCATTTGCGGCACCCATTTGGGCGACACGAACGACGCCGCTTCGACATTCCTGAACCCCGCCGCCGACAGGCGATTGATCAACTCGATCTTGACCTGGGTTGCGACGAATTCCTTTTCGTTCTGCAGTCCGTCGCGCGGACCGACTTCAACGATCTTGACTGCTTGCGGCATTGCCATGTTTGTCTCCAGTCCCATGCATCATGGGCGCCATACGCTGCGAGTCCACCTCGCACGCGGGGCGCGCATGTTGTTGTGTTGCGGCCGCCGCTAGACGCGGCCTCGCATCTTTATCCCGACGATAACGCGCTCAATAGCCACGCGCGATATCGACGATTCCACCAATCTGCTCGCCCCGCATCAACGCACCGATCTTCTGCGCGATCTGCACGACGCTTTCCTCGCGCAACGTCAGCGCCGAGATATGCGGCGTGATCGAGATGCGCGGGTGCTGCCAGAACGGATGCTGCGGCGGCAACGGCTCCTCGACGAATACATCGAGCGTGGCCGCGGCGATCTGACCTTGTGCCAGTGCGTCGAGCAGATCCTGTTCGACGAGATGCGCGCCGCGCGCGATATTGACCAGATACGCGCCGCGCGCCAGTTTCGACAGGTTGCGAGTGTTCAGCACGCCATGTGTGTCGGGCGTGTGCGGCAGCAGATTGACGAGCACCTTCACGCCGTCGAGGAACGCGTCGAACTGCGCTTCGCCCGCAAAAGTCGCGACGCCTTCGATCTCGCGCGCACTGCGGCTGAAACCGCGTACCGGAAAGCCGGCTGCCGCGAGCGTCGTCGACACATGCGAGCCGAGCAGGCCAAGACCGAGCACGCCGACCGTGAACGTGTCGCGCGCGTGCGGTTCGAGAACATGCCAGCGTTGCTCCGACTGCAACCGGTCGTACTCGTCGAAACGGCGCATGTAGCGCAACACCGCGTGCATCACGTATTCGGCCATCTGCTGCGCCATGCCCGTGTCTTCGAGCCGCACGAGTTGCGCGTTGCGCGGCAGCGTGCCGGGATGTTCGCGCTCGAGCTTCAGGATCGCATCGACGCCTGCACCGAGGTTGAAGATCGCGCGCAGGTCGTCGCGGCCGGCGAGCATCTCGCGCGGCGGCTTCCAGACGATGGCGACGTCGGCGGGTGCGTTGTCGCCCGCTCGCCATTCGCGTAGCTCGACGCCGGGCAGCGCGCGAGTGAAGTCGCGCAGCCAGGAGTCGGCTTCGGATTGCGGTGTATAGAACAGGACTTTCATGCGTGGCCGATTGAACGTTGCCGTCACCCGGGCGGGCGGCTTTTATGGATAGGCTTCATTCTACTTTTTCGCCGGAGTTCGCGTGCGTTTCGGCGGACGTGACGGAGGACGCGCCGATGCACGCGGCGGCACGACCATATGCAAAGCACGAAAAATTGGTTCGAGCGATGCCTCGCCCACGCGACAATGATTTCCAGATTCCCGCTATGAGGAAAGAATCATGTTTTCGTGCACCCGATCGATCTGGCCGCCGCGGCTCGTGACCGTGCCGGGCCTGCACGGCAGCGAAGGCGCGCACTGGCAAAGCTGGCTGGAGCGGCAGTTTCCACGCTCGCTGCGGGTCGAGCAGGCAGATTGGGAAGCGCCGGATCTCGGCCGCTGGGCGCAATCGGTGCGAGAACTGCTCGCGAAGGAGCGCGGCCCATTCGTGCTCGCTGCGCATAGCTTCGGATGTCTCGCGACTGCGCACGCATTGCAGCAAGGCGTGCCTGTCGCCGATGTAGCCGATATTGCCGGCGTGCTGTTCGTCGCACCGGCAAGCCCGAAGAAGTTCGAGTTCGCGGGTGCTTTCGACGCACGCCGCCTCGGGGTGCCTTCCATCCTGATCGGCAGCGAGACCGACCCGTGGATGGCACTTGCCGATGCACGTGCGCTTGCAACCCATCTGGGCAGCGCCTTCGTCAATCTGGGTGATGCTGGCCATATCAATACCGCGGCGGGCTTCGGACCGTGGCCGCGCGCGAAGTATTTCGTCGACACGCTCGCGCATTGCGCCGCGCCGCTGCGATTCCAGCATGAAGACGAGGAAGGGGTGACGCAGGTGTTCAGCTAGGCACCGTGTCAGATCCAGTGGAAGCCCTTCGCCATCAGACCGGCGAGCGCAAAGTTCGCCGCCCACAAGAGGCGGAATTCGATACGCATGCTGCTTTCCAGCGCACTGAAACGCTGGTCGACATAGTTTTTTAATTCACGCATTTCGCGTTTAAGTTCTTCGAGATCCTGAAGAATATGTTCAATCGTGGTTTCAGTTCGGGTCATGCGTGCCTCCATATTGCGACCACCGTGAATCAACCGAAGCGTGTGAGAACGACGCTTCAAAAGCGACTTATCTAACGTTTCCATAGACACAATCCTAAGCAAATTCTCTCTTAAGCGGAGTTCTGTTTGATCAGAAACCCGACGGAAGAACAACGCCAAATCACGCTCGCTCGCGACAATCCGCGCTTCTGAATCAACGTGACGAACTGATCGTACGCGTGACCGAAATGTCCGGAAACCTGGCAGGAAGATATAGGCCGATTCCTCAGTGTTTCCCGTAAGCATGCGAATCGATCCGCTAGAATCGCTGATCCAGCCGCAGCAGGACGGCGACATGCTTCATCATTCACAAGTGGGGAAAAGATGGCACGCAGAGGAGATCAAACGCGCCGGCTCGCAGCCGGCTTCACGGCATTGACACTTTCGTTCGGCGTCGCGCAGAGCGCGCACGCGGACGCATCGCTGCTCAATGTGTCGTACGACGTGACGCGCGAACTCTACAAGGACATCAACCCCGGATTCATCGCGGCGTACAAGCAGAAGAGCGGTGAGACGGTGCAGGTCAAGCAGTCGCACGGTGCGTCGAGCGCGCAGGCGCTGTCGGTGCTGCAGGGCTTGCAGGCCGACGTCGTGACGATGAACCAGCCGAACGACATCGATCTGCTCGCCGAGCGCGGGCAACTGGTGCCTGCCAACTGGCGTGCGCGCCTGCCCAACAACAGCGCGCCGTACACCACGACGATGGTGTTTCTCGTGCGCAAGGGCAATCCGAAGCACATCAAGGACTGGGACGATCTGACGAAGCCTGGCGTGCAGGTCGTGATTCCGAATCCGAAGACGGCGGGCAATGGCCGCTATACGTACCTTGCCGCATGGGGCTACAAGAAGCAGAACGGCGCAACGGATGCTCAGGCGCTCGACTTCGAAAAGGCGATTTTCCGCAACGTCCCCGTGCTCGACACGGGCGGGCGCGGTGCGACGACGACGTTCACGCAGCGCGGCATCGGCGATGTGCTGGTGACATTCGAAAACGAAGTGTCGCTGATCGACACGGGTGTGGGAGCGGGAAGTTTCGAGGCGGTGTATCCGTCGATGAGCATTCTGGCCGAGCCGCCTGTGACGATCGTCGACAAGGTCGTCGATAAGCGCGGTACGCGCAAGGAAGCGCAGGCTTATCTGGATTATCTGTATTCACCGGCGGCGCAGGAGATCATCGCGCAGCATCATCTGCGTCCGCGAGATCCCGCTGTGCTGGCGAAGCATGCCAGTGAGTTCAAGCCGCTGAAGACTTTTACTGTCGAGCAGGTGTTTGGTAGCTGGCAGAAGGCGCAGCAGACGCATTTCGCCGATGGCGGGACGTTTGATCAGATTATTGTAGATAGGAAGTAGTGGTTGTGGTGTGGTGTTTGCTTTTGCTCGCGCTGGCGTCCGCATTTTGTTATCGGTCTGCATGCGTTGCCCCTGTGCGGGGCGGCACCTACTTTTCTTTGCCGCGGCAAAGAAAAGTAGGCAAAAGAAAGCCGCTGAACACCACGCACTCCGGTCATTGCCTGCGGGCCCCCAGCCGGTCCTATCCTTCACACGGCATCACTCTTCTTGACGCCCGCTGCCAGCGCTCTTTAAGAGCGCATCACCCTCTTCAAGCACCCGCGTCTCAGCGAGCCTTTCCAGTTCGGCCCAGGCCGCCCAGGTGGCAAACGGTGTGTCGGCTGTCGCGCCTTATGCGC
>NZ_QBUY01000105.1 GCF_003121405.1 Paraburkholderia sp. C35 | reverse complement strand
GGTGGCGCGTGGGTATCAGACGGCAGTGCGGAAGTTTGGTACGCAGGCGTATGTGGAGGGGGTTGAGCGGATTCTCGCGAATGCGGCAGCACGACGCGTGGCGTAAGTTGAACGACGCGATGTGCATCGGAACGACTTGATGAATCGCCATGCAACCATCTTTTAAGAGCGGCAACGATCTCACGCGATGCTTCGCTGCGAACACTGGATCGTCTGCGCGAAATGAAGCTTGCGCGCGATTTTAACTTTAGGGAGCATTTCTATGGCTGAACTATTCGAGCCACAGGTCGATAGAAAATCATCTGTTGTCGACAGTCCATCGGACAAGTCAATAAAAATTCATACTGTCATTCTGGCCGGCGGATCAGGCACTCGCCTATGGCCGGTGTCTCGTGAGCAATGCCCGAAGCAACTACTTTCCCTGATGGGAGATGAAACGTTGCTTCAGTCAACGGCGCGCCGTCTGGACGGAGTTGATTTTAAATACGAGCTTGCACCTCGTGTGGTTGTTGTGTGTAACGAGGAGCATCGCTTTACCACCTCGGAGCAGCTCCGAACGAGCGGAAAATCATACAAGCTGATGCTCGAACCCGTGGCGCGAAATACCGCGCCTGCACTAACGGTTGCGGCCCTTTCGATTATCGAGTCAGACGACGACGGCATCATGGTTGTGATGCCCGCAGATCATGCGTTTCAAGATCTTTCTGGCTTTCAGACTGCCGTCGATATTGGCGTGAAAGAGGCTGCGAAAGGGCATCTGGTTACGCTCGGCGTAGTGCCTACTTCTCCGGAAACCGGATATGGATACATTCGATTGGGCGAGGCATTAAGCGACGACGATGCAAACGATGCGCGTTGGTTAGACGGCTTTGTTGAAAAGCCTCCTCCTGACGTCGCGACACAATATGTCGAGTCTGGACAATACTGGTGGAATAGCGGAATTTTCATTGTACGAGCAAGCATCTGGATGCGTGCTGTGAAGTCTTGCCGGCGAGAGATACTTGATGCTTGTGAGACTGCATTTCGGAAAAGCGTCTCTGACGGGGAGTTTGTGCGTTTAGACGGCGAAGCATTCAAATCGTCTCCGTCGGATTCGATCGACTACGCGATTATGGAGAAGCTCGGAAACAGCGATTCCGCCTGCAAAAGCGTTGTCGTGCCAGTCGAAGCTGGCTGGTCCGATCTGGGCTCGTGGGATTCACTTTGGCAAATTATGCCGAAAGATGACGAGAAAAACGCGAGTCAAGGTGGGCCAGTCATGTTCGAGGGAGCTTCATCGACCTTTGTGCATTCCGACGGGCGCTTCGTTGCGTGTATCGGGACGCGCGATCTTGTGGTTGTGGAAACCAGTGATGCAGTGCTCGTCGCGGATCGCTCATCCGCGCAGGACGTGAAGAAAATAGTCAATCGAGTACGAGGCGAGTTTTACGCGCTAACGGTCAACCATCGGAAGGTGTACCGCCCTTGGGGGAGTTACGACTCAACCGACAGTGGTGAGCGTTTTCAGGTTAAGCGGATTGTCGTGAATCCTGGATCGAAACTGTCTCTACAGATGCACCATCATCGCGCGGAGCACTGGATCGTCGTGCGTGGGACGGTATTGGTCACGCGAGGAGAGGAAAGCTTCCTTTTGTCGGAGAACGAGTCGACCTACATCCCTCTTGGCGTTACGCATCGTCTTGAGAATCCTGGACGGATACCGCTTGAGATTATTGAGGTACAGTCGGGGTCGTATTTGGGTGAGGACGACATCGTTCGCTTTGAGGATAAATATGGACGTGGTTAGGTGCACGTCGTTCGTTATATCACACCATGCAATGGATGGGAGTGGCCGCTCCCAAGCTGTCTGCGCGGAGCTTGGTGAGGGCGCCAAGCGCGGTGTGTGGATTCCCGTCAGCACCACTGCAGATAACAGTCTGGATGTTTGAGTGGGGTGATTCTCTGCGAGAAAGTCGATGTATAAAAGGTTGTTGAATTTCGGTCCTGAGTAAATGGGGTTTGAAGGCCGCGCCTGATGGATATTCAGTTCATTTTTTCGGACGGTGTATGCGATGCGCTCAATGGATGAGATGCAGGAACCCTTGTTTACGACATGAAATTGCTGCGCGCGCTACTGTCGCAGGTGTTCCATTCGGTGGGCAGTGAGCGCATGCGGGTGTGCCAGAGTGGTACGACCTGCTGTTTCGATGGCTTGTCGGACTGGCGATCGAGGATGTTGTGTGGGACCACGGCCACGCGCTCGCGTATGTCGTATGCCTTGTCGGCGCCCACGGTCTTCGCATGGCCACCTGACAAGCAGTCGAGAAGCCGCAAGGCACTGGATCGTTCGTCGAGACCGTCGACATGGCTGACCACCGCACCGACCATCAACCCTGCGCGGTTCTCCATCAGTATGCTCCTGTAGTAGCACAGGATCGCTGAACTCTTTCTGCTCTTCTTGCCAACTGTGCGTCCGGGGCCAAGCGAGACTCATCCGTGTCGTTGCTGCGCTGCTGGCCCTTCCAATTCGTGTTGGCGTTGCGCCCGCCGGCGGTTCATTATCCGAGCCGTCCTTCGCAGGGAAGCTCTTGTGACTGATCCGCGCCTGAATCAGTATGCCATCCACCGAAAAAGGCTCTCTTGAGAGCAAGCCCCCCATCGGCCTGGCTCATGATCTCAGTGAAGAACGTATCACGCCGACCAGCCCGTTGAGCGGATTGAGCGCGTCATTGACCAGTAAGCAGGCCGGCCGCAGCGGGTGATCCGTCGGAACAAAATCGTCCAGCTTGAGCGATTGCCGGGCTTGCAAGGTGACGGCGCATGTCATTCGCAACGTCGATTGCGCTGGCTGCAGCGCAATCGACGTCCGCACGTCGCGGCATGTCGGCTATCAGATCCGCCAGGTGATCCGCAAGCGCGTCGAGGAGTATTTCGGCTGTGGAAAAAGCGATCGGTCAAACCCGGCAAACGGCTTGTCGCCGCATCCGGCGCGTCGACGAGCATTTCAAGTGACGATGCTCGAGCAATCTGACCCGCATGGCGCAAATACCAGACGTAATGTCGCGAGGAGCGACGCGATGAGCGGCCGCAGCGTGGCGATAGCGCAGCGCGTACGCCTCAAACATGCGTATGGCCCGCAAATTTCGTCCTCATCTCAGGCAAATTGCATGCGCAAACCTCGTGATCACCGTTCTGGTTGCTATCGCGGGCAGCTTTTCAACATCCTGCCAAAGGAGGTCGCACTGCATTACAACCGATAGTGAAGTGCTTATCGTGTAGTCGCGAAGAAGGGTCAAGGTTTTACAACAGCGCTTCGGCACTCGGACAACGTTTCTGCGTAGATTGACAGATAATTCTTTGCCACATCAGATACGTGGAATCCACATAGATTTATTTGGCTCCTTTGGCGGTATTCTCGAATCACCTGTGGATCCGACAATAGGCTCGTAATTGCATCCGCGAGCGATTTAGGATCCTTCGGAGGAACTAGCAGCCCGGCCTCGCCAAAATCGAGCATCTCAGGGTTACCATCAACCTTGGTCGCGATTATCGCGCATCCGTATTCTCGAGCCTCTATTAGCGCAAGGGCACCTGAATCCTTGTGAGATGCCAGCACGAAGATATCGGTCTCGGCAAGATAGGCGCGCGGCTCGGATACAAAGCCTGTAAAGGTCACAGACGCACCGAGGCCTAGTTCCTGCGCGTCACTTTCCATCGCTTGCTTATCGGGACCGTCACCAACCAGGTAGAGGTGTGCTTGCGAATGCTTGTCACGGATTAACGCAAAGGCCCGAAGCAGATCGTTGATTCCCTTTCTCTCATACATTCCAGCGATGGTAACAACGTTTGGTCGCTGCAATTGTGGAGATGTAGGCTGATTTCCGGAGCGGCGCGGACTACCTATTGTTCCATTTCTTACTATCGAGAGCTTGTGCGTGGGAATGCCCCGGGTTTCCATCGATCGCGCTACTTCTGCGCTAACGCAAACAACGCGATCACCGAGCCTCATCAGAGACGAACTCTTCTGAAACTCATTGTGAACGGTTGCAATAAGCGAGTACTTTGGCCGTATTGTGCCGAATCGAGCCAGGAGAACGCCCGTCACCATATGTGCGTGAACGACGTCTGGCTTGCATTGTCTTAGGATGTGGCGAAATTCGATCACGGCTCTAAATGCGTTCCATAACTTTGGAGACTGCGGTACGCGTATATGCTTAACTCCATGTTTTTTGAGCAATACCTCAAAATCTCCTCCTGACGTTGCGACCGTAACGTCATGTCCAACCTTTGCCTGGGAGCAGGCAAGATCAATCATCATGTTGACGATCCCATTCCCCGTGTTTCTCACGTGGTTTGCAAGATGGATTATTCTCATAGAATTTGATTCGTTAGTTAAATTTTAGTTAACGTATTAATTTTGATGTGCGGATTTAAGTATTGGTTAAAGTATCCGATTTTCAATCATGCTGGCCGTGTATGCGATCGGATTCGGGGCATGTGGTCATCTATGCGTGCTGAAAGTTTGGAGTGGTGATCCGCTGCCGGTAGGAAATTTTTTATGTTCGAATCATATAATTAGTACGCCGATTTTCCTGAAAAGCCCTTAATCAAAGTGAGCGCGATAATCTTCATATCCATCCAGAATGACCAATTCTGGATGTAATATGTATCCAGCTTCACCCGGCCATCCATTTTTTCAAGTTGCTCGGTTTCGCCACGGAATCCATTGACTTGTGCAAGTCCTGTTATTCCCGGTTTAATGCGGTATCGAAACATATAGTCTTGAACGCGATCTTTATAGTATTCGTCATGCTCGACAGCATGGGGGCGCGGGCCGACCACGGACATATCTCCGTTCAAAACGTTTAGAAACTGAGGCAACTCGTCCAGGCTGGTACTCCGGAGAACACTTCCGACTCGGGTAACCCGGATGTCGCCTCTCTGTGCTTGGACGACAGTTCCTTGTTTGTCAGCGCCTTGATACATCGTTCGGAATTTGTAAATTGAAAATACATGGCCGTTCATTCCCTTCCGGTACTGTCGGAATAGCACAGGCCCGGGAGAGGATAGTTTTACTGCGAGCGCGATGATGACAAGTAGCGGAGAAAGAAGCACGAGTGCGCAGACAGCAAAGACACGATCGAAAATTTCTTTCGGTATGGTGTACCAACCGCGTTCCGGAGCTGCTTTAAGATTCAAGACGGGAATGCCGCGATAG
This sequence comes from Paraburkholderia sp. C35, assembly GCF_003121405.1. Lineage (GTDB taxonomy): Bacteria > Pseudomonadota > Gammaproteobacteria > Burkholderiales > Burkholderiaceae > Paraburkholderia. Next base: position 27,342 of record NZ_QBUY01000105.1, on the reverse strand, counting down.
TCACCGACAGACGGTTTTATTGGGCCGGAGTCATCCAGTAACGGCAGAACGCGAATATTGACGAATTCGTGCTTGAATTCCTGAAGCAGAACTTCTACCTGAACCGGTTTGAACGGATAATTTAGAACCCATATTTCATTAAGGCGTTCGGTCCTTACAAAATTGAACAATGACTCGATCTTGTGGACTGCAGGAACATGCTCGATTACCGTATCGTGAGTAAGCGACGGATCGAAAATCAGCTCTGCGGTAAACGCGTCTCGTGTTTGATTCGCGACGCGTTGAATGAGACTGTCGTTCGCTCCTGAAGGCGCGACGATGGCAATGCGTGACGGGGAGAACCACCATGAGCGTGAAAGTGTCGGAAGCACCTTAATGGCACATCGACAAACGATAAGTGAGCACGCTGCTATGGCCGTCCACCAAAGCAACCAGCTATCTCGATTGGCGGCACCCGGGTACATACGTGAAAGAACCGCGAGAGCGAACTGCGCAGCGAGCCAGGCAGCGAGTGCTTTTGCAATGCTGACGGCCAAATCGTTACGGAACGGCCGGTAAACTCTTGTTAACTGAAACGTGATGGAAGGCAGTGTAATGCCCAATATGCCTAGCAAAGCATCGACATGCGAAAATTCCGCGTGGCCGTGATATGTGATGCTCTGCGATACATACGCGGCGCCCGCAATCGATAAAAAATCTGTGGCTTTTGAAATGGGTGTCAGCATCGTTTATAGCGTTGTTGATGTACCAGAGGGCGCGTGTGTGAAGTCTGCAAACTCACACTCCTGGCTGGGTCGCATTTACCCTGTTCCGATACTCCGTCGGCGAAACATCCCAAACCTGCCGGAACAATCTCGCAAGACACTCGCCACTCGTCAGTCCGCAACGTCGGGCAATTTTGTCTACGGGCAAATCACTCGACCTCAGCAACGCTGCAGCCAGTTCCACCCTCGAACGCCGTAAGTGCTCCGAAGGCTTAACTCCCATCTCTGCACGAAAATGCCTCAAGTAAGACCGGTCACTCATCCCGGCAGTCTGCGCGGCAACCGTAATAGAAATTGCCTTATTGCAGTTGCGCGTGATCCACTGTGCACTCTCCAGGATCCTTTCCCGGACCGATTTGCCGGTTTCATGCGTGATAGCCGTCAATTCCGGAAATCGCGTGTCCGGCAGCAACTGCAATACTCGATGCAGGACAGAGTTTCCAAAGTCCTGTCTGATCATTTCCAGAGCCTGCCGCGGACCGGAGTGCATCGCATGATTGCGATGTGCGATAACTCGCGTCGCATCTTCAACTGCCACGTCTTCACGCGAGTGGGATTTCTTACACGCCAGGCCCGCGGCTGACAGGAGCAGATCGCCATTGCCGATCGCAAACACGTCATCGACATCCAAAGCCGTTTCCCGAAGCCACCGACAAAACGTCTCATCTTGTGCGGTATTGAAAACGGATTCACCGCCCGCAACAAAAAGTGCTCGCGCTTTGTTAAGCAGGACAGGGAAGTGCGTCAACACATCGATCTGTGCGGAACTTGAAACACAGCCACCTCGAAGAGAGATAAACGAGGTTTGATAAAAAACCTCCCCGCGCCCAACCGCGAGAACCTGATTCGCCTTATCGAACACGTCGGCAACCTCCGCCGCAGGCAACATCGAAAAACCGTCAAATACAACAATTCCAATCACCTGCGGCGTGTGAGAGTCATTCGACCCAGCAAAAGCCTGACCCGGATTCCGCGAAATAGTGTGGCGACTCGTATGCATCCATGTCTCCTGCGTGGCGGCGCCGTGGCGCGAAGCGCTTCGGGCGTGAATAGCGCCCCAGTCTTGCTCCACACACGGGAGCCAACTTAAACGCGCGCTACATCGAGGCGGAGAGGATACGAAGACGCTTCGGCACCTCATATCGGACTATTCCGATTCACAGTGTGGAAGTTTCCCGCAAGAAATTTTTAACGATTGCACGCACAGAACCCTCGAACCTTCCCGACAGACCCATTCAATCCCAAGAATTGATGCACCAAACGTGGGCATTTCACAACGATTTCCCCGCGAGTTCTTTCTTCAACTAGACGCCATGAATCCACTCGGGCAGCATCACGTCCGTCGCATGCATCCGAACCGCAGGCGCATGTAGATGTAAATCGGCAAAAAGCTGAATAAATACTAAGCATGCCGAAGAAAACGGTTTAAATCGAAGACACACGCCACTCAACACATCTACCAAAATCGGAGATCGTCTAATGAAGAAACAGGTCATTGCGCTGGCTGCTACGGCGGCATTTGCTGCGCCCGTATTCGCACAAAGCAGTGTCACGCTGTATGGCGTGATCGACGAAGGCGTCAACTATACGAATAGCGTTGGCGGTCATAGCGTCGTCGAATTGCAAAGCGGCTATGCACAAGGCAGCCGTTGGGGCCTGAAAGGCGCAGAAGATCTGGGCGGCGGCAACAAGGCAATCTTCCAGCTGGAAAACGGCTTTGACCTGAACAGTGGTCGTCTGGGGCAGGGCGGGCGCATGTTTGGCCGCCAGGCGTATGTCGGCGTGTCGAATGACCGCTTCGGTACCGTGACGTTGGGCCGTCAGTACGACTCCGTCGTCGATTACCTCGCACAGACGACGTCGAACGGCAACTGGTCGGGCTATCTGTTCTCGCATCCGTTCGATAACGACAACACGGACAACTCGTTCCGCGTCAACAACACGATCAAGTACGCGAGCCCGGATTTTGCCGGTTTCCAGTTCGGCGGCACGTATAGCTTCAGCAATGACGTGAACTTCGCGAACAACCGTCAATACAGCTTCGGCGCGCAGTACACGACGGGCGGCCTGCTGCTCGCCGCTGCGTACCTGCAGGCGAACAACACGGGCGCAACGTCGGGCGGCGCCATCGCAACCAACGACGCCAGCTTCTTCGCCCAACGTATGCGCGTGTTCGGCGCAGGCATCAACTACACGTTCGGCTCGGCGACGGTCGGTTTCGCTTACACGAACTCGAACTATCACAACCCGACGGGCAACGGCTATCTCGGCACGCCGGGCGCAATCGTCGCTGCTGGCTCGACGCTGAACAGCCTCAAGTTCCAGAACTTCGAACTGAACGCAAAGTACCAGGTGACGCCTGAGTTCTATGTCGGCGGCCAATATGTGTACACGCTCGAGAACTACGATGCATCGACGGGCGGCGAAAAGCCGAAGGTTCACTCGGTCGGCCTGATGGCGGACTACAACATCTCGAAGCGCACGGACTTCTACGTACAGGGCGAGTACCAGAAGGTAGCCGGCGACAAGACGAACTCGATCATGGACAACGCGTTCATCCTCGGCACGCAGGCGCCGTCGTCGACGTCGAACCAGCTCGCGTTCCGCGCAGCAATCCGCCACAAGTTCTAATGACGTGATGTAGCAAGCGACATTCGTGTCGTGAGATTTCCACGCGTTTCCCGTCGTGCTTCATACGAAGTACGACGGGTTTTTTTATTGGCAAAGTTCTTTTGCCACAGTGCGGTCATTCGCAAACAGATGAAGTGCCGCATATTGCAGCAGCATGATGGTCTTGCCATCCATGATCTCGCCGCAAGCGATCATCGCGAGCGCATCGTGAATCGACAATTCGAGTACTTCGATGTCTTCGCCTTCGTCCGCAATGCCTCCGCCGCGTCCGACGCGCGCATCGGCATCGTACTCGGCGACAAAGAAATAGAGCTTCTCCGTCACTGAACCGGGGCTCATGAACGCCTCGAACACCTTGCGCACGCCTGCCACGCGATAGCCGGTATCCTCTTCGACTTCAGCGCGAATCCTTTCTTCCGGCGACGCCGTTTCGAGCAACCCGGCAGGCGCCTCGATCAACATCCCTTCGTGTCCATTGACGAACGCCGGCAGTCTGAATTGCCGCGTCAGCACCACGGTCCGCCGGCGCGGATCGTAGAGCAGCAGCGTCGCGCCGTTGCCGCGATCGTAGGTCTCGCGGCTTTGTCGTTGCCAGCTGCCATCGGCGCGCCGGTAATCGAAGATGGTTTTCTTCAGCACATACCAGTCGTCGGACAGCACCTGCACATCGACGATACGCACGCGATCAGCCGTTTCGCTCATAGAGCCTCCTCGTTATCGACGCAATCATGGTATCGTGCAGATTCGTGCGAAATCAAGAAAATTCGTGCAACGTTCGGTGCGTTGCATCCTCAGACAATTGACATGCTGACTTCACAACGCAAGAAGCTGATTCTCGACGCGCTCAAGCGCGACGGCCAGGTGCTCGCCAAACCCATGAGCGAGGTTTTCGGTGTGTCGGAAGACACGGTACGCCGCGACCTGCGCGAACTGGCCGCAGAGGGAAAATTGCAGCGCGTGCACGGCGGTGCGTTGCCGTCGTCGCCCGCGGTCGCGGATCTTGCCGGGCGCCAGGCAATCGGTTCGGAAGCGAAAGCGGCGATCGGGCGAGCCGCCGCGCAGATGATTGCGCCGGGCCAGATTGCATTTGTCGATGGCGGCACGACCGCTATCCAACTGGTTCGCCATCTCCCCGCCGATCTGCGCGCGACGATCGTCACGCACAGTCCCGCCATCGCCGTCGAGCTCGCCGCGCACGCGTCGCTGGAGGTCGTGATTATCGGCGGACGCCTGTTCCGTCATTCGATGGTGACCGTCGGCGCGGCGGCGATCGAGGCGCTCGGTCATATTCGCGCCGATCTCTACTTCATGGGCGTTACGGGCGTGCATCCCGAAGCGGGTTTGAGCACGGGCGATCTCGAAGAGGCCTACGTGAAACGCGCGCTGGTGGCGCGGGCTGCCGAAACGGTCGTGCTGGCATCGGCGGAAAAGCTGAACGCGGCCTCGGCGTACATGATCGCGGGCATCGAGGCGGCGAGCACGATCATCGTCGAGAAGAGCGCGTCTGAATCGACGATTGCACCCTTCGAGGCGCTTGGCGTGTCCATCGTGCGTGCGTGAATCGCGCGCACTTTATTGCTGCTCGAGAAAGCGCTTGAGTTCGGCCAGATCGCGCTCGACCCACAGGGCGTCAGCGGCGAATTGCGCGTCGCTCATACCCGCCGCACGAAACAGCGTGAACAGCACTTCGCTGCCTGCACGGTTGGCGACCACGCGCATCGGTACGTAGATCTCGTCGCCCTGTTCGGTGATCACGTAATGATCGAGCACGCCGTAGGAATTGCGTGGCGTGAACCTGACAGTAACGGGCCGGCCGTCTGCGCTTTCGAAGGTCCATTGCGTGCCTTCGCCACGCAGCGGTTTGCCAAGCCCCGACGCCCACTGAGCAAAAGACAACGGATGTTCCATGAACGCGTACACCTCGCGTGAGTCGCGCGCGATCGCCACGCTGATCGTCTTTGCTTCGGCGATTCCTGTCATTGTCGTCTCCGTCTGGATTGGCGCCCGCATGCGTACCTCAAGTTTCATGCAAACGATGCCGATATGAGATTGAGCGCGTAGTACGAAGCGTGGTTCCAGGGGACCGTCGGTCCACGCGTCAACCACCGAAAATTACGGCGCTACAGGATTTTGTATCAGAGTGTTCGCGCGCCGCGTTTCGAGGCGCCTGCACTTTACAATGCGGCTTTAATTTAGAAAGCTAATCCGACCCTTTTGGCGGAAGATCGCATCAATTCGACGCGGCTCTGGACTGGGTGTGGATGGCTTCCGGCACAAGGCCGGACGGTTGAGGCCGCAACGAGGCGGCATGGTGCGCGCAGTCTGCGGGTGTCCGTTGACATCCGTGGATCGGGCGAATCGCACGCAGCCGTGTCTGTGAACCAATCATGCGGGAGAACACATGTCGAAGAATGGTTTCGACAGTACCTGGGCCAGTTTTGCGAGCTTCTCGCTCGCGTTGATGTTGGGCGCGTGTGCGCATGTCGGCGAGCAGGACGCAAAGTCCAGCGACGCAACATCGACCGCGCAGACGGCGGCCGGCGCCACGCCCGTTGCACCTGCACCCGCGCCGAAGATGGTGGCGCAACCGGTGCCGCCCGCGGTCTACAAGGTGCGGCGTGGCGATTCGCTCGCACGTATCGCGCACAGCCATAACGTAACGGTCAGGCAGATCGTTGCGTGGAATCATCTGAAGCCGTCGGCGCGTCTGCATATCGGGCAGCCGCTTAAGGTGTCGTCGCCCGACGCGGTGAAGATGGTTGCTGTGCCCATTCCTGCTGCCAGCGCGGCACAGGGCACGACTTCCAGCGCAAACGGCTCGACCGCTGCCGTCGCGAACGCAGCGCCGGCGAGCAATGGCGCTGCCTCGAATGCAACCACCACAACGGGCTCATCGGCAGTTCCGATCGCAACCGCACCGGCAGCGGGCGGACCCGCGCCAAGTCCCGCCGACGCGCGTGAAGTGAACGCCGAAGTCGCGCGCCACGCAAAGGGTGTCGCGTTGGCGTGGCCGGCGCAGGGCAGTGTGGTGGAAGGCTTTCAGCCGGGCGAGACGCGTGGCATCGAGATCGGCGGCAAGGCAGGCGATCCTATCCGCGCTGCCGCCGACGGCAAGGTCATGTACGCCGGCACGGGGCTGAACGAGTACGGCAGCCTCATCATCGTCCAGCACAACAAGGACTTCTTGACCGCCTACGCGCACAATCGCAAGCTCCTCGTGAGAACGGGCGATATCGTGCGCAAGGGGCAGCAGATAGCCGAAATGGGCAGCGAGAACAACTCACGTGTGTCGGTGCTGTTCGAGCTTCGTCATGATGGCAAGCCGATCGATCCGATGCCGTATCTGCCGGGTCAACGCGGCTAATACGCGTCTGGTCCTGGATCGGCTCGCTTCGGTTTATCTAGCCGACGTCGAGCCGATCCATCGCAATACCGCTGCCACGATCGCTTCGGGCGCGTCTTCCTGCATCAGATGCCCGGCATTGGGCACAGGCTGAAAGCGCACGTCGGGAACGACGCTGGCCAGATGCCGGCCGCGTTCGATGGGAATCCACGCGTCGTCTTCGCCCCATAGAATCTGCGTGCGGCATCGTATCTGCGGGTAGCGCGATTCGACTTCATCGGTGTAACGCTGGTCCATCTGCGCGATCTGCCGATAGAACGCCGCCTGTCCGACCTCGCCAAGCCACGGCTCGACGTAGGGAGCGAGATCGTCATCGGCGAGGGTTCTTGCGGCGGCGCCGCGAATGTAGGCCTTGACGACGGCTTCATGAATATAGGCAGGCAGCCCTGCAAAAGCGGCGGCATGTTCGCGCACGTGCCGCACGAACGGCGAACCCCACGGCGCCACGGCGACGGGATCGATCAGCGTGAGGCTCGCGTAGTCGCAGCCATCGATCAGATGCGCGCGCAGCGCCGTCGCGCCACCGAAATCATGTGCCACCACATCGGGCGCATCGAGTCTCCAGTGTTCCAGCAGCGCGGCCAGCAAGCCGTTCTGCACGCCAAGCGACACATCCTGTCCTTCACGCATGTCCGATTGACCGTAGCCGAGCAGATCGTACACATGCACCCGATGGTCCTGCGCGACATGCGGTGCGATCCTGTGCCACACCCACGACGAAAACGGCGTGCCATGTACCAGCACGATAGGCGGTCCGTCGCCGAAGACCCGGTAACGAACCATTTGATCGCGATACGTGAACTGCTGATCGAGCGTCCAGTGTGTCATGCGTGTTCAACTCCATTCGACATTGTTGCGAATGTGGTTCGTTTTTGAGTCGTTAAGCCTGCCTGCACGCGACAACCCTTTTCGCGCTCCCGCAGGTTCTCACCTTTGTCGAGTCGTGATCGGCGCAATTCATTTTTTTCGCGGCAAATCAGGTTTCATTGTTCTCGACACATACTGTCGGAGGTGAGGCGATACGGGAGTCAATACCTGCTTCTGCTTTCCATGGCCGTACTCAAATACGAAACAGGTGAGTCGATTAATCAAGTGCTTTCGATTGACTTCAATATCGGCGCGATTTGCCCATGGGCATGCAATATCTCGGGACTGTCCTGCAAAATTTGCCGATAATGCGGCAGGAAAATATTGCCTGGCGAGTCTTCCGAGAAAAGACCTGTTACGGACTCGACAGCGGCCATCCGATCTGCGCTTGTTGCCTTGTCGTCATCGAGAATCTCATCGACATTCGCGATGATCGCGGACATCGGTGTCAGCCAGCGAAAGCCCGTGCCGTTGATCAGCACCTGCAGGAAAGCGGCAGGCGTGGCGGGACCGAATTCCTTCTCATACAATGCGCGCTCGTGATCGAGTATCGCCTTGTGCAACACCAGCAGCGGCTTGCGAATTTCGCCGAGAAACTGAATGGCGCGTTCGTCGTTGATGTTCATCGTCTGACTCCAGAAGCGGTAATTGTTCGAATGGATGTGTGTGGCCGGATTGGTGCGTAAGGAGAAGAAAGACGGTGTGAAGCACGAATGAAGTATTCTGCTAAACCGCCCAGAGCTGACGCAAAAGGGCAAGCGCAAAATAATCGTTTCGTCGTCCGCTTTCCACATCAGAAACTGTGCCGGTTGCTTTTTTCTCAGTACCTGAACGATGCTATGCTGACGACGCCCATTATGACGATTCGCTGAACCTGGCAGTCTGTCGACATGACGGCGTCCGATACAGAAATACCCGTGCCAGCCCTGGGCAACCCTGTTGGGAAACCTCGCTGGCAAACCTGGGTGGCCACCCAGCGGTTAAACCTACGCGTACGTAATCAATTCTCGGACATGCAAGACGAACCCGCGGCAACCTTGCTCGACTATTACACGCGACATCAGACTTCCGTGCAATGGCGCGACTTCCTGACCTCGCTGGCCGAAGAGTTCGAGACACAACTCGATACGTCGCAACTGCGCGTGCTGATGTCGCGTATCGGTGCGCGCTTTGCCGCAAAGTACCCGGCTGGCGACTGCGCGACGCTGGACGATCTCGCGTCCTTTCTCAATCACGTCTGGTCATCGCTCGATTGGGGTTTCGTGCGCCTTGCCGAGCGCGATGATTTTCTTGCCATCGAACATTGTTGCGCGCCGCTTGCCGCTTTTGGCGAACAGGCTGCGCCGTGGGCGTCTGCGTTTCTCGAGGGCGCGTATCAGCACTGGCTGCATGAGCTCGGCGCAGGTTCGCTGGCGCTACAGGAATATCAGAGTGCCCACGCGCACGCGTATGAGTTCAGACTGTTGAAAGCGCCCTGACTTACCCTCACTAAACTTGGTGTCGGCGAGGACGTTAACCATATAGTGAAACAGTGTGCCCGGCAGCGATAGCTGTCGCAGGGCGGGGATGCGCAGGACAAGCAGAGGAAACATCATGAGCGTTTCAGACGACGTCGGTAATCTGTTCCGGCGCTTCGGTGGCGACGCCGGGCAATATCAGGAAGTGACCCGCGACGACGACGCGAAGCACGCTGCGTTGCGCTGGCCCTTGCTCAACGCACTCGACATCGCGCATCCCGAGCCGGTGCCGGACGCAAGCCGTCCCGCGCCGAAGACGGCGTCGGCGGCACGCGTCGAGCCGACCGCGCAAACGGCCATGCAGGCCGCGCCCGCACCGGCGGCGCAGCCCGCTGCCACGCCGGACGCCACGGGTCCGTCACGTCCGCCGCTTTTTGCACGTGGCCATCGTCATGCGTCGATGCCGCCTCCCGTTACGCCCGCCGCGCCGATGGGCGCAAGCCGCTTCAGCCCGCCGCCCGCCGTCGCACCTGCGGCGGATCGCGTGACTGCCGCGGCCAACGCGCCGACCATGTCGGCTGCTTCGGTTGCACCCGTCGCTCCCACCGCGCAGACAGCTCCCGCTGCATCCGCACCACCTGCCGCTGACATGCCGACATCCGTCGCGCCTGCCACCACAGTCGTGCAGACACCGTCCGCGCCGCTGGCGTCATCGGCGCCGCGCGAAGCTTTGCCGCAACGCCCGCGTCAGGTCACTCAGGCCGCCCCATTTTTAGCTGATCGCCAAACGTTTGCTCGCACCCCATTTAGCCAGCCCGTCACGGAAAGGCCGTCTGCCATGCCATCGGCTCGACCGGCGACTTCCGCGCAACAAGGTGGCTCGATCCTTTCCGGGCTGTTCGGCGGCGGAAATGCGGCACGCGGGCAAGCGTCGGGGACCGCACCGTCGAAAGATCTGTCGAGCCTGTTCGCCCGCCTGTCGCATGGAGCGGCGGCGCCTTCCCGTTCACTGCGCGATGCCTTCCGTCCGCGCTTCAAGGCGGACGGTGACGCATGAGAGGCGTATCCGTTGTTTCCGCCAAGGGCGGCGTCGGCAAGACGACGCTGGCTGCCAATCTGTCATCGGTGCTGGGTTCGAACGGACGTCGCGTGATCGCAGTCGACTTCGATCCGCAGAACGCGCTGCGTCTGCACTTCGGCATTCCCATCGACAACTTCGACGGCGTGGCGCGCGCGACGCTCGCAGGCGCATCGTGGCGCACGGTGATGTTCGACGGCATCGACGGCATTACGGCGATGCCGCATGGCGCGCTGAATGAAGACGACCGGCGCGAGTTCGAAGCGCGGCTCGATGCCGATCCCTATCTGATCCGCGATTCGCTCGAAGCGCTCGCGCTCGATACCGACGACATCGTGATGATCGACACGCCGCCTGGCGCGACGGTCTATACGCGTGCCGCGCTGCTGGCGGCGGATTTCGTGCTGAACGTGGTGATCGCCGACGCCGCTTCGTACGCAGCGATTCCGCAAATGGAGCGGCTGATCCAGACCTACGCGCTGCCGCGCCAGAACTTCCTCGGCTATGGCTATGTGATCAATCAGGTCGACCAGAGCCGCAGCCTCACGAAAGACGTGGTGAAGGTGTTGCGCGATTCGCTCGCCGATCATCTGTTTCCCGGCGTGATCCATCTCGATCAGGGCGTGAGCGAATCGCTGGCTTACGACACGACCGTGATCCATTACGACACGCACAGCCAGGCGGCTGCCGATCTGCGCGCATGCGGCGACTGGCTGGGCGCGCGCCTGAACGGTCAGGCACGTCTGCCGAGGAACGTCGCATGAGCACCACACAGGAAGACATCCTCGAAGCCGCCGACGCCGAGCCGCCGCGCCGCTCGCGTTTCGACCGGCTGGCTTCGCATCTGATCGACGGACGCATTCTGGGCAGCAAGCCCGTTACGATCGTGCTCGTGCTGTTCGCGCTGGCGGCGCTGTTCTTCGTCTTCACGGTGCCGCTGGCATTTGGCGAGCAACTCACGTTCGCCGTCTGCTGCTTCGTGCTTGCGATGCTGTTCCGCCGCGCGCAAGGGCACTACGCGACACTCGTGATGATCATGCTGTCGGTGATCGCGACGGGCCGCTATATGTACTGGCGTCTGACGGAAACCACCTACTGGGAGCGCCCGCTCGACGCCGTGTGGGGGCTGCTGCTGGTATCGGCGGAAGTGTATGCGGCGCTGGTGCTGATGCTCGGTTACTTCCAGACCGCGTGGCCGCTGCGCCGCAAGCCGATGCCGTTGCCCGTGGATCGCGCGGCCTGGCCGACCGTCGATATTTTCATCCCGACCTACAACGAGCCGCTGTCGGTGGTGAAGCCGACCATCTACGCAGCCATCGCGCTCGACTATCCGAAGGACAAGCTCTCCATTCATGTGCTCGACGACGGCCGCCGTCCCGAGTTCAAGGCGTTCTGCGAAGAAGTGGGCGTGGCGTGGACGATCCGCTCGCACAACCGTCACGCGAAGGCCGGCAACATCAATGAAGCGCTAAAGATTACCGACGGCGAGTACTTCGCGATCTTCGATTGCGATCACATCCCGACACGTTCGTTCCTGCAAGTGGGCCTTGGCGGGTTCCTGCGCGACAAGAAGCTGTCGATGCTGCAGACGCCGCACCATTTCTTCTCCGCCGATCCGTTCGAAAAGAATCTCGGCACGTTCCGCAAGGTGCCGAACGAGGGCGAACTGTTCTATGGTCTCGTGCAGGACGGCAACGACCTGTGGAACGCGACGTTCTTCTGCGGTTCGTGCGCGCTCTTGCGCCGCACGATGGTGGAAGAGATCGGCGGCATTGCCGTCGAGACCGTCACGGAAGACGCACACACGGCACTCAAGCTGCACCGCAAAGGCTATACGACGGCCTATCTCGCGATTCCGCAGGCGGCCGGTCTTGCGACGGAAAGCCTCGGCGGCCACATCGGCCAGCGTATCCGCTGGGCGCGCGGCATGACGCAGATTTTCCGTATCGACAATCCATTGACGGGGCGCGGTCTCTCGTTCGGCCAGCGGCTGTGTTATCTCAACGCGATGATGCACTTCTTCTACGGCATCCCGCGTCTCGTGTTCCTCACGGCGCCGCTGTCGTTCCTGTTCTTCAACGCGCACATCATCCAGGCAGCGGCGGGCACGATCGCGATCTTCGCGCTGCCGCACATGTTCCACGCGAACATCACGAACTCGCGGATGCAGCAGAAGTTCCGCCATTCGTTCTGGTCGGAAGTGTATGAATCGGTGCTCGCGTCGTACATCACGGCACCGACACTGCTCGCGCTGATCAACCCGAAGCTCGGCAAGTTCAACGTGACGGCGAAGGGCGGGCGCATCGAAGAGCAGTACTTCGACTGGGGCATCTCGCGTCCGTATCTGATTCTGCTGGCGCTGAACCTGATCGGCTTTATCGTCGGTTGCGTGCATATCGTGCTCAATTCGAGCTCGCACAGCGAAGTGCAGACGACCGTGCTGAATCTCGCGTGGACGGGCTACAACATGCTGATTCTCGGCGCGAGCGTCGCGGCAGCACGTGAGCAGCGTCAGGTGCGCTCGACACACCGCGTGGCGATGCGCATTCCCGCTTCGCTGCGCTTCTCGACGGGCCGCACGCTGGTGTGCGAAACGGTCGATTACGCCGAAGGCGGCGTCGCGCTGCAATTGCCTGCTGCCATTCAGGTGCCGCTGCATGAAAGCGTGGTGGTGTCGCTGTTTCGCGGCCAGGAAGAGTTCGTGTTTCCCGCCGACGTCACCTACTCGGTGCCGGGCCGCGTTGGCCTCAAGTTCGCGCCGATGACGCGCGAGCAGGAACTCGATTTCGTGCAGAGCACGTTCGCGCGCGCCGATGCCTGGACCGGCTGGGCAGAAGGGCGCGAAGTCGATACACCGCTCAAGAGCCTGTCGCACGTGATGCGTGTGGGCGTGGGCGGTATCGGCGGCCTGTTCGAACATTTATATGCCGACCTGCGCACATGGAGCAGCCGACGCAAGGCCGCAGCAAACGACTCGAAGAACGGAAAATAAGGTATGGGGATCTTGCGAAACGACGCCGCTGATTCGGCGGCGAAGAGGACCGGTGTGCGTTCGCTGACGCGCAAGGCATCGCGTTGGCCGTTGCGTGCAGCGTTGCCGACGCTGTTGTTCGCGCTGCTGTTCGTGACCGCGCTGCCTGCCGTGCAGGCAGCGTCCGATGCCGCACCTTCATCGCCGTCCGGGGCGATTTCTGCCACGCGCGCCGAACTCGCCACGACGCCCGGCACCACGCCGGCGACCACGCCGCTCGTGCCGTCGGCATCGACGGGTGCAAGCGCCGGCGTGCCGCCTTTGCCCACCGCCAAGCCCGTCGATCCGCGTGCCGCGCTGCAGCCCGCCTTCGCCGAGCCGGTGCCGCAGACGTTCGCCGTCGTGCGCAGTGGCCGCGACACGATGCCGACCACGGCCGACAACGGCACGGCCGTATCGGGCGGACGCCGCCAGACTTTCACCTTCGCCCAACTGGGCGCACTCGATCCGCTGCAACTGCGCGGTGTGGATGGCCAGAACGGCGTGCCGTTCTCGGTGCGCGCCGATGAAGTCGTGACGGGCGCGAACCTGCATCTGATCTATAGCTACTCGCCGTCGCTGCTGTCGAACCTGTCGCATCTGAAAGTGCTGGTGAACGGCGAAGTCGCCGCGACCTTGCCGTTGCCGCGCGAGCAGGCGGGCACGCTGCTCGCGCGCGACATTCCGCTTGAGCCGCGCCTGATCACCGAGTTCAATCACCTGAACGTCCAGCTGATCGGCCATTACACACAAGGCTGCGAAGACCCGGCGAGCAGCGCGTTGTGGGCTACCGTCAGCAACGCGAGTTCGCTGGATCTGACTTTCGCGTCGCTCGCGACCAAGCCCGATCTCGGCGCGCTGCCGCTGCCGTTCTTCGACCGGCGCGATATCCGCCGTCTCGAACTGCCGTTCGTGTTTGCCGCGAAGCCTTCGTCGCAGGTGCTCGAAGCAGCGGGCGTGGTTGCGTCGTGGTTTGGCTCGCTGGCGGGTTATCGCGGCGCGCTGTTTCCCGCGCAACTCGACAATGCGCCGCTGTCAGGCAACGCGGTGGTGTTCGCCACCAACGATGAACGTCCCGCCGGCGTCACGCTGCCCACCATCAATGGGCCGATGCTGGCCGTGGTCGATCGCGAAGCGCCCGCGCACGGCAAGCTGCTGCTGGTGATGGGCCGCGACGCGCGCGAGCTGAAGACGGCCGCCAACGCGCTGTCGCTGGGTGAAGCCGCTCTGTCGGGCACCGTGCAGACGATCACGCACGTCGACGCGCCGCGCGCACGTCAGGCCTACGACGCCCCCGGCTGGCTGCCGACCGACCGCCCTGTGCGCTTCGGCGAACTGACCGTGCCGAAGGATCTGTCCGTGCGCGGCTACAACGCGGACGTGGTGCGCGTGGACATGCGCATTCCGCCCGATCTCTTCACGTGGCGCACGAAGGGCGTGCCCGTCGATCTGCGCTACCGCTTCACGGTACGTCCCGCGCCGGACCGCTCGACGCTCAACGTCAGCGTCAACAACAACTTCGTGCAGGCGCTGCGCATTCCGGCGCAGTCGTCGTCGATGCTCGATCTCGGCCGTTATCTGAACCGCCTGTTGCCCGACAACACGGCGCCCGCTTCGAAAGAGATCTACATTCCGCCGCATCTGCTGGCGTCGCAGGCGCAACTGCGCTTCCACTTCTATTACGACATGCCGAAGACGGGCGAATGCCAGGGCCAGGTGCTCGACAACGTGCGCGGCGAGATCGATCCCGATTCGACCATCGATCTGTCGTCGTTCCCGCACTACATGGCGATGCCGGATCTGGCTGCCTTCGCCAACAGCGGCTGGCCGTTCACCAAACTCGCCGACCTGTCGCAGACGGCGGTGATCCTGCCTGTGAACGCGAACCCGAGCGACTACAGTCTGTATCTGATGGTGATGGGACGCATGGGCGCATCGACGGCGTATCCCGTCACGGGCGTGACCGTTGCAACGGCCGCCGACGTGCAGCGTTTCGAGGACAAAGACTTGCTGGTGATCGGCGCGCCAGGTCAGCAACCGTTGCTGACCACGTGGGAAAAGGACATGCCGTTCTCCGCCGATGACGACACGCGCCGCATCCAGTTCTCGAACGTGTCGTTCCGCATCGCCAACTGGTGGCACGGCGATCGCGGCGGCGTGCGCACGGCGGGGCGCGCGGACCTGTCGCTGGTGAATGCGTCGGGCGACGCGATCATCACCGGCTTCCAGTCGCCGCTCGAAAAAGGCCGCAGCGTGGTCGCGCTGATTTCGGCGCCGGGCCAGTCCGAAACCGATCTCACCAACGCGATGCTCGATCCCGATCTCGTCCAGTCGATCCAGGGCGGTCTGACCGTGGTGCGCGGCCGGACGCTCGAAGTGGTATCGAACGGCGATGTGTACTACGTCGGTCATCTGTCGCCCATCGAATACATGCGTTGGGCGCTGTCCGTGCATCCGCTGCTACTGCTGCTGAGCGGCCTGATTGCGGCGCTGATCATCGCGGCTGTGTTCTACCGGCTGTTGCGCGCGGTCGCCGCGCGCCGGCTGAAGGATTGATATGCGGGCAGCGTTTTATTCACGCTCATCACGCCGCTTATGTGCCGCGCTCGCGTGCGCGGGCGTCGTCGCGGGGATGGCCGTGAACGCGCACGCTGCGACGTGCGACGACTGGTCCGCGTATCGCGCGTTCGTGTCGCGCTTCGTGCAGCAGGACGGACGTGTGGTCGATTTCTCGACGCCCACGCAGCAGACCACGTCGGAGGGACAGTCGTACGGCATGTTCTTCGCGCTCGTCGCCAACGACCGCGTGACCTTCGAGCGTCTGTTGCGCTGGACGCGCGCGAATCTGTCGGCGGGCCGTTTCGACGGTGAGGACGTGAAGCTGCCTTCATGGCAATGGGGCAAAAAGCCGGATGGCTCGTATGGCGTGCTCGATCCGAATTCGGCTGCGGACTCGGATCTGTGGATTGCCTTCGATCTGTTCGAGGCAGGGCGCTTGTGGCATGAACCCGCGTACACGAAGCTGGCGTACGCGCTCGTCACGCAGATCGAACAGCAGGAAGTCGCCGATCTGCGTGGCCTTGGACCGATACTGCTGCCGGGCCCGCAAGGCTTCCGCAACGGCAACACGACGCGCCTGAATCCGAGCTATCTGCCGTTGCCGCTGATTCGCGCGATGGCCGTGCAGTCGCCCAAAGGTCCGTGGGCGCGCATGGCAGACAACGCGTTCAAGCTCGTCAAGACCACCTCGCCGCTTGGCTTCGCGCCGGACTGGGCCGCTTATCGTGAAAGCTCGGGCGATGGCCAGTTCATCGTCGATCCGCAAAAGGGCGACGTGGGCAGCTACGACGCGATCCGCGTCTATCTGTGGGCAGGACTGACCGCACCTGCCGATCCCCTCGCGAAGCCTTGGCTCGCTGCCATACATGGCATGCGCGACCGGGTCGCGCAGACGGGCGTGCCGCCCGAGAAGGTCGCGACGACCACGGGCAACGCTACGGGTGAAGGCCCGATTGGTTTCTGGGGCGCGCTGCTGCCATACTTCCGTGCGCTCGGCGATACGCGCGCAGCGGGTCTCGCGCAAACGCATCTGGCTGCGCTCGCAACACCCGCACCCGCGCAAGGCACGGCGCCAGGCGCAGCGCCATCCACTCAAAACCAGCCTGTCTATTACGACGAGGTGTTGATGCTCTTCGGTACAGGGTCCGCAGACGGCCGCTACCGCTTCGATGAAAACGGCCGGCTCGTGCCGCGTTGGGAGAAGACATGCCAATCCGCCAACGCGCGCTCGTAATCGGCGTCGCGCTCACGCTCGGCGCGGGCGCGGCGGCCTCGGCATTCGCGCAGGCGCAGCCGAACGACCCGATGAACGTCCTGATCGATCAGGGCAAGTACTGGCAATCGCACAAGCGTGGCGATCTCGCCGAGCAGGCGTGGCTGAAAGTCTTGCGTATCGATCCGAAGCAGCCCGACGCGCTGTACGGCATGGGTATCGTGATGGCCGACCGCAAGGACGGCGCCGGTGCGCAGCAATATCTGGCGCGCTTGCGTCAGGTGGCACCGAACTATCCGGATATGGATGAGCTCGCGCGCCGTCTCGGCCAGTCCAGTCCGACCGATCAGGCCGTCAACGATGCACGCCGTCTCGCCCAGGCAGGGCAGCAGGCGTCGGCGGCGCAGGCGTACCGTCAGGCGCTGGGCGCGAAGCCGAACAATCCGCAACTGGCGCTCGAGTATTACCAGGCGCTCGGTTCATCGCCGCAAGGCTGGGAAGAGGCGCGCCGCGGGCTGGAGCAGCTTGCACGCGACCATGCCGATGACCCGCGTTTCGCGCTTGCCTATGCACAGCATCTGACGTATCGCGAAGCGAACCGCCGCGAAGGTATCGGGCAGCTTGCGCAGTTATCGAAGGATTCCGTGGTCGGCGCGCAGGCGAAGGCCGCATGGCGCCAGGCGCTGTTGTGGCTGGGCGTGCGTGCATCGGATGCGCCGCTGTTCCAGGCGTATCTCAACGTCTATCCCGACGATGCCGCCGTCAAGGCGCGCGCCGATTCGATCGCCGAACAGGATCGTCGCGCGTCGGAACGCGCGCAGCAGAATGCGGGTGCCGACGCACGCGGCCGCACCATTGCCGAAGGTTTTGCGGCACTCGATCGCGGCGATCTCGTCACGGCGAAGGCGCGCTTCAGTTCGGTGCTCTCTAGTTCGCCGAATGATGGCGATGCGCTCGGCGGCATGGGCGTCGCGTTGCTCAAGCAGGAGCAGTTTGCACAGGCGCGCGATTATTTGCAGCGCGCGTCGCAGCAAGGTGGGGCGGGGCGCTGGCGCGAGGCGCTCAATAGCGCGACCTACTGGATGTACACCAGCGAAGGTCTCGGCGAGCAGAGCAACGGCAATCTCGCGCAGGCCAAGGCATCGTTCGAAAAAGCGATTGCCGTCAGTCCCGGCGACGTCACCGCGCAAACCGCACTCGGCGATGTGCTGATGCAAAGCGGCGATCCGCGTGGCGCGGAGGCAGCGTTCCGCATGGCGCTGCGCCGCCAGGCCGACAATCCCGATGCGATACGCGGCCTCGTTGGCGCGTTGGCCGCACAAGGACGCGGCGACGAAGCGCTCAGCTTCGCGAACCAGCTGACGGACGAGCAGCGCAAGAAGGTGGGCGGCACGGACCGTCTGCGTGGCGAGGCGCAGGCCGCACAGGCGCGCGCCGCCGAAGCGCGCGGCGATCTCGGCAATGCGCGCAGCCTGTTCGAAGACGCGCTGCTGAGCAATCCCGATGATCCATGGCTGCGGCTCGATCTCGCGCGCATCTACGCGAAGCAGGGTGCGTATGCGAATGCGAAAAGCATCATGGATGGCCTGATCGCGATGCATCCCGACATGCCCGACGCGTACTACGCGAGCGCGTTGCTTGCGGCGGACATGCAGGACTGGCGCTATGGTCTGTCGCAACTCGAACGCGTCCCCGCCGACAAACGCACCGACGCGATGGCGATGCTGCAGCACCGCTTGTGGGTTCACCAGCAGTGCGACGAAGCCGTGGCGCTCGCGAAGAGCGGCCGGGTCGCACAGGCACGCGGGATGCTGCAGAACGCCGAGCCGATTGCGGGAAACAACGCCGAACTGATCGGCGCGATTGCATCGGCATACGTGAGCACGGGCGACACGCCGCGCGCGCTGATGATGGTGCGCAGCGCTGTCGCGCGTTCGCCGAACGATCCAGGGCTGTTGCTGACGGATGCGGGCATTCTGCTGAACGCAGGTCAGGACATCGAACTGGGTGAAGTGATGCGGCGGCTCGCGTCGATGCAGTTGACGGGCCAGCAGCGCACCGACTTCGAGAAGATCAACGTGGCGATTGTCGTGCGCCGCACGGATGCGCTGCGTCAGGCCAACGATCTCGCCAGTGCCTATGACGTGCTGTCGCCGTGGCTTGCCGCGCGCCCGAACGACCCCGACATTCTTGCGGCGCTCGCGCGTCTGTACACCGCGAACAACGACAACGCGAACGCGCTGGCGACCTACCGTCTCGCGCTCGCGCAGAATCCGACCGACATGGGTTTGCTGCTGAATGCTGCGGGCGCAGCCACGCAGATCCGCAAGTTCGATTTCGCCGAGAACACGCTGAAGCAGGCCTTGCGCATCGCGCCAAACAATGCCGATGCGCTCGCCGCGATGGGCCGCATGTATCGCGCGGAAGGCAGAGACAGTCTTGCCGCACAGTATTTCCAGCGCTCGCTGATCGCGCAGAATGCGCCGCTCGCGCGGCCCGGTGCGACGGCAACGGGTGCGAACGGCCAGCCTGTGCCGAGTGGCTGGGATGTGCCCTTGCGCTCGCGCGGGCCGATTCCGTTGCCCGGCACCAATCCTTTTGCGAACCGGACGTCGGCGGATGCGTCGAACACTGTGCCGTTCCCTGCGCAGAATACCGGTCTCACGACCCAACCGTATCCGATGCCAGCCATGCCTGCCTACTATCCGCCGACGCAGCCGGCAACCGCGCCCAGCGCGCCTTACATCGCACCGCAACCAGCTTCGCAGATCAATTCGCTCAGGACGCTCGCGCCGCAAGCGGCATTGACGGACAGTGCCGTACCCGACACCGACGGCTATGGTCTCGATCAGTATGGCTCGTCACAGTCGGGCGGCGGGCTGGCGCCGGGGCAGGCGTATCCCGCACAGGGCTATGCGCAGCCGTATCAGCAGCAGCCTTACCCGCAGCAACCGTATCAGCAGCCCTATCAGCAACCGGTGTACGCGCAACCGAACGATGCGTCCATCAGCACGCCCTGGCCCATGTCGCCGCAAGCGCAGGCTGCTGCACAGGCGCAGGTGACGCAGGGCATGAACGCGCGGCAGCAGTCGAAGAAGCGGACTACGAAGAATGCGCGCGCAACGAACGGCAATGCAGGCTATGCGCAGCAGCAGGGCGGCTATCCGCAGGGCGGCTACCCGCAGCAACAGGCTTACCCGCAGCAACCGTATCCTCAGCAGCCTTATCCGCAACAAGGGTACGCGCAGCAGCCGTATCCGCAGCAACCGTATCCACAGCAGCGCGCATACGCGCAACAGCCGTATCCGCAGCAGCAATATCAGCAGCCGTATCAGCCGCAAGCGCCGCAACCGGCCTATCCGCAGAACTACACGAATCAGGGCTACGGCCTCGTGCCGTACGTGCCGCAACCGCCCGCGCCGTATCCGACGCGCAGCGCGCAGTTGCAGGATCCTGATGCGCAGAACCGGCAGTATCCGCAACCGACGCAGGCACAGCCGCTCACCGTCGAGGAAGAGCTCGCGCAGATCAACCGTGAGCAGACCAGCACGGTGGGTGGTGGCATCCAGTTTCGTAATCGCGATGGCGAAAACGGCCTGTCGAACCTGACCGACATCGAAGTGCCGCTGCAAGGCCGCATTCGTGCAGGCGACGGCCACGTGACCGTCGAGGTCACGCCCGTCACGCTCGACGCAGGCACTGCAAGCAGCAGCGCGGACACGCTGGCCCGCTTCGGTTCGGCGCAGGTGAACCAGTCCAGCAACCCGTACGGCTCGCAGACGGCGACGGGTGTTGGCGTGGGCGTGGGTTATCAGTATCGCGGGCTGAAGGTCGATGTCGGCGCGACGCCGTTCGGCTTTCGCGAGCAGAACATGGTCGGTGGCGTGCAGTTCAAGGGCGGCTTGACCGACAAGGTGTCCTACCGCCTGACGGCAGAACGCCGCGCGGTGACCGACAGCCTGGTCTCGTATGCCGGAGCGCGCGATGCGCTGACCAATCTCGAATGGGGCGGCGTGACGTCGAACGGCCTGCGCGGGGACATCGGCTGGGACGACGGCACGAGCGGCCTCTACGCGAACCTGGCGGGCGACTACTACGATGGCCGTCACGTGGCATCGAACACGTCCATCAAGGGCGGCGGTGGCGTGTACACGCGGCTCTACAAGGACGCGGACCAGACCTTCACCATCGGCGTGAACACGACGCTGATGCACTACAACAAGAATCTGTCGTACTTCACGTACGGTCAGGGCGGCTACTTCAGCCCGCAGCAGTATGCGATCCTGAATCTGCCGATCGAATGGACCGGGCGCAACGGGCAGTTCACGTATGACCTGAAGGCGTCGATTGGCGTGCAGCATTATCGTCAGGACGATTCGCCGTATTTCCCGCTCGATCCGGGCCTGCAGTCCGATGCCGTGACGCGCTTCAAGACTTCCACCCAGGCGGTACCCGATCCGAACGCCGTCTATCCTGGCCAGAGCAAGACGGGCGTGTCGTACTCGATCGATGCCGTCGGCGAGTATCAGCTCGCGCCGCAGGTGACGGTCGGCGCGGCGGCGTCGTTCGGCAATGCGTACGAGTATCGCGAGTTCGTTGCGGCCGTGTATGTGCGTTACGCGTTCACCATGCAGACAGGTATGCCGATCTTCCCGCCGAGGCAGCTCAAGTCGCAGTATCTGCCGGTCAACGATTGACGCTAGCCGATGCCGTGCGAGCTTGTCGAAGTCATTGATAGGACATCGTGAAGGTTGCCAGTCCTGTCACCGAGCCGGCGCTGATGGCCGGCGCCGTCTGGATATATTGCACCGCAAGAGGGATTGTCATCTCGCCGCCCGACGATGTGCCCGCTTGCCACTGGTTGACGTTGCCCGCCACGGGCGAGTCCGGGCCAAAGCTCACCGGCTTGCTGTCGCTCGTAATCTGAAGCCCGATGCCTTTGGCAGACGATGCTGGCGTCAGCGTCAGGACACTGGACGTGTTGGCCGGGTTCGAACTGTCCGATAGCGTGATGAAGACGCGTGTATCGGGTGCGCAACTCAGGCGGATCGCGAACGGCTGCGGTGCCGCCGTAGTTCCGACCGATGCGAATACGCTGGAATTCACCGTAGGCATGTTCACCGACACCGACGGTGTCGTCACGGAACAGGCCGTGCTTGTGACGTCAAACGTCGTGGTACGCAGATTCGCGATGACGAGCGTGCCGCCCAGCGTGAAGGTGCCTGTCGCCAGACCGTTGACCGTACCGCTGCGCACCGGACCCGTCACGACCACCTGAGCACCCAGCCGCGTGCCGTTCCATGCCCATGCGCCGGCGAACGATTCCTGGTTGCCGGCACCCCAGTAGTCCACATAGCCGGTGTATGCGGAACCGAAGCGCATGCCAATACCTGGTACGTTGGTGGCCACCGTATAGGGGCTGCCCGATACCATCTCGCCGCCTGACAGGCTACGGGTGGCCATGCCGCCACCGCTCGAACAGTTCGCGAACACACCGCTTGCGGGAAGCGCCGTTTGCGGTGGCACGGTGTACAGCACCGTGCCAACCGGCGCGTTGCGTGGTACCGAAATCGTCGGGACCGGAAACGTGTAGTTTCGCGTGCTTTCGCCGTTTTCCCAGACGCACGCAGCATGCACGGCGGTCGAGCAGAGGAGCAAGGTGGTGCAGCACAGCGTGCGCCCGAACCAGTGGGGTTGCGATCGACCTGTTGGCCTTCTGGTCGATCTGCACGGTTTGCGCAAGAGACGCGCAGCGACGCGAGAGATAAAGATCATCGATTTTTGTCCTGACGCTGGCGCGAGTCACAGGCCGCGCGAGTTTGCTTGCCGTCGCCGCGATGTCGATGGGCACACCCCGCGCAGAGCACGGCGACTGCATGTCGCGTCGCACAGACGTCCGACGCCTGTTTCATACGGCTGCATCTGGCGGCGGTGCCGCCCTGCCATTATTCGGGCGTCGCATCTTGAGCGCCTTGATATCCGGCAAGTCTCTGCACTTCGCACGCAGGTTTTTTAACGTCCCACTACAATCATTGGGTCCGATCCCTCAATGCCCATGCTCAACAGCTTCACGCAGTGCGTATGCACCTGCAGTGGCTTGCCTGATTGGCACGTCGCGTCCAACAAAGAGTCGTGGTTATCGGGATTTTGTTCGGCATCGGCGGATAAATAGAACCTCCCACTTTACGGATACGCTCATGGCAACGCTGAACATCAACGGCCAGTCTCACACTATCGACGCACCCCCGGACATGCCTGTGCTGTGGGCGTTGCGCGATATCGTCGGTCTCACGGGAACGAAGTTCGGCTGCGGCATCGCGCAATGCGGCGCATGCACCGTGCATCTGGACGGCGTGGCCGTGCGCTCGTGCGTGCTGCCCATTGCGGCTGTCGGCGACAAGAAGATCACGACGATCGAAGCCGTCGGCGATACGCCCGCGGGCAAGAAAGTGCAGGCTGCATGGCGACAGATCGACGTGGTGCAGTGCGGGTACTGTCAGTCCGGACAGGTGATGCAGGCGGCTTCGCTGCTCACACAAAACCCGAACCCGAGCGACGCCGACATCGACGCGGCCATGGCCGGCAACATCTGCCGCTGTGGCACCTACAACCGCATCCGCGCTGCCGTGAAGCAGGCAGCGAAGGAGGCGTGAGATGTCACAAGGACTCCTCGATGCACAAAACGGCAAGCCACGCGACGACGATGCCACACGCGTCAATCGCCGCGCGTTCCTGAAGTTCAGTGCAAGCGTCGCCGCCATGGCGGGCGGCGGCCTGATGCTCGGCTTCAGCATGCCTGCGCAAAGCCAGGGTGACGTGCGCAAATCGGTGATCGGCGGCGACGGCGTCGAGACGCCGCAAAGCGGCGTGCTCGCATCGAATGCGTTCGTGCAGATCGATACGGCGGGCAAGGTCACGCTGATCATCCCGAAGGTCGAAATGGGACAGGGCGTGTACACGTCGATCCCGATGCTGATCGCGGAAGAACTCGAAGTGCCGCTGGATAGCGTGACGATCGCGCACGCGCCACCCGACGAGACGCTCTTTACGGACCCGCTGCTCGGCGGCCAGTTGACGGGCGGCTCGACGTCGATCCGCTACGCGTGGGAACCGATGCGGCGCGCGGGCGCGACCACGCGCGTGCTGCTCATCAACGCGGCGGCGCAGCAATGGCAGGTGGACCCGGCGTCGTGCCATGCCGCGAACGGCCAGGTGATCCACGCGGACACGAAACGCAGCATCGCCTACGGGCAACTCGTCGACGCCGCCGCGAAACTGCCTGCGCCCGAGAACGTGCCGCTGAAGAATCCGAAGGACTTCAAGCTGATCGGCACGCAGGCGAAGCGGCTCGATTCGCCGGAGAAAGTGGACGGCAGCGCGCTGTTCGGTCTCGACGGGCGTCTGCCCAACATGGTCTATGCGGCCATCGTCAATTGCCCGGTGTTCGGCGGCACGCTCGCGAGCGTCGACGATACGGCGGCAAAGAAGATTCCCGGCGTACGCCAGATCGTGAAGATCGACAACGGTGTCGCCGTGATCGGCGATCACACTTGGGCCGCTAAACGCGGTGCCGCCGCGCTGAAGATCACGTGGAACGAAGGCGCGGGCTCGGCGGTGTCGATGAAGACGATCGTCGGCGATATGGAGAAGGCGTCGCAAGGCAACGGCGCGGTCGCGCGCAAGGACGGCGACGTCACCAATGCGTTTGCGCAGGCGAAGACGCGCGTCGATGCCGTCTATCAACAGCCGTTCCTTGCACACGCAACGATGGAGCCGATCAACTGCACGGTGCACGTGACGCCGGATAGCTGCGATATCTGGGTCGGTACGCAGGTGCCGACGCGTGCACGCGATGCGGGCGCGAAGATCACGGGGCTGTCGCCGGACAAGATCGTCGTGCACAACTTTCTGCTGGGCGGCGGCTTCGGGCGCCGGCTCGAAGTCGATGCGATCACGCAGGCCCTGAAAGTGGGCAAGCAACTCAACGTGCCTGTGAAGGTGACGTGGACGCGCGAAGAGGACATCCAGCACGACATGTATCGCCCGTTCTACTACGACAGGATTTCGGCGGGACTCGACGCGAACGGCAAGCCGGTTGCGTGGCAGCATCGCATTGTCGGCTCGTCGATCCTGTCGCGTTTCGCGCCACCTGCCGTGAAGAACGGCGTCGATCCCGATGCCGTCGAAGTGGCCGCCGATCTTCCGTATGACCTGCCCAATCAACTGGTCGATTACGTGCGTCAGGAGCCGCATGCCGTGCCTACCGCGTTCTGGCGCGGCGTGGGACCGACGCGCGGCACGTTCGTGGTCGAGAGCTTTATCGACGAACTCGCGGCGCAGGCGAAGATCGACCCTGTGAAGTACCGGCGCGATCTGCTCGGCAAATCGCCGCGTGCGTTGAACGTGCTGAACGTCGCGACGCAGGCGGCCGATTGGGGCAGGACGGTGCCGAAGGGACAGGGGCGCGGCGTGTCGGTGATGCATGCGTTCGGCAGTTTCTTTTCGATGGTCGCGGACGTGACCGTCGATCAGGGCGAAGTTACGGTGAACCGCGTGGTGTGCGCCGTCGATTGCGGGATGGTGGTGAATCCGAACACGGTCGAAGCGCAGATCCAGGGCGGCATTATCTTCGCGATCACGGCGGCGCTGTACAGCGAGATCACGATCGATCGGGGCCGCGTGCAGCAGAACAACTTCACCGACTACCGGATTCTGCGCATCAACGAAACGCCGACCATCGACGTGCATATCGTCAAGAGCAGCGAGGCGCCGGGCGGCATTGGCGAGCCGGGGACGGCGGCGGCACAGCCGGCCATCGCCAACGCGATCTATGCGGCGACGGGCAAGCGGCTGCGGCATCTGCCCGTTGGCAACCAGTTGATCAACGCATAAGGGGCCGACGATGAAAACCACATTGAAGGCCTTTGCGCTGGCTGCTGCGTTCGCGCTATCCGCGCTTCCCGCCTTGACGCACGCTGCCGACGACGCGCTCGTCAAGCGCGGCGAGTATCTGGCGAAGGCGGGCGACTGCATCGCGTGTCATTCGGCGCCGCACGGCAAGCCTTTCGCGGGCGGCTTGCAGATGATGACGCCGATGGGCGCGATCTACTCGACCAACATCACGCCGGACCCGGACACAGGCATCGGCCAGTACAGCGAAGCCGACTTCAAGCGTGCGATGCGCGAGGGCGTGGCGAAGGATGGCCACAATCTGTATCCGGCCATGCCGTATCCGTCGTACGCGAAGGTCAACGACGACGACATGCATGCGCTGTACACCTACTTCATGAGTGGCGTGGCGCCCATCAGGCAGGCCAATCGTGAGCCGGACATCAAATGGCCGATGAACATGCGTTGGCCGTTGAAGTTCTGGAACATGGTGTTTCTGGAGCAGGGCGTGTACCGCGACAAGCCCGGCAAGGACGTGGCGTGGAATCGCGGCGCGTATCTGATTCAGGGGCTGGGGCACTGCGGGTCGTGTCATACGCCGCGCGGCGTTGCGTTTCAGGAGAAGGCGCTCGACGAGAGCGGCAGTGCGTTCCTGACGGGCGGCGTGCTCGACAACTGGTTCGCGTCGAACCTGACGGGCGAGCATAACGTCGGCTTGGGACGGTGGTCGGAGGCCGATGTCGCGCAGTTTCTGAAGACGGGTGCGAACCAGCACGCTTCGGCTTTTGGCGCGATGACGAGTGTGATCAATAACAGCACGCAGGCGTTGACGGATGCCGACGTGGCGGCGATGTCGGGGTATCTGAAGTCGCTGCCGGCGGCGGGTGGGTCCGGGGCGCCCGCTTATGCATACGATGCGAAGGCGACGAAGGTTTCGCTGGCGCGGCCTGCCAATGATGCCGGGGCACGTGTTTATACGGCCTTCTGCATGCATTGTCATGGGGTGGATGGGCGTGGGTTTGCGCCGATGCTCGCGCCGCTGGCGGGGAATCCTAATGTGCTGGAGCGCAATCCTTCTTCGTTGATCAACGTTACGTTGAATGGGACCGAGGATCTCGTGATTGGAGGGATTCCGGCGCCTTATCCGATGCCGAAGTATTCGGGCGTGTTGAGTGATCAGCAGGTTGCCGATGTGCTTAATTTTGTCCGCAATGGATGGGGGAATAATGCGCCTGGTGTCGGCGCGAGGGAGGTTGCCAGGTTGCGGAAGGCGACTGAGGCTGCGAGGTAGCTTTTTTTGTCGTGCGACGCTTTTGGGGTGGGTTTGCTTTGCTTTGTCGCTGGCGTCCGCGGTTTGTTAGTGGTTCTTCATGCGTCGCCCCTGTGCGGGGCGGCACCTACTTTTCTTTGCAGCGGCAAAGAAAAGTAGGCAAAAGAAAGCCGCTCACACCGAACCGCTTGACCCTCGCCT
>NZ_QBUY01000104.1 GCF_003121405.1 Paraburkholderia sp. C35 | reverse complement strand
CGCGCGAACGGCCAGACGCTCGGCAGCAACGGCAAGAGCATCATCAACGCGACGGCGACGATCGGCGACGGCTTCAATACGACGCCTTCTTCGTCGCGCAGCATGGTCGGTGTAGGCGTCGGCATGGTGCATCGCTTCTGACCCTGCCAGACATCTCGCAGCAGGAAAAAGCGCCGCGTTTGCGGCGTTTTTTCTTTTGCGCGCAGTATTGTGGTGTTCGCGCCGGTTTCATCGGGCGCGGCGCTTGCTGCTGCCGACGGCTGTCGAAAGGCGTCGTAAGGCGCACCGATATGGCGCCCGGACACGACACGGCCATCAAGCGGCCATCCAGCAGGCGCATGATTGGCGGAGACAACCAGCAGCAGCACGCCGTGAGGATGCTCAGCGACTGCTACAATCCTGCGTCATTGCAATGAAGGTGAACACATGGGCTTTGAACAACTGGCGAAGCTGAGAGATGAACTCGCCAAGCAGGCAAAAGCGCAGCGCAAGGAACAGGCTGCGGACAAGCACGTCGCCCACACGGGTGGCAAGGATGCAAAGGCGAAGGACGCAAAGGGCAGGGACGCACGTCCCGCAGGCCAGCCGGGCGCGAAGCCGGCTGGCAAGCCGTCGTCCGCCCGTCCGGCGGCGAGGCCGCAGAACAAGCCACAAAACAAGCCGCAGAATCCGGTCGATCCCGTCGTGCACACCATCGGCAAGCTGCAGAAGCGTTTTCCGTTGGCGTTTCCGAAGAACCCTGCGCCGAAGGTGGCGCTGAAGATCGGCATTCTCGACGATCTGCTGAAGCAGGCTGCCGAACTGAAGCTGACCGAACAGGAAGTCCGCGACGCCGTGAGCACGTGGTGCCGTGGTAGCCGCTATTGGGCGAGCCTGACGGAAGGCGCATCGCGCGTCGATCTGGATGGCGCGGAAACGGGCAAGGTCACGGCGTCGGAATCGGCGTTTGCGCGCCGCCGTTCGGGTGGCCGGAACAACAAGCCGGCAACGAAGGCTGGTGGTGAAGCTGCGGCGGCTGGTGCGACGGCTGAGACGGCTGTGGAGGCTTCGGCTGAACCGGCGGCTGTGGAATCTGTGGATGCAGGCGCCGTGAAGGCAGACGATCAAGGCAATGCACCGGCTGCGGATCAGGCGCAAGGTTGATGTCGTTGGTGGTTTGAGATTGAGGTTGTAGGGAGCGGTGGCTGGTTTGCTGCTGCCTGAATGTGATTTGACATAATCTTAATTATCAACTTATTGTTTGTAGGTCCCAAATAGAAATGTCGGGTTTCCGCTAAATAGAAATGTCGTGTTTGCGGGTTCAGGCTGGTGGCCAGCTTTGCTTGAGGAGCGCTGGCCATGAACGCAACTGGGCCGATCACGATAACGATGCGCGAGCCAAACCCGTTCCACGCGCTAACGCCTCCGCGCGAAAATCTGCGAACCGTCAGCACGCGCGGAACCACCACAAGCCTTACTGTCCCGCCACCTGTTTCCTGACAAACGCCACATACCCGTCCTGTGTCTTCAGAATCTTGCTGACGCACTCGTCGTAGTCCGAGCCTTTCTCGTTGTCCTGTCCGTACATCCCGCGACATTGTGCGAACAGCGTAAGCGTCGCGCCTCCGGGCCGCGCGACACGCGTCGCCGAGAACGACACCTTGCCCGAGCTGAACGGCACATCCGTTTCGATGGCCACGGCGTCCGCGCGCGTGACGTTGGTATCCGAATGCTGCTCGACATAGCGCTTCGTCGCAGCCCACGCAGCGTCGCACTGCGCGGCGTCGCAATTGACGGCCGCGTTGCGCTGCGCAGCGGCGAGGCTGGTTTCGTTGTTGGCGTACTGCTGGGCCTGGCGTGCTTCCTTCTCGGCGGACGAGCAACCACCGAGCACGAGCGCGGCGAGCGCAACGGCGTAGATTTTTTTCACGGGCTGGGCTTCCTTTGCGACAGTCGAGCGCGATTATAGCTGTGCGCCCTGGCGCATCGCAGGTCCGCACGGTCAGCCACGCTTCATCGGACGGGAGTCGAGTGAAGGGCGCACACTCGCCTCGCGCGCCCTGCCCTTATCGCTCGCCCTAGCGTGTGAACACTCAGAACCGTGCGAACGGCGAATCGAATCGCAGCACCGCAGCAGATTGGCCCACAAAAAGCTGTACGCAACCGCTTCCGATTGCGCTGCATCCAGCCCGTCTGCACTGCCATGACCGCCATCCGTGTTTTCCAGCAACCACACGTCCCGATGTCCTTGAGCCTGCATTCGCGCAACCATCTTTCGCGCATGCGCCGGATGAACACGGTCGTCGCTGGTCGATGTCACGAACAGCACGGGCGGATACTTCGCATCGGCGGTGACGCGGTGATACGGCGAATAGGCCGCGAGCGCCGGTGCCTGAGCGGGATCGTCGGGATCGCCGTACTCATCTATCCACGACGCGCCCGCATGCAACAGGTGATAGCGCTCCATATCGAGCAACGGCACCTGACACACCACCGCGCCGAACAGATCAGGGCGCTGCACCATGCACGCGGCCACGAGCAGCCCGCCATTGCTGCCGCCCTGGATACCGAGTTGCGCGGGCGTCGTGATGCCATCGGCGATCAGCTTCTGCGCTACGGCGATGAAATCGTCGAACGACCGTTGCCGATGCTCGCGCTGCGCGGCGGTATGCCAGGCCGCACCGAACTCACCTCCCCCGCGGATATGCGCGGTGACCGCCACGCCACCGCGCTCCAGCCAGCCGACGCCGAGCCCCGGATCGTAACCGGGCACGAGCGGCACGGCGAAACCGCCATAACCCGTCATCAGACAGGGACTCGCCTTGCGTGTTTCGCCTTCGAGCGCCGTCCGCGGGCCGATTACCGTGTAGGCCACGCGCGTGCCGTCGCGCGAGTACGCGTGGTCGCGCCGGACGGTCAGCGCATCAGCATCGAACTGCGCTGGCCAGCGCGCGAGCAACACGCATTGCGACAGATCCTCCGATGCAAGATCGGCCAGCAGGTATTCAGGCGGTTGCAGGCAGTCGTCGGCATAGACATAGACTTCGTCATTGAGCGTCGGCTCGATGGGAGTCAGACTGACCTGCGACGTGCCGCGCGCGGGAAACGCACGGGAACGCCACGACCAGTTGCCATCCTCGAAGCATGGCTGGCATATCAGATTGCGGCTTTGCACGTCGTCGAGCCACGACACGATCAGATAATGCCGCGTTGCACTCCATCCGCACGCCGATGTCATGTCCGTAGGCACAAAAAGCGCAATCAGATCGCGGCTGCCTGCCAGAAAGGCATCTTCGCGAATCGCCAGCAGACTGCCGCTCGCGTGCAGCGTACCGTCGTCGGCTTCCCAGTCGAGCCGTGGCTGAAGCAGCAGCCAGCCGTTCCACGCACCGACGACCACATGCGCGGGCACCTCATAGCGCGTCCAGCCGCCATCATCCGATGCGTGATACGAGTACGAGTCGAACGAATCGATGCCACGGTACATGGTGTGCCGTTTGTCGATGGGATCGTAGGCGCCCGCCACGCTCACATCGTCGAATTCACCCTGAAACACGACGGGCGCCTCGGACAGTGGCGTGCCGCGAACCCAGCGCCGCACTTCGCGGGGATAACCGGACCGCGTGACGGTGTCGTCACCTCCGTCCCAGCCAGCATAGACAGTATCGCGGTCGATCCAGCCGACCCTATGTTTCCCCGCCTGCCCGATCACGAATCCGTCTTCGACGAAACGACTCTGCCCGATATCGAACTCGCGAGCGATAACGGAATCGCCACCATCGGGCGACAGCTGGATCAGTGCGCGATCCCCTTCGGGATAAAGAATGGAGACACCGTCCACTACCCACGGCACGCCCTCCTTCCGGCCCAATTCGTCGAAATCGATCAGGGTTTGCCAGTCGGGCGCGCCTTCGCGCCAGCTTGCCCAGGACGTGCGACGCCACAGCCCTCTTGGATTGTCCGCGTCGGTCCAGACGTCGTATGCCCATGCTTTCAGGCGCGACGGAATGACGGGCCGCTCGCGTGGCAAAAACGCCCGCTGCAGTCTGGCGACAAGCTCGTCGTGCAACGCGCCCTGACGCCACGCTTCATGCGTGCGCGCGTTCTGCCCTTCAACCCACGCATTGGCAGCAGGACTTTCCAGGTCTTCCAGAAACAGATGGGAATCGGGCTTATCGGGCCAGACTGGTGTATGCGTCATGCGGTCTCCATCGAAAGTCTTGTTGGGGAGGTTTCAACTGGAGTGACCATAATGATAAGGATGTCGTAATAAATCTGTGACATCCGACAAATTCCTGTGCGAATTTGCGTCGAACGTTGTAGTCCTTGTACGCAAAAGCACAAACGCGCGCCCCGGCTATGCCTGGGACGCGCGTCGATCAAACGTCGGCGGCAATCGCATCACGTGCCGGATCAGGCCACGCGATGCGAATCCCGCAACGGATGAAACAGCTTGAATATACGCTTAGAAGCGGTGGCGAATGCCAACCGTGCCGACCACCTGCGAATCCGTCGACGAAGCGCTCACGCCGACGATATGCGCCGTGATGCCCGAATTACCCGTGCTGCCGACGTGCTGGTAAGCCGCTTCGGCATAGACATCGGTGCGCTTGGACAGTGAATAGTCCGTTTGCAGCGTGACCTGGTGATACTTCGGATCTGCGCCTTCGAGGCTCGCGTCGGTGTACGTATAGGCACCCGACAGCGACCATGCCGGCGTGATAGCGTAACGGCCGTTCAATTCGAAGTTGGTGAAGTGCGCACCCGAGCCGTTCAGCGCGAACGCGCTCGACTTACCCGCCGCCGTCGCACCGATTGCCGTCGCATTCGCGAGTTGCGTCTGCGTGAAAACGAAACCGACGTTAGCCGGTCCGAATGCGTAGCTGACGCCCGCGCCGTACGTGCGCTGACGCGAAGCCGTGAAGGTCGCGTCGCTGCTGACTGCGCCGCTCGAGTTGCTCGAGCCTGCGCCGTTCAGTTGCAGGTAAGCTGCCGCGACCTTCAGGCCGGCAAACGTATACGATGCGCCGAGGCTGTATGCGCGGTTATCCGAAAAGCCGTCTGCTTCGTTCGAGAAGCCGTACATCGCGCCCGCCTGGAAGCCGGCGTAGTTGACGCTCTGATACTTGACCGAGTTGCTGACGCGGAACGAGTTGTTCAGGTTGTCGTTGTCGTACGGATGCGAAGCGAGCGTGCCGCCGTATTGCGTGCCGTTCAGCGACAGCGGGCCGAGATTGTCGACGAGGTTGTCGTACTGGCGGCCGAGCGTCACCGAGCCGTACTGGTTGCTGGCAAGACCGACGAACGCCTGGCGGCCGAACAGACGGCTGTTCTGGCCCATGTTGCCGTTCGACAGATTGAAGCCGCTTTCAAGGGTAAAGATCGCCTTCAGGCCGCCGCCGAGATCTTCCGCGCCGCGCAAGCCCCAACGGTTGCCGTTGAGGATGCCGCTGGCTTGCTGGACGTTGCTATGACCACCCGAATTGCTGGAATACGTGAGGCCTGTATCGAGCAGGCCGTACAGCGTGACCGAGTTTTGAGCGTGTGCGGCGCCAGCCGTGCCGAACAGTGCGAGCGAGAGGGCCGAGAGTACAAACTTTTTCATCTTTTCTCCAATTCCGATAACGAATGCTATCGTGGCGCGGAGAATATCCGATTGAATCGCTTTTGCGAATTTATCGTTGTGTTTTAACCACCCTTTAAATGCTTTCGCAATCTTCCATGTCATGCCTCGCATCATTCTGGCGATGCAGATCACCCCATGAAATGAGGCGCATCCCTCTCGCGAATGCGCCTCAAGTGCCTAATTCTAGCTGTTCCCGGAATGCAGGCTCGCGGATTTTATGAGTCGACCGTTCAATTCGCAATCGTGCCATTGCGAATTTTCCTTTCTCATTCTTATAATGGTAAGACTCTGCAATTTTCAAAGAACCGGCTTAAATTGAGTTTAAATCAATCAATAAACATTTGATAAATGTGCGTATTGCTTTTTAACGGAATTCGGGCAATGCGTGCGCCCTGTTTTCTTGTCGACCCGCAATGCATCTGCGAGCGAGCAGGCATCTGAAAGCGGGCGCTGTTACTATCGGGGCCTCTGCGCCCGCCGCCCGCCGCCTGTGCCGGGCGCG
Organism: Paraburkholderia sp. C35; assembly: GCF_003121405.1. GTDB lineage: Bacteria > Pseudomonadota > Gammaproteobacteria > Burkholderiales > Burkholderiaceae > Paraburkholderia. The sequence goes on along the minus strand of NZ_QBUY01000104.1, from coordinate 26,533 downwards.
CACGCCACGATTCTTCCAACAGGCTCACCACCGCTCCAACAGAAAGAGACAGCCCGTGCATCCCACTGCAGCCCTCACCCCGTGGTCCGCCCACGACACTCGCCTGATCCTCTCGTGCGCGCTCGGCCTCGTGCTGATCATCGTGTTCATCAGCGCGCTCAAACTCGCGCCGTTCCTGTCGATCCTGATCGGTACTTTCGCCGCAGGATTCACCGCGCAACTGCCGCTCGAAACCGTTGCGAGTTCGTTCAGCAAGGGTGCGGGCGCACTGCTCGGCGACGTCGGCATCATCATTGCGCTCGGCGCGATGCTCGGTGCGCTGATGGCCGAATCGGGCGCGGCCGACCGGCTCGTGTCGACCATCCTCGAACACTCCACACCACGCCGCCTGCCGTGGATGATGGCGCTCGTCGCGATCATCATCGGTTTGCCGCTGTTCTTCGAAGTGGGCCTCGTGATGATGGTGCCCATCATCTTCGTGATGGCGCGCCGCTCGCAGCAACCCATTCTGCGCATCGCCATTCCCGCGCTCGCCGGCATGACGACGCTGCACGCGCTGCTGCCGCCGCATCCGGGTCCGCTGATCGCCGTCAGCGCGTTGCATGCCGATCTCGGCATCACGCTCGGGCTTGGGCTGATCGTCGCGATTCCTGCTGTGATTCTGGCTGGGCCTCTGTATGGCATCGCGCTGTCCAAGCGCATGCACATCGACGAACCCGAGGAAATGGGCAAGCTGTTTCGCGCTGAATCGACGCAAACGGAACTGCCTGGTTTCGCGGTATCGCTGGTCACGATCCTGATGCCTGTCGTGCTGATGCTCGGGCGCACCGTCGCAAAGCTCGCGCTTGCCAAGGACACGCTGCTGTTCGACACGCTCGATTTTCTGGGCGAACCGATCATCGCGCTCGGCCTGACGGTGATTTTTGCCATCGTCGCGCTGGGCTGGTCGCGCGGCATGTCGCGCGACCGCGTGGGCGGCATCCTGCGCAAAAGCCTGCCGCCCATCGCGGCGCTGCTGCTGACCATCGGCGCGGGCGGCGGCCTGAAGCAGACGCTCGTCGTCGCGGGCATCAGCACGACCATCGGCAAGATCGCCGTCGGCTCGCATATGCCGCTGCTGCTGCTCGCTTGGCTGATCGCCGTGGCGCTGCGTCAGGCGACGGGCTCGGCCACCGTCGCGACCACGACGACGGCGGGCATCGTCGCGCCTGTGGTCGTGGGGCTGTCGGCAACGCACAACTCGCTGATGGCGCTCGCGATCGGCGCAGGCTCGGTGTTCTTCTGCCACGTCAACGACGCCGGCTTCTGGATGGTGCGTGAGTACTTCGGGCTGAAGCTCAAGCAGACGGTGTTCGTCTGGTCGATCCTGCAGACCATCGTGTCGGTGGTCGGGCTGGTGGGGACGCTGGTGTTGTGGAATTTGCTGGGCTAAAGCAAAGACTCAATCCACCCTCTCCGGCGCCTCGATCGCCTGCATCAGCAGATCGAGAAACGTCTGCATCGCCTGCGGCAGCGTGCGCCCTGCCATCGTCTGAACCTGCAGCGTGCGCTGATGCAAGGCCGGGTTCGTGATCGGCACGGCCGCCAGCCCGTCCACGTCGAGCCGGCTGCGCACGGTCAGGTAACCCGTCAGCGTGAACGCATCGGTAAAGCGCACGAAGCTCTGCAGCGCTGCGTGGTAATTGCTGACGAACAGCGGCTCGAAGATCAGCCCTTCGAGGCTGCACGCGATATCGAACAGTTGCCGGATCGTCACGCCCTGGTTGTCCATCGCGACGGGCCAGGCCGCAAGATCCTGCAACGATAACGACTCGCTCGCGGCCAATGGATGATCGCGCCGCATCAGCGCATAGATCGGCGCGCGCTGCGAGTAATGCACGTTGATCTCCTTCTCCGGCGCGATGCTGAAACACACGGCGATATCGGCCGTTCCTTCCCTCACCCGCTGCGTCGCGACCGAAGGCGCCGAGACGTCGAGCTGAAAATGCGTCGACGGATACGTCTTCAGAAAATGCGCAAACACCTGCGGCAAAAAATGCGGCGCGACGCCTTCTGAACTCGCCACGCGTATCGTCGTGCGGCCCGCCTCGCTCAAGCCCCGGATTTCGCCCACTACGCGCTCGGTTTCGAGCAGGCTGCGCCGCGCGTGCTCGGCCAGCAGCCTGCCCGCATCGCTCAGCACCATCCCGCGCGGGCGCCGCTCGAATAGCGGCGTGCCCAGTTCCTCTTCGAGCTTGCCGATCTGCCGGCTCAACGCCGACACGGCCACGAACAGCCGCTCCGAGGCCTTGCTCAGCGACCCGCTGCGAGCCACTTCCAGAAAGTAACGCAGTGCCGTGTTGTCCATGATCCGCCTGATGCGCTTTGCCGTTTCGGCAACGATTCGTGGCAAATATTGTAATTGTGCAGAAATATCGGCGACGACACGATCGGCTCGACTACTACCCCCCAGCCGAGCGAAGGAGATTCCGTTGACTCGCGACATCGCCATTCAAAACGCGGCCAGCCAGTACGATTCAGGCCGATTTCTCGATGATCTGCGGCGCCGCGTCGCGTATCGCACGGAAAGCCAGGAGTCCGACAGCGGCGCGCGCCTGCGCAGCTATCTCGACGAGGAACTCACGCCGCTGCTCACGCAATGGGGCTTCGCCTGTCGTGTCGTCGATAACCCGGCACAAGGCGCAGGCCCGTTCCTGATCGCGCATCGCCATGAAGACGACGCGCTGCCCACCGTGCTCAGCTACGGCCATGGCGACGTCGTGCGCGGCTACGACGCGCAGTGGCGCGAAGGGCTCTCGCCGTGGGACGTGACCGTCGATGGCGAACACTGGTACGGACGCGGCACCGCCGACAACAAAGGCCAGCACAGCATCAACCTCGCCGCGCTGAAAGCCGTGCTCGACGCGCGCGGCGGCAAGCTCGGCTTCAACCTGAAGCTTCTGTTCGAAACGGGCGAAGAAGTCGGCTCGCCGGGTCTGCATGCGCTGTGCACGCAGTTACGCGATGAACTCGCCGCCGACGTGCTGATCGCGTCCGATGGCCCACGCCTGTCCGCGCATCGGCCGACGCTCTTTCTCGGCTCGCGCGGAGTCGTGAATTTCACGCTCTCGCTAGATCTGCGCGAAGGCGCCCATCACTCGGGTAACTGGGGCGGCCTGCTGCGCAATCCGGGCGTGGTGCTGGCAAACGCGATTGCATCGATGGTCGATGCGAACGGCAAGATCCTCGTCGAAGGGCTGCGCCCGCCGCCCATTCCCGACGCCGTGCGACGCGCGCTGTCGGAGATTCACGTAGGCGGCAATGCTGGCGAACCCACGGTCGATACCGATTACGGCGAACCTGGCCTCACGCCGACCGAGCGCGTGTTTGGCTGGAATAACCTCGAAGTGCTGGCCTTCCGCACCGGCAATCCGGACAAGCCCGTCAACGCGATTCCGTCTTCCGCGATCGCGTACATGCAGATCCGTTTCGTGGTCGGCACCGACTGGCAGAAGCTCGAAAGCATCGTGCGCGAGCATCTGGATGCGCACGGTTTCGGCATGGTCGAACTGGAGGTCGAGCGCGGCGCGCCCGCGACCCGCGTCGATCCCGACAACGCGTGGGTGCAATGGGCGCTGCGCTCGCTGCGCCACACCACGGGCGACGAACCCGCGCTGCTGCCGAACCTCGGCGGCACGCTGCCCAACGACGTGTTCGCCGACGTGCTCGGCATGCCGACACTCTGGGTGCCGCACTCCTATCCCGGCTGTTCGCAGCATGCACCAAACGCGCATCTGCTCGGCCCTGTCGTGCGCGACGGGTTGCGCATCATGGCCGGCCTCTTCTGGGATCTCGGCACGCAGGACACCAACGCCGTCAATCCCGCACCGCATGTCTCGACAACCCTTGCCTGAGGACGTCGCAATGAACAAGGAGTCCGACACCGCGCATCCCCCCGGCAGTCACCACGCGCCCGAGAGCACGCAAGCGGGTTCACAGCCGATGTCGGGCGCGAGCGTGTCGCGTCTGATCGTCGCCACCTCGATCGGCAATGCGCTCGAGTTCTATGACCTGATCGCCTACGGCTACTTCGCCACCACGCTGTCGAAGCTGTTCTTTCCGGCGCACAACGCGACCATCTCGCTGCTGCTCACGCTCGGCACTTTCGCGCTGTCGTACCTCGCGCGGCCCGTCGGCGCACTGGTGCTCGGTTCCTACAGCGACCGCAAGGGCCGCAAGGCGTCGCTGACGCTTTCCATTGCGATGATGACGCTCGGCACGGGCATGGTCGCCCTGATGCCCACCTACGCGACGATCGGCCTGCTCGCGCCTATCGGCATTTTTGCGTCGCGACTGCTGCAAGGCTTTTCGGCGGGCGGCGAGTTCGGCAGCTCGACTGCATTTCTGATCGAGCACGCGCCGCATCGCAGCGGTTTCATGTCGAGCTGGCAGTTCTCCAGCCAGGGCGCCAGCACACTGCTCGCTTCAGCTTTTGGCGCGGTGCTGACGGGCATGCTCACGCAGCCGCAACTCGAAGGCTGGGGCTGGCGCATTCCGTTTCTGTTCGGCATGCTGATCGGGCCGGTGGGCTTGTATATCCGCCGACGTATCGACGAAACGCCCGAGTTCGAGCGCATCGAAAAAGCCGAATCGCCCGTGCGTGAACTGCTCGCGACGCAGAAGTCACGCGTGCTGGTGTCGATCGGCGCGCTGGTGCTGACGACCACCGCGAACTACATGATCCTCTACATGCCGACTTACGCTGCACGGCAACTCGGCCTGCCCGCTTCGTCGGGCTTCATCGCGACGCTGGTGGCCGGGCTGATCGTCACCGTGCTCACGCCGCTCGTCGGGCACTGGTCGGACAAGGTGGGCCGCACACGCATCATGCTCGGTGCAGGTGCGCTGTTCTTCGTGACGGTCTATCCCGCCTTCATGTTCATGAATGCGCATCCGTCGCTGCCTACACTGCTCGCCGCCGTCACGTGGGTCGCGCTGCTGAAGGCCACCTACTTCGCGCCGATTCCCGCGCTGATGGCCGAGCTGTTTCCGGCCCGCACGCGCACCACGGGCATGGCGTTTGGCTACAACATCGGCACGACGGTGTTCGGCGGCTTCACGCCGCTCGCAGTCGCCGCATTGATCGCGGTGACCGGCAACAATCTCGCGCCCGGCCTGTATCTGATGCTGGCCGCCATCGTCAGCCTGTTGACGCTCGTGTATGCGCGAGCCCGGTTGAACGCACACTGAGTCGACGGGCGACACAAAGGAACCGTTACCTATGCAACATGATCTGCCGCAGGAACTGAACGAGGCGATCCAGTTTTCGATCGATCACGAATCGCCGTGGGACCGCAATGTCGATGGCAAATTCGGCGTGCACGTCAACGACCCGCCGCCGTGGAACCGGCTGCTCGGGCCGATCCATGACCGTGGGCCGGTGTCGGGCGCGGTGGCTGTCGATGGCCGTCTGCTCGCGACATGGGGCGAGCCGGATCGCGCCGACCTCACTTTCAGCATCGCGAAAACCTACCTCGCATTACTCGCGGGCGTCGCGCACGACCGCGGCCTGCTGCCCGATCCCGATGAAGCCGTGCGTGTGCGCGTGCCGGGCATCGGTTTCGACGATCCGCACAACGCGCCCATCACGTGGACGCAGCTGTTGCAGCAGACCAGCGAATGGCAAGGCCAATGCTTCGGTCTGTCCGATCAGGCCGACCACTATCGCGCGGTGACATTCGGCGATCCACCCGATGGCAAGAAAGGCGACTTGCGGCCGTTGCAGCCACCCGGCACGTACTGGGAATACAACGACGTGCGCATCAACCAGCTGTCGCTTGCGCTGCTGAATCTGTTCGGCAGACCGTTGCCCGAGGTGTTTCGCGAGGCGATCATGCGGCCCGTCGGTGCCAGCGATAACTGGCAGTGGGTCGGCTATGACAACGCGTGGACCGACATCGGCGGACAGCGCGTGCAAACGGTGCCGGGCGGCTCGCACTGGGGCGGCGGGATGTCGGTGAGTGCGAACGACCAGTTGAAAGTCGCGCAGATGCTGCTCGACGGCGGCGTCGCTGGTGGACGCCGCGTGCTGTCGTCGGAATGGATCGCGCGGATGCAGACGCCTTGCGCGCTGGCGCCGTACTACGGCTATCTGGTGTGGCTCAACAACGGACGCCGTGTGTTCCCCAGCGTGCCGGACACGAGCTACTTCGGCGTGGGCGCGGGCAGTTCGTTCATGTGGATCGAGCCTGAGCGCCGTATCGCGCTGATCGTGCGCTGGCTCGATTCGCAGTATGCGGACGCGTTCTTCGGCAGGATGCTCGAAGCCATCGATACGGTCTGCTCGCGATAACGTCGACCACACCGTAGCGATCAATCGATCAATCGATCAATCGCCCGCCGGGACGTTGAACGGTTTGCCCGGCGTGTGGACCCAGCTCGCCAGCACTTTCGCGCCGGACGCACCGGCCGTCGTGACATGCACCGCATTGGCCGGCAACGCGAACGATTCGCCCGCGCGATACCGGTGCGCCGGTTTGCCTTCGATCTGCACGATGACCTCGCCTGCAAGCACGTAACAGAGTTCCGGCCCGGTCGCCTTGTGGCGCGGTTTGGCGGCATTCGGCGGAAATTCGGCGATGCCCATGCCCAGTTCGCGATCGGTTCCTGAGACGGCCGCGCGTTGCAGGACGGCCGTCTCTTGCGCTTCGACGGCTTGCCCGGCCGCGTGGGCAAACTGCGCACACGCACATGCGCATGCGGCAAGCGCCGCCGCGATCCAGCGAAAGCCTTTCATGGCTGCACCAGCGACGTCAGAATCTTGTGGGCCGCTTCAACCCGGTCCGCAATCGGAAAATTGCGGTTGCCGAGTATCACGATGCCGATCCGCTTCGACGGCATGAAGGCCACGTACGATCCGAAGCCGTTGGTCGAACCTGTCTTGTTGATCCATGCGTCGTCGCTCGGTGCCTGCGGCGGATCGATCTGCGTGACAGGCGTCGCATCGAGCGCCATGCCATTCGAATTGCCCTGCAGCAGCGCGCTCAACGACACGGGATACGGGTACTGTTCCCAGATCAGATCCTGTGTCATCGGGCCAGCCTGGAAGTAGCCGGTGTGCGTGTCGGTGATCGCGCGCTGCAGGTTGGCATCGAGCTTGACCAGCTTCATATTGGTCTCGATGAAACGCAGCATGTCGGATGCCGTCGACTTCACGCCATATGCCTGCGCAGCGAGTTCGCCGCCTGCCATGCGGATCGGCTTGCCGTCCTTTGTGTAGCCTTGCGCGTAATCGGTCGAGCGCGCGGCGGGCACGTCGATGAAGCTGTTCTTCAGGCCAAGTGCCGGGAAAAGCCGCCTCTCGATCAGCACGGTGAAATCCTGCCCCATGCTTTTCGCGGCGATCACGCCGAGCGTGCCGATGCCAGGATTCGCATAGGTGCGGTACGTGCCCGGTGCATACGTGGGACGCCAGGCCTTCAACCAGGCCATCAGCTCGGCGTCGTTGTGGATCTCGTCGGGTACCTGCAGCGGCAGGCCGCCGGGCGTATGCGTGCCGAGATTGAGCAGGCTGACGTTGCCGAACGGCGAGCCACGCAGGGTCGGCAGATATTGGCCGACGCTGTCGTTTAGCGACAGGTGCCTGTCGACCTGCGCCCATTGCGTCAGCGTCGCCGTGAAGGTCTTGCTCACCGAGCCGAGCTCGAACAGCGTCTTGCCGTCCACCGGCTTGCGGGTCTGCGTCGAGGCAACGCCATAGTTGAACACCAGCGGTTTGCCATCGACGATCACGCCGACAGCCATGCCGGGAATAGCGTCCCTGGCCATCATCGGCTGGATGGCGGCATCAACGGCCTGCTGGACCTGATCGCGCGAGATGTCGGCTGCATGGCTCGTTGCGGTGATGCCAAGCGCGCAAAGCGTGATCGCGATGCGCATGCTGCGTAGTGCAAATTTCATAGGCTCATTTTCCTTGTTTCAGACTTGTGCGATCAGTTCGACGATCTGCGCGATGGCCGCGTCGCACTCGAGCCGGACGCCTGAGCCGCAACACCAGCTAACCCCCCGCCCATCAACGTGAATGCGAACTTCCGTCTCGTGACCATTGCTTTTCCCTCAATAGCCGCCACTATCGCGTTTCCGCCGCCACCTGACAAACGATGATAAATTGCTCGAAGCCCTAGAATTTCTTATGACTCGCCCATGCGACCGTATCTCCCGCTCAACGCGCTGCGCGCGTTCGAATCGTCGGCCCGGCACCTGAGCTTCACGCGCGCCGCGCTGGAACTGAGCGTCACGCAGGCAGCCGTCAGCCAGCAGGTGCGCATGCTGGAGGAACGGCTTGGCGCGACGCTCTTCAAGCGACTGCCGCGCGGCCTCGCGATCACGGATGAAGGACTTGCGCTGCGCCCCGTGCTCAGCGATGCATTCGATCGCATCGAGGCCGTATTGCGGCAGTTCGAAGGCGGACATTTTCACGAGGTGCTGACGGTCGGAGTCGTCGGGACGTTTGCGGTCGGCTGGCTGATGCCGCGTCTGAAGGGCTTTCACGACGCACACCCGTTCGTCGAGTTGCGCCTGCAGACCAACAACAATCTCGTCGATCTCGCCGCCGAAGGGCTGGACTTCGCGATCCGCTTCGGTGACGGCACGTGGCCCGGCTCGCGCGCACAGCGGCTGTTCGATGCGCCGCTCTCAGTGCTGTGCACACCGGACATCGCGCAGCGCCTTCACACCCCCGCCGATCTCGCCGGCGAAAAGCTGCTGCGCTCATACCGCGCCGACGACTGGGCCAACTGGTTCGCCGCTGCGGGCCTCTCGCCGCGGCCGGTGCGCGGTCCCGTGTTCGATTCGTCGCGGCTGATGGTGGAAGCCGCGATGCAAGGCGCAGGCGTCGCGCTCGCGCCGGCTTCGATGTTCGAACGCGATCTGTCGATGGGACGCCTCGCGCGCCCGTTCGATATCGACGTGCACGCGGGCAGCTACTGGCTCACCTGGCAAAAGGCGAAACCCGCCACGCCCGCGATGCGCGCGTTCAGTCAATGGATCGTGAAGGAAGTGGAAGAAGGCGCAGCGAGTGGCGCTGCGCCGGGCGAACTGGACTTGCAGACCATGCCCACGTCAACGGAGTGAACCACGCCTGTCGCGACATGCGTGAGCACGCTGACGTCACATCTCCGTCAGATGCGCCGCCGCCGATGTTTCGCGCGGCTGCCCGCCGATCTTGATATGCGGCACCAGCATCACCGACAGCACCGCGCCCACGCAGATCACGAAGATCGACAGGAAGGTCAGGTGCAGCGAATGAGGCAGCGCGGCGCGCACCATGTCGTTGCTGGCCAGTGCCGCCTGCGCGGCACCCGGCGTGACGTCGAGCAGTGAACGCAACTGGTCGGAGGTGATGGTCGTGCCTTTGTAGTGGCTCAGGCCGAAGTTCAGCACGGCACCGAAGATCGCCGCGCCAAGCGTGCGGCCCAGATTGCGCGAGAACAGGTTCGATGCCGTTGCCGCGCCGCGTTCGAGCGGCTGCACGATCTCCTGGATCAGGATCAGCGAACTGACGCTGACGATACCCATGCCCAGCCCCATCACCAGCGAACCGACGCCCGCCGTGATGGGCGAGCCGTCCGGCTGCAGCAGCGCGAACGCAATCGCGCCGAGCGGCAGGAAGAAGCTGCCGCCGATCATCAGGCGGCGCAGCCCGAGACGATGGAACGACTTCGCGGTGAAGGTCGCGCCCGACGGCCAGCCGAGCATCACCATCGTCAGCGCGAGACCCGCGATCACAGGCGATTGATGCAGCACGCCCTGCACGTACATCGGCAGGAACGTGGTGAGGCCCATCAGCGCCATGCCCGACAGCACGGTCGCGGCATTGCACGCAGCGATGGGCCGATGGCTCCACAGCGAGAACGAAATCATCGGCTCCGCCACGCGCCGCTCGTGCCACACGAACAGCGCGCTGCTCACCACGCACAGCGCCACTTCGAACAGCGCACGGCTGTCGTTTTCCGAACCGGCGTCGGTGAGCGCCATCATCAGCGCGCCGATCGCGACGGTGAACAGCACGGCGCCCATGATGTCGATCGACGGACGCTGATGGCGCTTCTCTTCGTGCAGGTAGGTGATGAAACCGACCGCGGCCAGAATGCCGATCGGCACGTTGATCCAGAAAATCCACGACCACGACAGGTCGCGGATCAGCAGGCCGCCCGCCATCGGGCCGATCACCGCCGAAATGGCCCAGACGCTGGCCAGATAGCCCTGGAGCTTGCCGCGCTCGCGCGCCGGATACAGATCGGCGACGATGGTCAACGTGACCGGCTGGATCGCGCCCGCGCCTACACCCTGGATCAGCCGGAACACGATCATCGCAGGCATCGACCACGCGAAACCCGCGCCCACCGAGCCAATCAGAAAAATGACGATACCCACCAGCACGGTCGGCTTGCGCCCATAGAGATCGGCGAGTTTGCCGAACACGACGGTCATGGCCGTCTGCGCGAGCAGGAACGACGAGAAGACCCAACTGTAGAGGCGCAAGCCGCCGAGTTGCGTGACGATCTGCGGCATGGCCGTCGAGACGATGGTGGCTTCGATCGCCACCATCGCCATCGACGCCATGACGGCCGCGATGACGAGGTGACGCTTCGTCTGGGGATGATTCGACATGGGGGGCTGGTATTGAGTGCGGGGGGTGCGGCGCTGAAACACCGAAAGCGCGCTGAAAACTGGCGTACAAGCGGGTTTTCAAGCAGGCGATTCGATAGGCGCAAAGAAATGTATGCTACCGCTTAATTGGATCGCTTGCACCTGGAGTGTGCGCGTTTTCACGTGTTTCCACGTGTTTTCGAGCGCTCCGGCAGCGTGCCGGTGTCAATCGCACGCCGCGGCGAGCCGCCGCGCCAGGGCCTGCGCGCCCGTCATGTCGAGCCGCAGCGACGCGTACGCGCGGCGCTTTACGTCGTCGGGCAAGGTCCAGTCCCATTTCTCGTTATCGATGTTGCCGATGGCGCGCAGCGCATCCGTGGTCTGTCCCGGCGTCAGCGCGGCGATGCGTTGCAGCGCATCCTTCACCGAACCCGCGACGCGCACGCTCACTGTCGGGCCCTGATTCCACGCGTCGAGTCCTTCGGCGCGCAGCAGCACGACGAGGGCATCGTTGATCCAGTCGCCGCACCATGTGGCGAGCACGGTGTTGCCGCCGTGCGTGAACACGCCACGCGTCGCCAGTTCGTTCGACGCGAAAAAGCGGCGCGCTTCTTCGAGCAGTTCGCGGCCCGTCGTGTCGAGAAACGCGACGGGCGCGCCATCCTTCAGCACGTTGAACATCTCGCGACGCACTTCGTCGTGCACCAGCGAGCCGCCGCCGTCGAACACGGGCGGCACGCCGCCTGAATCGGGCGTGACGTAGACCGTCTTTCTGCCCGCATCGACGTCCTGCACGCGCCAGCGCTGCCCGCCGAACACCAGCCCCTGCCCCGGCGCCAATGGACGCGACACGGGCACCGAACCAAGCACCGTCGCGCCCGCGATGATGCGGAACTCGTCGTCGGTCGAAAACGAGGCGTAGAACTCGTAGTGATTGACGAGCCGTTCGCCCGCCACGCCATGCAGCAGCAATCCGCCCGCTTCCTGCACCAGCAGGTCCTTGTCGCCAAGGCTGCGCAGAATCGCGGCAAAGACGGGTTTATCGATGGTGCCGAACGGGCCGTGTGCAACCAGCGTGTCCCACAGTTCGCTCGCGCGCGCACCGCCGCGCTCGGCGATGATGGAAAGAATCTGCTGCACCAGCGTCGACGGATGCATGCCGTGCGCGCGCGGCGGCTCGAACCAGCCGCGCAGCAGCAGATTCACCATCGCCACCGATTGCACGAGGCTCTCGCGCAGCCGGTCCGACAGATCGGAGCCGCTGTGCAGCTCCGCTTCGACGGAATAGCAGCGCAGGATCGCCGCTTCGCCCTTGCGGCGCCCCGAACGCCCGAGCCGCTGCCGCAGGCTCGCCACCGACGGCGGCGCGCCCACCTGCACGACGTTTTTCACCGCGCCGATGTCGATGCCCAGTTCCAGCGTCGTCGTGCAGACGGCGCTGGCCGGACGGTCGGCCGCCTTCAGCGCCTGCTCGGTCTGTTCGCGCAATTCCTTCGACAGACTGCCGTGATGTGGCCAGAACTCGTTCGGATAGCCGTCGCGCTCGCACGCGCGGCGCAAGAGATCGGCATAAAGCTCGACCTGGCGGCGGCTGTTCGGAAAGATGAGGTTGTTCGAGCCGCGCAGCACCTTGTACATATGATTCGCGACTTCGACGGTACTCGCGGGCACGACGTCTTCAAGTCCGGGATTTTCAATGCCCGGTTCGAACTGGATGCGCGGCGGCTTCTCGATATAGCCTTTCAGCAGGATCTTGAGCTCCTGGCCCGTGTTGCCCGACTCGACGATCTGCACGTTCTGCGCCGCGCGCGGGCGCAGAAACCCGGCGGCAAGCTGCATGTCGCCGAGCGTCGCCGACAGCCCGACGCGCGGCACCTTGCGGCCGCACACGTGATCGATACGCTGCATCAGCGACTGCAACTGCATGCCGCGTTCGGAGCCGATAAACGCATGCAACTCGTCGACCACCACATAGCGCAGCGCGCCGAACGTCTCAGCCAGCGACGCGCCGCGTGTCACGAACATCGCTTCGAGCGATTCGGGCGTGATCAGCAGCACGCCCGTGGGCTTCCTGATAAACCGATGCTTGCGACCCGACGACACATCGCCATGCCAGCCGGTAACGGGAATCTCCAGCGCTTCGCACAGCTTGTCGAGCCGCGCCCACTGATCGTTGATCAGCGCCTTCAGCGGACTGATGTACAGCACGGAGCCGCTGCACGGTTCATCGCGCAGCAGGTTCGACAGAATGGGAAGAAAGGCGGCTTCCGTCTTGCCCGCCGCCGTCGCCGCCGCGATGATTACGTCTCGGTCGGCATCGATCAGCGCGGGGACGGCGCGCTCCTGCGCATCGCGCAGTTCCGTCCAGCCTTCGCGCCAGATCCAGCGGCGGATCTGCTCGTCGAGCAGCTCGAAACTGCGCGAGGCGCTTGAGCCGGTCGGGCCGCTTGAACCGGTCGAGCCGCCCTGGCCGTCAGTTGAGCCGGAAGCTGGCAAGCTCATCGTCGCTATCGGGCGCGGCGTCGTTGACGATATCGGCGGCGCCGCCCAGATCGCGCTCGACCTCCATGCTGCCGATCAGTTCACGCCAGTCCGCCGACGGGTTCTGTTCCAGCACCGCGAGAAAATTGATGAACGCCGTGATGGTGGTGCGCGGCGTGCGGAAATACGCTTCGCCCAGCCGCGTCGCGCAATGCGCCATGAAGGCGGGAATCGCTTCTTCGGGCACGAGCGCCTTGCTCGCGTCGCCGAATGCGTAGACCACGCGCAGCTTGTCGAGCAGCACGTAGAAATCTTCCGGTGTGAGCGCGGCGAGGCGGATCACCGGGCCGCTGTAATCGACGAGGCCGTTGGTCGCGAACGCGTTCTCCGCGAGACGCGATTGCAGCGCGGCATAGCTGTACAGGCCGCGGCGCGTATCGAGCAGAAACTCGGGCGTGCCGCCGAGTACGAAACCCAGCCCTTCCGCCGAGCCTTGCAACGAATCGTTCAGGATTCGCAGAATCTGTTCGTAGTTCGCGTTGCGCGCCTGCACGTTGGCGAGCTTGTACAGGTTCACCATTTCGTCGAGGCACACCATCAACCCGCTATAGCCCGCGAGCCGCACGAAACGGCCCAGCAGCTTCAGCTGGTCGTACATGTTCGCGTCATCGACGATCGTGCGCACGCCGAGCGCCTGACGCGCGTCGGTGCGCGTCGTGAATTCGCCGCGCAGCCAGCGCACGGCGTCGCTCTTGAGCTTCTCGTTGCCGTCCTCGAAGCCCCGGCAGTACGCGGCGATCACATCGGCGAAATCGTAGCCGTTGACCATTTCCGTCAGCACCGAGAGTTGCGCGCGGATCACTTCGTCGCTGCTGCGGCCCGTGGCCTTCGCTTCCGTCTTCGCCTGGCCGATGAACTTCTCGACCACGCCCGCCAGCGCGCCGCCTTCGGGCTTGGTGCGCGTGGCCATGTTCTTCACCAGCTCCGCGTACAGCGAGCGCGCCTGGCCACCCGACGCATGCAAACGCCGGTCGGGATTCAGATCCGCGTGCACGGTGACGAGCTTTTTCTCCAGCGCGATGGCGCGCACCAGATTCAGGAAGAACGTCTTGCCCGCGCCATATTCGCCAACGACGATGCGAAACGCCGAGCCGCCGTCCGCGACGCGTTCGATGTCCTTCAGCAGCGCTTCGAGTTCGCGCGCGCGGCCGACCTGGATCAGATGCTGGCCGATGCGCGGCACCACGCCGGCGCGCAGGGATTGCAGGACCGCATCGCGGTCCCTGGGGCGAATCGTTGTCATGCAGCCAACCTTTGTGCGACTTCCTGATTGATTTCGACGGGATCGTCTCCGTCCGTGAGCGGCTCGTCCCACTGATCGAGCGACGCCTCGTTTACCTGTTCGATCGCGCCGTCCAGCATCAGTTCGAGACGCGATGCAGCGTCGGCCAGTTCGGCGCGCGTCCACGATGCGCGCGTGACCAGCAGGCGCAGGAAGGGCGAATGCGCGTCGTCGAGGCCCAGCAGCGGCTCGGCTGATCCGGGGTTTGGCGGCTCGGTCGGTGTATCTGATTGCACGGGTCGATCCGACCCAACCGGCTTGTCTGATTCCACGGGCGCACTTCCTTCTGCTGCGGCGACGGCGCGCGCCACGGAATTCGATGCGTCCTCATCAGGCGGCTCACGCAGAGTCGCCAGCATGTCCTGTGCCTCGACGGAGTACGTTGGTTCCGTCTCGTGCGCAGGCGCAGTTTTCACCGTGCCGTGCGCTTCGTCGACGAAGACATCCGCGAGCATCGACGAGACACGCGCCGTCTCTTCCTTCAGCGCAGCAATGCGCGTCGCGTCGAGCACGAACTCGTGCTTCGGGACGGCGGCTTGCGCGGAGTGCGCGGATTGCGGCTCCCCGGCCGCATGCTTTCGCGCGGCCCGCTTTGTGGACGTAGGCGCCACCTGCGCGCCGCTCGCGTGCTGATGGAGATCCGTATAAAGGCGCTGCGGATCGATGCCCAGCAGCCGGTACACCTTTTCCAGCAAACGGACTTCTTCACGCGACACGACACCATCGGCGTTCGCCGTATGCACCAGAAACGACGCAATCGTGGCCTTGACGTCGTGTGTCAGCGGTTCGAGCTTTTTCTTCAGGCCGGCACTCGCCGTCGGCTGCGCCAGTTGCGTGAGATTGCGCGCCTTCAGCCGCGCGCGTTGCGCATCCGACAGATGCGGCCACTGGTCGATCTGCCCTTCGATCACGGCCGTTTCGCGCTGCGTCGCGTCGCCGTCCGCGCGTGCGACCGTGGCGGCCAGATCGACGATGATGGTCGCGACGTCATAAGCCTCGTCGACGGGCAACGGCGCGGCGCCCGGCGTGGCGGCGAACAATGCGACGGCGTCGGTGGGCTTCGGCGTGCGTGCGCCCAGGCGCACGTCCGGTTCGACGGCGATGCCCGCTTCGGCAAGTGCCGTCGTGAACACGACGGCCTTGTCGCGCGTCATCTTGCCGCCCGAGCCGAAGCGCGCCAGCAGCGCGCCGAAGGTGCTCACCGCCGATTCGTGCGCAATTTCGCCGGCGAGCGTGCCGATGGCGTCGTGCGTGGCTTGCGGCCAGAGCGCAGGCGGCAAGGTCAGCGTCGCTTCCAGCGTGCCCTGCGCCTCCGGATAGCGGCCCAGATAACGGCTGTATGCGTCGAGCGCGGCAGCGCTTTCGTGCATCAGCAGTTGCAGCTTGTTGCGCGTGCTGTTGACGGCCGCGATGTCGGGCAGTCCGACAAGAAAACCCGGCACAGGCACGCTCTTCAACGCGCGGAACGACGGCTGCGGCGATGCGTCGAGCTTCGTGCGGTTCGCGGGCAAGATCATGCCGGCGCCGAAACGGTCGCGGTACTGCCGCATGAACACGCGGTCGAACTCTTCGGGACAGCGCGCGACAGCCGTGCGCCGCACCATCATCGGGTCGAGCTTGACCCACGCGAGCGCCCAGTTCGCGGGCAACGGATGCTGGTCGAGCGCAGCCTGGCCGAACGCGACGCGCACGTTCAGCGGCACCTGATAACCCGTCGCCAGCCCGTCGGGCGCGCTCTGCAGATACATCCGCGTGTGCCGCGACGCCATCAGCGACAGCGCATCGATCAGCGCGCGCACATGCTGTTGCCAGCCGTAGTTCGCGTCGAGATTGAGCAGACGCCGCAGTTCTTTCGCGATGGCGTCGAACTCGTCGCCGCTTACCTTGCCCGCTGCGCCATCGATCAGTACGCGCCGCTCCAGCCCGTACAGGTAGAAAAACAGATAGCCGGTATCGATCGCCGATTTTTTGCGCTCGGAGGCAAGCCAGTCGAGATAGGTGCGGCGCTGCTCCGGCGGGAAGCCGCCAAAGCTGAGGGCGACGCTGCCGAGGCCCGTGGCGGGGTTCGCGCCATCTTCGGCGATCTCGAAGCGCGGGTCGATCACGCACGCTTCGATCGAATCGGCGTGGGCGCGTTGCACGTCGCCCAGGTAGAAGAAGCCTCCCGTGACCTCGATGCCGTGGATCTCGACGCTTTCGCCCGGCGCGATCCAGCGCACCGACGCGCGCACGCCCGGCCGCGCGCCGGCCGGCGCGGTGCCAATGCGGTAGGTGCCGGCCGTCGCGCCAGCCGTGCTCATCGATACCAGCGGCTCGTCGTCATACGAGCCGGGAGAACTTGTCATGAAATTGCCTGGCGCCTCACACGCCGTTTGAAATCCGAATCAAATCCGAATCAAATCCGAAAAAACTGCGACACGCCACGAAAAACGGCCGGCCGCGGCACGCGCAACGTATCGTGCGATGCAAACTTGAAGGGGAATCAACGAAAGCCGGCCGTGATGGGCCACCGGCAGGCCAGCGCCACCACGACGGGATAAACGCCATGCAGGCGCTCATCCGACACAAAGAAAGGCTTGCTCCATCGACACCTCCGTGCCGGCGGCCACACCTTCTTGCAAACTGCTTCGCCCGCGGCTCATTGTTCTCCCGTCCACATCGCCGGCAATCCGTTGTCCGGCGTGGTCGCGACCTTTGATTATAAGTTCTTTTGCGGGATCGCTCCCGTGGCGCAAAAACGGCTGTTTCCGCCCTTGGGACGACGATGGATGCGCGCCATGACAGGCTCACGCTTACAAATGGCTTGGTGCGCGAGCGTACAATCCGTCCCCAACTAATTCGCATATTTTGCAAGCTCATTTTGCGAACTGGGGTTACACTCGACAGCAAGCAGCAACATGCATCAAGCGCGCCGGATTCTCATCCGGCGCGCTCGAATCTGAATCACAAGTCTATGACGCGGCTATGCGTCAGACTTTTCGCACCGTCTCTCAGGTTCTGGACGGCCCTCGGAATGCCAGAACCTATTCACGCCAGCGGAAGCTGGCGTCTTTTTGTGTGCTGCGAGAAACGACACGTTGCTTGCCGCCACGCTCGCACCTTGCACGCCCTGCACACTTTGCGCTCCAGCCGTTGCCGCCGTTGCGCCTGATCCGGCGACCGTGATCGTCAACGGACGGCGCCGCACCGATGCATACGTCGCCAGCGCGAGGCCGCACCAGATCAGCCCGTAGCCCGCCAGATCGACGGCCGTCAGCCGTTCGTGGAAAACCGTGAGCGCGAGGATAAACGTCACCGTCGGCGTCACGTACTGCATCACCGCCGATTCCGTCAGCGACACGAGCGGCATCGCGTACGCATACAGCGCGAGCGGCACCACCGTGAGCGGACCTGCGAGCATCATCAGCACCGATGCATCGGCGTCATACGACGCAAATGCCAGCGCATGGTGCGAAGCCAGATTGCCGAAGCAGCCGAGCGCGAACGGCATCATCACGACCGTCTCGCGCCAGGTGCTGACGATGGCATTGCGCGTCGGCCACACCTTGCGCGTGAGACCGAGCAGCGAGAACGTTACCGTCAGCATCACGGCGAACACGGGCAAGCCGCCGTGTGCGACGCACTGGACTATCGTGCCCGCCAGCCCGAGCGCGAGCGCGGCCGCCTTCAGGCCGTTGAGCCGCTCGTTCAGAAACACGATGCCGAGCGCCGCCGACAGCAGCGGATTCAGGAAGTATCCGAGACTCGCCTGCAGTGCATTGCCCGTCACCGACGCGAGGATGTACACGACCCAGTTCGCCGACAGCAGGATGGCCGGCAGCAGCGCGAGCGCAAACGCGCGCCAGCCGCCCATCTGGCGCCGCAACGCGGGTTTGAGCATGATCACCGCCGACAGCACCACGAACGACCAGAACACCCGGTGCGCGAGCATTTCGGGCGGACTCACTTCTTTCAGATGCCAGTAGTACAGCGGCATCAGGCCCCACCAGCACAGTGCCACCAGCAGCGCGGTGTAGCCGGCGCCCTCCTTCTGCTTCGGATTGCTTGCGTTCATTGCGGTAGCGCCTCGTTGAGTCGGTCGATCAGAACTTCCACTTCGTCCACGCCGAAAATCAGCGGCGGCGACAGGCGCAGCGAATCCGGCGCTGCGGAGTTCGGCATCGCCAGCACGCCGCCATCGATCAGATCCAGCCAGACATCCGTCATGCTCGCGTCGACATCGGGACCGAGCTTGAGGCTGAGCGCGAGACCGTGGCCCTGCACGCTCACGCGCGAGCCGAAACGCGCAGTGATCCGCTCACCGATCAGCGCACCCATCGCGGCCGCGTTCTCTACCAGCCGCCCGCTTTCGACGAGATCGAGCACGAGCAGCCCGCATTGCATCGCGAGCCGGTTGCCGCCGAAGGTCGAACCCTGCACTTTCGCCTTGCCGGGCGCGCCGAACACGGCGTCGAAATCGGCGTCCTTCATCAGCACGGCGGACAGCGGCACCAGTCCGCCCGTCAGGCCTTTCGACACCACGATCCTGTCGGGTGCCGCCTGCCCATCGCCCATGCCGACGGCGTCGATGCCGAACCAGCGGCCCGTGCGACCCAGCCCGCACTACACTTCATCGGCGATCAGCTTCGGGCCCGTCGCGCGGCACAGCGCCGCCAGCCGCGCCGACGTGTCCGCGTTCCAGTGCTGCGCCGCCGTCGATCCCGCCACCGGCTCGAACACGACGGCGGCGATCTTGCGGCTGGTGAGGATGTCTTCGAGGGCAGCGAGGTTGTGTGCGTCGAGGGGATGGACGTTGCCGGGTTTCCAGCGCAGCGATTCCGTCCAGAACGGATTGCCCGTCATGAACGATGAAAACATCGACAGGCCGTGAAACGCGGCGCGGAACGCCACGACGTCGGTGCGTCCTGTGGCTGTCATCGCGAACTTCACCGCGCTTTCGACGCCCTCGGCGCCTGTAGTCGCAAAGAACACCTTGTCGAAGCGCTGGCCGCTCAGCGACAGCAGCTTGCCGGCAAGCGCGAGCTGGGACTCGGCGCATTCGAACGGAAACACGTTCACCGAAGTGCGCTGCAACGCATCGGCGAAACGCGCCAGCAGCGCCGCATGCGCGTGCCCGAGATTGGCCGTGCCGAAGCCGGCGAGGCAATCGAGCAACGCACGGCCATCGGCTGTCTCGACATAGCAGCCGTCGCCGCGCGCGCCCGTCATGTCGAGGCCCGCTTCGTCGAGGAACCGCTCCCAGTACGGGTTGACGGGATCGAAGCGCGACCTGCGGCCCTCCAGTGGCCCGCCCTCGTCTTCGTCGGCACTGCCGGGATCGTCGTCAGACTTCAAGCGGCCTCCTGCCTTCGTGAAGCCCATGAAACTGGAGTTGCGCCTGCGCGCCATAAAAGAACGCGACCGATTCCAGTTGTCGCATGTTCACTTCGAGCATGAAGAGCGCGGCCTCGAGGCTGTAGCGCTGCTCTGCCGCGCTCACATGCGGCACGTCGGCGAGGAACAGGCGCGACAGGCTCGGATGATTCAGTTCGTCGTTGGTCTCGCCATGCTTTGCGACGATGTCGCCCGCGTGCAGCGCGTGCTCGACCAGCGCTGCAATATGCTCGTGCACGGGACTGTGCTGATCGCGCAAGCCTTCCGTCACCATGATCGACGTGAAAAAGGCAGTGGGCAGCCGGTGCGCAAGCACTGTGTAGGCGTCGATATACAGGGCAGTCAGCGGCAGCGGCACCGAGGCGCGCACATCGGTTTCGTTCATGCCGAGCGCGACGCAGGTGGCGAGCTCGAAGGCTTCGTGACCGTACTCTTCCTGGAAATACTGAAACAGGCGCGTGCGCAGATTGCGCTTCAGACGGCGTGACAACAGCGGCCCGAGGATCTCGACGAAGCGATCGGTGACGTGATACTGCTCGATGTACAGCCCTTTCACGAGCGGCGTGATGGACTCGCTTTCGAGGGCCGCCGCTGCGTATGCGTTGCTGCCCAGTTGATCGAGCGCATTGAGCAACAACCGTTCTGCGCGCGCGGCGAGCGCAAGTCCGCTGCACGGCGCATCGAAGCGCTCCGTATCCACCGACGTCATGCGCCTGCCGACGCGCAACGGCGCGATCTCGACAAAATGCGCGAACGACAACAGGTACATCTGCAGATCGACGGGATCGAGCGAAGCGATGCTGCGTAGATGTTCGGGTGATGTGTCGTCTGATGGTGATGGCTTGCCTGTCTGCCGAAACACTTCCCCGAGCACGCGCCGCCACGCGACCAGCAGTTCCGGCGCATTCTGGCGTGCGTACGCAATCTGGAAATGCAGCGATTGCAGCGCGAAGTTGTCGACGAACGCGCCGGCTTGTTCGTGTGAATCGTGTGAAAACGGAAACGCATCGAGCGATGTTGCGTGGTCGTCCGCTTTGCTCCCGCTCAGCATCTGGAGAACAGTGTTCAACACATCGTCGTACATCGCCGGCCGTCGCCCGACAACGGCCGCGAGGCGCTGCCCGACTTCGTCACATAGCGCGAGCGCGCGCTGCGCTTCAGCGTTGACACGGTCTATGCCGCTATCCGTTTCCTCGATCAGCGACAACGCATCGAGTTGCACCGTCAGCGCGCGTATCCAGGCGGGACACGCGCCCTCGTGCAGATCGACCCATATCTCCGACGTTGGCCGCATCAGTTGCGTGACCACGTCGGCCACCTCGTCGCACGCGACGCCTTCGAACGACAGATCGATGGCGTCGTCGCCGACGCCGATGGTCAGTCCTTCAAGGCCCGCCGACACTGCACACGGCACCAGCGCGGGCCGCCTGTATCGATCGATATCCCAGCGTTCCATGACGGCTCTCAGGCAAAAATGCGCGGTTTGACAACGGGCTGGCGGCCGTAGAAATCGAGAATCTGGTTCTCCTGCAGCACCATGGTCTCGATGGCGAGCATCACGTGTTTCCTGACCGTCATCTGCTCTTCAGGCGAGATGGCCTCGACTTCAGAAAGCAGGCTGAGCGAGATGTCGTCGTGATCGAACTCGTCGTTGATCGTCGCGTGACGGGCGATCGGACGCCAGAATCCTTCCGGCATGCCCATCTCGCGACAATAGTTCGCCAGTTCGACATGAAAGCTCACGCTCGGCTGCTCGAACAGGAACAGCAGCGACTTGAAGCTCAACGGATGCTGCCGCGCATACACGCCCAGCGACGCGCACAGCGCGAAGGTGGCAGGCAGCGGCATCAGGTAGTCGAGGTTGTCGGTGCGGATCGACACGGCCTGCAGCGAGTCGCGCAGCATGTCGTCGTGATTCAGTTCCGAGGCGAGAAAGCCTTGCAGCAGCTTCTGCACCTTGACGGGTTCGGCATGCGCGAGCGCCGGCGCAATCAGGCCGGGTGCTTCGCGCACGATGTAGAAGTATTCGAGCGCATAACCGATCAGCGCGCTCTTCGGCAGCGTGCGATCGCACAGCCCTTGAAAGAGACGCGATTTCGAATGGGCTTCGATGGTTTCGGCCGCGAATTTTCTGAGCCGGTGATAAAACTCTTCGCCCGACAGACAGCCGCGCGGCTCCGGAAACGCGCTTTCCGTCAACAGGCCAAGGCGGTCGAACTCTTCCAGCAGACTGTCGACTTCACTTGCGAGTTCGGGATGACGGCGCTTGAGTTCGGGAATCGACGTATCGCCGCGCCGGAGCGAATCGACGAATGACTTGAGCGGGCCCTGCTTGTCGGCGACGACGGCACACGATTGCTCGCGATAGTCGAGCGTCAGGCCGTTGTCTTCTTCGATCAGCTGCACACCGGGACGAAAACGCGGTGCGGCGAAAAGATCGGCTGCGGTGGTGGCCTGCATCATGCGTCTCCGTTGACATCGAGTTGGCGCAGCAGCGCGGGCGAGTTCGAATAGTGTTCCCAGATGCCCGTATAAAACTGGTCGTACAGTTCGATGAACAGATGTGTCTGCGCCCGCATGCGCCGCACGTCGGCATCGGCGATGGCAGGAATGCGCGCAAAGATCTTGCGTGTGAGGCTGCCGTGACCGCCGTTCAGATTGATATCCGAATGCGCCTTCACGGGCTTGAGCAACACGGGATCGACGCCGATCCGGTACGCGGCGTCGAGGAAGGAATCCTGCTTGATGTCCTTGCCTTCGAGAATGCCGAGCGTCGAAAAGAAGAACAGCGGATCGCTATGCGCCCAGTACGCGAGCGCATTGCACAGCGCCATGGTTTGCGGCAGCGGCACCGTGCGCGCGAGATCGTCGCGCGTCACACCGAGCGTGGTCAGCGCCTTGAGCAGCAGTTCGTCGTGCCCGTACTCTTCCGAGTAGAACTCGTTCATCGCGAGACGCACGCCCGTATTGGCGACATACGACAGCACCGGCGCGTCGAAATAGCTCTCGCGGAACAGAAAATGGTAGTTCTCCACGATCATGCCGTGGATCACGTTGAGGGGAATGTCGTCGTGCGCATTCGCGGCCGAACACTTCTCCCAGAACACGTTCGTATAGAGCGTGCGATACAGCAGTTCGTTGGCGAGATCTTCGAGTTCGAGCAGCACGTCGAGGCCGCTGCGGGCCAGCGCAGGCTTGACCGCGCGCACCAGTTGCAGTTCCTTCAGACGGTCGAACACTTTCTGCTCATACGGCGTATAGCGGGCCAGCACCTCTTCCGCCTTCACGCCGGAGCGCAGTGCGCTGATGAGCGACGCCGCGTCTTCACCTTCGACGGACGCCGGAAATTCGTATTGATGCTCGTCGTCTTCGATGACGAGTGAAGGCGACGTGCTGAGACACTTTCCCGCCAGCACAAACGCTTGTGGTTCAAAAATGTCGTCCATCACGACAGCCTCCGTTCGTGGCCGGCACGCAGCGGTGCCGGCGCGTTCATTACAGGTGAACCGGGATCAGTACGGGCCGTGCC
Organism: Paraburkholderia sp. C35; assembly: GCF_003121405.1. Lineage (GTDB taxonomy): Bacteria > Pseudomonadota > Gammaproteobacteria > Burkholderiales > Burkholderiaceae > Paraburkholderia. Next base: position 3,179 of record NZ_QBUY01000104.1, on the reverse strand, counting down.
TTGCGCGGCTTGACCACCACCGTGATCTTGCGGTCGTCCTGTTTGTCGCCTTGCGACTGTGCCTGGGATTGCTGTTGCGGTTGCGCTTGCTGAACCTGCGTCTGGGTCGTCATTTCAATCTCCTTCGGGTTGGCGTTAACTCTGTACTGCTTAACAATCTGTCCACCATAGTGGCCAGTTCTTTCACACCCGGAGCCAGAAACCCAAAGCCGTGCGGCAGGCAGCATCGCCACGCCGTTGCCGGTGTGAACGATGAGCGCAGCAGGCTCAACCATGTAGCCCCGTTCTCCGTCGTGGAGCCGGCGCCCGTCGCAGCTTCTGTGTCCGTGACGGTGCAGGCAGACGTGTGTGTTGTCTGTCAGCGGCTCGCCGCCGATCACGGCCATGCGCGCTGTGCCGAACGTGTGCCCGAGGGTCGCACTGACGCCGCTGCCAGACGAATCGACGTGCAAACCGGGCGCTCCCACGAAGGGGAGCGCACTCAAGGTCGATTTCGGTCTGGGCGGTCGGGTCGGATTCTCGTTAGTGGCCGCCGTTCGTTGTTTCTCTCAGGTTCTGCTTTCTCTCAGGTTCTGCTTGGGCCGCATCTTTTTTTGCACGGCCTCGGAAATTCACTCGATACAGTTGCGTTTTCCCGGAATCAGTTAAAGTGTTCGCTCGTTTTCCCCAGTGTTCGGAGAGTGAGGCGAATGTTGACCAAGTCACTGATTTAGCGAGTATTTCACTTAATTTTTCATGCAAACAAACTAACTCGTTGGGCCTATTGTTCCGGTAAACTGCGATGACTGGAATGAACACTTTCGATCAATTTGCGCGAAGTGTTCGGCGAAGTGGGCTGAACACTTTCAGAGCAATCATGTTGCATGGGACCAGGACAAGGTGCTAGAGCGCCGAATCTGGTCGACCGGGAGGCGAATGAAGATCACCCTCGACGTCGCAACGGCGACCCCGTTGACCGAACAGATCGTCGGTCAGGTGGAAGCGCTGATCCTGTCGCGCGAACTGCGCGTGGGCACGCGCCTGCCGTCTATCCGCAAATTTGCGGCCGAGCACAATATCAGCCGCTTTCCCGTCATCGAGGCGTACGACCGGCTGGCCACGCGCGGCCTGCTGCAGCCTAAGCACGGCTCCGGCTATTACGTCGCCGAACAGTTCGAAAAGGCGCCACGGGCGACGCGCGGGCTCGACGCGATCCGCGCCACGCCCGAATCCGACCAGATCCTGCGGCAGTTCGAACGCCCCGACGAGGTGCTGAACCTGTCGATCGGCTTCATTCCCGAGGCGTGGCGCGACGTCGAAGGCATTGCGCAGGCAATCCGCCAGGCGGCGCGCACGGACGCGCGCAGCCTGATCGACTACGCGATCCCGCAAGGCGACCCGCTGCTGCGGCTGCAGATCGAGCAGCGCCTCGCGTTCGTCGGCGTGGCGACGGAGCCGCAGAACATCATGGTGACGAACAGTGCGAGCGAGGCGCTCGACCTCGTGGTGCGGATGCTGCTCAAACCGGGCGATACCGTGTTCGTCGAAGATCCCGGTTACTTCAACCTGTTCGGGCTGCTCAAGCTGCAAGGTATCGAACTGGTCGGCGTGCCGCGCCTGTCGAGCGGCCCGGACGTCGACGCCGTCGAGGCCTTGCTGAAAGAACACCGGCCGAAGCTCTTTTTCATCAACACGGTCTTCCACAATCCGACGGGCACCAATGTAGCGCCGCATGTCGGCTTCCGCCTGCTGCAACTGGCGCAGGAGCACGATTTCATGATCGTCGAGGACGACGTGTACGCGGATTTTCAGGCGATCCCCACCCAGCGGCTCGCGTCGCTCGACCGGCTGACGCGGGTGGTGTATATCGGCGGATTTTCGAAGAGTCTGTCGTCGTCGCTGCGGCTCGGCTATATCGCTGCCGAAGCAGGACTGATCAAGCACTTCGTCGAGGTGAAGGCGCTCACCAGCCTCGGCGGCACGCGCTTTAGCGAGCGCGTGGTGGCCGCGCTGCTCGAGCGCGGCACGTATCGCAAGCATCTGGAGCGGCTGCGGCGGCGCGTGAACGGCGCGATTTCAACGGCGGTGGAACTGCTCAACGACATCGGCTGGCAAGTGTTCGATGAGCCGTGCGGCGGCACGCTGGTATGGGCGCGCGTGCCGGGCGTGCCGAATTCGGATGTGTTCGTCGCCGAGGCGGCGCGTGCGGGCATCACCGTCCAGCCGGGCAGCTACTACCGGCCGCATGGCGAGGCGACGCCCTGGGTGCGCTTCAATACCGCCTATCTCGACAACGATCGGGCGATGGGTTTCCTGCGACGCGCGGCGGCGATGGGGGACTGACGGCGCTGACGCGGCGATTGGTGCGGCTGCAAGCGCCTGCCCTGCAGCGGCTCCGTCGACGCGTCTCATCGGCGCCTGTCAGCCGCCCTGCTCCTTCTGGATCCGCGTGCGAGCGTCACCGAGGCTTTCGAAGCGGTCATCGTCTTCATTGAACACGGAAATGCGTCCATGGCCGATGTCGTAGACCCAGCCCGACACTTCCAGGCGCTTCTGCGCGAGCCGTCCCGCGACGGACGGATGCGTGCGCAGATGCATCAGTTGCAGCCGGATATTTTCCTCGACGAGCGCCTGCACGAGATGGTCGCTGTCGACCTCGCGCGCCTGCACGACGCTGCGAGCCGTTTCCGCGTTGCGCAGCCATGCGCTGACGGTGGGCATGTCTTCCGCCGTCAGCGGCACGTTGCCGGCGAGGCCGCGCATGGCGCCGCAGTCGCTGTGTCCGCATATCACGATCTGCCGCACGTTGAGCGCCAGCACCGCGTACTCGACGACAGCCGACACGCCGCCCAGCATCTCGCCATAGGCCGGCACGATATTACCGATGTTGCGGCACACGAACAGTTCGCCGGGATGGGTCTGGGTAATCATTTCCGGCGAGACGCGGGAATCGGCGCAGGTGATGAATTGCGTGTGCGGCGCCTGGCCTTGCGCGAGGCTTTCGAACAGCGCCTGCGTGGCGGGAAAGACCTCGTCGGTGAACTGTTCGACGCCGTCGAGCAGATGCAGCAGGTCGGATTTCGCCGGATCGCGAGGCCGGCTGGTGTTGAGCGTATCGTCGGACATGAGGGGGCCTCTTTGCGGCGCAAGGGTTCGTGGATGAGGGAGTGTACGACGGGAATGGGGTTTGGGTTCGGGGT
>NZ_QBUY01000103.1 GCF_003121405.1 Paraburkholderia sp. C35 | reverse complement strand
TGCGTGTAGAGATCGGTGATCGGCAGCGCCGGGTCCTTGATGATGCGGCGGCCCGTGAATTTCACGTCGGCATCGATGGCCTTCCAGCGGTCGGTCTTGAACGCTTCCGTCGGCAGCGCCTTGTCGGACGGCTGACGCGCGGTGTCGCCGCGCTTCGCCTTGCTCGCATTGCTGTCGGCGCCGATGATCGGCGCGAGATCCTTGAACTGCAACAAATTCGAGACAAGCGTGCCTTCAAGCAGCGGACGCGTCGCGCGCTGTGTGTAGATGACCGTGCCGTTCAGATCGCTACCGCCCACGCGGCCTGTAAAATTTTCATAGCGGAACACGCTTGCGCCCGGCTTGAAGTTGCCGATCAGATGGCCTTCCGTCGCGTATGGCGGCGTTTCGGGCAGCGTGATGCCCGTCAGGTCATACAGATGATCGAGGCTCGTGCCCTGCAGCCAGAGACGCAGATCGACGGCCGCGAGGTGGGCCGGGTCCGTCACGGTGCCGACAAGGGCGATGCGCAGATCGCCCGCTTTCACGTCTGCCTGCACCGGGAACGGCCGAGACATGTCCTGCAACGCGAGCACGCCGCCGAGCTTGCCGCTGCCCGATACGGGCGAACGGTTGTAGGTCCCCTTCACCGTCCAGCCGATGCCGTATTGCGGCGCGTTCGCGCCCTGCGCGACGGCTGTACCCGTCGCACTGGCAGGTGCGCCCGGCGCGGCAACAGGTGCCGATGCGCCTTGCGCCGTGAGACTCGATGCGCCCACGCCCGCGGGCGCCGACGCGCCCGACGCCACGGGCAAAGCAGGCGCAGCAGCCGATGCCGCCGAAGCCTCGGAAGCCGCCGCCGCTTTCGCCTGCGCAGTCAGTTGCTGCGCGCCCTGCTTACCCACCACTTCCGCCGACGATTTCCGCGACGCCTCTTCCTGCTGCTTCATCGCTTCGCCAATGGGCACAGGTTGTCCGAGCGTATCGACGACCGCCTGCATCTCGATCTTCTTCTGCTGGTCGGAGAGCGCGATGGTGGCCTTGTTCAGCTCGATGTCGTGCAGATCGAGCTTCCATTCCGACGGCCCCGCCGACGACTTCAGCTTGAACGTCCAGTTATTGCGTCCGTCGAGCAGCCGTTCCAGATCGACGGAAGGATTCACGAGGTTGATCGCGGGAATCACGATGTCGTGCGCGAGCAGCGGCAGCACCTTCACCTGAAAGTCGATTTCGTCGAGGGTCGCGAAATGCTGCTGCTTCGTCCAGTCGGGATTGGCGATCGTGATGTTCTGCGCCGAGAAGCGCGGCCACGGCACCCACGAACGCCAGCCGGTCTCACCGACAGGATGCCGCCACCCGACCTTGAGATCACCTTCGATCGCAAACGGCCTGCCAATCGCTTCGCTGACCTTGTCGTTGACATAAGGCCGCGCGCGATTCCAGTCGAAGGTGAGAATGAAGACGGCAAGCGCGGCAATCACGATCACCAGCACTGCCAGCAGCCATGCGAACGTCTTGCCGACTGTCTTGCCAACGGATGTTCCACTCGAATGCAGCACAGCCATGAGCGCTCCGGAAAAATACGTACGTCATTTGTCTGCGCAGCACGTGGTGTGCCCGCGCGCGGGCTTCGTTATGATGATGCGCTGCGATACCTCCAACCATCATGCCCCACGACTCCAATATGACGGACGCGCCGATCGTCCATGCAAAAGGCATCGTACGACGCGACGCCGCGCGCGGCCAGACGCTGCTGCACGCAGCCAGTCTCGACATCCGCGCGGGCGAGCGCATCGCCATTACCGGCCCGTCGGGTTCGGGCAAGAGCGTGTTCATGCGCGCGCTGGCACTGCTCGATCCGCTCGATAGCGGCGAAGTGCAATGGCGCGGCAAGCGGATTGCGCGCGCAACCATTCCGCGCTACCGGCGGCACGTCGCGTACATCCGTCAGCGGCCCGCGCTGCTCGACGGCACGGTGGAAGACAACCTGCGCTATCCGTACACATTGCAAGCGTACCGCGACGTGCATTTCGAGCGTGACGAGGCAGCCGCGCTGGCATCGCAGGCGGGACGCGCCAGCGACTTTCTCGACCGTTTCGCGAGCGATCTCTCGGGTGGCGAAGCGCAGATCGCCGCGTTGATCCGCGTGCTGCAGCTCGCACCCGACGTGCTGCTGCTCGATGAGCCGACGGCATCGCTCGATCCTGAATCGGCGCTTGCCATCGAACAACTGGTGCGCGCGTGGTTCGATGCCGCACCGCATGCGCGTGCGTGGCTGTGGGTGTCGCACGACCCCGCGCAAGCGGCACGCGTGAGCAACCGTCATCTGACAATGCGCGCCGGCGTGCTCGACGATACCGCGTCAGGCGCTGCGCATGATGCAACGGAGGCTCCGCGATGATGTTGCAGAATCTCAGCCTGTGGGATGTCGCGCTGGCCGCGCTGCTGATCGTCGTGAATGGCGCCGTGTCGGTGCTGCTCAAGCTGGATCTCGAACGCAAGCTCGCGTGGGCCGCTGTGCGCACGGTGGTCCAGTTGCTCGCCATCGGCTATGTGCTCGCGTGGGTGTTCGCGTATGCGCGCTGGTATGTGGTGCTGCCGCTGATGATCGTGATGACGTTGATCGCCGGTTTCGCGGGAGCGGGCCGCGGCACGCGCACGTATGCGGGACAACGCGCCGACAGCATCCTGTCGATCTGGGCGAGCGCATGGCTGGTGGCAGCCGTCGGCCTGTTCGCGGTGATCCGCATTCGTCCGTGGTACGAGCCGCAATATGCGATCCCTATCCTCGGGATGATTCTCGGCAACACGCTGACGGGCGTGTCGCTCGGCATCGAACGGATGACGGAGGAACTGACGGCGCGGCGCGACCGCGTCGATATGGCGCTCGCGCTCGGCGCAACGCGCTGGGAGGCCGCGCAGGGACCGGCGCGCCAGGCGGTGCGCGCGGGGATGATCCCGACGCTCAACCAGATGGCCGTGGTCGGAGTCGTGAGCCTGCCTGGAATGATGACGGGCCAGGTGCTCGCCGGACAATCGCCGTTGCAGGCCGTGCGCTATCAGATCGTGATCATGTTTCTGATCGCGGCATCGTCGGCGCTCGGGACGGTAGGCGCCGTGCTGCTCACCTACCGGCGGCTGTTCTCGCCGGAACACCGGTTCCTGGCGTCGAGGCTGATCGAGCGGCGCACGAAACGCTGACGCTCCCGCCGCGCTATCGTTTCGCCGATATCGCCACCTGCGAGCCGTCGCTGAGCGTGAGCGTCTTCGTGCTGCCGTTGGTCGGCATCGAGAACCGCAGCACCTGGCTGACGCTCGTATAGTTCGGACACTTGAGCGACTTGCCGTTATTCGACACGGTCTTGGTGCCCTTCGGCGTTTGCGCCTGGAAATTCAGCTGCACGCTAGCCGTGCCGTCCTTGGCGACAACCGGCGCAAAACGGATTTGCGTCTGCCGGATCATGGCGCCGTTGGGATCGAGCGGCAGCGACGACAGATCGGGACAATCGCCGTCGGCGGCAACCGGGCCACCGGGCGGCACGGTTTTCCAGGTGAAATCGTCCGATTCACCCGAGCGGATCGTACGTGTTTCCTGCGCGTTGCCGAACTGTTTGGACGTGACCTTGACGGTGTAACGGATCGGGCCGTCGGTAGCGGCCTGTGACGTCACGGTGATGGGCGTCGCCGCGTGGACAGCGGACGCGCAGAGCGCCAGCGAAGCGCATACCAGCGAAGCAGCAACAGAAACGGCGGGAAGTTTGAAGCTGAAGCTCATACTGTCACCTCGTTGTTGTGCTGCCGCGCGGCCATGCAGTTGCTGTGCGCGCCTGACGGGCGCGCGGCGGTTTTTGCATGATGCAGGTGAAAGTCTAACGCCTCGCGACGAGGTTGGGATTCGGTGTTGGCCCTGGACTTCCCGTTTTGCATGCACCACGCAACCCAACCCGCCCAACCTCGATCAAAACCCGCTCAAAACCCAGTCAAATCCAGCTTCCCGATCGCACGCCCTTCCTCGAGCAGCTTATGCGCGCGGCGCAGATTCTCCGCATTGATCTTGCCGAGATTCTCTCCGACGGTCGTGCGCAGCGTCCCGGCGTCGACCAGACGCGCGACCTCGGTCAACAGCTTGTGCTGCTCGACCATGTCGGGCGTGCCGAACATCGAGCGGGTGAACATGAACTCCCAGTGAAACGCGGCGCTTTTCGCCTTCAGCATTTCGACGGGCACCGGCTTCGCATTCTCGACGATAGTGGCGATCCCGCCCTGCGGCGCGATCACCGTAGCCGCCGCCGGGAAATGCCGGTCGGTGTCGTTGAACATCAACACATAATCGACCTGTTCAAAGCCGATTTGCTTCAATTCCGCCGCCATATCGCCGAAGTGATCGACGATATGGTCCGCACCCAGCTCCTTCGCCCATTTCGCCGATGCAGGACGCGACGCCGTCGCAATCACCGTCAGCCCGGCCAGCTGCTTCGCAAGCTGAATGCCGATCGAACCGACGCCACCCGCGCCGCCAATGATCAACACCGTCTTGCCCGCATCGGCACCTTGGGGCGATACACCGAGCCGGTCGAACAACGCTTCCCAGGCCGTGATCGCCGTGAGCGGCAACGCCGCCGCATGCGTGAAATCCAGCGACGCCGGCTTGCGCCCCACAATGCGCTCATCGACCAGATGAAACTCGCTGTTTGCGCCCGGCCGCGTGATGCTGCCTGCGTAAAACACCGGATCGCCCGCCTTGAACAGTGTCACGTCCGGTCCCACGGCCTCGACGATGCCCGCCGCATCCCAGCCGAGCACACGCGGCGACTGCTCGACGGCGTCCTTCGGCGCGCGCACCTTGGTATCCACCGGATTCACGGAAATCGCCTCGACCTTCACCAGAATGTCATGGCCGGTCGGCTGCGGCTTGTCGATCTCGATGTCGATCAGCGACTCGGGGTTGTCGATGGGAAGATAACGGGTCAGTCCAATGGCTTTCATGACGGCTCCTTCAATTCGAAAGACGGTTTTCCAGGATTTTTCGGCTGCGTCGGCGGGTGCTTTCTTCGAACCACCACGCCGATCGCGTTGACTGAACTGTAGAAAATTCTTTACGCTGTGAAAACCAACGTAATGACTGAAACATTTTCTGGAATTTCCGAATAATTCATGGAGCCGAGCATTCAGCCGCGCATGCAGCCAACCTCCCAGCCGCCCGTCGACGAACGTGCCCGCCTCGATCTGCTCGACGTTGCGCTGTTCGTGCGCGCTGCGCTGCTCGCCAATGTGTCGGCGGCGGGCCGCGAGTTCGCGCTGTCGCCCGCCGTCGCCAGCGCGCGCATCGCCAGTCTCGAACGCCTGCTCGGCGCGCGGCTGTTGCATCGGACCACGCGGCGCGTGTCCCTCACGCAGGAAGGCGAAGTGTTCATGACACGCGCCGAAACGCTGCTCGACGCGGCGGCGGCAGCGCGCGCATCGGTGGGACGCGGACAGGCCGAGCCGCAAGGACGGCTACGCGTATCGATGCCGTCGTCGTTTGGACGGCAGCATGTGTCGCCTGTGATTTCGCAGTTTCTGCGCCGCTATCCGGGCGTGAGCGTCGATCTACGGCTGACCGACACCATCGTCGATCTCGTCGATGCAGGCGTCGATGTCGGCATCCGGCTGGGCGCGCTGAAGGATTCGACACTGGTCGCACGACGTCTGGCAGCGAACCGGCGCGTGATCTGCTGTGCGCCGTCGTATCTTGCGGAACGCGGCACGCCGCACCATCCGTCCGATCTCACGCAGCACGAATGCGTGATCCTCGCCGATCAGCGCGACTGGTCGTTCGTCACGCCGGCGGGACCGCTGAGCGTGCGCGTCGGCGGGCGGCTCGCGACGGACAACGGCGAAGTGATCCGCGACGCCTTGCTAGCCGGCTTCGGCATCGCGCTGAAATCGACGTGGGACGTTGCGCCCTACTTGCGCAGCGGCGAACTGGTGACGGTGCTCGACGCGTATCCCATCGGCGAAACGGTCGCGATCTGGGCGGTGTATCCGTCGCGCGCGTTCGTGCCACCGAAGACGGTGGCTTTCATCGATTTCCTCGCCGCGCATTTCGGCGACCCGCCGTACTGGGATACGGAGCGGGACATCGGGCGCGAACGCGCGCCACGCTGATACGCAGTCGGCTAGTGACGCTTGCGCGATTCTTCGGAATTCTCGTTTGCTTGCGCATCGTTTTGCGTGCGCTCCTGATACTCGTCGCCGCCGCGCCGGTCGGTATCTTCGAGGCCGCGTTCCAGATCGCGATGCGCCTGCTTGCCGACGCCGCGCGGTTCGGTCTCCTGCTGCGAGTCTGCGCTCTGGTCGGATTCATGCGGCAACGGTGCAGCCTGCTCATGGAACGGACGCTTCGGCACGTTGGACTGGTCGTTGCCTTCGGGACGGGTTCGCTGCTGCTCGTGTTCGTCGCCCGTCGCGTGTTGCTGCGATGTTTTCATGATGCGCTCCCTGTTTGCGCGTGACGTTTCATGAGACGGCAGGTGCGCCACGCGCGTTTGTATCGCTGTCGTCATCGATATAAGCCGTTCAATCGTCTTCCGCGGTATCGAGCCTGCGCCGCATCGTGACCGTGATGCGCTGTTTCGTCTTCGCATAGCCGGACCACGGGTCGCTTTTCAGCGCATCGAGCCGCTCGTGCAGATTCGCGATGTTCCACTGATCGCCCGACTTCGTCTCGGGCACTTCATCCCACGTGAGCGGCACCGACACGCCCATCCCCGGACGCGCACGCAACGAATACGCGCACACGGTGCTCGAACCGCGGTTGTTGCGCAGATAGTCGACGAAGATTTTTCCCTTGCGATTCTGCGCGCCCATCTTCGCGGCGAAATGCTTCGGCAGCGTGGTCGCCATGTGCTGCGCGACGGCCTGCGAGAACGCCTTCACCTCGTCCCAACCGAGTTGCTTCGCAATCGGCACGACCAGATGCAAGCCCTTGCCGCCGCTCGTCTTGCAGAACGACACGAGACCGAGCTCCTCGAGCAACTCACGCGTGAGTTGCGCGGCTTCGATCATCCGCTTCCAGCCGAGCGCCGGGTCGGGATCGAGATCGAACACCATGCGGTCGGGTTTTTCGATGTTGGCGGCCACGGCGTTCCATGTATGCAGTTCGATCGTGCCCATTTGCGCGGCGCCAACCAGCGCGGCTTCGCTTTCGATGGTCAGCAGCGGCGGATGATCCGGATCGAGCCCCGGATGCTGCGTGATGTTCGGAATCGCCAGCTTCTGGCTGTGCTTCTGGAAAAACAGCTCGCCGCTGATGTCTTCGGGTGCTCGCACCAATGACACTGGACGGTCCTTCAGGAACGGCAGCATCCACGACGCAACGTAAGCGTAGTATTCGACGAGCTCGATCTTGCGCACGCCGGTGCTCGTGTCGATCACACGGTCGGGATGGGAAATGCGCACGCCTGCGACCGTCGCGGTGTTGCTATGGGATGGGCTTGTTGCGCGCTTTTTCGGCGCCGGCGTCTTCGCCGACTTCCTGGCCGATTTTCTGGCCGAAGCTGCCTTTGTCTCTTCCGTCATCTGCTGCACGTCGCCTCCCTTGCGTGGCGTTTCGTGAACGATCTGCTTCGCGGGCTTGTCGCTGCGCAAACCGACGAACGACGCCTGCCGCACGATACCGTCGCTGGTCCATTCCGCGAAGTTGCACTCGGCGACGAGTTGCGGCTTCACCCAATGTACGGCCGTGCGGCTTCGTTCACGCGGCGCCTGTGCAAACGGCATCTTCGCTGTTTCGCGCTTGTCGAGTTCCTTCCTGATCGAGCGAAGTTTCTCGGCATCGAAACCCGTACCGACGCGCCCTGCGTATTGCAGCTTGCCGTGGGTGTCGTACACGCCGAGCAGCAGCGCACCGAAGGCCTCGCGGCTGCCCGCCGGCTCCGTGTATCCGCCGATCACGAATTCCTGGCGGCGTCGGCACTTGAGCTTGATCCACGCCGACGAACGGCCCGACACATATCGACTGTCGCGCCGCTTGCCGATGATGCCTTCGAGATGCATATCGCAAGCGCTCTTGAGCAACTGCCCGGCATCGAAGCCAAAGTCTTCCGAGAAGCGCAGCGTGTCGTTATCGACCGTGTCGAGCAGTGCGTGAAGGATCGCGCGTCGCTGTTCGAGCGGCACACCGCGCAGGTCATAGCCGTTCAGATAAGGCAGGTCGAACAGATAGATCGTGATGTCTTGCGGACGCTGCGCATCGAAGGCGTTTTGCAGCGCCTGGAAATTCGGCACGCCGTCGCTGTCGAGCACGACCGCTTCGCCGTCGAGCCACGCGCTGTCCACGCCGACACTCGCCAGCGCCTTGACCTGCTTGCCGAACTTCGCGGTCCAGTCGTTGCCTGAGCGCGTGAAAATCCTCACCGCATCTTTCGATGCCTGATCGATACGCACCAGCACCCGATAGCCATCGAACTTGATCTCGTAGAGCCAGTCGCCGCCGTCGGGCGCGCTATCGACGAGTGTCGCCAGCTGCGGTTTGAGCGCGGCGGGCAATCTTGCCTTGACGGCGCCTTCTATCGACGGATGACTGGCCAGTTCGCGCAACGATTCGGCATTGCGCGTGGCGACGATGTCCGGGCGATCGGCGGGCGCGCCCCTCGCCTTGCGCGAGGCTGCCGCCTTCGATGCCTTGAGCGATGCGTTAGCGCTTTCTGCTCGCGTCTTTCGGTTACTGGAAGCAGCACGCGCACGCTTGTGACCATTCGCGCGGCGCGCACCAGGCGCATCGGACAACACGCTCCCCTGTTCCGCTTCGAGCACATCGAAATCGGCTTCGCTGCGCGCGTCGCCATCGCGTTCCTTGATGAGCAGCCATTGTTCCTTGTCGCCGCTGCCGCGCATGTGGCTGCGCACCAGCGTCCAGCCGCCGTGCAGCTTCTCGCCATTCAGATGGAACTTGAGCTTGCCGGCTGCGTATGCGTCGCGCGCGCCGGCTTCGCCGCCTGCCGGCTCCCACGTGCCGCGATCCCAGACGATCACGGAACCCGCGCCATAGTTGCCTTCGGGAATATCGCCTTCGAACGAGCCGTACTCGAGAGGATGATCTTCGACATGGACGGCCAGCCGTTTGACGGACGGATCGAGACTCGGCCCTTTCGGCACGGCCCACGATTTGAGCGTGCCATCGAGTTCCAGACGAAAGTCATAGTGCAGACGGCGCGCATCGTGTTCCTGGATCACGAACGAGAGACTGTGCGGCTTCGCGGCCCGGCTCGATGTTCTCGCGCGCTTAGCGCCCGGTTGACGCGTGGCACGCGCGGCGATTCCCGACGGCTCCGGCGTCTGGTTGAAGCGGCGCTTGCGCTGATAGGTGTCGAGCTTGTCGGTCATGATCGATGTCCGCTGTCCGTTGCAGTGGCGTCAGCAGCGGCGGCGGCCGCGAAGTGATCCGCGAACGGTTTCGCTCAGGCCGCGCGGCGCTTACGCGCTGTCGTCGACGTGCTCTTGCGCGCGGCTGTGCCGGCCGCGCGTCGTGTGGTCTTCTTCGCAGCGGCGCGCGGTTTTGCGGGCGCTTCTGCTTCATCGTCGTTCGCCGATGCGCGCGCGCTCGATTTGCTCTTGCCACCACGTCCCAGACTGCGCTTGAGCAGATCCGACAGATCGAGAATATCCGCCGATTGACGCTTCTCACGCGGCGTTTCGATATCCATCACCTCTTCCGTCTTGCCCGCCTGCACCTTCCTGTCGACCAGTTCGAGGATGTCGTCGCGGAACGTGTCCTTGTAGGCGGATGGATCCCAGCTATCGCTCATGTCGGCGATCAGCTTTTTCGCCATGTCGAGCTCGCGCGCGGTGACGCCGGTTTTTTTCGGGCTTTCCTCGGGCACCTTGAATTCGTCGAAGGGACGCACTTCCGCGGCCCAGCGCAGCGTATTCAGCGCGAGCATCGGCCCGACGGGTATCAGCGCGGCCAGATGCTGCTTGTTGTGCATCACGACGTTCGCGACACCGATCTTGCCCGTCGCCTGCATCGCGTCGCGCAGCAAGGCGTAGACCTTTTCGCCCTTGCGGTCGGGCGTGAGGTAATACGGCGTGTCGAGGTAGAGAAACGGGATTTCCGCTGCATCGACGAACGCGAGAATATCCACAGTCTGCGTCGACTCCGGGTTCGCTGCGCGAATTTCCTCGTCGGTCAGCACGACATAGTGGTCCTTCTCGTATTCGAAGCCACGCACGATGTTCTCGCGCGTCACTTCCTTGCCCGTGCGCTTGTTGATCTGCCGGTATCCGATGGGGTCGATGGTGCGTTTGTCGAGCAGGTTGAAACCGACCTTTTCCGACTTGGTCGCCGGATACAGTTGCACCGGCACGTGGACGAGACCGAAGCTGATCGCGCCTTTCCAGATCATGTGAGCCATCGCGCGCTCCCGGGAGTTGAACTCCAGACGAAGCAGCAAGCGTGCCCAAGGGCGCAGTTCTGCGCAACGCGCGCCAGCCGTGACAGGCGCGGCACGCCGGGCCAAAGCGCCACGCTCGCGCTGTAAGTCTTGCCGCGCGACGGAAAAAGCTACGGATGCCGGATCATCGTTATTCGCACGTGTTTTGCAGCCGCATGCATCAGACGACCGTGCACGGCACGGCGGCATAGCCGCGAAAACGCACGCGTCCACCGCGCGTCGCTGCTGCGCCGATTTTGTACGATGGAAAGCGCTGCACGAAGCGCCCAATCGCAATCCTTGCTTCGAGCCGTGCCAGCGACAGTCCCGCGCATTGATGAATACCGAAGCCGAACGCGAGATGCCGGTTAGGCGTGCGCCGGATGTCGAAGCGATCCGGATCGGCGAACTGCTCGGGGTCGCGATTCGCAGCGCCGATGCACAGCGTCACGGGTGTGCCCGCCGTCACCGCCACGCCGCCGATCTCCGTATCGAACATCGTCATCCGGTTGCCGAGCTGGTTCGAGCTTTCGAAACGCAGGCACTCCTCGACCGCGCTCTCGATCCCTTCCGGCTCGCGCAGCAAGGCCGCGCGTTGTTCCGGCCATTCACTCAACGTGACGAGACCGTTGCCGATCAGATTGGTGGTCGTCTCGTGGCCCGCGTTCAGGATGAAGATGCAGTTCTGCAGCAGTTCGACTTCGGACAACTGCTCGCCGCCCGCCTCGCCCTGGATCAGACGCGTGAGCACGTCGTGTTGCGGATCGCCGGGTGCCGCGCGGCGCCGCGCGACAAGATCTTTCAGATACGCGACGAACTCCGTCACGGCGCGGTTGCCGCGTTCATGCTGCGCGGGCGTGAGCGAAGGTTCGAGCGCGCCGAGTATGGCCAGCGACCAGTCGCGCAACGGTTCGCGCTCGTCGTGCGGCACGTCGAGCAGATTGCCGATCACTTCGACGGGAATCGCCGCCGCGAACTCCCCGATCAGATCGATCTCGCCGCGCGCCGCCGCGCGATCGAGCAGCCCGTCGACGAGACGCACGAGTCCGGGCTCCATCGCGGCGATCGCGCGCGCTGTCAGCGCACCGGCGATCAGCTTGCGTACGCGCGTGTGCAGCGGCGGATCGTTGAACACGAGGCTGGTGGTGTGATGCTCGAAGAGCGGCGTTGCGCCGTACTTGGGCGCGAACTCCACTTTCTTGTCGGAGCTGAAGGTTTTCGGGTCGCGATACACCGCCTGCACGTCGCGATAGCGCGTGAGGAACAGCGAGCCGTCCGGCATCCGCTTGACGGGTTCGTGCGTGCGCAACGCGTGGTAGATGGGATACGGGTCCGCGTGGAACGATGCATCGAGATGACGCAGGTCGAAATGGCGGGCGATGTCAGCGTCGCGGGATGCGTCGCGCGATGGGTTCAAGGTTGTCTCCGTCTGTTGTCTTCGCCGCGCGCAGCGGCGCGCGGCTGACTATTCTGACTATTCGAAGCCGCCAGTATGAACCATGCCGGCGCGCGTTGCGCACGCCGGGATCCATCGGATGGGACTAGTTCGACGGGAACGGCACGAATGCCTGGCTGCAATCGACGGGCGCGACGCTCGCTGCCGCAGCAAGCGTGACCGATACCCCATTCGATGGTTGTAACGGCAACGACGTGCCGCCCGAACCAACCGAAAACTGCGCGTCCGACACCTGCATCGGCGACAGCGGCGCCACATCCGCGACGACATTGTTCAACGAGATCAGCAGCGGATTCACCACAGCCGGGTCGGGAAAACCTGTGGCGCCCGCCGACCAGCCCGCGCCGAGCAGGATCGGACTCGCGGAATTGAAACCCTGGAACGTGTAGTTCGACGCATTGACGATGCGCACACCGTCGAGAGAAATGCCCTGCAGGTTCGGATACAGGCCATTGCTTTTCGTCGGGCTGTAGTACGGCGAAAAGATCAGCGCCTGTGGCGTGAGCGAAGACGTCTGTGCGGCCGTGCGAATGCATACGTTCGCGTAGCGGATATTCGAGATCAATCCGCCGCGGCTCCAGTCGGACTTGATGCGCAAGCCGTTGTCCGCGCCGTCGATGGTCAGGTCGTACACGTTGATGTTGCTCACACTCGGGTACACACCGCCGACGGGCGTCACGTCGACATTGGCCGTGCCGTTGTCCGTGCCCGCCGTTTCGCTGCCGATGGACATGCCGTGTCCTTCGTAGAAGTGGCTGTGCGCGACCGTGATGTTGTACGTGCGGCCATTCACGGCGGCCGTGCCGCCCTTGATCGCCATGTTGTCGTCGCCCGTGCGGATCGATGTGTAGGCGATCAGCATGTTGCTCGCGTCGCCCGACAGCTTGCCGGGGTTGCCAGGGTTGCTCGTAATCACGCCGGAACTGGCTGGATCGATGCCGTCGGTATTTTTCGCGTTGAGCGTGCTGTAGGGTGCGCCCAGGTAGTTGGTCATCGCCTCGTAGGCAGCCGTCGGCGTATAGATCTTCACGCCCCACGCGGTGAAACCGTCGACGCCGCTCGGCACGACATGAAACTTCGGCGCGTTCTGCAACGTCACGCGGTAGAGCGTGAAGTTGCGGCCGTTGTTGATCTGGATCAGGCGCGGATTGTTCTGCGACTGGTTCAGCACGACGTTCGCTTTCCAGCCTATGTCCCACCAGCTCATCGCCGTGCCGTCAGGGCGTTTGAGCAGGTTCGGATCATTGGGCACGCTGCTGACCAGCTGGCTGCCGCCGCGTCCGTCGATGGTGCCGTCACCGACTACCGCGCTGTTGGCCGTTTTGTTGGTCGTGATCAGTGCGCTGCAGCCGTTGTCGCTGGCGGTGATCATGCCGCAGCTCGCCGCGCCTTTGGTCTTGTCGAACTGGCGCGGATCGCGCGACGCGTACAGCGTCACGCCCCGGTCGATCCACAGCGTGACACCGCTCGGCAACGTCAGTGCGCCCGACAGGAACGCATTGGCGCCACCCGCGCCCGCCACGAGATGCACGGCCTTGTTGGTAGCGAGACCGGTGCTTGCGGCATTCGTACAGGACGTGAGCGCGTTCTGGATGCGCACCGTGTCGGGCGCGGTGTCGGCGGCGTCGGCGCTGTCGGGCAGCAGGCCGTTGGGTTGAGCCGTGAGCGAGGCGCTCAGCGTCACGCAGACCCGCGAGTCCGCAGGCAAGGTTGGCTCAGGCGGCAGACTGCTGTCGAAGGTCGTCGTGCCGACCTGGAAGCCTGCCGCGACCACGTCCGACGCACCGCTCGCGGGCGTGGCCGCAGACGCGGGCTGATCCGGTTCCGGTGCCGGTGTCGGTGCCGGTGATACGGCGGCGTCCGACGCCGTGTCAGCCGACGCCGACGATGCCGCAGCAGGCGCCGACGCCGCGCCATTGTCGCCGTTGTGCTGCACGGCATTCGACGTGTCCCCTTGCGTCCCATTCGAGCCGCCGCATGCGCCAAGCATCAGCGCGGTGGCCAGCACGGCGAGCTTGCGTGTGTGCTCGCGGACAGATGGCGTTGGCCTTAAAGAATCGTCCATGTTCGTCTGCATTTTTATCAATCGCCCCTTGATTCCCTGGTTGATGTCTCATTCGCGTGCTCGAATCGCGCGACCCATCTGACGGGCGATTCGTACACGCTTGTCATCTGACAAGCCAGGCGTTCTCGCACTTTGTTGTCAAACAACCCGATGAACTATTAGCGATCCGAATCAATCTATCCACATGGATAATCCCTGGTGGCATCGCAATCACTTTGGTAGTACGAACTATTTGAGATAGATCATGAATCGTGCTTCCCGCCCTGCTCTGCGGCCCGGCCGGGATGCTCGCGAGGAACCGTTACAATAGGCGGTTTCCCATGCCGGCTGGCCTCTCACTTCCCGCGTCGACATGAATCTCGTCATCCAAAGCCTCACGCCGCTTGCCGTCGAACATCACAAACCGCTCGTCGCGCTGTCGCGCGGCTCGAAGCTTGCCGTGCTCGATCCATGCGCAGTGCGCATCGACCATGCCGATCCCGCGCAGCGCGCCGATCTCGATGTCTATTGCGGCACGCACATGCTCGACTACGCGTTTGTCGAAGCGGGCCGGCGCCTGACCGATTTCGGCCTCGTCGCGATGGACATGGATTCGACGCTGATCACCATCGAATGCATCGACGAGATTGCCGATTTCTGCGGGCTGAAGGCCGAAGTGGCCGCCATTACGGAAGCGTCGATGCGCGGCGAGATCAAGGATTTCAACGAGAGCCTGACGCGGCGTGTCGCGCTGCTCAAGGGACTCGATGCGAGCGCGCTCGAAAAGGTTTATGAGGAGCGGCTGCGCCTGTCGCCGGGTGCGGAGACCATGCTGGCTGGCGCGCGGGCTGCGGGTCTGAAGACGCTGCTGGTATCGGGCGGGTTCACGTTCTTCACCGAGAAGCTGCAGGCGCGTCTGGGGCTCGATTTCACGCGCGCCAACACGCTGGAAATCGTCGATGGCAAGCTGACGGGGCGCGTGGTTGGCGAGATCGTCAACGCCGACGTGAAGGCGCGCACGCTGCGCGAAGTGTGCGACAAGCTCGGTATCGAATCGACGCGCGCGATTGCGATGGGCGATGGTTCGAACGATCTGAAGATGATGGCGGCAGCCGGCCTGTCTGTCGCATTCCGCGCGAAGCCTGTGGTGCGGGAAGCTGCGAGTGTCGCGTTTAATTTCGTCGGGCTTGACGGTCTGCTGAAGCTGTTCTGATTTTTTTGGCGCTGGCTTCGCGCCGGAATGCCGGTTGGTGTTGTCTGCCTGCATCCGCGGATGCCGGCAGACAACCTGAGCGTCAGCTCAGCGCGCCAAGGCAGCGCTCGATGTCCGCCCGCAGATCCGACTCTTCCTCCAGTCCCACGTAGAACCGCACCAGCGTCCCACGATACGGCCACTGCGACTCCGTGCGCATCGACGCGACGTTGTACGGCATCGCGAGACTCTGCGCCCCGCCCCAGCTCCAACCCAGCGAAAACAGCTCCAGCGACTCGCAGAAGGTATCGATCTGCTCCGGCGTGTAGCGCGCGTCGAACACGACCGAGAACAGCCCGCCGGCGCCCGTGAAATCACGCTCGTAGAATTCGTGGCCCGGGCAATCCGGCAATGCGGGATGCAGCACGGCAGCAATTTCCGGACGCGTCTTCAGCCACTTCGCAAGCTCGAGCGCGCTCTTCGTATGCTGCTCGAAGCGCACTTTCATCGACGGCAAACTGCGCAGAATCAGCGAGCAATCATCCGACGACACGCCAATGCCCATGCGCATGCGCGCCATCTTCAGCTTGAGATGCAGTTCGCGATCGACGGTGATGGTCGCGCCCATCAGCACGTCGCTGCCGCCCGACTGATACTTCGTGAGCGCCTGCATCGAGATGTCGACGCCGTGATCGAACGGCCGGAACGCCAGACCCGCCGACCACGTGTTGTCGATGGCCGTGACCACGCCGCGCGCGCGGGCAACTGCCGTTATCGCCGGAATGTCCGACACTTCCATCGTCACCGAGCCGGGCGCTTCCAGCCAGATCAGCTTGGTGTTCGGCTGGATCAGGTCGGCGATGCCCGCGCCGATCATCGGATCGTAGTAGCGCGCGGTAATGCCGAAGTCCTTCGCAAGCCACTCGGCGTGGTCGCGGTTCGGTGAGTAGACGTTGTCGGGAATCAATACGTCGTCGCCTGATTTGACGAGACCGAAGTACACATTCGAAATCGACGACAGACCCGACGGCTGCAGCAGCGCATGATTGCCGCCTTCGAGCGCGGCAAGGCGCTGCGCGAGTGCGATCGAGGTCGGCGTTGCGTGCAGGCCGTAACGCCATTGCGCGTCGTTGCGCCAGTCGAGCGCACGCATCGCGGCGAGGTCCGGAAACACCACCGTCGATGCACGCGCGACGGGCACCGAGAACGATTCCCAGCCGGGCGTCATTTGATCGGTCGGCTGAACGATGCGGGTCTGCAAGCCGTGCTTCGGAGTCTTTTGAGTCATGATCAGAGAAAGTTGGATTCGTCAGTGATGCGCGCGGCGACCTCGACAGGCTCACTCGCCGATCTTCAGATTGCTCACGCCGTTGACAGACTGACCGCCTGTACCGGATTGCGCGGGCGGCTGCACCGAAGGTTGCGCAGGTTTCTGCGCCGGGTTTTGCACCGGGTTTTGCACCTGAGCCGACGCGGGGGCAGCCGATGGCGCCTTCTGTCCCGCCGCGAGCGGCTTCAAGGAAAATTCGAGCGGATCGGAATCGTCGACGTTCATCCGTTCGCCTTCGAGCGAACCATCCGCCGCGAACTTGCCGACCCAGTTGCCCGTGATATGCGGGCCGTCGTTCGACTCTTCGACTTCGAGCGTGTCGCCGTCGCGGTCGCCCGCGATCAGGATCACTTCGCCCGTATCGGCGAACTGATATTCGCCGTGCACGCCGGACGGGTCGTCCGTTTTCGCGCCCAGGCGCAGCACGATCTGGCGCTTGCCGAGCGTGCCTGCGTATTGCGGAAACTTCGCGAATTCGGGGCTGGGCTTGAGCGGCAACTGGATCGGCGGCGGTGCCGCGAGTTCCTTCACGGCGTCGCTTTCCGCGTGCGTCGCGACGGGCAACGCCGTCATGACGGCCAGTGTCGCTGCCGCGATAATCGCGTGCCACGACGCCCTGTGTTTCGTCTTTGTTTCCTGCATCCGTGTATTTCCTTTCAACCGGCTTGATGACGTGTGGAGCACGTCCGTTACATCGTGAATCCGCTTCGACCGGTTATACCGCAAGTTCGTTCAGAGACGGGACGCGGCGCGGCGGCCATTGCGCCGCGCCGCGTCCCGCGAGCCGATCAGATCCGCTCGAAAATCGCCGCAATGCCCTGCCCGCCGCCGATACACATCGTCACCAACGCATACCGCCCGCCGATGCGCTGCAGTTCGTACAGCGCCTTCACGGTGATCAGCGCGCCCGTCGCGCCGATCGGGTGGCCGAGCGAAATGCCCGAACCGTTCGGGTTCACCTTGGCGGGATCGAGGCCAAGTTCCTTGCTGACGGCGCAGGCCTGCGCGGCGAACGCCTCGTTGGCTTCGATCACGTCGAGATCGTTCACCGTGAGACCGGCGCGCTCCAGCGCTTTCTGCGTCGCCGGGACCGGACCGATGCCCATGTAATTCGGATCGACGCCCGCGTGCGCATACGCGACCAGCCGGCCCAGCGGCTTCGCGCCGCGCTTTTCGGCAACGCTGCGCTCCATCAGCATGACGGCCGCCGCTGCGTCGTTGATGCCCGACGCATTGCCCGCCGTCACCGAGCCGTTTTCCTTCGCGAAAACAGGTTTGAGTTTTGCGAAGTCGTCGGGCGTGGCGTTCATGCGGACGTGCTCGTCCGTATCGAAGACCGTGTCGCCCTTCTTCGACGCAATCGTGATGGGGAGAATCTGTTCCTTGAAGAAGCCGCTTTCGATGGCCTTCGCGGCGCGGCGATGCGATTCGAGTGCCAGCGCATCCTGCGCGTCGCGCGAAATGTCGAATTTCTTCGCGACGTTTTCAGCCGTCACGCCCATGTGGATGGCCTGAAATGGATCGTGCAGCGCACCCAGCATCATGTCGACGATGCTCGCGTTGCCCATGCGCTGGCCGAAACGCGCAGAAGGCATGATGTACGGCGCGCGGCTCATGCTTTCCGCGCCGCCGCCGATAGCGATGTCCGCGTCGCCGAGCAGCACCGACTGCGCCGCCGACACGATGGCCTGCAAGCCTGAGCCGCACAGCCGGTTCACGGTAAGCGCGGGCGCATGCTGCGTGACGCCGCCGTTGAGCGCCGCGACGCGCGCGAGATACATGTCTTTCGGCTCGGTGTGGATCACGCTGCCGAATACCACGTGGCCGACTTCATCGCCCGCGACGGTCGCACGCGACAGCACCTCGCGCACCACGCGCGCGCCGAGATCGGTCGGCGCGAAATCTTTCAGGCTGCCCCCGAACTCGCCGATTGCCGTGCGTACGCCGCTCACTACCACCACTTCACGTTGCATCGCCTGTCTCCTCTCACTTGTCTCAGATGAATGTCACCAATTGCGTGACCATGCACTGCTGAACATACCGGAGTTGCCGGATTCATGCGTCGAATCCGGCACTGCTGACGCTATTGTGCAGCGTGAGCGAGCGGTCAGGCGCCGAGGAGCTTCTCTACCGCCGCGCGTTCGGGGATTGGCGCGACGGCGCCGTAGCCTTGCGTCGAGAGCGCAGCCGCGACATTGGCGTAACGCGCCGCCTGGAACGGATCGTCGCCCGCCACGATGCGCGCGATGAACGCGCCGCCGAAACAGTCGCCCGCGCCAGTGGCATCGACAGCCTTCACGACGTGGCCAGGCACCACGCGGCGTTCGTCGGGCGTCGCGATATACGAGCCTTCCTTGCCCAGCTTCAAAGCGACGACGCGCGGGCCTTGGGCGAGCAGGAAATCGACGATGTCGTCGCGCTCGGTGAGGCCGGTCAGTTCCGTGACGTCGTCCCAGCTCGGCAGGCAGATGTCCGTCTGGCGGATCGCTTCGAGCATCACGGCGCGCGCCCGCGCGAGCGGCCACAGCTTGAGGCGCAGATTCGTGTCGAAGCTGACCAGCGTGTTGTTGGCACGCGCATGGGCGATCGCGGCGAACGCGGCATCGCAGGCAGTCACGCTAATGGCAAGGCTGATGCCCGACAGATGGATCACCCTGGCGGCAGCGATGGCATCGAGCGGCAGATCGCGCGGTGCGTAACGGCTCGCTGCCGAACCGGCGCGCAGATAGTCGAACTGATGACCGGACGGACCGTGCGAAACGACATACACGCCTGTCGGAGCCTGCTCGTCGACGCGCACGAAGGACGTATCGACATGCTCGCGCTGCCACAGATCGAGCAGCAGACGCCCGAACTGGTCATGGCCGACTGCGGACACGAAACCCGTCGATGCGCCCTGCCGCGCAGCCGCGAAGCAGAAGTTCGATGTATCGCCGCCGAAGCCTTGCAGATACGTCGGCTGATCTTTTTCCGACTGGTTGAATTCGATCATCGCCTCGCCAAGCGCGAGGATTGACGGCGTATTCGCTTGCGTGCCCGTTTGCGTGCTCTGCGACATCGCTTAGACCTCGCCCCACAGATCGTGGCCGTCCGCGCCCGTGATCTTCACCGACACGATATCGCCGACCTTGTAGCGCTTCGACGCCTTGGTCGCGGGCGCGATATAGACCACGCCGTCGATTTCCGGTGCATCTGCCGCCGTGCGGCCGATACCGCCATCGGGATTGATTTCGTCGACGAGCACTTTCAACGTCTTGCCGACTTTGCGCGCGATGCGTTTCGCCGACACTTCTTCGGCCACTTCCATGAAGCGCGCGCGGCGTGCCTCGCGCACTTCGTCGGGCAATGCGCCGTCGAGTTCATTGGCGCTCGCGCCTTCGACAGGCGAATACGCGAAGCAGCCGAC
Source organism: Paraburkholderia sp. C35 (assembly GCF_003121405.1). Lineage (GTDB taxonomy): Bacteria > Pseudomonadota > Gammaproteobacteria > Burkholderiales > Burkholderiaceae > Paraburkholderia. Next base: position 13,022 of record NZ_QBUY01000103.1, on the reverse strand, counting down.
GCGGTCCAGTTCCGCTTCACGGATGAAGTCGAGCAGCGTTTCGAACTGCTCTTCCGTCTCGCCCGGGAAGCCGGCGATGAAGGTGCTGCGGATGGTCAGGTCCGGGCAGATCTCGCGCCAGGCACGCACGCGCTCCATGACCTTTTCCGCGTTCGCGGGACGCTTCATGCGCTTGAGCACTTCCGGGTGCGCGTGCTGGAACGGCACATCCAGATACGGGAGCACGTGGCCCTTGAACGGGCCTTCCGCCATCATCGGAATGACTTCGTCGACGCTCGGGTACGGATACACGTAATGCAGACGCACCCACGCACCATATTGCGCGGCCAGTTCGCCCAGCGCGCCGACGAGGTCCGTCATGCGCGTCTTGATCGGCTTGCCGTTCCAGAAGCCGGTGCGGTACTTGACATCGACGCCGTAGGCGCTGGTGTCCTGCGAGATCACCAGCAGTTCCTTCACACCCGACTTGAACAGGTTTTCCGCTTCGAGCATCACTTCGGCGACGGGGCGCGACACGAGGTCGCCGCGCATCGACGGGATGATGCAGAACGTGCAGCGGTGGTTGCAGCCTTCGGAAATCTTCAGGTACGCGTAGTGACGCGGCGTCAGCTTGACGCCCGCGGCGGGCACGAGATCGACGAACGGATCGTGCGGCTTAGGCAGATGGCTATGCACCGCCTGCATCACTTCGCCGACGGCGTGCGGGCCCGTCACGGCCAGCACCTTCGGATGCACTTCTTCGATCAGGTTCGAGCCGCTTGCGCTCTGCTTCGCGCCGAGGCAGCCGGTGACGATCACCTTGCCGTTTTCGTTCAGCGCTTCGCCGATGGCGTCGAGGCTTTCCTGCACGGCTTCGTCGATGAAACCACAGGTGTTGACGACGACGAGGTCCGCGCCGTCATAGGTGCCGGAGATTTCGTAACCCTCCGCGCGCAATTGGGTGATGATCTGTTCGGAGTCGACCAAAGCTTTGGGACATCCGAGGGATACGAACCCGACCTTCGGAATCGAAGCGGTCGGCGCGGCGGGGATCGAAGTCTGCGACATAGAGAATGGTCCTGCGAGAGCGATGAGTGACGGCTTGGGCGTGCAGCCCAAACGCCAGAATCGCGGCAAACGTGGGTGCACCGGGCGACGGCTTTCTCGTGGCGAGCGCCGTCGCGAAATGGGGCCATGTGGATCTTGTGGGAAACGGTTGGGCCCCGCGCAAGCAACCTCGGATTATACCGTGGGTGGGGGCCGCCGACGTGCACTTTGGCGGAGGCAGACAACGGGTCCCTAACGTGCGCTGATCGGTCGTGCAAACAATACGTCGCCGTCCTGCACGGCTGCATCACGACGCGAGTTCAAATCTGAACTTCTTTCCCAGCGCGTTCGCGGCGCTAACGAGCGTTGTGAGCGTGAGACTCGTGTCTTCCTGATCCAATAAACGGTTCAACGCGGCGCGACTCGTATTCATCTTCGCAGCCATACGAGTCTTGGTCAGATTTTGCGCCTTCATTTCCTGTTCGATCTGCCACGCGATAACGCGCTTCATGGCGGTAGCCGTGACTTCTTCGAGCAGCGATTCTTCAGCAAGGAAGTCGTCGAAATTCCCGCCTATGTGCCTGCTCACGTGCCTGTTTGCCATCACACACCTCTTTTGCGCTTAACTGCTATGCAACTGACGCAGCCTGTCCTTTGCGATTTCCAGATCGGTTTGTGGCGTCGCCTGCGATTTCTTGATGAAGCCGTGCAACAAGACCATGTTCGCGTTCACCACGGTGAACAGCACGCGCGCGATGCGCTGCGGCAGCGTAGTGCGAATTTCCCACAGATCGCGTCCCATCTTCCGCACTAGCGGCATCCCTAGCGGCCAACCGAATTGCACGGTCTTCACGTCCTCGCCGATTGCTTTCCTGTCTTCGGGTTCAAGATCCCGCAGCCATTGCCGCACGGGTTCATTGCCCATGTCAGTCCGGAAAAAACATACGGACAGGACGACGGGTATTGGACGCTGCTTCGGAGTCGCGTGCGACAGAGATACTGTACCAACTTTGGTACATCCTGTAAACCGCCTTGATGCCCCAAACATGGACGGCTGAGGTAGACATACCGGAAAACAGAAATATTTCCTGAAAACCGGTTCACGGATTGAATTTTCAGATGGTGGTGAAAAATAACCAGTAAATCGAATGCGTCGATTCAATGGATAAATTTCGCACTTTGCTTCACTGAGATTGGAATTCCACGACACACGCTTTCGCTCCGCAAAAAATGAAAACAGCCGCTAAAGCGGCTGTTTGGCTGTCTTTGATCGTATCTTTCGTCAAAAATGGATCACCCTTCGACGAACGATTCAAGCGGTGCCTGAACGTGAAATCATATTAGAGCGGCGACATAACCCACGTCAACACCAGGTATTCTGAAAATTGAATCGATTTAATTGCGAATATTCAAATCAATGCAAATAATCAGAAAACTAAACGATCTCATTTAATCCACGACGTTTAAATTTCCGAAAATTCACGGCTCGCGTTTGCAATCACTCGGATTTTTTTGAGCAATCAGGAAAACCGACACGCCAGCGGCGCGAAGATCGGAATTGCAGAATCAGCATCAGCGGCAACACGAAGCGCCCGCGACAAAATCACCAGCACGAAAGCTCACCGCCCGGCACCACGCCGGGCGTATTCGAGCCGCTGCGATCTATCTCGCCAGTCGACGCACCGCCCTACTTCTTCTCCGGCTCCGGATTCCCCTGCGCCGCGGGCTGCGTAAACGGGAACGTGCTGAACATCGTCTTCGCCTGGTTCTGCATCTGCTCCTGCATCTGCACGAACATGTTCTTCGACTGTTCGATGTAGCTCGTCATCATCCCCTGCATCATCGGGGCCTGCATGTTCATGAACTGCGACCAGACTTCCGGATTCATCGACTTGCCTTCGTACAGGCCCTTCGACTGATCGGCAAGCTTGTTCTGGATGTCGATGAACGCCTGGATGTTCTTTTCCAGGTACGTGCCCATCATCCCTTGCATCGCGTGTCCGTAAAAACGGATGATCTGCGACAGCATGATCGACGAGAACATCGGCAGGCCGCCGCTTTCCTCTTCGAGAATGATCTGTAGCAGGATGCTGCGCGTCAGGTCTTCGTTGCTCTTGGCATCGATGACCTTGAAATCCTCCTGATCCAGCACGAGCTGCTTCACATCAGTCAACGTGATGTAAGTGCTGGTCTCTGTATCGTACAGTCGACGGTTCGGATATTTCTTAATGAGTCGTTCGGCTGTTTTCTTTGTAGTAGTGGTCATGTAACGCCTTTGAGCGCGAATGAAGCGCAGAAACGGCGTCCTGTCGCACGCACAGCGCGACGCTGCGCGTACAAGACGCCGTCAGAAACATCTGAGCCATGCAACGTCCTGCTTCGTTCAAGCCACCACGAAACAGGACGTTCACGGATCAGCCCATATGCAGGCCGCCGTTCAGCGAGAAGTCAGCTCCCGTCGAGAAGCCCGACTCGTCCGACGCCAGCCATGCAACGATCGACCCGATTTCATCCGGCGTGCCGAGACGGCGCACCGGAATCGTCGCGACAATCTTTTCCAGCACGTCGGCGCGGATCGACTTCACCATGTCCGTGCCGATGTAGCCCGGCGACACGGTATTGACCGTCACGCCCTTGGTGGCCACTTCCTGCGCGAGCGCCATCGTGAAACCGTGGATCCCCGCCTTCGCGGTCGAATAGTTCGTTTGACCGAACTGGCCCTTCTGGCCATTCACCGACGAAATATTGATCACGCGGCCCCAGCCACGCTCGACCATGCCGTCGATCACCTGCTTCGTCACGTTGAAGAGGCTGGTCAGGTTCGTGTCGATCACGGCCGTCCAGTCTTCGTGCGTCATCTTGCGGAACACGACGTCGCGCGTGATGCCCGCATTGTTGACCAGCACGTCGATCTCGCCGCACTCGGCCTTGACCTTGTCGAACGCAGCCTTGGTCGACTCCCAGTCGCCCACGTTGCCTTCCGACGCGACGAAGTCGAAGCCCAGCGCTTTCTGGTCTTCGAGCCACTTCACGCGGCGCGGCGAATTCGGGCCGCAGCCCGCGATCACCTTGAAGCCATCCTTGAGAAGACGCTGGCAAATGCTCGTGCCGATGCCACCCATGCCGCCCGTTACGTACGCAATTCGTTGTGACATAAAACACACTCCATTATCGTTTTCCGAGACGCCAGCCGCCTCGTGCCTTGCAATGTCCGCTGCGTTGCGCGCTCAACCGTTCCAGCGCGCCACCGCTTCGAACCGCGCCACGCTGCCGGTCGCTCTCAGACGAACACCGGCATGCGTGGCGGCCTCCTTGTGAAACGGCCTGCGGCCTGTTACGGACGCTCGACCGCGAGCGCCACGCCCATGCCGCCGCCGATACACAGCGACGCGAGGCCCTTCTTCGCGTCGCGCTTCTGCATTTCGTGCAGCAGCGTAACGAGAATACGGCAGCCGGATGCGCCGATCGGGTGGCCGATGGCGATTGCGCCGCCGTTCACGTTGATCTTCGACTGATCCCAGCCCATCTGCTTGTGCACGGCCAGCGCCTGTGCCGCGAACGCCTCGTTGATTTCCATCAGGTCGAGATCGTTCACGCTCCAGCCCGCGCGCTCCAGACAGCGGCGCGATGCCGGCACCGGGCCCATGCCCATCACCTTCGGATCGACGCCCGCGTTCGCGTACGCCTTGATGCGCGCGAGCGGCGTGAGGCCGAGCGCCTCGGCCTTCTTCGCCGACATCACGACGACGGCCGCGGCACCGTCGTTCAGGCCCGATGCGTTCGCTGCCGTCACCGTGCCTTCCTTCGAGAACGCCGGCTTCAGGCCCGCCAGCGATTCAGCCGTCACGCCATGGCGCACGAATTCATCCGTTGCGAACGACAGCGGGTCGCCCTTGCGTTGCGGAATCTGGATCGGCACGATTTCATCATTGAAGCGGCCTTCCTTCTGTGCGGCTTCCGCCTTATTTTGCGAAAGCGCAGCGAACTTGTCCTGATCTTCGCGGGTGATGCCGTATTCCTTCGCGACGTTCTCAGCCGTCACGCCCATGTGGTACTGGTTGTACACGTCCCACAGGCCGTCGACGATCATCGTGTCGATCAGCTTGGCATCGCCCATGCGGAAGCCGTCGCGCGAGCCCGGCAGCACGTGCGGCGCGGCGCTCATGTTTTCCTGACCGCCTGCGATGACGATGTCGGCGTCGCCCGCGATGATCGCGTTGGCGGCCAGCATCACGGCCTTCAGGCCCGAGCCGCACACCTTGTTGATGGTCATGCCGGGCACGGCCATCGGCAGGCCGGCCTTGATCAGCGACTGACGCGCCGGGTTCTGACCCGAGCCCGCTGCCAGCACCTGGCCCATGATGACTTCGCTTACCTGCTCGGGCTTCACGCCCGAGCGCTCCAGCACGGCACGGATCACCGTGGCGCCCAGCTCAGGCGCAGCAATCTTGGCCAGCGACCCACCGAATTTGCCGACAGCCGTACGGGCTGCCGATACGATCACTACGTCAGTCATTTTGCGTTTCCTTTGGGGCTGCGGCGACATGCTCCACAGTAGCCCGTCAAGTTGATAATCCGGTCAAGTCAGCGTTACTGCGGTACAGCGTCTGTCTCACTCCATCCGTCGTCACTCGTTATGCGGTGGACGGCGGTCGCTCATTTCACTTCGACGGCGACCGCTCGCCCATGTTTCGGCACCCGAACGATCCGTTGCGGCTCATTGACCGCTCACTGACTGCTCACTCGCGTTCCTGCACGTAACGGCCAGGCGCCGGCTCGATCACCGGGAAGTCAGCCGAGCCAGCTTGCGCAGCGGGCTTCACCTTCTTGCCGCCGAACTGGTCGAGCCAGCTGGTCCATTCGGGCCACCAGCTGCCGGGCGTTTCGGTGGCGGCTTCGAGCCAGTCGTCTGGATTCTCGGGCAACGTATTGTCGTCGCCTGCAACGGACCAGTAGCTGCGCTTTTTCTTTGCCGGCGGGTTGATCACGCCGGCAATGTGCCCCGACGCACCGAGTACGAACTTGCGCGGGCCTGTGAGCAACGGCACGGATGCATACGCCGTTTCCCAGGGCACGATGTGATCTTCGCGCGAACCGTAGATGAACGTCGGCACGTCGATGCTCGACAGGTCCACCTTCTCGCCACACGTGGTCAGCGCGCCCGGCTCACGCAGCTTGTTCTCGAGGTATGTATTGCGCAGATACCAGCAGTACATCGGGCCAGGCAGGCTCGTCGAATCGCTGTTCCAGTACAGCAGATCGAACGGCATCGGCGTGCGGCCCTTCAGATAGTTGTCGACCACGTAGTTCCACACGAGATCGTTCGGACGCAGGAACGAGAACGTGTTGGCGAACTCCAGACCGCGCATCAGACCGGGCGCCGTGCCGTTCTTGCCGCCGATGGTCTGCTCGCGCATCTGCACATGCGCTTCATCGACGAAGATGTCGAGCACGCCCGTGTCGCCGAAGTCGAGCATCGCGGTGAGCAGCGTCATCGACGCGGCGGGATGCTCGCCGCGCGCAGCAGCCACGGACAGCGCCGTTGCCAGCAACGTGCCGCCGATACAGAAGCCGAGCGTGTTGATCTGCTCGCGGCCGCTGATCTGGCGCGTGGTATTGATGGCGGCCAGCACACCGTCGCCGATGTAGTCGTCCCACGACTTGTCGGCGATCGATTGATCGGCGCTGCGCCACGAAATCAGGAACACCTGATGACCCGAATCGAGCGCGTGCGCGACCAGCGAATTTTCGGGCTGCAGATCGAGGATGTAGTACTTGTTGATGCAAGGCGGCACGATCAGCAGAGGCCGCTCGTGCACGGTGGCCGTGCGCGGCTTGTACTGGATCAGCTGCATCAGCGGGTTTTCGAACACGACGGAGCCTTCCGTCATCGCCAGATTCTTGCCGACGCCGAACCGCGATTCGTCCGTCTGCGAGCTCTTGCCGCGCTGCATGTCGCTGAGCAGATTCATCACGCCCTGACGCAGGCTTTCGCCATTGCTTTCGAGCAGCGTCTTTTGCGCTTCGGGATTCAGCGCGAAAAAGTTGCTGGGCGATGCTGCCGCCGTCCATTGCTGGACGGCGAAACGGATACGTTCGCGGGTCTTCTGATCGGTCTCGATGGAATCGACCAGTTCCTGCAGATAACGCGCGTTCAGCAGATACCAGGCCGCCGTGTACGTGTACACGGGCGTGTTCTTCCACGCCTCCGAACTGAAGCGCCGGTCCTTGAGTTCGATACCCGAGGCAGCTTGCGTGGCCTGTTGCAGCAACTGCATCGCTTCGCGCGAATAGTCTGACTGCAACTGCTGCAGACGCGTCGGCGGAATCGATGCGCTTGGCATCTTCAGTCCGGCGAGTTGCTGCGTGAACTGTTGGGCAAGCTGAGGATTGAAGGCCTGCCCGAATAATGCGTTGAACGGCTGGCCATCGGCCTGGCCGTTTGGTGGTGTCTGCGCTTGCGCAAACTGTTTGGCCATTTGCTCGAGGAAGGGAGTCGAAAACGGCATCGCGCCCGCCTGTGCCGTCGCCGCTTTCGCGAAATCGGGCATGGAGGGCACGCTAAAAGGATTGCCGCTTGCTGCAGCCTGCGCACCCAGCGAACGCCATGCGTTCATCCAGGCATCGAACCATTGTTGCACCCCTGCCGCATTCGCTTGCTGCTGCGTGCGGTCCGATGAGGTGTCCGTGCGAGAAGAAGTCGAGGAAGTTTGAGATGCCGCCATGCCTGCTTTTAACCGAAAAGTCCTCGCGGACGGGTTGAGAGGCAGGTACTTGCGCGGGAGACACGAAAGGATCGCGACCGCGTTACGCCCTTGCCCAGTGGAGAACATTCTTGCGCCCCATCGCAAGGCATGTCAATGCTTGTTCCCGATTTTGCCGCAGTGCGATAATTTTTTCATCATCGTTTTCCCGATGTATATCAAACGCATTCATCAACGGGAGAACGATCGTACTGTGCAATGCAAAACAAGCCCGCTATCACGGGCTTGTCTGGGCAATACGGCAAGGCGCGGAACGCTTATGCACTGCGCAACCGCGTAGGTCTTCTTATGTTCACGCAGTGCAACATAAGATGTCTTCGGTGTTCGATCAGAGTGATCTTGTCTGCAGCAAAAATACCTTTGCGCAGCGGCACTTACGGCTCGCCGGACGGCGTGCGTCAGTCGTCTGTGAGCCAGATAAGCGCGGCCATGCGCCCGGTCTCACGGTCTCGCCGATAGGAATAGAAACGCTCCTGTTCGGTGAAGGTGCAATGATCGCCGCCGACAACATTCGTCACGCCGATTTCAGCCAGACGCAGACGCGCGAGTCGCGGCAGATTGGCGAGGTACTTGCCTGCGTTCAGTGGGTGCTCGACGAAGGCATTGGCCACGGCATCGCGTTGTGCGCCGCCGACACCTTTCATGAAGGCGTCACGCACGTCTGGTCCGACCTCGAAGGTCTGCGGGCCGATACATGGACCGAGATAGGCATGCAGCACTGACATGTCAGTGCCGGCGAGCGCGGCGACACGCTGCGCCGTGTTCTCGACCACGCCCGACGCAAGACCTCGCCAGCCCGCATGCGCGGCACCTACTGCGCGGCCTTGCGGATCGCACAGCAGCACCGGCATGCAATCGGCGATCATCACCACGCATACCGTGCCCGTCCGGTCGGTCACGCTGGCGTCGGCCTGCAGCAGCGGCTCGTTGTGCTTTGCGGCGGCCAGCACGGCATCGGCATTCACGACCGTCGCGCCATGAACCTGCGAGAGCCATGCCGCTTCGTCACGCGCCGTCAGCTTCATCAGACGCGCGCGGTTCGTTTCGACATGCGCGGGATCGTCGCCCGACTTCCAGCCGAGATTCCGCCCGCCCGGCCCCTCGACGCCAGCGCGCCACGTGCCGAACGGCGGAAGGCTGACGCCGCCGTTGCGCGTCGTGACCAGGGCGCGCACGCGTGGCGACACCGGCCATTCGGGGCGCAGCACATCGTTGGCTGTCAACCCAGTGTTCCCCTCAGGCAGCGTCATGCGCGATTGTCCTCGTCATCGGATGCGTCTTCATCGATATCGTCATCATCTTCGTAGCCGGCTTCGACGGAAGCGTCGTCTGCTTCCAGGTCATCGTAGTCGTCGAAATCTTCGTCGTATCCGGCTTCGTAATCGTCATGCTCGCGGCCAAGCCCTAATGCCTCGGACAGTTCCGCGATGTCATCCGGCACATCCGCGCGCCACTGCATCGTGCGGCCCGTTTGCGGGTGAACCAGCGCCAGCCGCCATGCATGCAACGCCTGACGCGCGAAGCCGCCCGGCAGCGGCGTCACCGAGCGCTTGCCGCGCGCGCGCCCGTAGACGGGATCGCCGAGCAACGGATGACCGATATGTGCGCAATGCACACGAATCTGGTGAGTCCGCCCTGTCTCCAGATCACAATGGATCGCCGTGACGGGCTGTCGCTCCCACACCGCCGATTCGATACGCCGGAAATGCGTGCGCGCGTGCTTACCCGACGCGCCCGTCACCACGGCCATGCGTGTGCGATCGCGCGGATCGCGGCCGATAGGCGCGTCGATCGTGCCTTCTTCCGGCATGTTGCCCCACACCAGCGCGAGATAACGGCGTTTCACGGTACGTGCCTGCAACTGGCGCACGAGATCGGTCTGCGCTTCCAGCGTGCGCGCGACGACCATCAACCCGGACGTTTCCTTGTCCAGCCGATGCACGATGCCCGCGCGCGGCAGGCCCGCCGCCGCTTCGCCGTAACGATGCAGCAGGCCGTTGAGCACCGTGCCGCTCCAGTTACCGGCGGCGGGATGCACGACGACACCTGCGGGCTTGTTGATTACGACGAGCGCATCGTCTTCATAGACGATGTCGAGCGGCACGGGTTCCGGCGTGAATGCAAGCTGCTCGGGCAGCAGATCGGGAACGAGTTCGATCGATGCGCCGAGCGGCACCGGCTGGCGAATCTTCGCGGGCCGCCCGTCGACGCGCACGCGTTCGGCCTCGATCCAGCTTTGCAGCCGGCTGCGTGAAAACTCCGGAAAGATTTTCGCCAGCACCTTGTCGAGGCGGTCGCCCGCGAGTTCCGGCGGCACGATCACGACACGCGGCGCTTCGTCTGCACGCCGCGTGGCGCCTTGCGTAGCGGCCGATGCGGGGGTGCGGGCAGACGCCTCGCCACCATGGTCTTCACCGGATGCACCCGTGCCGGGATCCCCTGCAGATACGTCGGCGGGGTCGGCGCTTGGGCTATAATCTTTGTTGCTCTTCCGCGTGCCCTGACCGGGAGCGGGACACGGAGTATTGGAACGGGTCATCGAGACTGGGTCACCTGGACGTAAAGCTAGACTGGAAAATGCGAGCCTTGAACATCATTACTCAAACTGTTCGAAAGACGGTGGCCCAAAAGCTGGCCAGGAAAGCAGCCCTTTATGGCGCTTCCATGGCGGCCGTTGCACTGGTAGCGGCCTGTCACGGCCTGCCGGAAAAGACCGACGAAACGGCGACGTGGACCAACAATAAATTATATACGGAGGCGCAGGACGCCTTGAGCGGCGGGGACTTCGGCAAGTGCGCGAAATACTTCGAAGCGCTCGAAGGCCGCGATCCGTTTGGCCACTTCGCGCAGCAGGCGCAGATCAACGTCGCTTACTGCAACTGGAAGGATAGCGAAACCGATGCCGCCGACCAGGCCGTCAACCGCTTCATCCAACTGCACCCGGATCATCCGGACATCCCTTATGCGTACTACCTGAAGGGCATGATCCACTTCAACGACGATCTGGGCCTGTTCGGCCGGTTCTCGGGCCAGGACATGAGCGAGCGCGATCCGAAGTCGCTGCGCGAGTCGTATGACGCGTTCAAGGTCGTGGTCGACAAGTATCCGCAGAGCAAGTACGCGCCGGACGCAGCGCAGCGCATGCGCTATATCGTCAACGCCCTCGCGTCGCATGAAGTGCATGCAGCCGACTACTATTACCGCCGCGGCGCCTATGTGGCCGCCATCAACCGCGCGCAGCTCGCGATCAAGGAATACAAGAACGCGCCGGCCATTGAAGACGCGCTGCACATCATGATGCTGTCGTACCAGAAGCTCGATCAGCCGCAACTGGCCGAAGACACGAAGCGCATTCTGGCCGGCACCTTCCCCGACAGCCCGTACATCACGGGTCACGCGCGTCCGGGCAAGGAAAAGTCGTGGTGGCAGTTCTAAGCTGCAGGAACGGCTAGACGCGGTTAAGCGCCGCACATAAAAAACGCCACGGTTCGAACCGTGGCGTTTTTGTTTGCGGCGTCCAGACTCGCGGTCTGGACGCTTTGCAGCAGCAGATCAATCCCGCTCGAACAGTGCAATCGACTCGACATGCGACGTGTGCGGGAACATGTTCACCACGCCGGCGCCCTTCAGCCGATAGCCCGCTTCATGCACCAGCAGGCCTGCGTCGCGCGCGAGCGTTGCCGGGTTGCACGACACATACACGATCCGCTTCGGCAACGGCCCTTCGCCGCTCTGCGCAATTTCCGCCAGCGCCTTCGATACGGCCAGCGCCCCTTCGCGCGGCGGATCGATCAGGTACTTGTCGAAGTGGCCGAGTGCGCGAATGTCGTCGGCGGTGACTTCGAACAGGTTGCGCGACGCGAACGACGTATGGCCGTCGACGCCGTTTTCCTTCGCGTTGTCGAGCGCACGCGAGGTCAGCACCTCGCTGCCTTCGATGCCGACCACTTCGCGCGAGATGCGCGCGAGCGGCAGCGTGAAGTTGCCGATGCCGCAAAACAGATCGAGCACGCGGTCGGTCTTCGCGGGCGCGAGCAGACGCAGCGCACGGCCAACCAGCACGCGATTGATCTGGTGATTGACCTGCGTGAAATCGGTCGGCCGGAAGGGCATGCGGATACCGTACTCGGGCAGCGTGTAGTCGAGTTGACGGTCGAGCGGATAGAACGGATAGACGGTATCCGGGCCCTTCGGCTGCAACCAGAACTGGACGTTATGCTGATCGGCGAAATCGCGCAGCAGCTGTTCGTCGGCGGCATTCAGCGGTTCGAGAATGCGCAGCACCAGCGCCGTCACCGACGAACCGACAGCCAGTTCGATCTGCGGCATGCGAGCGCGAATCGAAAGCGCTTCCACCATGTGGCGCAGCGGCACGAGCATATCGGACACATGCGGTGGCAGCACTTCGCAACTCGTCATGTCGGCGACGTAGCTGCTCTTCTTTTCGTGGAAGCCGACCAGCACGCCGCCCTTCTTCGCGACGTGGCGCACCGTCAGGCGCGCACGATAGCGGTAGCCCCACGACGGGCCGTGGATCGGCCGGAATACGGTTTCCGGGCGCAGCTTCGACAGGTGCATCAGGTTGTCTTCGAGCACGCGGCCCTTGACGGCGACCTGTGCGCGCACATCGAGATGCTGCATCGAGCAACCGCCGCAGGTGCCAAAAAACTTGCACTGCGGGCGGGTACGGATCACGCTCTCTTTGAGGATATTGACGACTTGCGCCTGTTCGAAGCTCGGCTTCTTGCGGAAGCTCGAATAGGTGACGCGTTCGCCGGGCAGCGCGCCCTCGACGAAGATGACCTTGCCGGGCGAGCCGTCTTCCGTGACGGTGCGGCCGACGCCGCGCGCTTCCATATCGAGCGACTCGATGTCGAGCTCGGGCGCCACGAACGGGCCGGCGGCAGCGTCTTCGCGCGCCTGACGGTTCTTTCGCGATGTGCGCGTTTTACCAATGTGGGGGACAGTTTCAGACACCTGCGACTTCCTGACGGACGGGTAAATGTGGGACCAAACCTGAGATTGTAGACGAAGGTCTAGATTTGCTGGCGTCCGGCGGTTTTGGTTTTGCTTTTGCTGGCATCCGCGATTCGGTGTTAGTACTTCATGCGTCGCCCCTGTGCGGGGCAGCACCTACTTTTCTTTGCCGCGGCAAAGAAAAGTAGGCAAAAGAAAGCCGCTGAACACCGCCAATGCTAGTTTTTGCCTGCGGGCCCCCAGCCGGTCCTATCC
>NZ_QBUY01000102.1 GCF_003121405.1 Paraburkholderia sp. C35 | reverse complement strand
GGATGAGGTGGTGGGGGCGAGGTGGAAGCGATGCCTCAAAACAGATCGTCTTGCTTACTGCGGAATCCGCTCAATCCGCTCAAAAGCTGAGAATCCGCTCAGTATCCGCTCAAAATTTGCCGTATCCGCTCATTTTCGGTAGTATCTGCTCAAAATTGAGCGGATACTGAGCGGATAAATGGCAAGATCCATCTACACGGACGTACTCGACGCTATCCAGCGGTTGTCTCACGCCGGGCAGTCGGACGTTTCCTCTGGCGACGTCGTGCGTGCTACGCAAAGTAGCCCCGCGACCGTCCGCCGCCATCTGGAAGCACTGGTTGCAGGCGGGCAACTCACGCGCAGCGGACAGGCACGATCGTCCCGCTACCGGCTGGCTGTTGCCGTCTCGCCCGCGACAGCAGAAGCGCCCTCTATTGGTCTGAGTCCCGTCTGGTCACCCGCCTCCGTCGAACTCGGCCACAAACTCGATCTGCCTTTGGCCGCGCGCGACCCCGTCACGTACAGGCGCGAATTCGTCGAAGACTACGTGCCCAATGAGAGCTGGCTAATGCCGCAAGAACTGGCCGAATCGCTGTATCGCGATGGTCGCCTGCGCGAACAGCAGCCAGCGGGAACGTACGCACGCAAGGTGCTGGAGCAACTGCTCATCGATCTGTCGTGGTCGTCCTCACGTCTGGAGGGCAACCGCTATTCCTTGCTGGCCACGGAGGAACTGTTCAGGCGCGGCACGGCGGGCAGCGACGCCGACGCCGTGATGCTCCTCAACCACAAGGCAGCCATCGAGTTTCTGGTCGACGCGGTGCCGCTGCAGGGCCTCTCCACCGCGCTAGTCCGAAATCTGCACGCAGTGCTCATGCAGGATCTTCTGGTGGATACGGATTCACTGGGCGTGATCCGCAAGAAGGTGGTCAACATCAGCGACACGGTCTACGTTCCGACTCAAGTGCCGACCGTGCTCGAAGAGATGCTGGAGACTATCCTGCGGAAGGCCCGCCTCATCAAGAATCCGATCGAGGCCGCCTTTTTCCTGTGGGTGAACCTGGCCTACCTGCAACCGTTCGAGGATGGCAACAAGCGCACCAGTCGTCTTGCCGCGAACATTCCGCTGATGCTCTACAACTGCTCGCCGTTGTCGTTTCTGGACGTCGATCCGCATGATTACGCCCAGGCGATGCTCGGCGTGTACGAATTCCTCGATGTCTCGCGCGCGGTCGATCTGTTTGCGTGGACCTATCGGCGATCGATGAGGAAGTATGTCGTCGTGATGGAGTCCATGGGCGCGCCGAATCCTCTACGACTGCAGTATCGCGAGCAGTTGACGGAGGCAATGGGTCTGGTGGTGCGTGACCACAAGTCGATGCAGGCCGCGTTGACGGAACTGAGGTTGACTGAAGACGGGGCGCCGGGTTTCCAGGCGATGCTCGTCGATGAGTTGAAGAAGCTGGAAGTCTTTAATTGCGCGCGGTATCGATTGACGATGAGCGCGACGCAAGCGTGGATCGAGGCCGGTCGGCAGTACTGAGTCTGGCTCGCTGGCGCACACGCCAGCGCAGTGTCGCATCCGGGCTGGCGCCGCAGCCCACAACCCTCCCGCCGTTCCCGCACCGCAGCATCTCCCCAACCCAGCCTAAAACATGCCAGAAATGGCATGCCTCATATCATGGTATTCCATAATATTGATCTCCTTGGTGCGGACCATAAGATGGCATACCATAATCTCACGCAACGACATTCACGGCCCCGAGCCGCCGTAAGGAGAACGATATGAAGCTGGAAGTGCGCAAGCTGGTCACCTACGTCGAAGAGACCTTTATCGAAGGCGGCAAGGAAGCACCACGTCCGCTGAAGCTGTTCGGCGCTGCGGCCGTGCTGCGCAACCCATGGGCGGGTCGCGGTTTTGTCGAGGATCTGAAGCCGGAAATCCACGGCCTCGCGCCGCAACTGGGCGAGATGCTGACGGCGGAAATGCTGCGCGTGGCCGGCTCCGGCGATGCCATCGAAGGCTACGGCAAGGCCGCCATCGTCGGCACGTCGGGAGAAATCGAGCACGCGTCGGCGCTGATCCATACGCTGCGTTTCGGCAACCACTACCGCAAGGCCGTCGGCGCAAAAAGCTATCTGAGCTTCACCAACCTGCGTGGCGGCCCGAACTGCCCGATCTCGATTCCGCTGATGCACAAGCACGACGAAGGCATGCGTTCGCACTACCTGACCGTGCAGTTCTCGATCGTCGATGCACCTGCGCCCGATGAACTCGTGATCGCGCTCGGCGCATCGATTGGCGGACGCCCGCATCACCGCATTGGCGACCGCTATCAGGATCTGAAGGAGCTCGAGTCCAATGAAGCCTGAGCTCGCTCCCGTGCGCGCCGTATCGCGTGGCGAAGCTGCCGGCACGAGCTACAGCGTGCACGCGCCGCAATCCGCCGATGCGCGCGAAACGGTGGTGCTGATTCACGGCGTAGGCATGAACCAGAGCGTGTGGGCGCCGCAGATCGATGCGCTGACGTCCGCCTATCAGGTGGTCGTGTACGACATGCTCGGTCATGGCGACAGCGCGCTGCCGACTTCCATGCCGACGCTCGATGAATACGCGTCGCAGCTCAATGCATTGCTCGACACGCTGTACATCGAGCGCGCTCATGTGGTCGGGCATTCGATGGGCGCACTGGTCGCACTCGAGTTTGCGCTGGTGCATCCCGGGCGCACACTGAGCGTGGCAGCGCTCAACGCGGTGTACGACCGCACGCCCGCGCAGCGCGCAGCGGTGATGAACCGCGCGGCAACACTCGGCGATACATCAGCAGAAAAACCCGCCGATGCCAGCACGGAAGCCGGCATCGACGCCACGCTGTCGCGCTGGTTCGGCGATCCGATTCCCGTGCACCTGACGCAAGCGGCGCAAGCTGTGCGTGGGCTATTGCTATCGGTCGATCCCGTTGGCTATGCGCGCACCTACAGGCTGTTCGCATCGTCGGACGATGCGCATGTCGGCCGGCTCGCGAGCCTCACGGTGCCCGCGCTGTTCCTGACGGGCGAATGCGATCCGAATTCGAGTCCGGCGATGTCGCGCGCGATGGCCGCTGCCGCACCGCATGGACGCGCGGAAATCATCGCGAACGAGCGTCACATGATGAACGTTACCGACCCCGCGCGCGTCAACGCAAGCCTGCTTGCATTTCTCGCCGAAGCATCGGCGTCGAGCCTGACCGACGACGTCAAACCGGCGCGCAAGCAGGCGATGAATGGATCGATCTCTGGAGAACATCATGGCTGAGTCTCTCAATCCGCAGCCTGTCGATATCGCGGAGTTCCGCCGCGCACTCGGCGCATTCGTCACGGGTGTGACGGTTGTCACGACGATCCAGCCCGACGGCTCGCCGCGCGGCTTCACGGCGAATTCGTTCACATCGGTATCGCTCGATCCGCCGCTGGTGCTGGTGTGCATCGCGAAGACGGCTTCCAGTTACGAAGTGTTTTCGCAGACGCAACACTTCGCGATCAGCGTGCTCGCTGAAGACCAGAAGAACGTGTCGGGCGTGTTCGCATCGAAAGCCGCCGACAAGTTCGCGCAGGTCGCG
The DNA here is from genome assembly GCF_003121405.1 of Paraburkholderia sp. C35. Classification (GTDB taxonomy): domain Bacteria; phylum Pseudomonadota; class Gammaproteobacteria; order Burkholderiales; family Burkholderiaceae; genus Paraburkholderia. The sequence continues at coordinate 29,551 of NZ_QBUY01000102.1, read as the reverse complement.
TGGTGCGCTCGCACGACGGGCGCGCCCGTCATGGATGGCGCGGCGGCGAGCTTCGATTGCACGACCCATCAGGTGGTCGATGCCGGCGATCACATCATCCTGATCGGACGCGTGGTGGATTTTGTTCATACCAGTTCGTCGCCGCTCGGCTATTGCCGGGGCGCGTATGTGAACTTCAGTCTGTCGCAGGATGCGCTGGCTGCAGCGGGCGCGCGTGCGCAGGTCGGCGCGATTCTCGAACATCGCGACGGTATCGTGTTGCTGGATACACCCAAAGGTCTGCAGCTTCCGACGGGTCACAAGCTCGAACCCGCAAGCGATACAACCAGTCTCAACGGCGTGCTTGCGAAGCTTGGCCTCAAAGTCAATCTCGACTTTATTTTTGCCGTGTTCGAATCGGGCAACGGGCCATCGTCGAGTGTGCAGATTTACTACCGTGGGCGCGTGATCGAAAGCGGCGCGGCGTTCATGGACAGCGCGATCCGCATCGTGCCGCTCGCGGCGATTCCATGGCACGAACTGCGCGACGACGCCGTGCGCTCGATGCTGGAACGCTATGTGCGCGAACGCAGTGAAGACGCATTCGGCATCTATGTCGGTGATACGGAAGCCGGCACCGTGCAGACACTCGCACTCGCGCACTGACGCTCCCGCTCATCTCGCAGTCGCTATCGGAGAAGACACATCATGAAGTTTTCGTTGTTCCTGCACATGGAGCGGTACGACAACACCACGTCGCATCGCGAACTGTTCGACCAGATGACGGAGCTGGTGCAACTGGCCGAGCGCGGCGGATTCGAAACCGCGTGGATTGGCGAGCATCACGCGATGGAATTCACGATTGCACCGAATCCCTTCGTCAATCTCGCGTATCTCGCGGCGAAGACGGAACGCATCCGTCTCGGCACGGGCACCGTGATCGCACCGTTCTGGCATCCGATCGCGCTCGCGGGCGAAGCGGGCATGGTCGATGTAGCCAGCAATGGCCGTCTCGATCTCGGCATTGCGCGCGGCGCCTATTCGTTCGAATACGAGCGCCTGCTGCCCGGCCTCGATGCAATGAGCGCAGGCGCACGCATGCGTGAAATGGTCCCCGCGCTGCGCAAGCTCTTCAAGGGCGACTACGCGCAGCAGGGGGAGTTCTGGTCGTGGCCTTCATCGACGCCCGTGCCGCGTCCCATGCAACAGCCGAATCCGCCGATGTGGCTCGCCGCACGCGATCCGAACTCGCACGCCTTTGCAATCGCGAACGGCTGCAACGTGCAGGTGACATCGCTGGCCTCCGGTGATGCCGAAGTCGTGAGCCTGATGGAGCGCTTCAATGCAGCGTGCGCTTCGCATCCCGACGTGCCGCGTCCGCAGGTGATGATGCTGATGCATACGTTCGTCGGCGCGAATGCGGCTGAAGTGGATGCGGCCGTCGAAGATCTCGCGACCTTCTATCGCTACTTCAGCAAGTGGTTCAAGAACGAGCGTCCCGTCGATCAAGGTTTCATCGAGCCGCTCACGGACGCCGACGTTGCCATGTTCCCGCAGTACTCATCCGAAGCGATCCGCAAGAACCTCGTGATCGGCGAGCCGAAACAGGTGATCGCGCGGCTGAAGGGCTACGAAGAACTCGGCTACGACCAGTACAGCTTCTGGCTCGACAGCCATATGAGTTATGAACGCAAGCGCAAGTCGCTGGAACTGTTCATCTCCGACGTGATGCCCGCCTTTGCATCCCGCTGACCCAACTGAAGTGACGCACTAACCGAACACGGAGTGGCTGACATGGTCCAGCGGTTCCAGCAATACATCGACGGCACGTTCGACGATGCGCGCGAGCAGTTCGACAGTGTCGATCCGTCGACAGGCGAGGTGTGGGCGCAAATGCCTGCCGCCAGCGCCGACGATGTCGACCGCGCAGTGCAGGCAGCGCATCGCGCGCTGACCGATCCGGCGTGGGCAAACCTCACGGCGAGCGCGCGCGGCAAGCTGCTGTACAAACTCGCCGATCTCGTCGCGCAACACGCGCCGCGTCTGGCCGAACTCGAAACGCAGGACACGGGCAAGATCATTCGCGAGACGCGCAGCCAGATTGGCTATGTCGCCGAGTACTACCGCTATTACGCGGGCGTGGCCGACAAGATTCAGGGCGCGTGGCTGCCCGTCGACAAACCCGATATGGAAGTGACGTTGCGGCGCGAACCCGTCGGTGTGGTGGCGGGCATCGTGCCGGGGAATTCGCAACTGTTTCTCTCGGCGGTCAAGGTTGGACCCGCGCTCGCAGCGGGTTGCCCGATCGTCCTCAAGGCATCGGAAGAAGGCCCGGCGCCCTTGCTCGAATTCGCGCGGCTCGTGCATGAAGCAGGTTGTCCGAAAGGCGTCGTCAACATCGTGACAGGCTTCGGCAACGATTGCGGACGCACGCTGACGAGTCATCCTCTGGTGTCGCGTATCGCCTTCACGGGCGGTCCGGAAACCGCACGTCACGTGGTGCGCAATTCTGCGGAGAACCTTGCGTCGACATCGCTGGAACTGGGCGGCAAGTCGCCCGTGCTGGTATTCGACGATGCCGATCTCGACAGTGCGTGCAATGCCGTCGTCGCGGGCATTTTTGCAGCGACGGGTCAGAGTTGTGTCGCCGGATCACGGCTCGTCGTGCAGCGCGGCATTCATGATGCGCTGATCGAACGGCTGATCGCAAAGGCGCAGGCGATCCGCATCGGCAATCCGCAGGATATGGATACCGAAATGGGTCCGCTTGCGACGCGCCGTCAACTCGAACACATCGAAAAGGTACTGCGCGCAAGCATTGAAGCGGGCGGACGCGTGGTGACGGGCGGCAAGCAGCCGGACGGTGTGGGCAAGGGTAACTACTTTCTGCCGACTATCGTCGATTGTCCGAACGCGCAGGTGCCGAGTGTGATGGAAGAACTGTTCGGCCCGGTATTGAGCGTCGTCACGTTCGATACGGAAGCCGATGCAATCGCGCTCGCCAACGACACACGCTATGGCCTCGCATCCGGTGTCTTCACACGGGATCTCACGCGCGCGCATCGCCTGACGCGTGCATTGCGCGCGGGCATCGTGTGGGTGAATACGTATCGCGCAGTGTCGCCCATCGTGCCGTTCGGCGGCTATGGATTGAGCGGCCTTGGACGCGAAGGCGGACTCGACGCCGTGCTCGAATACACGCGCACCAAGTCGGTCTGGATTCGCACATCGGACGAACCGATTGCCGATCCGTTCGTCATGCGCTGAAGCCCAACTGTCGAGGACGCCACATGTACTACGAAATCCGCACGTACCGCATCAGGACAGGCGCCGTGCCTGCCTATCTGAAGCTCGTCGAGGAAGAGGGCATCGAGTTGCAGAAGCGGTATCTGGGTCAACTGATCGGCTATTTCTTTTCGGAGATCGGGCCGCAAAACCAGATCGTGCATATCTGGGCTTATCCGAGTCTCGACGAACGCGAACGCCGTCGCGCGGCGCTCGCTGAAGATCCGACGTGGCAGGCCTTTGCGCCGAAGATTCAGGCGCTGATGGAAGAGATGGAAAACAAGATCATGAAGCCAGCACGGTTTTCGCCGCTTGGCTGAACCTGAGAGAGAACATTCGCTGGCCGCCGTAGACATTGTCTCGATACCCCACCCGTTTCCCTGGAGATTGACATGAGCAGCAGAAGCACTTCGTTTATCGCGCCGCTGATCGCCTTCTGCGCGGCAACCTTCGCGGCGGCGCCCGTGTTCGCCGCGGATCCCATTGTGTTCACGAGTTGGGGCGGCACCACGCAATCGTCGCAGCAGAAGAACTGGGCGCAGCCGTTCACGCAGGAAACGGGCATCAACGTGCTGATGGATGGACCGACCGACTACGGCAAGCTGAAGGCCATGGTCGATAGCGGCAATGTGAACTGGGATGTCGTCGATGTGGAAGGCGATTTTGCGTATGCGGCGCAAAAAGCAGGGCTGATCGAACCGATCGATTATTCCGTCGTGAAGAAAGACGAACTCGATCCGCGCTTCTCGACGCCGGATGCCGTCGGCAGCTTCTATTACTCGTTCGTGCTCGGCTACAACAAATCGAAGTTCACGGGTGCACAGCCGTCCACGTGGGCCGATCTGTTCGATACGAAGAAATTCCCCGGCAAGCGCACGTTCTACAAGTGGTCGGCACCGGGCGTGCTCGAAATCGCGCTGCTCGCCGATGGCGTGCCGCCCAACAAGCTCTATCCGCTCGATCTCGACCGTGCGTTCAAGAAGCTTGACACCATCAAGGGCGATATCGTCTGGTGGAGCGGCGGTGCGCAATCGCAGCAACTGCTGGCATCGGGTGAAGCGCCGATTGGCATGTTCTGGAATGGACGCTTGCATGCGCTCGAACAGACGGGCGTGCCCGTCGGCATTTCGTGGAACCAGAACCTGACGGCCGCCGACATGCTGGTGATCCCGAAGGGTGCGAAGCATAAGGCGGAAGCGATGAAGTACCTGGCCGCCGCCACCAGCCCGCAGGCACAGGCCAAGTTCGCCACGGATACGGGCTATGCGCCGATCAACGTGAAGTCGGCCTCGCTGATGTCGCCCGCCGTCGCGAAGACGCTGCCCGATCAGTACAAGACCTCGCAGATCAATCTCGACATGAAGTACTGGGCCGAGAACCGCGATGCCATCGCCAAGCGCTGGTACGCATGGCAATCGAAGTGAGCGTGACGCTCGCAACGCGCCGCACTGTGATTGAAGTGGATGGGAGACACCATGCCTAATGTTCTGAGTACCGTCGCGCATGCTCCCGCGACGGCCGCACGCCGGCGGCGCGACTGGCGCAGCGTGCGCCTGCTGATACCCGCGCTGCTGCTGCTGGTGATCTTCTTTCTGCTGCCTGTGCTGTCGTTGCTGTTGCGCAGCGTGCTCGAACCGTCGCTGGGCCTGCAGAACTATGCGCAACTGGTCGGCTCGACGACCTACTTGCGTGTGTTCGGTAATACGTTTCTGGTGGCTACCGTGGTGACGCTGGCGACGCTGCTGATCGGATTTCCGACCGCGTGGCTGCTTGCCATCGCGCCGCGCAAGCTGAGTTCGCTGCTGTTCGCGGTCATGCTGCTGTCGATGTGGACCAACCTGCTGGCGCGTACTTTTGCATGGATGGTGCTGCTGCAACAGACGGGCCCGATCAACCGCATGCTGATGGCGCTCGGCATCATCAGCGAGCCGCTCACGCTGGTGAACAATCTGATCGGTGTGACGATCGGCATGACGTACATCATGCTGCCGTTTCTGGTGATGCCCTTGCACGCGACGCTTCGCAGCATCGACGCGTCCACGCTGCGAGCTGCTGCGATCTGCGGCGCGAGCCGCTGGCAGGCATTCTGGCGCGTGCTGGTGCCGCTGGCGATGCCGGGTGTCGCGTCGGGCGCGCTGATGGTGTTCGTGATGGCGCTCGGTTACTTCGTGACGCCTGCGTTGCTCGGCGGTGCGTCGTACATGATGCTTGCTGAACTCATTGCACAACTGGTGCAGCAACTGCTGAACTGGGGTCTTGCCGGCGCGGCTGCGTTCGTGCTGCTCGCTGTGACGCTTTCGCTGTACGCGCTGCAACTGCGCTTTACAGGCAGTGCACGCGCTTTGGGAGGCCGCTGACATGTTGCTCGATTTCGACCGTCTGGGCGCGTTGCGCTGGGCCTTGCTTGCCGTTGGCGCCGCCGTCGCGCTGTTTCTTCTGCTGCCTATCGTATTCATCGTCGCCTTGTCGTTCGGCGATTCGCAGTGGCTGATCTTTCCGCCGCCGGGCTGGACACTGGAGTGGTATCGCCAGCTGTTCACCGACGCCGGCTGGATCGACTCGCTGCTGACGAGCGTCAAGCTCGCGGTGATCGTCACGGTGCTGTCCGTGCTGATCGGTTTTCTTGCTTCTCTGGCACTGGTGCGCGGCAAGTTTCGCGGACGCAACGCCGTGCAGGCGTTCTTCCTCACGCCGATGGTGTTGCCCGTTGTCGTGCTGGCCGTCGCACTGTATGCGTTCTTCCTGCGCATCGGCCTGAGCGGCACCATGACGGGTTTCGTGATCGGCCATCTGATCATCGCGTTGCCGTTCTCGATCATTTCGATCAGCAACTCGCTCGCGAGCTTCGATACCGCACTCGAAGATGCCGCGCTGATATGCGGCGCGTCGCCGCTCGAAGTGAAGCTGCGCGTCACGTTGCCTGCGATCCGGCTCGGCATCTTTGCTGCCGCGATCTTCTCGTTCCTTGCATCGTGGGACGAAGTGGTGGTCTCGATCTTCATGGCAAGCCCCACGCTGCAGACGCTGCCCGTGCGTATCTGGGCAACGCTGCGGCAAGACCTGACGCCTGTCGTCGCGGCGGCGTCTTCGTTGCTGGTCGGCCTGACGACTGTGTTGATGCTGGCGGGCGCGGTGCTGCGCCGCGCACGATAACCGAGGTGAACGACATGACTGCATACCTGCAAATCCAGCGCCTGCGCAAAACATATGACGACGTGGTCGCCATCGATCAGGTTTCTCTCGACGTGCGCAAAGGCGAGTTCATGACTTTCCTCGGGCCGTCGGGTTCGGGCAAGAGCACGACGCTGTATATCGTCGCGGGCTTTCAGGAGCCGAGCGAAGGGCGTGTGCTGCTCGACGGCAAGCCGCTGCTTTCGGTTGCGCCGAACAAGCGCAACATCGGCATGGTGTTTCAGCGCTATACGCTATTTCCGCATCTGACCGTGGGCGAGAACGTGGCGTTTCCGCTGCGCGTGCGCCGCCGTCCCGACGCGGAGGTGAAGGCGAAAGTCGAACAGATGCTCAAGCTCGTGCATCTGTCCGAATGCCGCGACCGGATGCCCGCGCAACTGTCGGGCGGGCAACAACAGCGTGTCGCGATTGCGCGCGCACTGGCTTACGATCCGCCTGTGCTGCTGATGGACGAACCGCTCTCCGCGCTCGACAAGAAACTGCGTGAAGAAATCCAGCTTGAATTGCGGCGTATTCATCAGGAAACGGGCGTCACGATTCTCTATGTAACGCACGATCAGGAAGAAGCGTTGCGTCTGTCGGATCGCATCGCTGTATTCAACAAGGGGCGTATCGAACAGGTCGGTACGGGCGAAGAACTGTACTCGAATCCGGCATCACGCTTTGTCGCGAGCTTTATCGGCAATTCGAATTTCCTGCCTGTGCGCGTGACGTCGCATAACGACGGCAGCATGCACGGCGTGTTCCCTAACGGACTCGAGGTGTCGTCGGGCAGTTTCAATCCCGCGCTCACGGCAGGCGACGATGGCACGCTGATGATTCGCCCCGAGCAGATGCGCATTCAGGCATTGCGTGATGCAAATGGCGCGGCGGGCTTGCCTGTCACCGTGCGCGACATCACGTATCTCGGCGATGCGATGCATTACGCGGTGGCCACGCCGTGGCAACAGGAAATTTCTATTCGCATGCCGGCTGGGCAGCGTCATGACAACGGGCTCTCGGTCGGTACGCAAGCGTTCGTCGCATGGGAAACACGCGATGTGCGGCTCTTCGCTCAGGCGTGACGACGGCCATGAGTGACGCACTGCCATCGCTGAAAGTCGAGCGCCGCACGACGACGTTGCGCGAACTCGTGCTGGAGAAAATGCGTGCCGCGATTGTCGATGCGCATTTTCGGCCCGGCGAGCGGCTTGTCGAGCGTACGCTGTGTGAAGAACTGGGCGTGAGTCGCACAGTCGTGCGTGAAGTACTGCGGCATCTGGAAACAGAAGGACTGGTCGATTCGCTTCCGAACCAGGGGCCGATTGTCGCGATACTCGATCTCGATACGGCCGCGGAGATCTACGAAATACGCGCGCTACTGGAGGGCGAAGCTGCGATGGCCTGCGCGCAGCACGCTGACGAAAGCACTCACTCGGAACTCGCCGGATGCATCGAAAAGATTCAAGCCGCGTTCGATGCACAGGATCATCAGGCTGTGCGCGCGCTCACGTCTGCTTTCTATGAGTGCATGTTCACGGGCGGCAAGAAGAGCGTCGCGTGGGACATCGTGCAATCGCTCACGGCGCGGATCAACCGGTTGAGAGCATTGACGATCGCTTCCGACGATCGCGGGCGCCAGGCCGTTCAGGAGATGCGCCGGATACTGGCCGCCATCCGTGCGCATGCCCCACTCGAGGCTCGCGATGCCGCTGTGGCGCACGTCGAGCGGGTGGCGGAGATCGCTCGCCAGGTGTTGCGCGAAGGGCAGGAGCATGCAGCCGTACGCAGTGGAGTAGGGCCGATGTAAGGCTTTTATCGATGCATCGACTCGCGCTTGTCGTCGAGTCGATGCGCACACGCCGAAATGGTTTGACCAGCGAGGAAATCTCGGAGTAAAAACACTCAGATCCGTATCGCTACGTCCTCAGCGTTCACTTACGCGGGGCATGCGCATTCGGATAGCCGTGGTTGCATGTTTGCTTACGTATGGAATGAGCGTTCGATTTGCCTGAGACTTGCCTGGAATACGCACTCTCTATCGGAGGTACGACGGCCATGATCACCTACTACAGGTTGGGCGGCGGCAAGCGGCTCTGCGACATCGTGTTCGCCGGCAGCCATGACGCGGGTATCACGGGCGGCGACGCCAACGTCCAGACTCAGGATCTCGACATCTTCGAGCAGGCCAAGGCCGGCGTGCGCCTGTTCGATCTGCGGATTGCAGCCACCAAGAATTTGACGCTGTCTTCCGCTCCGGTGACGCTGAAGGCCTTCCATGCCGATCCGAAGCTGACGCACCTGAAGGAAAAGAAAGACAAGACGGTCTTCGATCTAGGTGGCAGAAGGACTGACGTCACGACCACCAAGCTGCCACTGGACGGCGCGTTCGGCATGCGGCTCGTCGACATGCTGAAACAGGCGAAGGACTTCGTGAAATACAACGGCAGCGAATTCCTGCTGCTGAAAATCGACAAGTGCACGAACTGGGCGATCATCGCGGAGATCTGCACGCGGGAGTTGGGCACCTCGCTCTACATGGACACGGGCAGCCTCAACGAGAAGACACTCGACCAGCTGAAGAAACACGTCGTCGTGCTCTTCACGCAGAAAGGCATCGACGAAGTCGCTGGCCAGGGCTATCTGTCGTCGACCGGGATATGGGGTTGCAAGCGCCTCGAGGATGGCACTGGCTACAGCAGCGGCTACGACGGCCTGCAATACGTCGGCAAGGGCGGCACGAACGCGCTCAACGGCGACAGCGACATGGGCAAGATCGCGTCCAACATCGAGAAGCAGAGTGCGTTGATGTTAGTCGGCGCACGCAATTCCGCTCCCGAGGTAATGGGGATGATGTACTGGACGACCACCGGCCTGAAGCGAAGCATCCGGGAGCGCAACTCGACCATGTGGGGACCGGACAACCGTCCGACCGCACTCACCGAGCTATGGATGGCCGGCTTCGGCGAGGCGATCGAATCGCGGCTGCCGACCTATGTCTCGTCGACCGATTACACGAACGGTGTCGCGCTGAAGGTGTTCATGCCCAACATCGTCATGGTTGATTTCGCCGACATCGACAAGGGCAAGTTCATCTACGAACTGAACACGAAGGCGACCACCGAGCTCACCGAGACCGCACGCAAGATCGAGAAGGCGCGCAAGCTGGCGCAAGGCCAGGGCCGCCGCCAGCAGCGGCCCAGCCTGTTCTGAGTGCCACTGGCCTCGCGCAGACCCTAACGCACGCTCTCCAACGCCTGCGCGAACCGCTTGACTGCCCCTTCGACATCATGCAGCTTGTCTAACCCGAACAGCCCAATCCGAAACGTCTTGAAGTCGGCTGGCTCGTCGCATTCGAGCGGCACGCCGGCTGCGATCTGCAATCCCGCATCGGCGAATTTCTTGCCGCTGCGTATCCCATCGTCATCCGTATAGCAGACCACCACGCCCGGAGCCTGAAAACCCTCAGCCGCGACGCTCCTGAAGCCCGCCCCGGTCAAGAGCGAACGGATACGCGCACCCAGTTCCAGCTGCTCTGCTTTCACCTTGTCGAAACCATATGCATCGGTTTCCTTCATGACATCGCGAAGGATCGCGAGTCCGTCGGTGGGCATCGTCGCATGATAGGCAAAGCCACCCTTCTCATAGGCTTCCATGATCTGCAGCCACTTGCGCAGATCGCAGGCGAAACTGGTGCTGGTCGTGGCGTCGATTCTTTCGCGTGCAAGCGGGCTGAGCATGACCAGTCCGCAGCAGGGCGATGCGCTCCATCCTTTCTGCGGCGCGCTGATCAGGACATCGACGCCGCTCGCCACCATGTCCACCCACACCGTACCCGAGGCGATGCAATCGAGCACGAACATGCCGCCAACCGCATGGACAGCGTCAGCCTCCGCGCGCACATAGCCGTCAGGCAACATCATTCCCGATGCCGTTTCGACATGCGGTGCAAAGACCAGATCCGGTTTGTGTTCGTTGATCGCGGCGACCACTTCTTCGATGGGAGCCGGTGCAAATGCAGCTTGCCTTCCCTGTTCGACGGGCCGCGCCTTCAACACGACGGACTCGGACGGAATGCCGCCCATGTCGAATATCTGCGACCAGCGGAAACTGAACCAGCCATTGCGGATAACCAGACACTTTTTGTTCGTCGCAAACTGCCGCGCAACGGCTTCCATGCCGAACGTCCCGCTGCCGGGGACCACGACGACTGCGTTTGCGTTATAGACCTTCTTTAGTGACGCGGAAATGTCGCGCATGACGCCCTGGAAAAGCTGCGACATGTGATTGATTGATCGGTCGGTATAAACGACTGAGTATTCGAGGAGTCCATCGGGATCGACATCGGGGAGTAAGCCTGGCACGTTCGTCTCCGGTAATAGTTCGAATAAAGGAACCGACAACAGATTCTATCGAAAGCCAACTGCAACGGCATCGGCCGAGACGTGCGCATCTACATATCGGGTTTCTCCGGCATGCCGAAACTGTCGGCTCACAGCGTTTGAAAACACTCAAGCGGCAATAATCGGCACGATTGTGAACCTTCGCTGCAGTGCGGTCTTGAAGCGCGTCACGTCGCGTTCAAGCGCCTGTTTTCCTGTCCCAAGGCGGATCATCGCCGAACGCTCCGGCGAGGTAATCGACGAACCGGCGCACCTTGAGCGGTATGCGCTGTGCGCTCGGATACACCGCCTGAATCGTGAGATCGGCTGCACGATAGGCCGGCAGCAGCGGCACCAGTTCGCCGCGCCGCAGGTGCTCGCCAAACACGAATGTCGGTCCATACGTGATACCCGCTCCAGCGAGGGCAGCGGCGAGCAGCATTTGCGTATTGTTGACGGCCATCCGGCATGGCCCGTCGATGACGTGCGCGCGATGTCTCGCATCGAGCAGGGTCCAGTCGCCGCCCGACACGGCCTCGCTGAACGCAAGCCGCGTCATGCGCCGCAAGTCGTCCGGCTTGTGCGGCGTGCCGTGGCGCTCGAGGTATGAAGGCGAGGCACACACGACCATTCTGCACGGCGCAAGCCGGCGCATCACCACGCCAGGATCTTTCAGCCGTCCGATCCGGATTGCCACGTCGATGCCTGCATCCATGAGATCGACATAGCGGTCTCCGAGCAGCACTTCCACGTCGACGTGAGGATGATCCTCCAGATAGCGCGCGACGACTTCGCCCAGGTGCATTGCACCAAACGTCACAGGGGCCGCTACGCGCAGCACGCCGCGCACTGAGCCTTGTGCATCGGCTGCTTCACGGTTCGCTTCATCGAAGGCTTCGAGGATGTGCTTGCTGCGCTCATAGTAAGTCTGGCCCGCCTCGGTCAGGCTCAAACGCCGCGTCGTGCGCTGCAGCAACCGGACATTCAATTCATCCTCGATGGCACTCACGTGCTTGCCGGCCATTGCCGCCGACAGCCCGAACCGGCGCGCGGCAGCGGCGAGACTGCCTTCTTCGACAGCCGCGACGAATACGCCCAAGCTCGTCAACCGGTCCATTTTGCCCTCCCATTCGATAACCATATTATCGACTGACGACACTGTTGCAGCAATTATCAAGCAGAAGACTTGAATCTACCATTCAGCCATTCACTCACGGAAAGGGGCCGGAAATGGAAATCGACACGAACGGGACGCGGATTCACGTTGCGCAGCAGGGCAGCGGCGATCTGGCGCTGGTGTTCCTGCATTACTACGGCGGCTCGTCGCGGACATGGGACGGCGTGGCGAGCGCGCTAGCCGACGGGTATCGCATCGTCGCGACCGATCACCGGGGTTGGGGCAAGTCCGCGGCGCATGTCGATGGTTACGGCATCGCCGATCTTGCCGTCGATGCCGAAGGCGTGATTCAGGCGCTAGGTCTTGCGCGCTACGTTCTCGTCGGGCATTCGATGGGTGGCAAGGTCGCGCAACTGATCGCCTCGCACCGGCCGCGCGGGCTTGAAGGCCTCGTGCTGGTGGCGCCGTCGCCGCCGTCGCCCGCGTCGCTCTCCGACGAAGAACGCGCGATGTTGACGGGCGCCTATCAGTCGCGCGAATCGGTCGAGTTCGTGATCGATCACGTGCTGACGGCGAAATCACTCGATGCGACCCAGCGCGAGCAGGTGATCGAGGACAGTCTGAAGGGCGCGCCGCAGGCCAAAGCGGGCTGGCCGAATGTGGCGATGCGGGAAGACATTAGCGCGGAGGTCGTGTCGATCGACGCACCGACTATCGTCATCTCGGGCGAACTCGATCAGGTGGATCGTGTGGCAACGCTTCAAGCGGAACTGATGCCGCGTATCCCGCACGCTGCGATGCACATCTTGCCCGGAGTCGGGCACTTGTCACCGCTGGAGGCGCCGGCTGAGTTGGCGCAAATCATCGCGCGGTTCGTTGCGGGGATCGAATCGGGGATTGCGGTGTGAGTGATCGTTGCACAGTGGCATGATCTGATGGATGGATCGAGACAAAAAAATCACGGAGGTCGCATTCGCTAACGGATTCGACCATCCTGCACACTGTAGCCATGCGTGAGGAGACATCAGTGGACACCGTATCCCGCATAAGGATGTTCATGCATCTTGTATTGGGCATCGTCACAGCAGTCGCCGGGGCGGCGGCATCGGGCAATGCATGGGCCGATAGCAACGCCGTGACGATCGGGTTCATCACCGACTTCTCCGGCCTGTACGCCGAAGGAGACGGACAGGGCGGCCTCGAGGCTATACGCATGGCGGTTGCCGACTTCGGCGGCAAGGTCAACGGCATCCCTGTCAAAGTGCTATACGCCGATCATCAGAACAAGGCCGACATCGCCGCGTCCGTGGCACGCGAATGGATTGATCGGGATGGCGTCGATATGATCATCGGCGGAACGAATTCGGCAACGGCGCTTTCCACTAACCAGATCGCGAGTGAGAAGAAGATCCCTTACATCAACGTAGGCTCGGGAGCTGATACGCTGACCAACGAACAGTGCACACCCTACACGGTGCACTACGCTTACGACACGATGGCGCTCGCCAAGGTTGCCGCTTCCGCCATCACGAAACGAGGCGGCAAGACCTGGTACTTCGTGACGGCCGACTATGCGTTCGGCAAGTCGCTGGAAAAGAACGCTTCAGACGTCGTGAAGGCGAATGGCGGCAAGGTTCTCGGCGCGGTGCGTCACCCGTTATCGGCTTCCGATTTCTCTTCATTCCTGCTGCAGGCGCAGCAATCGAATGCGCAGGTTCTTGCGCTTGCCAATGCAGGCGGCGATGCCGTCAATGCGATCAAGGCTGCCAACCAGTTCGGTATTCCGAAGACGATGACCATTGCCGCGCTACTCGTCTTCATCACGGATATTCATAGTTTGGGTCTGGCGACAGCGCAGCATCTTCTGCTGACCGACAGCTGGTACTGGAACAAGGATGCGCAGACACGCAAGTGGTCCGAACGCTTCTTCGACAAAACGAAAAGAATGCCCACGAGCCTGCACGCAGCCGATTACTCCGCGACGTTGACCTATCTGAAAGCGGTTCAGCGTGTCGGATCGACCAACCCTGGTCAGGTCATGGCAGAACTCAAAAGGCAGAAGATCGACGACATCTACACGAAAGGGTATATCCGCGACGACGGCACCATGATTCACGACATGTATCTGATGCAGGTAAAAACGCCGGAGGAATCGAAAGAGCTGTGGGACTACTACAAGGTTGTCGACACCGTTGCCGGCGAGCAGGCTTTCGGCACCAAAGCCGAATCACGCTGCCCGCTATGGAAATGAGAGCAATCGTGAATGGCAGTCACATGCAACGTATGACCGGCGAGTTGAACGGGAAGCGATAGAAGGTAATATGCAACTCGCCGCATCATGACCCGACGCGGCCCGGACGTGTACATGCTCTGACATTCCGTAAGGCGACAGCCCATGCGAACACTTTTGGCGATATGGATTCTTTGCCTGTCCTCGCAATTCGCTCACGCAGCAGGCATCAGATTCGTCACCATTCCAGCAGATACCAGCGGCCCCGCATTGAAAGCCGCCATATGGACGCCATGCGCCGATCCCGCACAGGATCTGACCATTGGCCCCTATGTGTTGCATGGCCGGCGCGACTGTCCCACTGCCGGCAATCATTTGCCACTCGTCGTGATTTCGCACGGCCACGGCGGATCGTACTTCGGGCATCACGATCTTGCCGAAACACTGGCAGACGCCGGTTTCGTCGTCGCAGCGATCAATCATCCGGGCGACACATTCTCCGACATGAGCCGTGCAGCCGAACTATTGGAGTTCATCGAGCGACCGATCGACATCAAGCGGTTGATCGACTACATGGTCTCCACGGCCCCGGAAGCAGACAGAATCGACGCAAGCCGCATCGGCTTCTTTGGCTTCTCTCGCGGCGGCTACACAGGGCTTGCATTAGCGGGCGGCAATCCCGACTTCGTTCATGCCAACGTGCCTTGCGACGATAACTATCCTATTTGCAAGGAACTTCACCAGAGCAACCTGCCGCCTGTCACGGTCGTGCATGACGCGAGAATCAAGGCTTATGTACTGGCCGATCCGCTCAATGAGTTTCCCGAGCGCAGCGATCTTAAGCATGTGCAAGTGCCCATCCAGCTTTGGGCATCACAATATGGCGGAGACGGTGTATTGCCTGAAACATCACCGGCGCTTGCCGATGCGCTGCCTCAGCGCCCTGAGTTTCATGTCGTGCCGCAGGCCGCACATTTCGCCTTTCTCGCGCCGTGCTCGCCATCGCTCAAGCAAAGTGCTCCCGAGATCTGCGACGATGCACAGGGATTCGACCGGACTGAATTTCATCACCAGTTCGATCAGATGGCGCTGCGATTCTTTAACAAAAGTCTTGGCAGTCAACAGACTGCCAAAGCGAACCCGTAGCTGATAATCGTGGGATGCACCCTATGCATCCCACAATCGATTAAACCGCTTACTTGTCTGCGGTTTCGACGGCTTCATCGAGCAACGGATAGTCGTTGTATCCGGCTTCATCGTCGGTATAGATCGTCTCGGGGTTGACCGTGTTCAGCGTTGCGCCACGCCGGAATCGCTCGACCAGATCGGGGTTGGCGACAAAGTGCCGCCCGAATGCTGCGGCGTCGCCTTCACCTCGCGCGATAGCCTGTTCGGCGCTCTCTTTCGTCAGCCCTTCATTGAGGATAAACGCGCCATTGAAGATGCGCCGGACATCGCGCCCGATGCGTTCGTCGCCACGATCCAGCGACTCGCGCGCAAAGATAAACGCAATGCCGCGAGCGTTCAGTTGCTCGGCCACATGGCGGAACAGGGCGCGCGGATTCGAGTCGTGCATCGAATACGAACTCGACATCAGATTCAAATGCACGCCAACACGGTTGGCCGGCCAGACGGTGAGCAGCGCATCGACGGCTTCAAGCAGGAAGCGCGCACGATTTTCGATCGAACCGCCATAGCGATCCGTCCGTTTGTTCGATCCGTCATGAAGAAACTGATCGAACAGATAGCCGTTTGCCGCGTGAAGCTCGACGCCGTCGAATCCGGCGCGTTTGGCATGCTCCGCGCCACGCCGGAAATCTTCGACGATGCCGGGAATCTCGTCTGTTTCCAGTGCGCGCGGCACGGTGTAGCCGCGCATGGGACGGATACGTGTGACGTGGCCTTCGGGTGCGATGGCGCTCGGTGCGACGGGCGGTTGTCCGTCCTGGTAGACCGGGTCCGACACACGTCCGACGTGCCATAGCTGCGACACGATCAGACCGCCATTCGCATGAACTGCCGACGTGACCTGCTTCCATCCTTCGCCCTGCTTTTCGCTCCAGATGCCCGGCGTATTCGGATAGCCGACGCCTTGCTGCGTCACCGACGTTGCTTCCGTGATGATCAGCCCTGCGCTCGCGCGCAGCGCGTAATGCTGCGCGTTCAGCGGGCCGGGCGCGCGTTCGTCGAAGGCGCGCATGCGGGTAAGCGGCGCCATGATGATGCGGTTGCGCAGTTGCAGTGCGCCGATCTGGATCGGGTCGAACAGTGTCGTCATTGAGTGAACCTCGTTCTGGTAGTCGATTGCTGGGCGCTCACAGAACGCGCATGTGCCGATGCACGGCACGCCAGCCCCTACTTGATGTAACAATAGTTGTTACATCGTAGTCCATGCAGATCGGAAGAACAAGATTCGAATTTCGCAATTGAACGATGTTTGATTCGAAAATTGACAGCTTCAGATGTAACCAATATAGTTATATCTGAAGGTAATATAGGAATCTGCGATATGAGCGCGAATAGCCGCCTCACGGTGGCCACTCACATTCTGGCCTGGATGGCGCTCGTCGCACGCGATCGCCCTGATGATCCCGTCACCTCCGAACGCATCGCAGCGAGCGTGAAGACCAACCCTGTGGTGATCCGGCGCACGCTTGGATATCTCGCGAAGGCGGGTCTGGTGCAAAGCTATCGCGGCGTCAACGCGGGGTGGCGCCTCGCAAAACCGGCTGATGACATTTCCTTGCTGGATGTGTTCGATGCGCTCGAAGAAGGGCCACAGTTCGCGTTGCATGCGACGCAACCCAGTCAACGGTGTCCCGTCGGGCGTGGTGTCGGTCCGACATTGAGCCGCGTCTACGATTCGATCGACGAAGCCGTGCGAAACACGCTGGCGGCAAAAACGATCTCGGCAGTGCTCGCCGAGACAATGGAAACGCAGCGTTCTAAAACTTCCCGCTGAACCCTGCGCTGTGCCACGCCGTTATTCGACGGGCGGAACCGCGCCCTCGGATAGCGTCTTTAGCAGGCGCGCACGGCGGCGCTCGAGATCCGCAATCTGCTGGTCAATAGCATCGAGACGTTTGCGCTGCACGTCGCTGATCTGATCGCACGAGCGGGCACCGTCTATCAGCAACATGCAATCCGGGAACGCGCGAATATCGTCGATGGTGAATCCCGTTGCAATCATCCGCTGAATTTGCCGCACCTGCGTGACGGCCTTGTCCGGAAACATACGATACCCATTGCTGGCGCGCACCGACGCGAGCAGACCGTGCTCGTCGTAATGACGGATAGAGCGCACGCTCGCGCCCGTAATCTGCGCGAGTTCGCCGATGGTCAGTAACTTCTCTGCAGGCAATTTGCTCATGAAAAAAAGAATAGCAGATTTCGCTTGACTCTCACATCAGTGTGAGGGTTGAAGCTGGAGTCTGTTAATTCTGGAGTTCATCATGCTTGGGCAAATGTTCTATCGCGCGTTGCTTGCTGCCGTCTCGGCCAGCACGCTGTTTGCAGCATCGGCGGGCGCCGTCGCTGCACCTTCCAGCTACACGGTCGTATCGAAGGACGGCGTGCGGCTCGACGTACAGGAAAGCGGCAATCCTGACGGTCCGCCTATCATCCTGATTCATGGGTTGCTGGGCAGCCGTCTGAACTGGGACGGGCAGGTGCATAGCCCGGCGCTGCGTCAGTACCGCATCATTACTTATGATCTGCGTGGTCACGGCCTGTCGGACAAGCCTGCCGGCGCGGAACCGTATCGCGACGGACGCCGCTGGGCCGACGATCTCGCTGCCGTAATCAAGGGTTCGCACGCGGCGAAGCCCGTGCTGGTAGGCTGGTCGCTCGGCGGTGTCGTGATCTCGAACTATCTCGCAGCCTATGGCGATGGCGATATTGCCGGCGCGGTGTATGTGGATGGCGTGGTCGAACTGGCAGCAGGGCAGATCGTTGCGCATCCTGAGGTGTATCGCGACATGACTTCGCCGGATCTGAAAACGCATCTGGACGGCGAACGTACGTTCGTTGGTTTGTGCTTCAACAGGCAGCCCGATGCGCAGACCTTCTCACGTCTACTGGCTAATGCCGCGATGGCGTCGTGGGACATGCAGCAAGCCGTCCCTGGCATGAGCGTGTTTGCGGCTGAAGGGCTTGGCCGCGCACACGTGCCGTTGCTGTTCATCTACGGCGGACGCGATGCTCTCGTCGACACGCGGCAGACACTCGCGCGGGCAGCCGAACTGAACCCGCGCATCGCCAGCAAGGTCTACGCCGAATCGGGTCACGCGCCCTTTATCGAGGAACCCGAGCGGTTCAATCGCGATCTGGCGGAGTTTGTCCAGTCCGTGACACGCTAGACAGCACCACACCCGCAAGGATCGATCATGACGCACGGCACCGCTCGACTGTCTTCAGACGGCTTTTTTCCGGGTTTCAGCAGGCTCGAAGCCGATACGGATGGCGTGGTTTTCAGTGGCGTGACAGGCGGATCGGGACCGCCCGTGCTGCTGCTGCACGGCTATCCGCAAACGCATGTTGCGTGGCGGCTGATTGCGCCGGCGCTTGCGCGGTCTTATACCGTCGTCGTGCCCGATCTGCCTGGATACGGCGCGAGCCGCACCGGCAGTGACCAGCCGCGCTGGACGAAGCGTCGCGTTGCGCACGCGCTTGCCGGTTTGATGACACATCTGGGGCATGAGCAGTTCGCCGTTGCCGGGCATGATCGCGGCGCGCGTGCGGGGTATCGGCTGGCGCTCGATCATCCCGCGCGTGTTGCCGCATACGCATCGCTGACCGTGATCCCCACGCTCGATGCGTTCGCGGGCGTGGATACGCGCTTTGCGCTGAATGCATGGCACTGGTTCTTTCTCGCACAGCCGTTCGATCTGCCTGAGCGCATGCTGTCTGCCGACCCCGATGCCTTCATCGATGCCGCACTGTCGAAGATGGCGGGCGGTCTCGACAGGATCGATCCGCTGGCGCTCGATCACTATCGCGCTGCGTTTCGCGATCCTGACGTGCGTCACGCCATCTGCGAAGACTATCGTGCGGCAGCGGCAGAAGACCTTCAGCATGATGCCGACGATTTCGATGCAGGCAACAAGCTCGCATGCCGCGTGTTGATGCTATGGAGCGAGCAGGAGCAGCGCTCGCGCAAGGTGTCACCACTCGACGTGTGGTCGAAGTGGGCCGCGCATGTGACAGGCAGGGCGCTGCCCGGCGGCCATCTGCTGCCTGAGGATGCGCCCGACGAGGTGCTGTCCGCGCTCATGCCGTTTCTTGCAGACGCGTTTTGTGGATCATGACGTTCCCTCGGTGATCCCAAGAACCTGAAACGCAGAAATCCATCCATTGCACCAATGTGCCTGTCAGGTCAGATGAAGCCGGCTGAAAGCGTGGCGAGCGGCTCCTGGCCGTCAAGCGGTGCGGATCTGTCGACAGGCAGCCGGCCACGCCCACGCCGGTTTCTCTCACCGACATCGCAACTTGTTCCTGACAGGCAAGACTGTTGTGTCCGGCCATGACGTCCGAACCCTGATTCGACCGCCTACATTTGCACCTATTGGAGCCTTCAGGCTGATCGGCGTCGATGCCGATCGTACTTGCCTCGAGGCGCGGTATGGCGGCGCATGAGCGCCCACCTTCCACTTCAGGAGCAGATATGAGCGAAGCAGATCAACCCATGGTGCGCGAACTGGATCATTTCATCGACGGCGTTCACGCTGCGGGCGCCAGTGGGCGTTTCAATGATGTCTACGATCCGGCGCAAGGTCTTTTGACGGCGCACGTACCCGTCGCGAGCAGCGCCGAAGTATCGGCTGCCGTTGCCGCTGCGAAGGCGGCCTTCGAAACATGGAGCGAAACCCCGCCGATCAAGCGGGCCCGTTTGATGTTCCGCTTCAAGGAACTGCTCGAACAGCACGCCGACGAACTCGCCGAAATCATCACGCGCGATCACGGCAAACTGTTTTCAGACGCGAAAGGCGAGGTCATGCGAGGCATCGAGATCGTCGAATTTGCGTGTGGCATTCCGAATCTGCTGAAGACCGATTACACCGATCAGATCAGCGGCGGCATCGACAACTGGAATCTGCGGCAACCGCTTGGTGTCACAGCGGGCGTCACGCCGTTCAACTTCCCGATGGTGGTGCCTTGCTGGATGTTCGTGATGGCCGCCGCAACCGGCAACACGTTCATTCTCAAGCCCTCGGAGCGCACGCCTTCGGCGTCGATCCGCCTCGCCGAACTGTTCATCGAAGCAGGCTTTCCCAAGGGTGTCTTCAACGTCGTACACGGCGACAAGTCGGTGGTCGACGCGTTGATCCAGCATCCCGATGTGGCGGCCATCTCGGTGGTTGCATCGACGCCGGTTGCAGAATACATCTACGCCGAAGGGGCCAAACGCGGCAAGCGCGTGCAGGCGCTGGGCAGCGCGAAAAATCATCTGGTGGTGATGCCCGATGCCGATCTCGACCGGACAGTCGACGCCATCATCGCGTCGGCGTATGGGTCAGCCGGAGAGCGCTGCATGGCGACCTCGGTCGTGGTGGCGGTGGGCCGTACCGGCGATGAACTGATCGCGCGTCTCGCGCCGCGCGTGCGTGCGTTGAGGATCGGCGGTGGCATGGAACCCGATCTCGACATGGGGCCGCTTATCAGCGCGGCACATCGCAACAAGGTGACGGGTTATATCGAAGCAGGCTTCGCGGCGGGCGCGGACTTGGTGGTCGACGGTCGCGGCCACACTGTACCGGGTCACGAAGCAGGCTTCTTCCTGGCGGGTACGCTGTTCGACAACGTGACACCTGATATGAAGATCTACAAGGAAGAGATCTTCGGGCCGGTGCTGTCGGTTGTTCGCGTGCCCGATCTTGCGGCGGCCATTGCGCTGGTCAACGCACACGAGCTTGGCAATTGCGTGTCGCTTTACACAGCCGATGGCAGTGCTGCGCGCACGTTCTCGCGCAAGATTCAGGCGGGCATGGTGGGCATCAACCTGCCGAGCCCGGTGCCGCCTGCATGGCATTCGTTCGGCGGCTGGAAGCGCTCGCTGTTCGGCGATCATCACGCGTATGGCGAAGAGGCCGTGCGCTTCTATACGCACTACAAGAGCGTGATGCAGCATTGGCCTGACACACAGCAGTAATCGAAGCCGTCAGACGGGCGTGATGTCGGCGAGTTCGCGCGAAACACGCTCGCGCAGACGAGGTGTCACGAAGTTCAGGAACGCGCGCAGCTTCAATGGCAAGGGCGCCTGGCCCTTGTGCACGAGCTGGATGGGCAGTGGTGCCGACTCGAATGCATCGAGCACCACGGCCAGCGAGTTGCTGCGAACCGCGCTGGCAACCTGATAAGACAGCACACGGATGAGGCCGACGCCGAGCATCGCGGCGTCGATCGCGGCCTCTGCCGTGTTGACGGCGAACCGCGAGCGCACCGGCACCGAAAGCTCCGACTTGCCCGACCCAAACGACCACGCACGCATCGATTCGAGTACTTCGAAAGTGATGCATTCATGCTCGCCGAGATCTTTAGGTTCGGCGGGCACACCTCGCGCTGCGAGATACGCGGGACTCGCGCAAACCACACGGCGCACCTTGCCGACGCCCGTCGCCATCAGCGTGCTATCGGGCAATTCACCAATGCGGATCGCGGCATCGACATGCTCGTCCATCAGATGCACGACGCGATCCGTGAGGATGAGACGAATGTCGATCTCGGGATAGTGCGCGAGAAACTCCGCCACGACGGGCACGACATGCAGACGCCCGAATACGACGGGCGCCGTTACCGTGAGTTCTCCCTTGGGTGCCGTGTACTCGCCCGTTGCAGCGCGCTCGGCCTCGCCGATCTCTTCGAGAATGCGCCGGCATGCGGCGACGTATGAGGCACCCGCTTCCGTCAATGAAAGCTGACGCGTCGTGCGAAGAAGCAGACGTGTTTTCAGATGCGATTCCAGTTCTCCCACCTTGCGGCTGACGGATGCCAGCGGAATGTCGAGCTGCCGCGCAGCCGCCGACAGGCTGCCTGCATCGACAACGGCAATGAGGATCGACATGGATTCGAGACGGTTCATGAAGCCTATCAAACGATGGAAGGATGATTCCTAATCCTGATGGATTCTCTTGGCTAAATCAAGCGCGTAACGTTCAAACCTGAGTCTGGAACTGCAGCATATCGCTGCAAATACAGTCATTCGGATCAAGGAGAACGTCTTGCGCGGCCTGCCCAAAAACGAGAGTTTGAATACACCCGCCATCGCGTCGCGCGGCAAGATCGTCATGATGGCGATCATCGCGGGCGCGGTGATCACCAACCTCTATTGCACCCAGCCGATCCTGCCGTTGATCGCAGCATCGATGCATGTCGATCTGACGACAGTCGATCTCGTCGCAGCGGCAGCGTTGCTCGGCTTTTCCGGCGGGCTGGCCTTGCTGTTGCCGCTCGGCGATCGCTTCGACCGGCGCAAGCTGGTGCTCGCACAGATTGCACTGGCTATCGTGTTCGGCGTGGGCGCAGCCTGCGCACCCGGCATCTGGGCGTTGATCGCAGCCTGCTTCGGTCTTGGCATCGTCAGCTGCGTGCCGCAGCAACTCGTGCCGTTCGCGGCGGTGATGTCGCTGCCAGCCGAGCGGGGCAAGTCGGTGGGCACGGTGGTCAGCGGCATCATGCTCGGCATTCTGCTGGGCCGCACGATCGCGGGCGTGATCGGCGCGGCGTATGGCTGGCGGGCAGTCTATGGCGCCGAAGCGGCATTCATGGTGCCGGTGTGGATCGCCGCCGCTGTGCTGCTGCCGCGCGGTGTGCCTTCCACGAATCTTTCGTACGGCCGTCTGCTCGCGTCGCTGTGGCCGCTGGCGCGCGACAACAAGCCGATCCGCGAATCGATGATCGTTCAGGCATTGCTGTGGGCCTGCTTCAACGCGTTCTGGGTCAACCTTGCGGCGCTGCTGGCGAGCGGCCCGTGGCATCTCGGCAGTGCATGGGCGGGCGGCTTCGGCATCATCGGCGCGGCAGGTGCATTCGCTGCTTCGTTCAGCGGCCGCGCGGCCGACCGCATCGGGACGCGCCGCGTCGTGGGCGCCAGCATCGGCATCGTGACTGCCGCCTATGTGCTGCGCTCGGGTGCGAACACATCGCTGGCGTTGCTGGTGATCGGCGTGATCGTGCTCGATATCGGCGTGCAGGCGGGTCTCGTTTCCAACCAGACGCGTGCCTTCTCAGTCGATCCGAAAGCACAAGGCCGCATCAACAGTCTGTACATGACCGCGACCTTCTTTGGCGGAGCGCTCGGCACCGTGATCAGCGGCTGGCTGATGACGCGTTTCGGCTGGACGGGCATCGTCGCCTTCGGCATTGCGCTCGGTCTGATTGCCACCGCCATTCACATGATTGGCACGCCGCGCGGCAAAACGCGCCAGCAAGGTGCGCAAGTTGAAGTAGCGGTTCAAACGAATGGAGTGTCGTCGAACCCGGACTGAATCGGGGCACAGGGAGTCTGACCGCCGGCACTCGCGAAGATCCGCGTTTCAACCGGCTCTGAAGCAGTGGAGTGTTTATGCTTGGCATCGTGCGCATTGCGCTAAAAAGGCCCTACACCTTCGTGGTGCTGGCCGTTGTTATCCTGATTGGTGGTGTGCTGTCGGCCTTCCGTACGCCAACCGATATTTTCCCGTCGATCAACATTCCCGTGATCAGTGTCGTATGGCAATACACGGGTTTGTCGCCTGATCAGATGGAAGGCCGTGTGATGGCTCCGTTCGAACGGGTGCTGACGACCACGGTGAACGGCGTCGAACATATCGAGGGAACGTCGTTGACGGGCTATGGCATCGTCAAGATCTTCTTTCAGCCGGGCACCAACATCGGTACGGCGAATGCGCAGGTCACGGCCATTTCGCAGCAGATTCTCAAGCAGCTGCCTCCAGCATCGACGCCGCCATTCATCATCAACTACAACGCGTCGACGGTGCCGATCATTCAGCTCGCGCTGTCGGGGAAGGGGCTGTCTGAACAGAACCTCGCGGACCTCGGCAAGAACCAGTTGCGTCCGGTTCTGGCGACGGTAGCCGGTGCTGCGATACCGTTTCCGTTCGGCGGCAAGGACCGGCAGGTTCAGATCAACGTCAAGCCATCGGCACTCGAAGCGCTCGGTCTGTCCGCGCAGGATGCACTCAACGCGCTCGGCGTGCAGAACCTCGTGACACCCGTCGGCACGCAGAAGATCGGCAATTACGAATACACGCTGCAACTGAACGATGCACCGACGACCATCGGCGCCATCGCCGATCTGCCCGTGAAGGCGGCGAACGGCACCGTGATTCATATGCACGACATCGCCGACGTGGCGGACGGTAGTCCGCCGCAGCCGAACATCGTGCATGTGGCGGGCAAGCGCTCGGTGCTGCTCACGGTGTACAAGAACGGCTCGGCGTCGACGCTGGCGATCATCAGCGGCATCAGAAAGAAAGTGGACGATGCCAAAGCGTCGTTGCCCGACGCGTTGCAGATCGATGCCATCGGCGATCAATCGATCTTCGTGCGCTCGGCCATTACAGGCGTGGCACGTGAAGGGCTGATTGCGGCCTTGCTGACCAGCGTGATGATCCTGCTGTTTCTCGGCAGCTGGCGCTCGACGCTCATCATCGCAACATCGATTCCGCTCGCGATTCTCGGCTCGATCTCCATGCTGTCGATGCTCGGCGAAACGCTGAACATCATGACGCTCGGCGGCCTCGCACTCGCCGTAGGGATTCTCGTCGACGATGCCACCGTCACGATCGAAAACATCAACTGGCATCTCGAGCAGGGCAAGCCGGTCGAGAGCGCGATTCTCGATGGCGCTGCGCAGATCGTCACGCCCGCATTCGTGTCGTTGCTGTGCATCTGCATCGTGTTCGTGCCGATGTTCTTTCTCGACGGTGTAGCGCGTTTCCTGTTCGTGCCGATGGCGGAATCGGTGATCTTCGCGATGGTGTCGTCGTTCGTGCTGTCGCGCACGCTCGTGCCGACCATGGCGAAGTATCTGCTCAAGCCGCATGCACAAGCGGGCGAAGCGACGCGGCATGAAGCGCCGGGCGCATTTGCCCGCTTTCATCGCGCGTTCGAGCGCAGCTTCGACAACCTCCGTTCGAACTACAGCGCGATGCTCGAGCTTGTGCTGACACGCCGTCGCGGATTCGTGCCGATGTTCTTTGCGTTCGTGGTGCTGTCGTTTGCGTTGATGCCGCTGCTGGGCCGCAACTTCTTTCCTGATGTCGATGCAGGCCAGATTCTGCTGCATGTGCGTGCTCCCGTCGGCACGCGCGTCGAGCGGACCTCCGAAGTGTTCGCCGAAGTCGAGGCGCAGGTGCGTGCGACCATTCCGCCTGCCGAACTGGGCACCATGGTGGACAACATCGGCCTGTCGACCAGTTCGATCAACACGGCCTACAACAACACGGGCACGATCGGTCCGCAGGATGGCGACATCCAGATTTCGCTCAAGGAAGGCCATCAGCCGACGGCCACCTATGTGCGCACGCTGCGCGAAGCATTGCCGCGCGCGTTTCCCGGCGTCACGTTCTCGTTCCCGCCCGCCGATATCGTCAGTCAGATCCTGAACTTCGGCTCGCCGGCACCGATCGACGTGCAGATTCGCGGCAACAATCTGCCTGCGGATTTCGCCTACGCCGATGTGTTGCTGCGGCAGATCCGGCACGTGCCAGGTGTGGTCGATGCACGCATCGAGCAGTCGCAGTCGAATCCGCAACTCAATATCGACGTGGATCGCGACCGTGCATCGCTGCAAGGCATTACCGAGCGCGATGTCACCAACAGTCTAGTGGTGCACATGGCGGGTTCCAGTCAGATCAATCCGACCTACTGGCTCAATCCGGCGAATGGCGTGGAGTACTCGGTGGTGCTGCAGACGCCGCAATACAGCCTCGATTCGCTGTCGTCGCTGGTGAACCTGCCGCTGTCGGGCGCAGCGGCGGCCAACGAAGGCCAGATCCTCGGTGGCGTGGCGGGCATTCATCGCACGGCGAGCAACGAGGTTGTCAGCAACTACAACGTGCAGCCGATGGTCGAGCTGTTCGCGACGACGCAAGGCCGCGATCTCGGCGCAATCGCTGCCGACATCCGGCACATCATCGCCGCCAACGCGAAAGGCGCGCCGAAGGGCGCCAGGGTGGTGCTGCTGGGCCAGGCGCAGACGATGAACAACGCGTTCGCCGGTTTGTCGTTCGGGCTGCTCGGCGCGGTCGTGCTGATCTATCTGCTGATCGTCGTCAACTTCCAGTCGTGGGCCGATCCCGCCGTGATCGTGGCCGCGTTGCCGGGTGCGCTGGCGGGCATCGTGTGGATGCTGTTCGCGACCGACACCACGCTCTCGGTCCCTGCATTGACGGGCGCCATCATGTGCATGGGCGTGGCGACGGCCAATTCGATCCTGGTGGTGAGCTTTTGCCGCGAGCGTCTCGCATTGCACGGCGATGCGTTCAAGGCCGCTCTGGAGGCCGGCGTGAGCCGCTTCCGTCCCGTGCTGATGACGGCACTGTCGATGATCATCGGCATGGCGCCGATGGCACTGAGTCTCGGTGAAGGCGGCGAGCAGAACGCGCCGCTGGGCCGCGCGGTGATCGGCGGATTGCTGTTCGCGACGGTGGCCACGCTGTTCCTCGTGCCCGCTGTCTTTTGCATGATCCATTCGCGTCGGGGTCATGCTCCGGCGAAGGCAGTTTCCGGAGATTCATATCATGTCATTTGAACCTACATCGCGTGGCGCACTGGCGCAACGTCAGCTTTCACTGGCTGGAATCATCGGCGGCGCGCTCGCCATTCTCATCGTGGCTGGCGGCGTGACGTTGCGCGCGAAGCACGGGCATCAGATCAAGGAATGGACCGAGGCGCAGGCCGTGCCGTCCGTGAACGTCGTCGTGCCGGCGAGAGAAGTGCCTGGCGGCGCGCTCGATCTGCCTGGACGGCTCGAAGCGTTCGAGAGCGCGCCGATCTATGCGCGCGTCAGCGGCTACCTCAAATCGTGGCGCGTCGATATCGGCACGCCCGTGAAGGCGGGTGAAACCCTTGCCGAGATCGAAACACCCGAGCTCGATCAGCAGCTGAATCAGGCGCGAGCCGATCTTGCGAGCGCAAAAGCCGATGCCGAACTCGCGAAGACCACGGCGGCACGCTGGCAAAGCCTGCTCGCGTCCGACTCCGTGTCGCATCAGGAAGTCGATGAGCGCAGCCAGGACGCTGCATCGAAAGCGGCGCGCGTCGCGGCGGCCCAGGCCAATCTCGACAGACTGATTGCGACGAAGGCATTCGCGAAGATCGTCGCGCCCTTCGACGGCGTGATCACCGCGCGCAACACCGATGTCGGCGCATTGATCGATGCAGGCGGCGGGACGGGGCCGCAACTCTTTGCCGTGTCGAACGTGGACAGGCTGCGGGTGTACGTGCGGGTGCCGCAGGAATATGCCCCTGTGATCAGGAAGGGCGGCACGGGCACCTTCACGGTGCCGGAATATCCCGGCAAACGCTTTACGGCAACTGTGGTGGGGCTGGCCGATTCCGTCAACGCGGCATCGGGAACCACGCTGGTGCAGTTGCTGGTCGACAACCCTGACCATCTGCTGCGTCCCGGCGATTTCGTCAATCTGCGCTTTACGCTGCCGGCACGCGCGGGCGCGTTGCGCGTGCCGGCCAGCGCGCTGATCTTCGACGAGAAAGGTTTGCGGCTCGCGACCGTCGATAGTCGCGACACGGTTCACTACAAGTCGGTCGCGATCGTGCAGGATCTGGGCAATGCCGTCGATATTGGTTCGGGCCTGACGGATAGCGACCGCGTGATCGACGCACCGCCCGATGGTCTCGTAGAAGGCGACCGTGTGCAGGTGATTGCCCCGAAGGGCAAGGGAGCGAATCATGGCTAGGTCTCTGACGTTCGCGGCCATTGCCAGCGCGGTGTTGCTCGCCGCGTGTTCGCTCGCGCCGCACTATGAAGTGCCCGATGTGCCTGTCGCCGCGCAGTACAGCACGCAGGGTCCATGGACGGCTGCGAGTCCGGCGGATCAGATCGACCGGGCGGGATGGTGGAAGGTGTATCAGGAGCCTGAACTGGATGCGCTCGAGCAGCGCCTGATTGCGGGCAATCCCGATTTGCGGGCTGCGCTGTTTCACTACGAGCAGGCGCAGGCGTACATCAGGCAGGTGAAATCCCAGGCGTATCCGCAGGTGTCGGCGGCGGGCAATGTGCAGCGTGCGCGCGAATCGGACACGCGGCCGTTGCGCAGCCCGACGGGTCCGACCGACTACAACTCGGCGACGCTCGGCGTGCAGGTCGACTACGAAGTGGACCTGTGGGGACGCGTGCGCGATTCCGTTGCGGCCAGCAAGGACGAAGGACAGGCCAGCCAGGCGGATCTTGCATCGACGCAACTGAGTCTGGAGATCGAGCTTGCGCGCAGCTATATCGATCTGCGCGGTCTCGATCAGCAGATCGAGCTTGTCGAGGCAACCGATGCGGCCTATCAGAAGGCACTCGACCTGACACGCACCCGGCATGGCGCGGGGATCGTATCGGGACTCGACGTGGCGCGGGCGAGCAACCAGTTGTCGTCGGCCGAATCGGACCTGACGCAGATCAGGGCGCGGCGCGCCGTGCTCGAACATGCGATTGCGGTGCTGGTGGCGGCATCGCCATCCGATTTCCACATCGAGCCGGGTACGCGGCGCATTGCGTTGCCGACGATTCCCGTTGGCGTGCCGTCGGCGTTGCTGCAGAGGCGGCCCGATATTGCCGCGGCCGAGCGACGGGTGGCGGAGGCCAATGCGCGGATTGGCGTGGCGCGCTCGGCATATTTTCCGTCGCTGACCTTGAGTGCGCAGGGTGGCGTGCAGAGTTCGGCGCTGGGGTCTCTGTTCAGCCTGCCGAGTTCCTATTGGGCGATCGGGCCGTCGCTTGCCGTGTATCTGATGGATGGCGGGAAGCGGCGCGCCCAGCTCGATGCAGCGAAGGAAGCCACTGAAGAGGCAGGTGCACGTTATCGGAGTGTTGTGCTCGCTTCATTCAGGCAGGTGGAAGATGATCTGACGCTGCTTGATGATCTCGGTACGGCGACCGGGCAGCAACAGGATGCTGCTAATGCTGCTGAGACTTCTGTTGATTTGTCGCTTTCGCGGTATCGGCGTGGGGCGGTGAGCTATCTGGATGTGGTTGAGGCGCAGTCGGCGGCATTGACGGCAGAGCGGAGTGTGATTGTGCTGCGCACGCAGCAGCTGGATGCTGGTGTGGATTTGATTCATGCAGTTGGGGGCCTGTCTCTTAGACACAACTGACGCTGCCGACGATCTTACGCGTGTAGAGGTCGGTGGTGGCCGTATCATTAGAGAAAGCGGGTG
>NZ_QBUY01000101.1 GCF_003121405.1 Paraburkholderia sp. C35 | reverse complement strand
GGCGTTGGGTGGCTTGACGGTTGCATCGGCGGGCATTCTGTCGGCGTTGCCCCTGTTCTGGAGTTTGCCGACCGAAAGAATGCAGGGAGCAACGGCAGCAGCAGGTATCGCGCTGATCAATTCGATCGGCAATCTCTCGGGATTCGTGAGTCCCTTCGCGATTGGCTGGCTGACCGATATGACACAGCGGTCGAGCAGCGGCGTGTCGATGCTGGCCGTTGGCGCGATCATCGCAGGGTTGTTGACACTCGGCTATCGGCGCCGCGAGCAGCAAGCTCACTGACGTCATGTCGACGGGGTGTATATGAGCGCATGGGACGACAACCGTATCCTCGATCTGTTCGGTATCGATATGCCAATTGTGCTCGCACCGATGGCAGGCGCAGGTGGCGCACCGCTCGCGATTGCCGTTGCACAGGCGGGCGGGCTCGGCTCGCTGCCATGTGCGATGCTCAGTGTCGACGACGCACATGCCGCCGTCGCGCTGTTTCGCGAAAGTACCGCGCGGCCTGTCACCCTGAATTTCTTTTGTCACACACGCACGATTGACGATACACGCGCGACGTCGGCATGGCGCGCTCAGTTGCATCATTACTTCGACGAACTGGGGCTGGACGCGGACAATACCCCGCAACCGGTTCCACCCATACGCGCGTTCGATGTCCAATATTGCGAACTCATCGAGGAAGTGAGACCCGCAGTCGTCAGTTTCCATTTTGGTTTGCCGGATGCGTCGTTGACCGCGCGCGTGCATGCAGCGGGTGCGAAGATCATTGCGTCGGCTACGACAGTAACGGAGGCTCGCTGGTTGGCCGCGCGCGGCTGCGATGCGATCATCGCGCAAGGCGCGGAGGCGGGTGGGCATCGTGGTTCTTTCCTCGCACCCAGCGCGGTGGCGCAACAGGTCGGCACATTCGCACTGGTTCCGCAGATCGTCGACGCTGTCGATGTGCCCGTGATCGCCGCAGGCGGTGTGGGCGACGCGCGTGGCATTGCGGCGGCGCTGGCACTGGGCGCTTCGGGTGTGCAGATGGGTACGGCTTATCTGTCCTGTCCGGAAAGCACCTTGTCTCCCAGCTATCGTCAGGCGCTGAAAACCGTCCGCGACGACGCGACGGCGTTGACCAATGTGCTCACGGGGCGGCCTGCACGCGCAATCGTCAATCGCGTCGTGGCTGAGTTAGGTGCGATTGCGGAGCACGCGCCAGGCTTTCCTGATGCGGCGGCTGCGCTTGCCGTGTTGCGGTCGAAAGCGGAGTCGCTTGGTTCGAGTGATTTTTCTTCGTTCTGGGCGGGCCAGGCAGCGCCGCTCGCGCATGCGCTGCCGGCCGGCGAAGTGACGCGCCGGCTGGCTGCCGAGGCGTTGCGGCGGATCGGCTGTGGTGCGGCCTGATACGCGCGGTGGAAGCAATCACGACCAGTCCGCACAAACAGAAGAGCGCGTGGAGCCAGTCATGCAACGGCCACGTGCAGACGGCCTTATACGAGGGATGCCCCGCCATCGACCAGCACGGTTGAGCCGCTAGCGTACGGTGTGGACGCGAGATAGACGATCGCATTCGCGACGTCTTGCGGCTGTCCGACACGCTGGACAGGCAGGCGCGCGGCGGCGCCGTCGAACATACTCTGGCGCGCGTCGTTGCTTAACCGCGACCAGAGCGGCGTCGCGATGAGTCCCGGCGATACTGTGTTGACCCGCACGGGCGACAGTTCGAGTGCGAGTCCGCGAACGAGTGCCTCGAGCGCGGCATTGATCGCTCCTTGCAAAACGGAGGTTTTGCTGGGGCGTACGCTGAGAAAGCCGGACACGAATGTCAGCGATCCATCATCGCGAATGCGCGCCGCACGTGCAATGCGATAAGCGCCCCAGAACTTGCTGTTCATGGCCGCATAGGCGTCGGCGAGTGCGAGCTGCCGTACGGGACCGCCTGGCGTTTGCGCCGCGGAAATAACAACATGATCGAAAGGTTCGCTAGTGGCAAAGAACTTCTCGACAGCGGCTTCGTCCGTTGTATCGAGCGCTGTGGCCGTCACCGAAGGGCCGATCTGCGTCGCGACTGCATCGAGCTTCACGCGATCGCGCGCCGCAATCGTGACGCGCGCGTCGAGCGCCGCAAAAGCCTGGGCTGTCGCGGCACCGATGCCCGAACTACCACCTACGATCAATACTGCTTTCGACTCGAACGTGCTCATCGTGCGGCTCCTTGGGAATAAGCGGGCAAACGGGCTGTTTCGGCGGCGAGGCGCCGCATGGCTTACGCGGTATGGATCACCCGGGACATCGCGGCGGGTGAACTTATCGTGCGACGACACCCAGTTGTTGCAGAAAGGTCAGGTTGTCTTCGAGATGCCAGTTGTCTGCGATGCGACCTTTTTCGACACGGTAGATGTCCGTGGCGATGAAGTCGATCGGCTGGCCTTGCCCTTGGACGTTATTGAAATGGCCTGTGAAATGGCCTGTAAAGCGAAGGTGGGCGATGACCCTGTCGCGCGATACGATCATATGTTCGATGTCGCAGTGCATGTCGGGAACCGCCCCCCGTACGAACTTCGAAGCGGCAAGCGGACCGGCAATACCTTGCGACCGTCCCGGCGGTAGCGTCCGGTCGGTGAATCCGGGGGCTAGCGCGGCGTGTACCGGGGCTTCGTCACCCGTACTCCAGAAGGTGTCGTAACGTCGAGCGGCGAGGACTTCCGCGTCCACGATTGCCTTCGGCAAACTTGCGTCTACCACGAGCGCATGTGGCTGGACCAACGCTTCGCCGGCTGCAAACGCAGGCGCGAAAGCGGAACTATCCGAAACCAGCAGCGCAATGGCGCTGCGGCATACGCGAGACGGATCGAGAGAGGACATAACTGCACCTTTGATAGTAGTCGGACTTGTTGCATCGCGCGATGAAAAATCAGGCGCGCGACGCAGGAACAGGCTTCGTCTTTCGATCACACGGAGGAAGGTGTTCGAAAGCGGCAAGGTGTGCCATTGCATTCGCGTTGATAGGCTTGTCGGAGCCGCATTTACGTGGCCGGTAGATTGCATCGCCCGCTTCGATGCGACGTCCGGTCATGACACATACGCCGCCCGTGCGCGCGATCCCTTTGACCCAGATCTGGTCGCCATAGTGGCAGGAGGTGGAGCACCAGCGTAGCGCAATGGTTTTCTCGGATAACCGTTCGAGCACGGTGATGACAGGCGTACCGTTTTGCGCGCGCACGATGTGGCGGGGACTGTGAGCAGCGCGCCGTTCGTTGTCGTCGCAGTGCGCACAGAGCTGATCGAGCAGGACGAGTGTTTCGCGCCACGGGTCGCGTCTCGACGCGCGCCGGCTTCTTCGAATGGTATCGACCTGCGCACACGTGGAGAGCCTGGCAAGCGGCGAGTCGGGAGCATTCATCTTGACCTCGATAGAAAGGACAGAAGACAGATTCGGGCGAAAGCGTTAAGTTGAGGATAGCGAAGATACGCGTACCGGCAACTGGACGAAAGAATAGGGTTGCCCATCCGCGCAGATGCTCTGCAAACGCTGTCTCATTGCATGGCAGACGGAAACTATGACCACGGGA
The DNA here is from genome assembly GCF_003121405.1 of Paraburkholderia sp. C35. Taxonomy (GTDB): domain Bacteria; phylum Pseudomonadota; class Gammaproteobacteria; order Burkholderiales; family Burkholderiaceae; genus Paraburkholderia. The sequence goes on along the minus strand of NZ_QBUY01000101.1, from coordinate 29,847 downwards.
GCATGTGCGCGGAGCCGTGCTTGCACGCCTGGCGGGCCGCGCGTTCCTTGCACGCGATGCACGGCTGCGTCGCCGTTGACAGAGGCCTCGAACCGCCATGCGAGCACGACCCATACCTAAGTATGCTTTGCGCGACTGACGCATTTCGCTAGTCTGATGGTATAGCTCGCGCATCAGGCCGCTGTGGCTGGGACTTTTCCACTTACCTCAGGGCGGTAGTGTGCAAACAGATACAAATCAGGTAGTGGTGGTAGTCGACGATGACGACGCAGTACGCGAAGCGACAGCCGGTCTCGTCCGCTCATTCGGTTGGGCCGTGCGGACCTATGCGTCGGGCGTCGAGTTTCTGCAGCGGGATGCGTTGGACGATATCGGTTGTCTGATTTCCGACGTGCGGATGCAGGCACTTTCCGGTATCGAGATGCATGACCAGTTGCTCGCACGCGGCTATACCATTCCGACGCTGTTCATTACGGCATTTTCGACGCCCGATCTGAAGGCCAAGCTCAGTTCCAGAGGCGTGCTGGCGATACTCGACAAGCCACTCGACGCGACATCGATCGTCGACTGGTTGAGCGTGACGCTTGACCGGCCATGAAGCAGCCCGCGAGCGTTGCGAAGGAAACCTGGCCGATCCAGCATGGCTTCGAGAGCCGCAATCGTAGGGCGCGGACTCCGCGATCAATGCGACGGTTCCGGCGGCCTATACTGCGAAAACTCGAACGCGGCGCAGGTCGTGCCTGCATGGCAAGTCGCGCGCCCGATTATGGCGATGCAATGCGTGCCGGGAAGACTCCAACAGCGTAGGTAAAACCACCAGGGCGGCAGCGTGAATGAAGCAACGGTCTATCGGCAGGAAGCGACGTGGCGCATCCGGCTCGCAAGCGTGGTCGGCACGACCGTCGAGTTCTACGACTTCTACATCTTCGCCACCGCCGCGACGCAGATATTCGGGCAGCTGTTTTTCTCCCGGTCTACGCCCGCCAATCAACTGCTTGCGGCATACGGCACGTTCGGCATCGCGTTTCTGGCTCGCCCCCTCGGCGGCGCGGTGTTCGGGCATGTCGGTGACCGCATCGGCCGCAAGACGAGTCTCGTGATTTCGCTGCTGCTGATGGGCGGTCCGACTGCCTTGACAGGACTGTTGCCGACTTATGACGCAGTGGGCTGGATCGCGCCCGTGATGCTTTGCATATTGCGCTTCGGCCAGGGCCTCGCGATCGGCGGTGAATGGGCTGGAGCGGCGCTGATGGCCGTCGAGAGCGCACCGCCCGGCTGGCGTGGCCGCTTCGGCATGTTCGCGCCGCTCGGCGTGCCGTTCGGCTATATGTTCGCCAACGGACTCCTGCTCGTACTGAGCGTTTGTCTGACGCCTGACCAGTTCCGCGACTGGGGATGGCGGATCGCGTTCATCCTTAGCGCCCCGCTCGTGTGGTTCGGTCTGTGGATTCGTATCCATCTGACGGAAACCCCGGTTTTTTCTGCGGCCATCGCGAAAGCGAAGCCCGCACGCGTGCCGCTCGTCGAAGTGATCCGTAGCCACTTTGGACAGGTCGTGGTCGGCGCGCTGGGCGCCGTGTCGTGCTTCGCGATCTACTACATTGCGACGGTGTTTGCGCTCGGTTATGGCACGGCCGTCATTGGTATCCCGTTGAATGCTTTCCTTGTTGCCGAACTCGGCGCACATGTCTTCATGATCGGGGGCGTCGTGCTGGCGGGCTGGCGGTCGGACCGCTGGAACCCATCGCGCGTACTGACCTATGGATTCCTCGGCACAATGGCCTGTGGCTTTCTGCTTCCCGCGATGCTGGCCAGCCATTCGCTTTTCGTGGTGTTTGTGTTTCTTTCGCTAGCCCTGTTCGTGATGGGTTTCAACAATGGCCCGCTGGGTGCATGGCTGCCTGGTCTGTTCCCTGCGCGCGTGCGATATTCGGGCGTATCGGCGGCGTTCAATATCGGCGGGATCATCGGCGGTGCGCTGACGCCACTGATTGCGCAAACCCTCGCGGCGCGCGCGGGCCTCGTGCCCGTAGGTCTGTATCTCGCCTTCGGCGGGCTGGTCAGTCTCGTTGCACTCGACATCAGTGCGCGGCGTGAAGCGCATCGTGCGCTATCGCGCAGCGAGGCCCGCTACCGGACGATGTTCGAACAGACACACGTGTCGATGACGGAAGTCGATCTTTCGCCCGCCCGCAGCATGCTTGCGCGCCTGCAGGAACTCGGCGTGACCGATCTGCAGGCGCAGATGCGTGATGACCCGGGACTCGTGGCCGCATGCGCGCGCCGCATCCAGGTGACCAACGCGAATGACGCCGCGATGCGGCTGCTTGAATGCGATTCACGCGATCAGGTGCTGGGGCCAATCGCGCGCTTCATGCCGCCTGGTGACGATGCGCTAACGTACGTGCTGTCTGCGATGTGGAGTGGGACATCCCGCTTCGAGCGCGAAGTGCAGTTGCGCACCCGCACGGGCCGGCCCGTCACGTTGTTGCTGATCGTCGCGTTGCCGGAAGACGAGGGCGCGTCGGACCGCGTGGTGTTCGCGATGGTCGACATCACGGCGCGCGAGCGGGCGCGCGACAGCCTCATCGCCGCGCGCGAGGAACTCGCTCGCGCTGGACGGGCGACCGCGGTGGGTGCAGTATCGGCGTCGATCGCGCACGAACTCAAGCAGCCGCTCGGCGCCCTGGCGATCGATGCGCAAGGCTGCATGCGCTGGCTCACGACAGATCCGCCGAATCTCGATGAAGCGAAAGCGGCTGCGCAGCGCACCGTGAAGCAGGTCATCCGTGCGGCGGAGATCGTCGACCGTACGCGCAGTCATCTCACCCGCAGTCGGCGCCCGCTCGAATCGGTGCATCTTGCGGCTGTCGTGCACGACGTGGCGGCGCTGTTCGAGCGTGAGTTGACTGGCGAGGGCATCGTGCTGCGGATCGATGCGCAGGCTGACGCCGCACCCGTTGCCGCCGACGAAATCGAAATGCAGCAGGTGCTGGCCAATATCCTGACCAATGGCATTCGCGCGAGCTGCCATGCTGCGCCGGCACGCCGCGAACTCACGATCCGGATTGCCGACGATGCGTCCGGTTGGGTTCGTCTCAGCGTACGCGACACCGGCGCGGGAATCGCCGATGAGCATCTTGCGTGCATTTTCGAGCCGTTCTTCACGCCGCGGCCCGACGGCATGGGAATGGGCCTCGCTATCTGCCGCTCGATGGTGGAAGTGCACGGTGGCTCGCTCGCCGCGCACAATCATCCCGAAGGCGGCGCGGTGTTCGAAATCCGTCTTCCGCCGCTGCGTGCTGCGGTGCCGCTGCGTCCCGCATCGGGCGAAGCCGCGTGAGCGCGTGTCGCTGTCATCCCGCTCGCCTGTCAGGCCGATGACTCACCGTCGCGCGCATGCGCGACACAGACAGGCGGCACGAACCACGCGAGACACAGACCGGCCAGCATCGCGAGTGCTGCCAGCGCCAGGCCGACATGAATCGATGAGACGAGCGCCTCGCGTGCCGCGTGCATCATCCTGTTGCCGGAATGGCCCTGACTGACGATGCGCGCGATCAGCGCGGCCTGCTCGTTGTGATCCACGAGTACGGAAGGGCTGGCGAACGATTTGAACCATTGCGTTGCCTGCCAGTTGTCCAGCGATCGGTACACGGCGCTCGTGTACAGGTGACCCATCAGCGCGCCCGTCAGCATCGTACCCAGCATGCCGCCAAGCGTGCGCAACGACTGGACGAGTGCAGTCGCGGCACCCAGTTGATCACGTCCGACGATCTGCTGCGAGCACAGCGTGAGGCTCGTACCAACGATGCCGAGCCCCAGTCCGCAGACGCCCATGCATAGCATCCAGACGAGATGAGGCTCCGTTCCATCGAGCAGCAGCACACTCAGGCTGGCCAGTGAACAGATCGCGAAGCCTGCGTGGATGACCGTGTTGGCGCGCGGAATGCGCGTGATGATCCGGTTGTTCAGCATGCTGCCCGCGCTCGTGCCGAGCAGCAATGGCGTCACCAGCGTGCCGGAAGACCGCGGCGACATCGCCAGACCGCCCTGGAACAGCAAGGGTACGTAGAACACCAGTGAAAACAGTGCGAAGCCACCCAGCAACGACATGACGAACAGGGCCGCCAGTCGGGCGTCGAGCAGCATGTCGAGCGGAAGAACCGGGTGGCGGATCCTGCGCTCCCAGACACATAGCGACACCAGACATGCGAGCGCGATAACCGCAAGGCTCAGTGTGACGAACGAGAGTCCGTTCTGTCCCGCGTGGTCGATCAATACATGTAACGCGCAGAACGCGGCTGTCAGCAGCAGCGCGCCGATCCAGTCGAGACGCGCCCGCGCCGCCGAACGGGCTGGTCGCAGATGCGGAACGAAACACGCCACGCACAGAAGCGAGATTGCACCAACGGGCAGATTCAGGACGAACACGAGCCGCCAGCCACCATATTGCGTGAGCAACCCGCCGAGTGTCGGACCGACCGCATTGGTCACGACGAACGCGGATGACACGAACACCAGCCAGCGGATACGCAGCCTCGGATCGGGAAACAGGTCCGCGACCGCGGCGAAGAGCGTGCCGATCAGAATGCCGCCGCCGATGCCCTGCAAGCCGCGCGCGAGCACGAGAAAAAGCATGCTGCTGGCGATGCCGCATAGCGCCGACGCAACCATGAAGAGTCCGATGGCGATGAGCAGAAAGGGCTTGCGTCCGAAGGTGTCGCCGAGCCTGCCGACGATAGGAATCGTCACCACGGAAGCCAGCATGTACGAGGTCGCGACCCACGCGTACAGATCGAAGCCTTTGAGCTCGGCGACGATACGTGGCAATGCCGTGCCGACGATCGTCTGGTCGAGACCGACCAGCATGGCTGCGCATGCCATGCCGAGCATGGCCATCAGGGAGCGTTTGAACGACAGTCTTCGTCCGCTCGAATCGAACGCGGGTTTGTGGCTCGCGTCGAGGACGTCGGCGCGAGCGGGTAACCATCGGATTGACATGAAATGGGGCCCTGTGAAATCAGGCGGGAAGTGCCCGGTGCAAGACAAGGGTAGGCCGCGCGATCGCACACTTCCATACTGCAAACGAATACGGCCTCTTCGCCATTCGACGTATCCACCCATACCTATGTATGTAAAGCACGCTTGCGGTTTCAACTGCGCAAGACACGCGACCGGCGAAATTGAAGCATGTCGCATCGGACGGTTATCGACGAATGGATAGTACCGATGCCTGAAGGTAGAGGAAGAGATGTCCGAATGGGCAATAGAGTTTGATGGACCGCACTCCTATTGTTGATCGCATCTGTCACCCCTTCGACGCTGCGCGACATGGAGAGCGCGATGTCATCGTTGATGGCGTGGCGGATCGAACAATTCTTCACATGGAGCAGACGAAATGAACAGATATGGTTCGATCGCGCGGAGCGCTGTGATCTCCGCAACGATAGCGTTAAGCGTTGTCGCGTCGGCGGCACATGCGGCACGTGGTGACGCGCGGCTCGAGTACTACGGGCAAAGCATCGACTCGATGATTGCCGACTTCATGAAAGAGAAGCACATCTCCGGCGTTACCCTGGCGATTGTCGAAGCTCCCTATATTCCGCGCGTTGCGGGCTATGGCGAAAGCGACACGACGAAGAAACTGCTCGCTTCGCAAGGAACGATGTGGAACATCGGTCCAATCACACAGGGCTATACCGCCGTGGCCGTGATGCAACTGGTCGAGGCTGGAAAAATGGATCTGCATGCGCCCATCTCGACATATGTAGACGATCTGCCCGCGGCGTGGCGCGCGCTTACGATCATGCAACTGCTTCAGCACGCAACCGGTCTTGCCGATTACCGGCATGCAGCAGCGTTCGATGCGTCGCGCGATTACACACCTCGCCAGTTGCTCGCGTCCGTGCGCGACGCGAAACCTGCGTTCAAACCCGGCACCCAGGTGTCGCAGAGCGCGACGAACTTCCTGCTGCTAGGTCTCGCGATCGAACGGGCAAGCGGCATGAGCTATCACGACTTCATCTGGAGCGGACAGATCAAGCCGCTTGGACTTAGGCACACCATGTTCGCCGAAGACTTCGACCAGCACGCGGCGATCGATCCCGTCGAACAGAACGGCATGCGACATCATCTGTTCACGACCGACGGGCGCTATATCAACCCCGTCGAACCTGCGGCCGGCTATCGCCTGACAGGCGGCAAGCTGGTCGACGTGCCGCGCAATACGTCGTCGAGTCTGTTCGCGTTCGGTTCGTTGTGGGCATCAGCAGAGGATGTCAGCACGTGGGATATCGCGCTGGCCGGCAACGAAGTCATTCACGATGCAGCCCATCGCGATCTCGTCTACAAGCCGACGCATCTGGATAACGGCACGGTCGTGCCCGCGATGGCTGGATGGCAGTTCACGAAGCACAAGGGTTTCATGGACATCAAAGGGACGGTGCCTGGATACAGTGCGTATCTAAGCCGCTTTACCGATCCCGACGAACTGGTTTGCGTAACGCTACTCGCCAACACGGAGAACGTGGATTTCACCGATCTCGCGCGGCGTATCGCGGCGGCGTATGACGCGCGGCTCGGCTCGGGCACCGACCCCGCGCAGACGGAATCGTATGAAAGCGTGTTCGACGTGCAGGAGACGATGCGCCGCCTCAACGAGAACATCAAGGCAACGGGGGCGCAGATATTCGCGCATTACGATCATGCACTCAACGCGCAGCAGGCGAAACTCGATCTGCGGCCCACACAGGTGGTCGTGTTCGGCAATCCCATAGCAGGTACGAAGCTGATGCAGGACCAGCAGTCCATCGCGAGTGCGCTACCAATCCGGGTTTCGGTATGGGAGGACGAGCGTGGCCGTACCTGGATCAGCTACGACAACTTCGAGCGCTATGCGTCGCGCTACGGCCTGCACGATATGCGCGCGCTCGAAGCGATCCGGACCGGCGTGGCCGAGATCGTGCGCAAATCCGCGAGCGTCTATCAATAGCGTGCAACACACACTGCACCATCCCAACAAGCGACATCTCCATCATGTCAGGAGGCAATGAAATGCCCCATTCCATCACTACGCTCACGCGTCGGTCGATGCTGCAACAGGCTGCGCTCTTCACGCTTTCGCTTGCGTCGGCGGCTGCGCCCAGGCGCGCACTGGCCAACGAACCGGGCAACGACGTATTTTCATCGGCGCAGGACGGGGCGACCCGCTTGCGCGAACTAGGCGAGCGGCTCGCCGCGATTGAGCGCCGCCGCGACTTCGACGAGGTGCCATTCATGCTCACGAGCGCGCAGTACTGGGACAAGGACGCAGCGGCGCAGGTGCTGTCCTATCGGTATCGCGCGCGCCAGGTGTGGGAGAACACGGATATCGCCGGGCCGTGGCCCGGACTGATGCGCGAGGCGATGAACGGTCAGGTCTTCGCGCACGACAATCCGGATTTCCTGGCGGTGTCGGCGACGCAGGGTCTGGCCCATCTCGCGTTATTCTCACAGCCGATGTGGGATAAATACGCGCTCGCCACGCTGGCTGGTCCAAAGTTCGCCATGAACTCACTGATCGCCGAAAAGCCCGGTGTGTCTCCCGACGACAAGCTCGAAGACGTGCAGGGTGTCTATGGGCCAATGAATAGCAATATCGTCTCGTTGCAACGGCGCGGCGCGGTGTTCATCGGCTGCCACGATTCGATTCATGCCATTGCCCGCACGCTGCAGACAGGCGCATTCGAGACGGCCCGTGCGGATCACATTGCCGCCGATCTGACCAACAACATGATCCCCGATGTCGTGCTGGTGCCGAGCGTCGTCGCGTTCATGGTGGAAATGCAGCGACGCGGTTTCACTTATTCGAAAGGCGGTTGACGTTTCGCCGGGTCAGCCGCTGCTATTTTTTTCGCGGCGGCTGCACACCCAGCGTCTGCGCCATGCGGACCAGGTCAGCGACCGAGCGCGCTGTCATTTTCTTCATGACTTGTCCTCTATGCATCTTGACGGTGACTTCGCTCACGTTCATTTCGGAGGCAATCTGCTTGTTCATCAGGCCTGCCATGACGAATCCCAACACTTCGCGCTCGCGCGGCGTCAGCGATTCGTAGCAGCCGCGCGTCGAGGCGAGCGACTGTTCCGCTTGTATGCGCTCACGGTCTCGCGCGAGCGCATGGCCGACGGCGTCGAGCATGTCCTGATCGCGAAACGGCTTGGACAGAAAATCTTCGGCGCCAGCCTTCATTGCTCTGACCGTCATGGGGATGTCGCCGTATCCCGTGATGAAGACGATCGGCATGTGCAGTTGGTGGCGCGCCATCGCGTCCTGAACCTCGAGTCCGTTTTCGCCGCGCAACCGCACATCGAGAATGAGACAGCCGGGCACGCTCGGGCGTGCCGCCGCGAGAAAATCGCCGGACGTACCGTAGGCTTCCACGTCGAGACCGACCGAGCGCAGCAGGCCGCTTAGCGAGTCGCGCATGGCTTCGTCGTCGTCGACGACATACACCATCGAAAGCACGCTGGCGCGCGTACGCGCTTCAGTCGCCGGGTATCGATCGACAATCATGGCTGTCTCCGTACTGCGTCGATAGTGAGTTTGACGGGATAGCATTCCGGATTCTCGCGTGCCGCAGTTGAACTTTGCGATTCCTTGATCGCCTGCTTCAGTGCGGCCAATGCGGGAGCGTGGCGACGCCGCGCACCTTTCCGGATATTACTTACATATGGGTGACACTAATGATAAAAGATGCATTGCGGAACGGGGGGCAGACCAACCTGAAATCACCTTAAATATGCGCACAGCTTTGGTGCGCCTGGAGAGGGCGGTCTGAAAAGCGTTGCAACCGTGCCGCGATGCGGACGGACGCGTGTCGGCGAGAGAAAGGCAGTCGTGCAGAACCTGTGACAGGTTCAGTTCGAATGAAGAAAGGGGAGATCGTAAAGCGGCGCGCGCCGTACTTGATCTGTGCCCGGCGCGATAGAGGGATCGAAAAAGCGCGCAATCACAAATGCGTACAGATGAGCTTGATCGCGAGAGCGAGGAATACCAGACTGGCGAAGCAGTTGAGTGTGTGCTGCGCACGGGGTGAGCGCATCAGTAGTTTCCCGCCGATACTCGAGAAACAGGCAATGAAACTGAATACGATGAGGCTGCTCGCGATGAAGATGATCCCAAGCACGGCGAGTTGCAGGGGGACGTCTCCGCGCTCCGTCATCACGAACTGTGGGAGAAACGCGAGGAAAAAGATAATGACCTTGGGGTTGCTGAGGTTCATGAAAAGGCCGCGCCGATAGAGGTGGGCTGCGTCGATACTTTCCGCATTGCTACTTTGCAGGCCAACTGGCGCACGCCATGCCTGCCACGCAAGATAGACGAGATAAAGGGCGCCGACGCTCTTGAGTGCCGTGAATGCCAGATTCGACGCAACCAGTAGTGCGCCCAATCCAATCGCAACAACGAATGTATGCACCAGCAGTCCCGTGCACAATCCCAATACGACGACCATGCCCGATCGGGCACCCCGAATCGCAGACTGAAGCAGCACGAAAATGTTGTCGGGACCAGGAGCCAGTCCGAGTACAAGCGAAATCCCGAAGAACGGCAATAAAGTGGATACGGGTAGCATCAAATCGCTCCTCTGGCTCGCGCGGCGCCGAATGAACCGTGTCCGCCTGATTGAATGTACAGATCGAATGCGCGGCCGGAAAGAAGACGTTCGGATTGGAATCCTCGACTTTCGGCGCCGCCTGGCTCTACCATGGGATGCATGTCGGCTGGATTCTCCTCAGAATGGCGAGTGAGGTGGATGTGTAAAGAAGATTGACAGCCAGCGTGACGGTGCATGAGACGACTGCGGCACGCACACTTCACGTTTTGCCAGAAAGAAAAACTGAATATCGAAAAGCCGGGAGACAGTGGATGAGCGGGGGTGCAAAACCGGATGGCCGGACCACGGCCCGATTCGTCAATGTGTGTGGGGCGGCGCTAGGTATGGCTGCAGGATTTTCGGCAGTCTTTATTTCGACCAATGGTGTCTTTGGCCCCGCGATCAGACATGAGTTTCATTGGGGACGAGCGCAGGCAAGCCAATCTTATGCAGCCTCGATGCTGGGTAGCGCGCTGATCAGTCCACTTATCGGGATGTGGATGGACCGCTTCGGGGTAAAGCGAGTGGTCCTCATATCCGCACTGGTTTTTGCGGCCGCACTGGCATGTCTCAGTCTGCAGGACGCGAATGAGTTGCGATGGCTCGCCCTCTCGCTGCTCATCGGCGTGTCGGGGGTGGGTACTTCCGCGCTCGGTTATCTTTCGATCCTGCCAAAAAGCTTCGACAGGCGACTAGGACTCGCGACTGGCGTGGCAATGGTCGGTCTGGGTGTCGGCACGATCGGTTTGCCCGTTCTGTCTGCGAAGATCATTGCCACATCCGGATGGCGTGTCGCATATCAGTTGCTGGCGGCGATTGCGTTGACAGGGGCGTTGACCGCTCATTTCATGCTGCGCGAAAGCGGAACGCCGAGATCGAAGCTTGAGCCAGAAGCGACGCATGTGCCTTCTGGCAACACGCTCCTGAGACAGAAAGCGGGGACAACAATCGTTATGTTCTTTGGGGTTCTGCTGGCTTCCTGTGCGGTGCTGTCACTCGGTCCACACCTTCCGGCGTTGCTGATGGATCGTGGGCTGACTGCATCGGACGCTGCAAAGAGTGCGTCACTGATTGGACTGGGCGTGCTGCTCGGCAGATTGAGTTGTGGCGTTGCCGTCGATCATATCCATGCACCGTTCGTGGCGTGTGCGTACTTCGCTTTCGGCGTGGCAGGATTCGTTTTCCTCGGACAATTGAACAGCTATGGTGGTGCATCGCTCGCTTCCATGTTTGTCGGGCTGGCGATCGGTGCGGAAGGGGATCTGCTTGCCTATATGGTCCGTGTGTACCTCGGTACACATCGATTCGGCCTGCTTTATGGACTCGTGTTCGCGGGCTACCCATTGGGTGCGATAATCGGTCCGGTTATGACGGGGCGATACTTCGACACATATCAGAACTATGTGTTGCCGCTATGGATAGCCCCCGCGTTGCTAATCGTGGCGAGTTTGCTGTTTCTGAGTCTTGGTCGCTATGCAAAGCCTGGCTTGCATTGAGATGATCGAGTTGAGTAGCGGGCGCAATACCTCACTCCCGTCCGATATAGCCAGCGGTCGCGGCCATGGCCCAGTTGAAAAGCGCAAAGACTCAATCGTTACCGTCGTTTCTCGCGTCGAAAGCTGCTTGTGCTGCACGGATGGTAGCGGCATGGTCACGAGTCCAGGCGTTCAAGGCATCAAATGGCGCATCCAGGGTGTGCCCAAGCAGTGTTATCGAATACTCGACGCCAGGCGGTGCGCCATCGATCAGGCGGCGCGCGACCAGGCCATTTCGTTCCAGCTGCCGGAGGCATTGCGTTAACGTCTTCTGCGAAATGCCGTCGATCTTACGACGCAGTGCATTGAAGCGTAACTTGCCGTCCTCCGCACTGCAGATCGCTCCCAATACGAGGATCGTCCAACGGTCTGCGATCTGATCAAGTAACAGACGATCAAACTCGCGACCGTTATTGACGCAGCCTTGTTTCATTGCAAAGGTTTCCTCTGGGTAACTAAGTGACATCAAAGTGCGTATTTTACGTTCAGGGTGAAGTTGCTACGATAGTATCTGATTGATACTCAGGTTGTTTGGGCAATGAAGACAATTGGTGTTGGTGTTATCGGGGCGAGTCCTCTGCGTCCCGGCTGGGCAGTGTTATCTCATCTGCCAGCCATTGCAGCGTTGCGCGCTTACGCATTGCGTGCCGTGGCCACTTCCAGCGAGGATTCGGCTCGCGCTGCGGCTGAGGCCTTCAAGGTTCCATCGTTCAGTGATCCTCATGCGTTGATCGAGCGGGAAGATGTGGACCTGGTTGTGGTGACGGTCAAGGTGCCGCAGCATCATCAACTGGTAGCGGTTGCCCTCTCAGCGGGGAAAATGGTCATGTGTGAATGGCCGCTTGGCGTGACGCTGGCCGAAACTCAGGCGCTGCAGCGTGATGCATACCGCGCGGGATTAAACACGCTGATCGGTCTGCAGGCACGTATGGCCCCGGCGATTCGCTATGCGCGCGATCTGGTAGCCCAAGGCTATGTGGGCGAAGTGTTGGCGACAACACTGGTTGGCTCTGGCATTGGCTGGGGGCCCGTAACTGACCAGGCACATGCTTACGTCTATGATGTTGCCAACGGCGCGACGACGTTATCGGTACCGACCATGCACGCACTGGACGCCATGACGTTTGTGCTGGGCGATCTGGCCGATGTACGCGCAACTGCGGCAGTGCGACGGCCCACCGTAGCGCTCGCTGACACGGGCAGCACGGTCTCCGTTAGCGCGCCTGACCATATTGCTATTGCGGCCAGGCTTGCTAGCGGAGCAGTGGCATCAGTCTTCTATCGCGGCGGCATATCACGCGGCGATAACTTCCGCTGGGAAATCAATGGCAGCGAGGGCGACCTTGTGCTGACCTCGCCGGTCGGTAATCTGCAGGTGCTAGATCCCGTTTTGTCAGGAGCGCAGGGCGGAGCCAGCATGGTAGAGACACTCACGGTCCCGCCTCAGTACGAACTGGCGCCCGAGGCACCGGAAGGGCCTGCGGCGAATGTCACACGTCTTTACTCTGCGTTTGCACAGGATCTCGCGCATGATACTCCCGGCGCACGAGCACCAGACTTTGCACATGCTGCCCGATTGCACAACTGGTTAGAAGCGATTGATGCGGCTGCGATTCGCGGGTAATCGGGAACCGCAATTCATCGGAGTAAGTCGTAACGCGTGCGATGCTGTTGTAGCAGTTGCGCCTCAGGATCTGCAGTGATCCCGTGACCCATATGAATGAAGCTACCCGCTCACTCATTGAAGTGAGCGCCACAGATAATATCTCAAGGCACCTGCCTTGATTCACAGGAGCGCCTGAACGTGACGGCGATATACGGTCCTTCGAATTCAAATTCAATTCCCAATCTGACAGAGCGTTCCGCTTCACAGCAAAATAGATTGTTCGGCACCTTTAGATCGGGAGCGTCAGCTGATGCGTCTACAAGTCCTGGTGTCACTGTCAATCTCTCAACAGGCATTAGCGCCCCGAGTCAGGATGTCTATACTGCCAACGGCAAAGCAACGGCTTTCGTTACGCTGAACTATTTCTCCTTCGGCAATTAACCTTCGCTGGGCAGTCCTTCAGGGCCGACTCGCCTTGAATACAATGTGTATCGCCCAGTTGGTCTGGTCGTCGATAGCACTACCAACCCGTACACAGTTAAAGCCACGGGTGAAAAGCTAACCCCGGATGCAGCGCAAAAATATGAATCGATTCTGCTCGATGTCACGAGACAGCGAATCGCAATTTATCAAAATGCCAGAAGCCAGGGTCTTGGCGACACTGAGATCCTGGCAGCGCTGCAAGCCTTCGATGAAACGCTTCCTGCCTCCTATCGTGCCTTGGTGGGGCCATGTGATATGACCGATCCTTCCACCCGATATAGTCTGGCAACACCCGATGAACTAAGGGGCGGTCCAGTTCAGACCATCTAGGCGCGTGTCACTACGTTGTAACTGATTCTCAACCGGGTGCCTCTGTTTCTTACAGCGAGCACCTCAACCTTGCTCAGTGCCGCGAGCGTCTGAAGGTGTACGCCGCCGCACGGAATTGCATCGTGGTGACGAATCTGGATGGCGCGATCGTTGAAAGGATCGCCGACGATCATCACCGGATGTGCAGTGGCGATCTCTTCCGCAAGCGCTGCATTGATTGCATCGATCGAAATATCGCCGGCCGGCACATCTCCGGTAAATTCGACTCTTGCTTCTCCTGGCCATTGGTGGCCGGCCAACGCGCGTAAAGCCGGATACAGCTTTGCGACTACGCAGGACAACAAATGCCCCGACGTATGGTAGGCCGCATTCAGATAGCGCCACGCGGCATCGACCTTCATCTCTATCTCCTGACCCGGGATCAGACCGTCGATCGTATCGACAACATGATTGACCTGCGTGCCGTCGTGAGCGACGTGGAGCACGTTTCTCGAACCCAACGTGCCACGGTCGGCCTTCTGGCCACCGCCTTGCGGATGAAAAAGGGTGCTGGTGAGACGCACGACGTGACCCAACGGCGAATCGGGAATCACTTCGGTGATGGTGGTGATGCCCTCTAGATTGAGTGAGTCAGACAGGTACAGTTTTTTCGTCATGGACAAACGGGGTCAGAGTGGATTGCCAACTGACGGATGATGTACATTCCGCGATCAATTTGTTGGCAGGGAAAGTTTTTACTGCTCCATAGTCTCGCATTGTGAACAGTTGCATGCGCAACAGTACCAATCGCGGAAGTGGCGTCCGCATAGACTAGCGGGAATACCTCGAACTTCACATGCTCGAACAGATCAACCACATGCTTGAACGGCTCATTCTGTTATACGAAAAGCCGGCATTCGGATCAATTCTATTGCCAAGGAGACGTTAGGCGAGCCCAACAACTATGGTTAAACACGCGATGATTGCACGCACGGATACCTTCAAAACAAGCTCTGGAAGCAGTCCTCGTATGCGCACGTCAGCAGGATAAGCTGGCGAATGATGTCTACGCGAACTGGATGAGGAACGGCGATGGGCGACGGGCAATAGTCACAATGCCGCAGCGAAGGCATGACTTGAGCGCGCTCGGCTAGGCAAGCGTGCCCCGCGACCGCACCTGATGCGAGAACTGATCGCGATCATTCGTAGCATCGTGGATGCCGCGGGACAGCATGGAGAAGAGGATGGCGACGCGCTTATCGCGCGGATTGAACGAGCCGTGTGGGGTTATCTGTCTAAGGTGGGCGATCCGGCATCGGGTGGACGGATCGAAGGGAGACCTGGAGCGTTTTGACGCGCAGAGAGGGTGGCGAGCAGAAGTCGTCTTCCGGCCAGGAAGGGACGGTCGCCAGTGCAATCGGCGAGCCGTTTGTGCGGTGGCTTCGGCTCCGACATCAGCCATTCGCGATTGGCGGGTAACCCCACGGGATAGATTGCAGATTTTTGATGGGAGGCAGTTGCGTGCGCCAAAACGACTGACCTTTTTCTTCGTCAAGCTGGTGGCACAACGCATAAACCACCACGTCAGCAAGTTGCAACAGCGGATCCTCAGTGGTAGTACTGATTCGTGGCGAAAACTGAAACACTGAACCTGGCGCGGCTCCGATGTCGGAAAAGCCCTGCAGCAGGTTGTGCGCCTGCCTACTGCCATTGCCAAAGAGTTTTGCTTGTGTCTTATCCGCCGAGACAACGATTTCCACGGCATTGAATCTCGACAACTTGCGATCAGCCCAGGGAACAATCATGGACGTTTGCGAGAGTAGGCTAATAAGCCCTTTGGGGTCGTGGTGGACCGCAAGGTCTATTGGATTCGCCTGTTGTTGATCAGATAGCGTTAACGTATCGCCCAGTTTTGCGGAGAACTCGCTAAGACGTGCGTGAGCGAACTTCACGTGTATGCCGTAGTTGTTCAGCAACAGCAAACAGCGAAGCACGGTGTTCTGCGCGTCTTCCCGCGTGAGACGGCCTAGCTCAGCCTTCTCCCGTTGATGAAATCCAAAGAGTACGCGGCAATGAAGCGGCGTGCTACGCGGTATCTTGAAGCCGTCCTTTATGCGATCTAGCTCCCGGGTGATTACCCCGATACGCGAGCGCCGCAGGCCGATCAGCACGTATCCGCAAATGTCGTTGAACTGGCAGTCGTCGCCGAAGGCTACATACGTCGAATCGGATACATTACCCACTTGAATGGTTTTCGTGTCTGTCATGCGATGGGCACCGTTCGAGGTTGATTACTTACGTCCGTCAGAGCCATCCAAGTTCCCTCATTGCTTGGTCGATCACGGTTTCCCATTGTGGCGGGCAGGGTTTTCGCCGCTCGCCTGTACGCCTGGAATTCACCGGCAGTCCGTTCACTACCTTTCGATGAGCGATCCAGCACGACTGCATGACGCGCCCGTGCGACGCGCGCACGTGTGCCTGTAGTGCTTTGTAGG
Source organism: Paraburkholderia sp. C35 (assembly GCF_003121405.1). GTDB lineage: Bacteria > Pseudomonadota > Gammaproteobacteria > Burkholderiales > Burkholderiaceae > Paraburkholderia. The sequence continues at coordinate 13,784 of NZ_QBUY01000101.1, read as the reverse complement.
TGGTTCTCATTGTGATCTCCGCTGGGTGTGTAATCGTAGTCACCCCAGCGGGCGGACGGCAAGCACGAAAATGTTGATCCTGGTCGATCGATACGCCGATCTTTGCACGGGCATCTGTCGCCGCGAGATAAGTATGCGTACCGTTATATCAACCGCCGCCCCAGCCGCATCCGACTTACCGGCCGACTCACCGGTGAGTTTCCTTAAGCGACGTGCACCACCGACAACATCGACGGCCCTACGGCCGCTGTACCTCTCGCAAACGGGCATCCGTTTCCCGGCACATGGAAGTCTGTTCAGGGTCGTTCACGGTCTCACCAGCGACCCATGGCAAAACGCGTGCAGCGTGCTCGTGACGATGGAGCCTGAAATCGCTTAGGTAGATCGCGGAAACTACCAGTCGGTCGACAATTGCTGTGACCAGCCGCAATGATATAGCCTACTCACTGCGGCTGCGTGCTCTTTACTCGTTCGAAGATCAGGATGCCTACGCCCTCCCGACCATCGATCGGACTTTTGTTGGGTTCGGTCCTGATGGAAAGCGTATCGCCATTAACAGTGAAAAAGCGAACCTGGTCGGTTCCGATTCGCCTGCCGTCCCATTCAATGTCGATATGATGCACGACCTTGCCCGGCGACACGCTATACGTTCCACCGTATGCAAGCATCGATTTGTGAAGCTTGACGCGCTCGTCATCGGAGGGTTCGTTTTGCGGCCGCGGCTGGTCGCCAGACACGAACAGCGCGAGCATGCGACCGTCCGACGAGTATGTGAGATAGCCGTCAGGCTGTTCTCCCAGCTGGTTGTATCGCTCGTTCGTCCCGACAACTTCGCGCACGAACGATTTCAGACGCCATGTCCCCAGCAACGTATTCGGATCGGCCCACGCGAGCGCGGGCAGGCACAACATGATGAGAGGAGCAACGCAAAATGTTTTTGGCACGAGACGCTCCTTTGAATGAGCGCATCCATCCGGCAAACCTGTGCATCGATGCTGGTATCCGGATGACTGTCTGCAAATTTTCGTCAGGTTACGAATAGGGCGGTCAAACTGAGCCAACGATGATGGAAAGATAGTCGACAGACAGGCGACCTGCCATTGGACGTGACCACACGAACGCACACGCATGCCGACATCGTCTTCTGAATGTTGACTAGGTGGGTACAAGCGCGGTATTCGCCGCAATAAAGTCACTTCGTGACCAGCCGGGTGCAGCGCCGTCCGTTGGCTTTTCATCCTCGGCTTTCTCTCAGGTTCTGGCTGACCGAACACGGTGATTCCGGCGCTGCGGTGGCAGAATATCGGTGGAAACGATTCCACGTCGCATCACTTTTCGCAATACTTTTATGACGCTCGGTAATGTGAGGGGGGTGTGCTCATACTCGTCGAGAACGGAAAAGCCAGCTCAACTTGAGCCGACTGAAGTGTTCTGGCCAATCCGATTGCTTACCAGAACCTGAGAGTCGGCAATCTGACAGAACGCCCGTTCGATGGACGGATGTTACGTCGTGGATAGCAGCTGCCGGCTGCTGCCGTGGCTTCCAGTCGTTCTTGACGCAAATCCCGCGCAATCCGGTTGTGTTACCTCGCACGACGATTGCGCTGTTCCCTGAGTGAGCGGACGACGAAGTGTGACTGGATGACCGGTTGGCCGCCCGGGGTTAGCCGGCAACGCCGGTGCCCGTCTATGCGACGGCTCAGTCGAGGTGCGAACAGAATGATTCGCCGGGACCCGGCCGAACTGGAGTGGTACACCGGCCTGTACGCGGGTCAAGACCGAACTGAAACTGCCAATCCATCTGACCCTAAAACGGTGATAATTAAATTTATGTATAGCGGCTAAACCGGCGGGGCGATGTCGAACGCGTGCGGCGTAAAACGATACTTAGAAAACTTATCGCAATAGCACGATATGATTTCTTTTCTTCAGAAAAATTGTTTCCGCTCGCACACATAAATTGTGACTAAACGGCAAACAAACTGCGGCGTGAGCGGAAACTTTCCCGGTCTAGCATTTGGACATCGCAATGGGAAGTATGGGCACTTGAACCCGGTATAGGTTAACGAAACCTGTTGACGTATCAGACGGGAACGTCGCGTGCTACACTGGGTTCACGGAGATGGCATACCTCCGATAACCGACGGCGTCGCCGTCTGATGATGCCTACAGGATCCTGGCCACGGGAACTGTGGGCACTCGCCTTCAGCGTTCTGCTGCCCAGGTTCGAAGTGCTTTCAAATCTGGTTTCGATGACACACATGATCTTCACAGTCCGGTAGTCGATCGACATATCGATCTGCACCTTGCCCGTGGTGGGGCCGTGTTCCCGGTAGCGCAATAAGCGCTGGTTTCGGGGGGGCGAGGTGCGTGCTGTCGATTGACCGCCAGTGAAAGGAAGTGCCGAGTAATCGTTGACATGATCTGGTGGCTCTGTCTGTTCTTGTCGGGGCAACCCCGCTAAAAGGAGAGGGAAGTACGATGAACTTCAATCTAATTGAAGCAGGTGAAAACCTGCCCCACGAAGTCAACGCCGTAATCGAGATTCCTGCACAAAGCACCCCGATCAAGTACGAGGCCGAGAAGCGCCTCGGCTTGTTGAAGGTCGACCGGATCATGAGCAGCGGGATGCGATACCCGCAGAACTATGGGTTCGTGCCACGTACCTTGGCACGCGACGGCGATCCGCTCGACATTATTGTGTTTACACCGTTCCCGCTCGCGCAGCTATGCCTGATCGCCTGCCGTCCAGTCGGACTGTTGAACATGACTGACCAGGCTGGGCCGGATGAAAAGATCATTGCGGTGCCGCTCGACAGCGTATGTCCTGCAACGATCCATGTGACGAAGCTCCTGGACCTTGGCCAGCACGCACTCGATGAGCTTGAGTTCTTTTTCAACCACTACAAGGCACGCGAGCCTGGCAAGTGGGTCCGTTTTGAAGGATGGGGAGATGAGCATGATGCGATCAAGGCCATAGAAAGCGCCGCCGAAGCGTTTGTTGAACACGAAAAGCGGCATCTGAACATGCAGGACTGAGCGCAAGTTCTCGCTTTCATAAGGGAGGAATCGATGAACTACAAGGACATGCTTGTCTTTCTCGACGCGGGCAATGACACGGAGAGTCGGGTTGATCAGGCGATTGCTCTATGTCAGCAATTCAATGCCCGATTAACCGGGGTGGACGTGAGCACCCCCGAGGCGTATGGAAATGAATATGCTGAACGTGCGGTCAGGCTTGAGGAGATGTTCACGGCAAGGCTTGAGCAAGCCTCGCTAACAGGAACATATCGGGTCGCGGAGAAGCGCACAGCGAGCTGGAAAGATTTCTATGCGCACTACACAGATCTTGTTGTCGCTACCCAGCGGGAGGAATCAACCGATCCCATTACGGCGAAAGAGGTTCCCGACGGCATTGTGATGAGCGCAGGCGTTCCGGTTCTGGTTTTGCCTCCGCGGTGGAGAAATTCTGCGCTCGGAGAAAGCGTGGTGCTCGCATGGAACGCGAGTCGGGAATCGACGCGAGCCATGCATGACGCGTTGCCTTTTCTGCGAAGGGCCAGTCGCGTGACGATCTTTGAGTATGCGCCGCCAGCAGACGACGTTGATTCGGCGCCGGACCTGGTGCGCGAGCATCTGAGCCATCACGGCGTCAATAGCGAGATCTTCACGTGGCCGGACGTACGCGATATCAGTCCGATGGACGCGCTCTTTTCATGTCTTGATCGACAGCAGGCCGACCTGATTGTGGCGGGCGCGTTCGGTCACTCCAGTCTGATGGAAAGCCTGTTAGGCAGCGCAAGCGACGATCTGCTGCACAACCCATCGGTGCCGGTTCTGATGTCTCACTAAGCCTGCCGGGTGTCGTGAGTGCGCCCTGTCGCCCCGGATCGGGACGACAGGGCCATGGTGACTGTCAATCTGTTGCACAACGACGACGAAGTACTCGACCCGAGCGATTCCAACCTGCGCACACGTGGCACAGTTCAAGTAAATGGACACGGACGAGGGGGCTGGGAAAAGCACCTCGACGGAACGTGGACAGCACTGATCGACGGCGCATCATACCAGGCGCAGTCGAGGCAAGTACTGGTCAGCCAGATTGAATCGCACCTTGCAGTGGCCGGATAGCCGAGTAGGAGCAGAGAAGCGAAGGCGTCCTCATGCCAGTCATCCGCGCATGGACGCGATGAGTCTGGTCGGATGGAGGAGCAATCCCAACGCGTCAATCGGGTGACGGACAACGATGTCTGCGTCTCTGAAAGCATCGACGGCAAGGCCTTCGCTGCCGAGTACCGCAATACCGATGGCGGCAGCCTTCAGCATAGGCGCATCGTTACGTCCGTTGCCGATCGCGACTGTGCGGTTCGAACCCAGCTTTTCGACGTAATCTTTCTTTGCCTGCGCCTGGCCGAGTGGAGGCAGGCAGGTCAGACGAATCTTCCATCCCTCCAACCGTAACTGCGCATCGCCGTGGGTATTGCCTGTTACGACATGAATCTCGAGATGCTCGGCCAGGGTCTGCAGTTCGTCGTGGACGCCTTCCAGAACGTGACCATCGACGGCCAGTGTTCCGTTATAGTCGAGAACCAGGTGGGCAAGTGCGAGGTTTCCGAGGCCCGGGATTTCCAGCTTGAGCATGGCCGATCCTTCATCGATGCCACGGCCGGGTTGATCGTTCTTCATCCTCAGATGGCAAGCGAAGTGTTGCCTTGAGGAGAGCACGAACGGAGCAACAGAGCACCCTGACGCGGCGATAGATACAGCCTGACTCAGGGCATATTGAAATGACGTCCCGGGCCCGAACCAGGCAACCGTAGGCATCATCAGCCGGGCAGCGCCGGCAGTTACGCGAGAATGCCATCTCGCATTTGCTACATGATCTAGTCTAATGGGCGGGCCGGCGAGTCGCAACGCTATTTTTGGGCAAAGCAATGTGACGAAACTAGCTCGGCGATGCGCCATGACCGTGGGTGGAGGAATCGGATCTCGCGTGATAATCTCAGAAGTGGAGATGGCATTCTCCCGCCCCACCAGAACCGCTGGTCGACCCGGCTGATGATGCCTACACCGTCCGCGTGCAGACGAGCATTGCGCCATTTGCCCGGCCATGTAGCGTTCATCGTTTTGGGGAGATTTTTCATGACTGGTTCTGTCGAAATTGCGTCTGTCATTGCGGACGAAATCCTTGACTCACGGGGTAATCCCACCCTCCGCACCACGGTTGTTCTGGCGGACGGGACGACAGGTAGCGCCAGCGTGCCCTCTGGCACGTCGACAGGACAGTTCGAAGCTGTGGAACTTCGCGATGGCGACAGCGGCCGCTACGATGGGCAGGGCGTACTTCGGGCGGGCGCCAACGTGAATGGGCCCATCGCGCAGGCGCTGGTCGGGCTACAACCCGATGACCAGTGGCGCATCGATGCGACGCTCATTGCGGTTGACGGCTCGGAATATAAAAAGCGGCTGGGTTCGAATGCGATTCTGGGCGCGTCACTGGCGTGTGCGCAGGCCGCCGCAAGAGCGTGCGAGCTGCCCTTGTTTCGTTACCTGGGGGGCGACGCGGCCCACGTGTTGCCCGTTCCCATGCTGAATGTCCTCAACGGTGGCTGTCATGCCGACGGCGGACCCGATATTCAGGAATTTATGGTTGTTCCCGTTGGGGCACCGACCTTCGGAGAGGCGATGCGGTATGCCGTCGAAACGTACCATGCCCTCCGAGAGGTGCTGTGCGAAGCGGGTATGAAGGCCAACACTGGGGACGAGGGTGGCTTTGTCCCAACGAATGCCACGAATGAGAGTGCCATCCAGATGCTGGTGTGCGCAATCGAACGGGCCGGATACCGTCCAGCCGACGATATTGCGATCGCGCTGGACGTGTCGGCAAGCTCTCTGCTGGAAAATGAGATGTACGCTTTTGCCAAAGAGCGAGTGTCCGTGTCGGCGGACGACATGATTGAGTGCATCGCAGGATGGCAGCGCCGATACCCAATTATTTCAGTCGAAGACCCGATAGCTGACTCGGACTGGTCTGGCTTCGCGAGACTCACAGCCCGGCTTGGCGACACCATGCAGGTCGTTGGTGATGATCTGTTCGTCAGCAACCGGATGTTTCTCGCGCGCGGCATTGCCCAGCGTTGCTGCAACGCCGTTCTTATCAAGCCCAACCAGGTCGGAACAGTGACCGAAACGCTTGATACCGCGCGCATGGCCCTTTCGGTAGGGTATGGCGCACCTGTCTCGCACCGTTCCGGCGATACCCCGGATACGAGCATTGCAGATCTGGCCGTGGCTCTCAACTGCGGTCAGATCAAGGCGGGGGCGCCTGTGCGCGGGGAACGGGTTGCCAAATACAATCGTCTGCTCGAAATTGAGAAGTGGCTGGGCGCGCACGCGGAATATGCCGGACGCCGGGCCTTCACACATCTCGAATCGCAGTGACTCAAAGCGGTCCTGCTTGCGCGACGCGCGCTCAACAGGTATCGTTAATTGTGTAAGCAGGGAGATGGCATTCTCCTTTAACCGCCATGTCGGCTGATGATGCCTGCCATTGACGCACTACTGCGCGTCAGGCCAGATCACATCGGTGAGGTACCGACATGCTCTCTGCTACTCTTCGTCCGACTGCTGCAATCTGCTGGCAGTCTTCCATCCGCGGCTTTGCCGCCCGTCAATCCGTCGCTCACACCCCTGCAGTCCTGATTGGTCGCCCTACGCTTAATCCGTTAGTCGGGACATTGCGCCCGGTCGGGCGTCTGCACTTCACTCCAGGGGAGCAGGCATGACAGCGTTTCGTGACGATCTCGAATCGCGTATCGCGGCGCTTGAGCAGGGAGGAGCCGCGCGGGAATGGACAGTCGAGACAATCGACGGGCGGGTGCTTTGCACCTGTCATTCGCACGAGGACGCGATAAATCAGCGTGCGCTGATTGTCCGGCTTTCCCGCGACGACATTCTTGCACTGAAGGTCTCTCATAAGACGGTCACACCGGAATACGTCTCGCGCACGGGACTGAAAAGCGCGGATTCCCGTTTCTGTGACTGGGCGTTGATGCAACTCGGCCGCGTTCTCATCCTGACATCGAAAGGCGTCGGTGGCTCACGTTTTGTTGTCTCAACGGAGGAAGGGCAATGCGGTACCGGGCGCACCCTTGCGGCTGCGCTGTTCGGCCTTGTGCACTTCTATCTGCCGGCAGCTGCGCGGACGGAAAAGGGAGGAGGCAAATGAACGATCTGTCGAGCTCTTGCATTGACGGCCGTGTCGTCGCGGTGAGGTTCAGATATGTCCTTGTCGAGTATGACAATTCCACGCGGACCCGGGTGGCGGTCCAGCGCGCAGCAGATATCGCCTTCGAGCATGGCGCCCGGCTGCACGTATTGTGGGTTGTCGACATGCCGACTGTCGGACTTGATGTCGCGCTGTCTGTCTTTGAGGATGAGGTTTGCTACGCGACCGGCCAGCTTGAGTCATTGCGCCACGACCTAGGTGACAGGCTTGCGCATACGCAGATAGCGGTACGAGTCGGCGAGCGTGTCCGGGAGGTTGTGCGCTACGCCCGGGAATATTCCGTGGGCGAAGTCGTGGTTGCGGTCGAGCGACGAATACCAAAATTCATGTCCGCAGGAGCACGCATCAAACGCATGCTGGCAGACGAAGGCTGCAAGGTGACGGTCGTCGACGTAGGCGACCGCAACTGAGACCCGTCCGCGGCGTGCTGGTGGTTAGTCGCTTCCATGTCAGCTTGGCGGAGGGTTACTTGTGGATCTGAAGGAATACGAAAAGATAAAGTTCGAACTGGCCGAGCAGTTAAGGACGCTCGAAAGGCTTGCTGGGCAAGGGAGAGCAACGATCGACGACCAGATCCGCGCGCTGTTTGCGAAGTTGGCGGAAGACCGGTTCAACCTCGTCGTGGTAGGCAGGTTCAATCGCGGGAAAACGTCGCTGATGAATGCGCTGTTGGGTACCGATCGCCTTCCTACCGGCATTCTGCCCCTGACGTCGGTGATCACGACTGTCGCCTATGGCAATCCGGAGCGGGTCCTCATCAGGTACGAGGGTCGCAGGACAGAAAGCGAGGTGTCGTTGTCGGATTTGCCCGACTACATCACGCAGCAGCGCAATCCCGGAAATGTGCGGCGTGTCAAAGTAGCGGAGGTCCAGCTGCCGCAGGAGATTCTGCGGCGCGGATTTCATTTTGTCGACACGCCTGGACTGGGCTCGCACATTGCGGAGAACACCCAGACGACGGAGCGCTTTCTGCCGCAGGCAGATGCGTTCGTGGTTGTGACGAGCTATGAAAGCCCGGTCTCGGAAGAGGAGCTTGCCGTGCTACGCGCCGCTTCTGCTTCTTTCAGGCGCGTGTTTGTCGTGCTTAACAAGCACGACACTGTAAGCGATGGGGAAAGAGAGAGCGTACAGCTTTATGTGCGGGAACACCTTCGGGAAGTGTTTGGTGATGATGGCCCGGCGGTCTACTCGGTGTCGGCGCTTGATGGTATCGAGGCGCGGCGTTCCGGTGACGTAGCCGGGCTCGGCGCGAGCGGCATCTCGGCGCTCGAGAGCGCGTTGACCGACTTCATGATCGACGAAAAGCGCACTGTGTTTCTGCTCGGGATGTGCGAGCGGATCACTGATCTCGCAGCCAGTCTTCCAGACGGTCCTCAGCTAGGGGCGTTCCTCGAATCGGTAAGCACGAAGGAAGCGCAAATCAGAAAGAGCAACAGACGACCGGGAAACCTTGCGCTTGTCTCGTTTCAACCAGCTCTCCGGCGGCCTGACTACTGTGAAATCTGCAGGAAAATCCAGACCGCAACGTTCGAAAGGCTCGCGAGCTTTCAGCACGAACTGGCGACGAGTCTCGAAGTGCAGAAGCAGTATGCGCAGCAGCGCGGGCTGTGCCGGATGCACATGCGGCAATACGCGTCACTGGCTTCGCCTCATGACGTATGCGTCGGAAGTGCGCCGCTGATTGAGGGGTTTTCTGCTGACCTGGCGGAACTCGCCAGGACCATCGACCGCAGCGACGATCGCAAGTCGCCGCCTGCTTGTCTCTCCGTTTCCAGAGATCACTGCACGCTGTGTCTGAGCGCGGCACATGCCGAAATGCAGGCCGTGTCCACGCTTGTACATGATCTGGTCGGAGGCGGTGATGGGGCGGTCAAGCATCTGTCCTTGATCTGCATTCCGCACATTGCGCGCGTGCTGCCGGCATTACGGGAAGAGCGGCTTGCGCAAGCGTTTCTGGTTCACGAGGCAGCACTGCTTGATCGGCTCGCCGAGGATATGCGCCGCTACGCCACCAAGCATGACGCGATTCGGCGGTATCTGGCGAGCCAGGAGGAGCAGGACGCATCGGAGACTGCGCTCGCTGTCCTCGCTGGTCTGCCGAATGGACACGTCAGTGACGGATGGTCGTAAGTGACGAGGGCAGTGACTGGAAATGAGCGTGCCTGTCGGATGGAGGCGGCATGAATGAATAAAGCATGGCAGGTGTCGTTGGTGTGTTCGCTGCGTTGATGCTGGCAACGCTAGTGCGGGATGTTCACCGTCGCGACGACCTGCGCGAGAAGCTACTCAGGCAGATTTCCCTCATCCTGTGCGAGAGCTTTTTCGCCGTCTCCAATAATGTGCGTCGCACACAACGGGGAACGTTGGTCTGACCGCCGCGATTCTGTTGGAGCATTCGCGTTTGCGCATGCCCATCAAGGCGCAGTGTCGGCAGCGCCGCTGGCCTCAGGTTCGTGCAACATTGAGAGGTCAGCCAGCAGTTCCGCTGTGCGGGCGTCGCCGAAGCTATCGCCTTTTTGCGTGTCGAGTGGCTCGAGGTATCGCTTGAGTTGCGCATACTGAGCATCAAATGCATCGCTAAGGACGCTGAGTGAACTCCCTTTCCAGGTTTGCACGGCAGCCAGATGATCATTCAATAGTTGCCGGGCAGCGCTTATCGCAGGGCTACGTCGCAGGTACCTTCGCGCATCGAGATAGAACCCCCAGCGACCAATGAAGGTGCTCAACTGATTTGGAATTGTCACAGCGAGCGTTGCACGCACCGGATGAGGTGCAGGGGGGGCGTGAAGAGGAGGCAGATAGCCGAACCCACTGCCTGGCACCTGAAGCGTGTTAGCGGCGGTTACCAGCACCATCGCGGCTTCAGCCCGTAGTTGCTCGACCCGCCACGAGGCACGAATGGACAGATTGGATGCATGCGCGATGACGGCAAGTTCGAGAATTCTTGTCACGTCGAGATCATCGTCGCGGTCCTCGGCCCACAGGACGGCAGCGTTGTGCGCGACCTCATCGACAATCGACCGGACATCCGGATCATGCGGGTACTCGCCTGATTGCTGTTTTGCTGTGGCCAGTTGCGAGTGCACGGCTTCAAGTGAGGCACGCAATCCTGTCAGGTCTGCGCGGTGGACACTCACGCGTGCGCCGCGGGCAGCCGCTCGTTGTTCGAGGCTCTCGACAACCTGTTCACGCAGACGTTCGGCCCTGGCGGCCAGCATTCCGGCGTGTCGTCCTTCCGACTCTAGAATGTAGTCGGACAGCGGCCCGTCCAACCACGCCTTGCAAAGTGCTACTTCCGTATTCCTGGTGCTGATCAGGTAGACCGGGACTTCAAAGTGCGCCTTCTGCCAGAGGTCTTTGACGATATGACCGAAAATCGACCAGCGATCTTCGGGCGCCAGCAGGTCTGCCTTCGTAACCAGCACCATGATATCCATCCCGGTGTGGCGCAGTTCGTCGATTAGTTCTGCCTCGGTAAGAGTCAAGGGCCCGACGGCTGAGACCAGGACCACTGCGAGGTCGCAACGGTAGGTAAGCGCTGGATCTGGCAGCGAGGTTACGCCCGCGTGATGGGACACACCCGGCGTGTCAACGACGGTAATGCCGCGTTTCAGAAGGGCCGAGGGCACACCGAACCTGATGCGGGTGACATGTCGCCGGTTATGCGCGTTAGCATGCTCATCGGCGAACTCGGCGAGGCGCCCTCGTTCGAAGTGTTCCGCCACCGCATCGGCAAATTCAACGAAGCCACTTTCCTGCTGCGCATAGTCGAGGTACACCGGCACGACGGTTGTCGGTACACCGGCGACAGGAAGCAACGGCGTGCCCAGCATGCAGTTCACGAGCGATGACTTGCCGCTGCTAACGTCACCGAACACACCGATCGTCAGGTGACCGGACGCGACCCGTGCCGCGAGGGCATCGACACATCCCGCAAGGCGCGCGAGTCCGTGATGCAACGTCGCCCGTCTCATAGTGGAAAGACGCAGATCCGCAGAGGACAAGCGAATGGCGTGGGCAGATGCATGCGGCTCGGGCTCGGTCACGTCCGTTCGGAGGTCCTCCGACATGACAGCGAGCGCATCGATCAACTCGTCGACAATCCGGCAGGTATCTTCTTGCTGCTGGGCGTCCATCGCTGCAAGAGTTGGATTTGCGCTTGGGTTTAGCCTCGTGACCGCGACGAGCGCCTCATCAATGAGCGCGCGTGCCGATCGTACGACGCTAATCGCCGGATCAGGGGCGGCAATGGCATGACGCTCCAGGAGCAACGCCATCGCATCTCGCACGCGCTGATAGTGGTCTGCGACGACAAGATGACGCGAGGTGGTGACGTCGGCGATATGCGGTGAAAAAGGAGACGCCAGCATTGTGGGGTCAAGCAGATGTACACAACGACCGAGAAGTTCGTCGATTCGCTGAAACGTGCTGAGCAGATACCCTGCGTAGTCGTCTGGAAAGTCGCAACGTCGTTCATTGCTCATTCTGGCTCTCCCGTGCTGTCGTCGCGCTGCGTTCCCGACGCGCGTTCGGGTTGCGTGCGCATTGCGCTGTTAGACAGATCATGCAGCGGGCCGGCGAGCAGGTTCTCCCATCCGCTGCACCACCCAATTGCTGCGATCAGTGCGCCACGATCCTCGGCTGTATCTGTGCCCCGCTGTTCCCAGCGAAAAGAATTATCGAAACGATGCATGTGGGCTGCAATCGTCCTGATGCGCTCCCGTTGCGCGACGGCGCCCTTGCTTCCATCCCTTTCGATTGCTGCAACGAGATGGGGCCGGCATAGAGAGGGCGAGTCATTGCCCGCACAGCGTCCGCAGATGAAGGGCTGGCAGCCAGCCCAATTCTCGCTCGCGAAGCGGGTTGCATTTGTGAGATCGCGACCCTGCGCGAGTCGCTCAGGAGGCGCATTGCCAGCGGAAGCCGGGCCATATCCCAGATCGCACACGTGGCAGGGCCCGGATGTACGTAAAAAGTGAAGCGCGAGGCGATCGGGAACGAGACTATGAAGGCCCTCATCGTTCAAGAACCGCATGGCACGCTGCATCAGTTCTGAGTACAGGATCGTGCAACCGTGAATCAGATGCGGACGGAATGAAGATTCGACGACGAAGAAAGCTAGGCTGTGCCGGCGGCATAGTCCCCAATGCGCGTGCAGTCGCGCTCGCACATCGGCGTCCATCAGGCTGCCCTGGATAAACCACCAAAGGAAGTCTACCTCGCCGTCAGATAAAGGTGGCTCTGCCGCAGACGGGGATTCGGGACGTGCGTGTGGATTCATTCTTTGCTCCGCACGCGGAAGTTCTGCGATGACACTGTCTGTTCAACGCCTGGAAACAGCCATGAAGCGGGGAACGACAGCGAGTTCAATGTATGAGGAAACATCAGATGCCGACGTCCGCAAAAAACACGCACGAACCTGGACCGGGGAAGTCAGATGATGCCTACCGCTCCCTGTCCAGGGAACCGTAGGCATCATCAGTCACGCTACAGAAGTGACGGTTGAATCGGAGGAATGCCATCTCCGTTACTAATTCTGATTCTATTGTTAGCTGCCGGATTGCGCAATTGGCGCGTTCCCCCGCAGCAGGAATTAGCCGCCGCTGATAGACTTTCTTTACCTGATGGAGATGGCAGTCCTCCGAAACCACCGGTCCACCGGTTGATGATGCCTACGCGTGCGCTTCCCTCGCGCCGCGTAGGTTTTTTTTTGCACGAACCGAATGTGGAGGATGGCTATGGGCGAGGATGGTCTGCCGTGCGTCCCATTTTCCGATGGCGAAATCGCTTTCTATAGGCGTTTTATCAGAGAGCCAGTGGCGAGCAGAAGCACGATGCTCCGGACCATCATCGAGCGATGGGGATTCTGCGAGCGGCATGCGTTCGGGCTGCTCACCGTTTCCGCATCGATTCCCCGCTCGGGAATGAACACGGCGGCTGTTCTGTTCCTCCACACGACAGCGAATGCGATCAAAACGCTCGACCGTCAACTGGCTGGAATGTCGGTTGGCACACCTATGTTGCGCAATTCAGATCAGTGCCCAATGTGCGAATTAGGATTTGATGGGAATTCGCCCGGCTTCATCCGCAGACAGTGGTTGAGTCTGCCCAGCAGCCTGGAGCGCCTGCAGACGCTCATGAACAGCACGCGTGAATACTGGGGGCCGACGGTTTGTCACGATTGCGGCGGTCCGCGCGGCGGTATCACGTGTCGCAGCCATCTGGCTGTCCCGTCGCCAGCGGAAGCTGACGATCCTGGTCCCGCAGACCTTGGCATGCAACGGAGCTTTCTCGAGGGTTGCCGCCGCAACCTCGAACGGTCCCTCCCGACTTTCGGTCCGGACGGGACGGGCGAGGAGGTCGGTGAAGGCGTCGCGGCCCTTGTTTCGGCTGCGGGCTGGTGCTGCGGCTGGAGGACACTTCTCATCGCCGTCGGCTATTCAGGAGCGAACGTGTAGTGCTGTCTCTTATTCCCCTCTCCGCCCCCCCCCGCCCG
>NZ_QBUY01000100.1 GCF_003121405.1 Paraburkholderia sp. C35 | reverse complement strand
AACGGTGTGTAGGTTGTCGCGCATTACGCGTCGGCGATCCTACAAGACACACCGACCTTGCTTTTCAGTCCGGAGTGATGCGCATACGGCGCGATAACCGACACACCGTTTGCCACCTGGGCGGCCTGGGCCGAACTGGTAAGGCACGCTGAGACGCGGGAGTTTGAAGCGGGTGATGCGCTCTTAAAGAGCGCTGGCAGCGGGCATCAAGACGAGTGATGCCGTGGGAAGGATAGGACCGGCTGGGGGCCCGCAGGCAACTACAAGAACTGGTGGTGTTCAGCGGCTTTCTTTTGCCTACTTTTCTTTGCCGCGGCAAAGAAAAGTAGGTGCTGCCCCGCACAGGGGCGACGCGTGAGGTACCAATACCAAATCGCGGATGCCAGCACAGACCCAAACCAAAACCAAAACCAAAAACCAAAATAAAAGAAGCCCCGGCCGGACGTGATCAGCGCGGCACGGGGCTTGACAAAAGCTCGCCTGTTCTCAAGAGGCAACCCCACGTTACGCGTGTCAAAAAAACAGAGCAACGAAAAAAAACCCCAGCCGCCAGGTGCGGCGACCGGGGAAAGCTCTCTCGCGCGCGAAGGGAACCACCGCGCACATGAGTCACTGTAGCGGCAAGCGCGCCGGGGATTAAGCGGCAGCACGGAAACACTCCTTTCCAGCGCGCACAAACCAGTCAGACGAGCACCGGGCAAACACTCCCTCCCTTCACTTCGCCCGCGGCCTCGGCGGATGCGCACGCGCCGCGCACGCCGCGCACACACCATGCAACGCCAGCGTCTTGCCGATAAACCGCAAGCCAAACTTCTTCGCAATCGCGACGCGCCGGCGGTTGATCGTCGGGTCCGAAAACTCTTCGATACGCCCGCACACGACGCACACCAGATGATCGTGCACCTCGCCCGTGTTCAGCTCGTAAAGACTGTGATGCTTGCCAAGCGATACGTTCGCCACAAAGCCGGCCTCGACCAGCTGATTGAGCACGCGATAGGTCGTCGACAGATTCATCCGGTCGCCGCTCGCGGCAATGCGCCGATGAATCTCTTCCGCGCTGAAATGGCCATGCTCGGTGCGCTGCAGATAATCGAGCACGGCAACCTGCGCCGCCGTGCCTAACAGGCCGGCCCGCTTGAGCGCATCGAGCGCAGGAATGGGAGAGGATGACGGGTGCGGCATGCGCGACCGTGCTGTATCGAATCGAAGGAACCGTCTTCAGCCTATGACATCGGCCCGCACTTTACCGGAACCTAGTTGATTGCGATTCGCATTCGATAACGCGTGCCGCACGCACACGCGACAGCATGAAGCTTCAACGCGAGCGGCGTTGTGATGCAGTCTCGGCGCGCTGCTCGAGCGCCTGCAACGCGCTTTGCGCGCCCCACGATCCGCGCCGGTTGCGCACGATCTCGGCGCCCTGCCACGCCGCCAGCGCGATACAGCCGAACAGCACTTCGCGCATACGCTTGACGAGCGCCAGCGACAACGCCGTCTGCTCATCGACGCCGAACATCCTCGCGAGCAGCACGACGACGGCTTCCTGCACGCCCAGCCCCGACGGCACGAAAAACGCCGCATGCCGCGCCGCCTGCGTGAGCGCTTCGACGGCTATCGCGCCGCCGATGGAAACGGGATGCCCAAGCATCCACAGCGCCAGCTACACCTCCGACGCGCCCAGCAGATAACCCGAAAACTGCCACGCGAAGGCCCGCAACAGCAAACCCGGCCGACGCAGCAGCGCGTCGATAGCAGCATCGAGCTGCGCGCCGCCGAGACGCTCGATGCCCCACTGCGCGCTCATGGGGAGCCGCGCCGACCAGCGTTCGATGGCACGAAACAGGCCGCCGCGCCGGAGCAGCACGAACACCACCACCGGCAACGGCAGCGACAGCAGCAACGCCACGCCGACCGTCGCGAGCAGATCGTCGTGGCCTGTCTGCGCGACGATCATCACGAGACCGAGCGCCGCGAACACATACTGGACGGCCATCGTCCCCAGCACTTCGACGATCACCGACGCGCCGACCACACTGGACTCGTCGACCTTCCAGCGCGCGAGCCGCACGCCGACGATCTCCCCACCGATGCTCGCCACAGGCAGCAGACGGCTCACCGCCTCGCGCACCGTCGCGACCCACCACAAATAGACCAGCGACGCGCGCCCGCCGAGCAGCAGCCGCCACGCCTGCGCATCGAGCAGCAGCGGCAGCGCATGCAGCGGCACCAGCCACAGCAGCGCGACGCCCGCTGAACGGATCGCGCGCAGCACGTCGCTCATGCCGCTGTGCAACGCGAGCGCGATCAGCACCGCGATGCCAGCGGGCAAGCCGAGCCACTTGAGCCATCCGAGCCACTTCGTCATAGATAGGACCGCTGTCCGAACACATCGGCGAAACCGCCCGTGATCGCGCCGCTCGCCGCAATTGCCGATGCAACGCGCGCCGACAGCAGCGCATCGAGTTCGTCGCTGTGCCGGTACGTTTTCATGGTGGGCGTGATCGCGCCCTCGCCCGCCACCGCGGGATGGCAGTAGATTTCGCCCACGCCTTCCGGCAGCCGCGCAAGCGCGGCGAGCAGCGTGGCTTCATCCAGGTGTCCCGTCTGCGACATGCCGATCACGTAGTCGTTGTGTGCCCCACCCGCATTATCCAGTTGCCTGCGCACGCGCGCCATCCACGGCCTGCTCCACGCCGGCGCGCCCGGTTCGTAAGGCAGGCGCATCGCCTTCAGCCCGTATTCGCTGCCGACTTCGATGATCAGCGCGAGCACGGTGGGATGCAGATGAAAGTGCTTGTGCGTGTTCACATGATCGAGCGTGAGCCCCGTGCGCGCGAACGCCTGGAACTGCGCGCGGATCTCCGCCTTCAACTGGCGCCGCACTTCCGGCACCAGGAAAAAACGGAAGCCGTCGCGCACCATGCGGTCGCCCAGGCGCCCATGCCGGTTCACGAGCGCAGGCACCAGATGCGTGGCGAGCATCGGCACGCCGTCCGCGAGCACGATATGCAGGCCGACGCGCAAGCCCGGATGCCGGTGCGCGCGGCGCACTGCGTCGGCCGTCGCGGGCGCCGACACCATCAGGCTTGCCGAGGTCAGCACGCCCTCCAGATGCGCGCGTTCGACCGCCTCGTTGATGCGCACATGCAGGCCGAAATCGTCGGCGGTCACGATCAGTGCGCGCCGCGGTGTCTGCCTCACAGGTTGTAAAACGCGTCGCGTCATGCCTCGTGCGCCCGCAGGAAGCGGAAAAATTCGACTCCTTCGCGCAGACGCCGCTTCATCATGTCCCAGCTCAGCAGCATTTCGCGCACGACTTCCCAGATCTTCGACGGCCGGAAATAGAACTGCCGGTAGAACTGTTCGAGGTGGTGATAGATCTCTTCGCGCGACAGATGCGGATAGCCGATCGCCGCCAGCTGCACGCCTTCCTTGCTCACCAGATTGATCACCTTGTTCTCTTCCAGCCAGCCGTTTTCGACAGCCTGCTTGTAGAGCGTGGTGCCGGGATACGGCGCCGCCAGCGACACCTGAATGGTGTGCGGATTGATGTCCTTCGCGTACTCGATGGACTTCTGGATCGTCTCTTTCGTTTCGCCCGGCAGGCCCAGAATGAAGGTGCCGTGAATCTTGATGCCGAGCTTGCGGCAGTCTTCCGAAAAGCGCCGTGCGATGTCGGTGCGCAGACCCTTCTTGATGTTCAGCAGGATCTGGTCGTCGCCCGATTCGTAGCCGACCAGCAGCAGGCGCAGGCCGTTTTCCTTCATGATCTTGAGCGTCGCATACGGCACGTTCGCCTTCGCGTTGCAGGACCACGTGACACCCAGCTTGCCGAGACCGCGCGCAATCTCCTCGACGCGCGGCTTGAAGTCCGTGAAGGTGTCGTCGTCGAACATGATCTCCTTGACTTCGGGCATGTTGTCGCGAATCCACTTCACTTCTTCGAGCACGTTCTCGACGGAGCGTGTGCGATAGCGATGCCCGCCCACCGTTTGCGGCCACAGGCAGAACGTGCAGCGCGAACGGCAGCCGCGGCCCGTGTAGATCGACACATACGGATGCTTCAGATAGCCGATGAAATAGTTGTCGATCTTCAGATCGCGCTTGTAAACAGGGGCGACGAACGGCAGTTCATCCATGTCTTCGAGAATCGGACGCGCTTCGTTGTGCTCGATCGAACCGTCGGCTGCGCGATAGCTCAAGCCCTTGATCTGCGCGAACGGCAAGCCCTCGGCGATTTCCTTGCAGGTGAAATCGAATTCCTCGCGGCAGACGAAATCGATGGCGTCGCTCGCCGTCAGCGAGTTATGCGGATCGACGGCCACTTTCGCGCCGACCATGCCGATCATCACGCGCGGCGCCCGCGCCTTCAGTTGCTCGGCGAACATCGCATCGGTCGGAAACGACGGCGTGCTGGTGTGGATCACGACGACTTCATAGCCCTGCGCAATCTCCAGCGAGGCCTCGACGGACAGGCCATCGGCGGGCGCATCGAGCACGCGGCTGCCGGGCACGAGGGCAGCCGGCTGCGCGAGCCACGTCGGATACCAGAACGAGCGGATCTCACGCTTGGCCTGATAACGCGAACCTGCGCCGCCATCGAAGCCGTCGTACGACGGCGCCTGCAAAAACAAGGTCTTTTTCATGTTCTCTGTCCATCTAGTGTGATTGAGCCGGGCGCGAGGCTTTCGCCGCACGTTCAGCGACCATCGGATACTTCGAATACGTTGGCCGGCTCGGGCTGGAACACCGTCGCCGGACTGACTGTTTCTTCGACGGGCCCGCGCACGCCGCGCCACACCACCGTCGAACCGAACGATCCCGCCAGCCATTGCGCAAGCAGCAGCGCATCGCGCACGGGACTCAGCGCAAGGTCTCGCGAGAACGCGCCCTGCGCGCCGCTCATCAGCGCATGCAGGATCACCCGCGCAGCGATGCCCGGCACGGCCGCGGCGCCGAGCACGATCGACGCAGCGGAATGCACGCCCGCACGATGCATCGCCAGCGCGAGCCACGCGCCGCAGAGAATCCACGGCAGCGTAAAAGTGATGAACAGAAACGCAAACCCCAGCCGGTTCACCGAGCGGATCGTGCGCAGCCAGCGCGTTTCGCGATCCCACAGCGCGGCGAGCGTGGATTCCGTCACATCCGTCTCGACCACCACGGACGACAACACCGTGCGCAACCCCGTTTCGCGCACATGGCCGGCCAGCCAGTAGTCGTCGGCGAGCGTGTTGCGCAGCCGCTCGAAGCCGCCGATGCGCTCCAGCGTCGCACGACGCAGCGCCAGCGTCGCGCCGAAGCCGAAGCGTGTCGAGCCGAACGCATGCGCGATGCGCGCCGACGGCACGAACCACTCGTTGATGAACTGCGCGCCCACGCGCGACCAGAACCCGGCGATGCCCACTGCACGATAAAGACAGGTCACGACACCCGTGCGTGGATCGTCGAGCGGCACGCACACGCGCTCCAGATAATCGGCCGGCACGGCGATGTCGCTGTCCGCGAGCACGAATACGTCATGGTGCGCCCACTGCGCGAGATTGATCAGGTTGCTGACTTTCAGGTTCGTGCCATGCACGTGCGAATCGACGACGAGCGAAATCCGGCAGTGCGGATACGCATCCTGCAAGCGTTCGACCACGGCAACGGCAGCATCGTCCGCACGCGAGACACCGAACACGATCTCGAAGCACGGATGCGTCTGTTCGCAGAAGGTGGCCAGGTTCTCGAGCAGCCTCGGTTCGGCGCCGCACAGCGGCTTGAGCACACTGACGGGCATCGGCATGCCGCTCGCCACGGTGCGCCGCTCATGCGCGGCGACGCGCGACATCGACACGAGCGAAGCCGCTAAGGCGACGACGGCATACAGCGCCGCACCGACTGCCAGTACGAGCGGCAAACCGTAGATCTGCAGCATGGCTTCCTGCATGGTGTCGATTGCTCCTGCTGAAAAAATGCATGCTGGCCACCGTGTCGAACGGATGCAGCCACCCTGACCCGCCAGGCCGTCACCATCCCACCGCGCGAAGGGGAACGTAAGGCACACCCGTTAAATGCAGATGAAGAATCACGAGGCCGCGCGCAGGACAGATGGCGGACACACACACGGCATCGCGCCGTGGTCCGATGAAATGCGCGTGATGTCGCCGCAACGCCGCGCGAAACGCGACATGAGCCGCGCGGCGCGTAATCAGAACGGCTGCCAGCAGCAAGGCGAATGTCAGCAGACGAAACGACGCCGTCTCGAACAGCGTCTGGGGAAACTTGCAGATGAAAAGCAGGCTGATGACGCAGACGTCGATAACGGTCGCCGCAACCGACGCCGTCACGAGATGCGCGCGGATCATCCGGACAGTGGTGTGCTTCATGATGGAACCAGCCCTACATGGCGCGCACCGGTTCGCTGTGCCTACATCGACAATGTGAAGCTCGCGTGACGGTGCGACGGATTCGAGCATGTCCGGCTTCTGGACACGACGCACCGATGGTACTGAGCGAAATCTGAAGGGAATATTAAGCGCGCGAATTCGATGCGCGTTTCAGATGGCTTGCGTCACATTGCTTGCGGCTTACGGCAGCATCCGTTGCAACACGTCGTCCTTCAGTACGAGACGATGAAACAACGCAGCGCCCACATGCAGCACGATCAATGCAAGCAGCACCCACGCGAGCACGCTGTGCACGTCGCCGAGTGCGTGGCCCGTCGGCGATCCTGTCTGCGTCAGATCAGGATAGCGAATCATGCCGAACAGCTTCACCGCCCAGCCGCGCGACGAAGCATTCGCCCAGCCCGCCAGCGGCACGGCAACGAGCAACAGATAGAGCAACCCATGCGTCACGCCTGATAGAACGCTGAGCGCGCGCGACAGCGCGGCGGGCTGCGGCGTATGCGTCGCGCGCCACACGATGCGGCACGCCACCGCCGCGACGATCGCCGCGCCCACGCCGAGATGCCACGCGATCAAACCGTTGGGCAAGGTGTCGCGATGCACGTCGGGCATGGTCCAGCCGAGCACGAACTGCACAGCGACAAGCAGTGCGACCAGCCAGTGAAGCAGGCGTGCAATGCCGTGATAGGCGGGGCGTTGGGCAACGGCGTTCAGATTCATTGTCTTTCTCGTTCGAAGTGGGCATGAAGATGCATGACAACCGCTGTGATGACCGACGCGCCGCAACACGCCGCCTGCGTCACGCGGCGATGCTAACGGGACGAACCTGAAGAAATGCTTAACGCCTGGAAACGCTGGCGACTACACGTATACAGACGTTATCCGCGCTAGACTCGCAATCGATAAGACATACCCGCGACATACCCGGACCCCACACCGGCGACTTCCGGACAACGACATCATGCGTATTCTTCTCGTTGAAGATGACGATCTGATTGGCAGCGGACTCGAAGTCGCGCTGCGCAACGCGGGCTTCACCGTCGACTGGGCGCGCGACGGCCAGCACGCCGAACTCGCGCTGGCCACGACGCCCTATCTGCTGGTGATCCTCGATCTCGGTCTGCCGAAGCTCTCCGGTATGGAGTTGCTGAAATCGCTGCGCACGCGCGGCAACGCGATTCCCGTGCTCGTGCTGACGGCGAAGGACACGGCCGCCGACAAGGTGCGCGGCCTCGATGCAGGCGCCGACGACTACCTCGGCAAGCCGTTCGATCTGCCCGAACTGATCTCGCGCTGCCGCGCGCTGATCCGCCGCTCGCAGGGCCGCGGCAGCGAACTGATCGCGTGGCGCGATCTGAGCGTCGATCCCGTCGCGCAGACCATCTCGAAGGACGGCGTGCGCGTGGCACTCACCGCGCGCGAATGGGCCGTGCTGATCCATCTGCTCACGCATGCAGGCGTGCCGCAGCCGCGCGCGCGGATCGAAGAAAGCCTGTACGGCTGGCATGAAGAAGTAGAAAGCAATGCGATCGAAGTGCACGTGTCGAATCTGCGCAAGAAACTGGGCGGCGAAGTGATCCGCACGGTGCGCGGGTTCGGCTATATCGTGGACAAGACATGACGCGGCAGCGCGCGACGTCGATCCGCCGGCGCCTGATGTGGCTGATTCTCGTCAGCGTCGGCGCGGTGTGGGCTGCGATGATCGTCTGGAGCTTCAGCAACGTCACGCATGAAATCGGCGAGTGGGACGATGCGCGCCTGATCCAGCTCGCGCATCTGCTGGTGCAGATCGATCCCTCGAGTCTCGAACGGCTTGCAGCGACAGGCATCGACGTGCGCAATGAATATTCGCGCGCGTCGCGTACCGTCAACGACGATTCCGATGCGATACCCCGCTACGCCCTGTTCGAAGTGCGCGACGCGGCGGGCGAACTGATCGTCGCCAGCCCCGGCATGGCCGCGCTCAACCGGCCGTTCAGCGTGAGCGAAACCGCGCAAGGCGTGCATGCGCTCAGCATCGGCGGGCAGCGCTGGCTCGCCTATGCGTTGCGCGACAGCACGACGGGCCGCACCGTGCGCGTGCTGGAACCCGCCAACGTGCGCAGCGATCTGTCGACAGGCGTGGCGAGCCGCATTGGCCGACCGATTGCGCTCGCCCTGCCCGTGCTCGCGCTGCTGGTCTGGTTCAGCGTGGGGCACAGCTTCAGGCCGCTATCGGCGATCTCGAAGGCGGTGCGCATGCGCGACAGCCGCATCCTCGAACCGATTCATGTGAATCCGTCGCCCGCCGAAGTGCGCCCACTCGTCGATGCCATCACCCAGTTGCTCGCGCGGCTGCAGCAGTCCATCCTGCGCGAGCGCGCCTTCACCGCCGACGCCGCGCATGAACTGAAAACGCCGCTCGCCGCGATCAAGGTACAGGCCCAGGTGGCGCTCGCCGCGCACGACGGCGCGCAGCAACAGCAGGCGATGCGGCGCGTGGTGCAAGGTGTCGATCGCAGCGCGCATCTTGCCGAGCAACTGTTGCTGCTGGCGCGGCTCGATGAGCGCGGCACGCTGACCACGTCACAGATGGGACTGTACGACGTTGCAGCCGAAGCCATCGCGTTTCGCGCCACGCACGCCGAAGAGAAATCGATCACCGTGCTGCTGTCAGGCGACCGGGACGCCCGCATCGACGCCGACCGCGCACTGGCGCGCACGCTGGTCGACAATCTGCTCGACAACGCGATCAAGTACGGCGAAACGGGTGGGCGCGTGCATATCAGCGTGCTGGCCGATACGCAGACCGTCACGCTGACCGTCTCCGACAACGGCCCCGGCGTCACCGACGAAGAGCGCCGGCGCTTAACCGACCGCTTTTTCCGCGGCGCGTCGGCATCGGCGAGCGGCAACGGCAGCGGCCTCGGGCTGTCGATCGTCGCGCGCATCGCCGCGCATTTCAATGCGCAGGTGCATATCGGCTCGGGGATCGGGCGACGCGGGCTGGCCGTGCAGATCGCGTTTCCGCGTGCATCAGAAGAAGACGCTGTGCAGGCGTGATGCGTCTGTGCCGGATGCTCGCGCTGTCGGTGCTTTTCCAACATCCTCGCCGATCATGACGGCTGCGTGACAACGCTACGCCGTGCGCGTATCGCGCCTGACGCACGCCGAAGGCCGTCAGGCATGCAGCCTTCTCACGACACCAGCGTTGGCATGAGATTCGCACTGTCTCGCACAAGCGGCCGCTTATTTGATCCCACAACCGTTCCGCTCAAGGAGACACATCATGAAGACGTTGACCATTCGCGATCTCGGCGCATCGACCGAACTCGATCACGTGGCAATGAATAGCATCCAAGGTGGCCGCATGAAGCTGCCCGGACAGCACAACAACGGCACCATCCTCATTTCGCCGGACGGCGAACCGGTGGATGTGTACGTCGATGGCGGGCTGCAGAACTCGGTCGGCGACGGCTACTATCACACGCGTTGATGCGCGAGCCGCACGACGGGCGAGCCGCGTTCGCGCCGCTCGCCCTGACTGACGGCGAAGCGCTCATGCAAAGGCGGGGCAATGGCAGGAAAGAAAACGTGACGCGGACCGCTCGCCGGGCGAGCGTCAGTCACGTGATGGACACATTCGGATTCAGGGAACCAGCGGCAGCGACATCGGCATGTCTGCGCCGGACGCTTTCCTGGCGACTTTTTTCGCAGGCTTGTCGGTCGCTTCCGACCGTGCGGGCCGCGCCGCGCGTGGCTTACGCTGGCGCATCGGCGCGCTCGCGGCGCTGAGTCCACGGCACACGCGCGCAAGCGCAGTCGAGAACGAGGCGGGCTGCGCCATCAGCGACGGCAGCGATGCCTCCAGCTCCCTGAGCAACATCGGCAAGGTCGGCGCCGGGGACTGCAAGGTCTTCCGTGGTCGGTTTGTCATGAACGCCTCTCTGGAACGCTGCGGGCACTGTATCACAGCGCGGCGACAGCCCTTCCGGAGCGCGGCAGCGCAAGCGTCAGACCCACACACCTTCCTCGACGGCGAGCATCGTGCCGCGGCACGCAGCCGAGCCGCAGCGGCAGACATACTGACGGCGGGTTTCCTCGTCCTGCGGATCGTCGACGGCGAGTCCGTATGAAATCAGCAGTTCTTCACCGCGCTGGATGTCGACGGCGGCTTCGATGAACACGCGTCCATCGATTTCCACCGCCTCGCAGTTGGCCTTGCACGCATGATTGAGCCAGCGCGCACTGTTGCCGCCCACGCTGCCGTCGATCACGCGCCCGTCGGACAAACCGAACACGAAGGTATGCCCATACTCGCCGCTGCGCTCGATGCGTCGCGCGGCGCGGCGCCACGACGTCAGTTCGCCCTTGTATTCGATGATGCGCTCACCCGCTGCGAGCGTGCAGAGCGCGAACACACCTTTGCCGTGAATCGGCGACCGCCTGACGGATAGACGACGCATGGTTTGCTTGAAGAGAGGATGGACGGCTGAAGTATAGGGCGCGAAAAAAATGCGCTGTTATCGATATGCGTATGTTCGTCCTCTTCGATGCATCGAAACGCACAGCTGAAACCCACAGCTGATGCTCACAGCGTGAGACGCGCTTCCAGTCCGCCGCCTTCGCGGTTGCGCAACGTGAGCGTCGCGTTCATCGATTGCGCAAGCTGCTTCGCAATGGCGAGACCCAGCCCCGTGCCACCCGTCTCGCGATTGCGCGAGCTTTCGACGCGATAGAACGGCTCGAACACGGCGTCGAGCAGTTCCTGCGGAATGCCGGGACCGCGATCGAGCACGACCACACTCACCTGCCGCCCGCGCGCCGCATCGACGCGCACTTCCACCGTCACCGGCTCATGCGCCGAGTACTTCAGCGCGTTATCGATCAGATTGCCGAGGATGCGCCGCAGCGCCTGCGGACGCGTCGTCACCGGCTGACCGACGTGTCCCGTCAGCGACACGGGATCGCCCGCATCCGTGTAATCGCTGACCATGCTTTCGATCAGCGCATCGGGGTCGACACGGCAAGGCTTTTCATCGGCACCGTGCAGCGTGCGCGCATAGGCGACGCCTTCGCGCACCAGCAACTCCATTTCCTTCAGGTCTTTTTGCAGGCGCGCCCGCTCGGTGTCGTCGTCGAGCAGATCGGCGCGCAGCCGCATGCGCGTGATGGGCGTTTGCAGATCGTGCGAAATCGACGCCAGAATCTGCAGCCGCTCGCGCATATAGATACCGATGCGCGCCTGCATCGAATTGAATGCCTTCGACGCGCGCGCCACCTCTTCCGGGCCGTCTTCCGGCAGCGCGGCGGGCGCGAGATCGGGACCGAGCGTGTCGGCGGCACGCGCGAGACGTTCGAGCGGACGCGTCGCGAGACGCACGGCAAGCCACGCGCAACCCGCCAGCAGCGCCAGTTGCGCGATCAGCACGAGGGGCAGCCACGGCGACAGCGGAATGCCGTGCATCGGATGCATGTCGATGGTGAGCGGCGTGCCGTCGCTCAGCGTGAGATGCACTTCGAGATGCTCGCGCTCGCCGGGTATCGCGTTGGCGGTCACCTTGTAGCGCGGGCCGATGTCCTTCGCAATCGTCGCGCCGATTTCCTGCGACAGCTTCGCATCGGGCGCCATGCCCGTGGTACCCGGACCCAGCACGAAACGATAGGTACGGCGCGCCAGCTTCGGCAGCCATTCCTCGCGTTCGGCGGGCGTCAGGCGGTCCAGCAGCGCGACCGAACTGGTCACTTCCTGGCCGATGTAGCCCACCATCACGTGCATGGTCGCTTCGTTGCGCTCGGTCATGGTGAGCCAGAACGACAGCGTCTGCGCGGCGAGCAGGCCCGCCACGAAGATCAGCGACAGGCGCACGAACAGCGTGCGCGGCCGCCACAGGCCGCGCAGTTTGTCCCGCAGATTGCCCCTGGGTTGATCCATCACCGCGCTCATACGCCGTTGTCCTCGGGCGCGACGAGCGACGAGAACACATAGCCTTCGTTACGCAGCGTCTTGATGTAGCGCGGCTCGCGCGCATCGTCGCCCAGCCGCTGGCGCACACGGCTCACCAGCAGGTCGATCGAGCGGTCGAACGGTTCGGTCTGGCGCCCTTGCGTGAGCGTGAGCAACTGGTCGCGCGTCAGCACGCGCTGGGGATGATCGAGGAATACGCGCAGCAGCCGGTATTCGGCGCCGCTCAACGCGACCATCGTGCCGTCGCTGTCGATCAGATTGCGGCCGATCGTGTCGAGCCGCCAGTCGCCGAAGCGCAGGAAGTGTGCGCCGCCCGCCGGCTCGGCGCTGCCGCCGGGCGGCATCATGCGGGCGCGGCGCAGGATCGAGCGGATACGCGCCAGCAGTTCGCGCACGGCGAACGGCTTGGCGAGGTAATCGTCGGCGCCCATTTCGAGGCCGACCACGCGGTCCGTCTCTTCGCTGAGCGCGGTCAGCATCAGGATCGGGATGGTCTGAAACTCGCCCGCGCGCAATTCGCGGCACAGATCCAGCCCGCTTTCGCCGGGCAGCATCAGGTCGAGCACGATCAGATCGGGCCGCTCGTCGGCGAGCGCGGCGCGCATCTGCCGTCCACCCGACGCGAGCGTGACGCGCACGCCGTTACGGGTGAGATACGTGCCGACCAGCTCGCGAATGTCGCGGTCGTCGTCGACGATCAGAACGTGATCCGGTTTATCCACACAAGGCTCCTTGCCCAGCCAGAGTTCGCCCGATGAGTGCGTCTCATAAGGCTGCGTTATCAGTCCGCTTATCTTACGCGTCCTTGACAGGCCGCTCAGGCGACCTCAGGCACGCTCAGGCGTCTTCCACGACGGACAGGCTCTTGCCGTCGGCCACCGACGCCTCCAGCGCATAGGGATCGACGTCGTCCAGACAGCCGAGATTCACGCGCCACATATTCGGGTCCTTGCGTGTCTGATGAAACGGATAGATGCCGCAGTGCTTGCAGAAGTAGTGCTTCGCGATCTGCATGTTGAACTGGTAGAGCGTCAGGCTGTCCTCGCCCGACGTGATGCGCAGCGCGCTCTTCGGAAAGAACGGCGACATCAGCGCGCCCTTGCGGCGGCACAGGCTGCAATTGCAGCGCACAGCGGGCGTGACGGGCGTGTCGACTTCGAACTGGACGGCGCCGCAATGGCATGAGCCGTGGTGAGTGTGGGTGGTCATGGCGTGCTCCTGAATGCGATGACGCTTTTATACCCTGGCCCTTTGCGCGCTTTGTGTCCCAATGTATCTGGCCGGTACATCGATACAAAAAACGGGGCGCGGGCGGTCCCGCCGTGGGAGTCAGCGAGCCACCGCGCGCGCCGCCAGTGTTAGCCGCGGCACAGATCCTTCGCGTCGGGCGCTTTTGCCGCTGTCAGATCGAAGTCCGCTTCCTGCAATCCTTTCGGGCTGGTCGCGACCCAGTGCAGCTGCGTCGGCGAACGCACCAGTCCGACGCTGCCCGTATAGGTCCAGGCGATCGGCGAAGGCTGCGTGCCCGCCAGTTCGATCGACGTGGGCGTCAGCTTCAGATGCAGCAGCCGTCCATCCTGTGCAGGCGTGAACGCGCGCTCGCCGATCACCGCGATACCGGCTTCACGCACCGAGGCCGGCATGCAATCGAGCGATGCCGTGGTCTGGCCGTTCGCATCGATCAGTTGCGCGAAGCCGCGGCCCTTGTCGTCGGTCGCCACCACCACGAAGCGGTCGATGGACGGCACGTACGCCGCCGCATAGGTGTAGTACAGCAGCCGGTCGGCGATCACGCGCGGCTCGCTAAGCGCGCCCGTCGCCGGATCGAGCGTGGCGACCTTCAGCCGCGCGTAGGTCTCGCCGTTCACGTATTGCTGCCAGACCAGCAGCGCGCGCGTCGGCGAGCCGGCGATCATCGGCCACCATTCGCGCACGCGCGGCGCGACGTCGATGGCTTGCAGCAGCGCGCCGTCAGCGTCGTAGGTTTAGACATACACGCCCCGCCCCGTGCCGAGATTATCGACACCGCCGCCATCCACCCAGTCGTTCGAATAGAACACTACGAAGCGCGAGCCGACGGCGGCCACATGCCCGGAGTGACCGCCCGACAGCACATCGTTCGGATACGGCTTCACGTCCTTCAGGCTGGACGTGTAGACGCCATAGCGCTGGCTCACCTCATTCGGCGTATTCCAGCCGTCTTCGAACGACACCATCACGCGGCCCGTGTCGTTCTGCGCGACGGACACGGGTTCCTGCGCTTCCGGCCGGCTGATGAAGACGCGCGGACGGTCGAGCACCGCCTTTTGCGGCGTCCAGCGCGCGATGTACACGTCGTGCGTCCAGTTACGGTCGCGGCCTGCGCCGCGCGGCGGCAGGCCCGAACTGCTGAAGAACACGGTCGTCACGCCCTGCGCATCCGTCACCGCACCGATGCCGTGCTGATAGGCGCGCAGATCGCCCGTCGGCGCGCTCGCGGCTTTGGCAGCTTTGCCCGCCTTCGTGCCGCCCGCAAGCGCGGACGGCACGAAGCAGTTCGTGACCACCGTGGCCGCGATCACGGCCCATGTTGCAAACGTAGTCCGCATTACGCGACCTGGCGCTCGAACTCAGGCACGCTCATCACGTGCGAGATCATGCCGTCGTCATCGTGATACGCGACGAGGCAGCGGCCCGCATCGCCCTCGGGAATTTCATGCGTGGTCTGCGGCTGCGGTGCGTCATTCGTCTGCGGCATGCGGCGCACGCGGTTTGCGTTCATCAGGTCCATCTGACGGCCGAAGGTCCACAGCACCATCGACAGCGCGACGATGCCGATGCCCATGATGCCCGGCATGAAGGCATCGAGCGACAGCTCTTCCTCGCTCGCATTCGCGAGACACCAGCGGATATACAGCGCAGCCAGCACCCACGTGCCGAGCACGAGCGTGGGCCGCACGAAGCGATACCACGCGACGGCGCGCACGGCTTTCGCCTTGCTCGACTCGCTTGCAAACTGCGCGACGGACTGCTTCGAGACATCGATGATCGGGTATTCCATGGTTATCCCCTAAGACTGTTGACTTGCGTTGTCAATTCGAGTGCTTCATCACGTGTGTTGCAGGACTTCATTCCGGCTGCTGTGCGAGCAGACCCGGCGCTGCATCGGCCGATACCGCGCCCGCCGAACGGATGCCGCGATCCGGGCTGACCCAGCGTGCGCGTTTGCGGCGGCGCTGGCTGATCACGCCCGGCAGCGCGATCACGGATGCGATCATGCTGATGGCCCAGAACGCAGCGGGATACCACACCGTGTCGACGAAATAGCGCAGCAGGTTCTTGTCGTAGCGGCGGTCGATCAGACAGCCGAGCAGGATCTGCACGCAGCAGGTGGCGAACAGCAGCACGCCCGTGCCGCGCGGCACCAAGGCGAAACGCCAGCATTCGGGCAGCGTGAACAGCGCGGTGGCGGCCATCATCACCAGCGTGAACAGCATGCAATACGCCCACACGATGCTGGTCGCGTACTCGACGAAGATCGGCCACATCATCATGTTGCGGCGGGACAGTACCTCACCGGCGTACTTGAACAGCACCTGGATGCCGCCCTTCGCCCAGCGCAGACGCTGCTTGTAGAGGCCGCGGAAGGTCTCCGGCATCAGGATCCAGCTGAGCGCGCGCGATTCAAAGTTCACGCCCCAGCCCTGCACCTGCAGCTTCCAGCTGATGTCGATGTCTTCCGTCAGCATGTCGGAGCTCCAGTAGCCCACTTCTTCGAGCGCGCGCTTCCTGAACATCGACACCACGCCCGACACCGTCAGCAGCCGCCCATACATGTGCTGCGTGCGCTTGATCAGACCAACGATCGACGAAAACTCGCCCACCTGCATGCGGCCGAGCAGCGACGAACGCGTGCGGATACGCGGATTGCCCGTGACAGCGCCGATGGAGGCATCGTCGAGGAAGTGACGCAGCATCCAGCCGATCGCTTCCTTGTCGAGAAGCGAATCGCCGTCGATGCACATCAGGTACTCGGCATCGGACAGCATCGCGGCTGTCGTGAGGCCGATCGCCTTGCCTTCGTTCTGATGCTGGTGCACGACGACGAGCTTCGGGTATACGTTCACCAGCTGGTTCAGGATCGCGCCCGTTTCATCGCGGCTGCCATCGTTGATCGCGATGATGTTGTAGTTCGGGTAGTTCAGCTGGTCGAGGCACGCGATCACTTCGCGCACGTTGTCGGCTTCGTTGTAGCAAGGCACGACCACCGACACCTTCGGATACGACGCGAGCGGCGGCGCCGTCTTGCGCCCGGCGTCGCGGCGCTCGATCAGCAGATAGTGCAGCAGCCCCCCCACCATCCACAGATACGCCATCAGCAGCGGATAGTAGAAGACGAAGTTAGAGATGACGTTCATTACGTTTTTCATTGTGGTCCCCTGGTCCGGGTTGGCATCGCTTTGATCGACATGTGTCGTGCGCGGCTCAACCCAACATCCCCTGATTCGTTCTGAGCGTGCTTTGCACCGACATCACGTCGCGCAGCACGGTCGTGTCCGGGCGGTTCTTCAGGAAGTCGTCCGGTCCATAGCCCATATGCACGACACCCGCTGCATTGAGCCGCTTCATCTGCGTGCGCAGCACGGCGGCTTCGACAGGCTGCTGCGTGTCGCGATTGATCGCGGGCAGTTCGAACACGGTCTTGGCTGCCGCGCCCTGCTGTTTCATCACCGTCTGCTGCAAGCTGTCGAGCCATGCATCGCTGACGCGCTCGCCCGTAGCACGGGGCGATGCCGTCAGCGCGACGAAGTCGTAGTTGCCCAGCGCCGATGCAAGGCTCAGCGAGAAGTTGCGCTCTGCGCTGGCATCGAGCGCGGCCTCGGCGGGCACCGTGCGCACTGTCAGCACATTGCCGCCGCCCTGGTAGGCACGTATGCGATCGGCAAGCTGGTTCGTGAAGGTATTCAGATACGCGGTGCGGCCGTTGGCCCAGCGCTGCATCAGATCGTCGGAAGCATGAATCTGTGCGAGATCGCCGGGCAAACCCCACGAGCGATAGACGGCGAGCGCGGCAGCGCTGTTGTCCTCGTACGCGTTCAGCGTCGCGTCGGCGCCGAACACCACGCCGTTGAAACTCGAATAGCGCGTGAGATCGTCGTAGATGTCCTGAATGGCCTGGCGCGCCACGGGATCGAACGGGCTAAGGCGCGGCGTGCGGGTGCGCTGCGCATCGGCGGGTGCATTGGCCGCCACCTCGACGAAGCGCCCTGCGGCCGGATGCCCCGTCGGCAGATCGAACGCGAGCAGCGGCATGCGTGCATAGACCTGCACGCCCGCGCGCGTAATCAGCTGCCACGCAGCGCGGTTGAACAGATCGGCGCGCATCGGCATGTGACGGTTCGGGTAGTACATCGCGCGCGCGACGCCCGTATTGTCGGGATCCCAGTAAGCCTTCAGGTACACCGACTTCGGTTCGAGATCCTTGATGCGGTCGAGCAACCTGCCGAGCTTCTCTTCGCTTTTGTTCGGATCGATGTCGTACATCTCGTCGAGCGACACATTGACGACGCGCTCGACGGGATTGTGCTCGCCGCGATAATGGCGCGACGAACGCATCTGCGCGATCAGCGTGCCGACGTCCCAGTCATACGAGACGAGCAGACGGCGAATCTGCGTGAGCGGCACGTCGGGCGTGTTCGGGCCGTCGTCGAGCGTGAAGTGGACCGACATGCCGAGCGCCTGCGATGCCTTGATCAGCGCCGCGTTGTACATGCCGTACGGCCACACGGCAGAGCGCACCGCGACGCCCGTGCGGTCCTGGATCATGTCCACGCTCTTCTTCAGATCGTCGTGCACACGCGCCTGGTACTCTTCATCCGTTTCGTAGCGCTGCAGTTGCGGGTAGTACAGATGCGCGCTCGCAGCGGGCAACTCATTGCCTTGCGGATTGGCGAGTGCGCCGTGATGCATGTCGTGCGTATGCGACGCAACTTCGACGAGACCGGAATTCGCCATCTCGCGCAGATCGTCCCAGCTCATGAAGTAGCCCGGCGGCATCACCGACTTGTGGCTGATGCGCACGGGGTCGCCTGCGGGCGTATCCGTCCAGCGCGTCACGACACCGATCAGTGCGGGATAGCCGTACTGCTGTAGCAACGGGAACGCGTGCGTGAACTGGCTTTTGTAGGCATCGTCGAAGGTGAGCAGCACGGCGCGCGGCGGCAGGCGCGGCCCACCGTTGCGCGACGCGACGATCTGATCGACGCTCACGGGACGGAAGTCCTTCGCCTTCAGCCACGCGAAGATCGTGTTGAGCGTAGCGGTGCTGATCGCACAGGTATCGGCGACCGTCGACACATCGGCGCGCAGATCGTCGCGAATGTCGTGAATGGCGAGCACGCGGAACGTCAGGCCATCGTCCGCGTCGGGCGGCGGCATGCGGTCCAGTGCGATGCGGGCCTGCGCAGCGGGCACCGCGGCGAGACCAGCGGCAAATGCGAGAAAACGTCTGCGATTGAGCTTGTCCATGATGACCTACAGAGGAATGTTCAGGTTCAGGTAGATGAGCTTGCTGGTCTCACGCGTGTGGTCCATCCGCTGGCTCGCCACGCCGATGCCGTATGCGAGCGATGCATGCGCGCTGAACTGCCACTGCTGTTCGAGACGCACTTCCCACAGCATGCTGTTGCCGATATCCGTTTGCCGGTAGCCGCCCACCGTCGCATACGCGCGGTTAGCCAGCGATTGATCCGCGTTGCGCCATGACGTCCACTGGTACATCGCCGTCAGTTGCGCGGTGAGATCGCGATGCGGCGCGAAGTACGAGGTGTTCGCGAGCGTGTTGCTGCTCGTGTTCAACTCGACCCACGTCGCGACGAGATGGCTCGGCGTGTTGATGAGTCGCTCGTACCACGTCGCCACCCACGCCTGGTTGAAGTTGGTGTCGCTGTAGCGCGTGGCGCCATAGCTGAGATCGAAGTAACGGTAATCGTCGACGCTGTAGCGCACCCCGCCCGTCGCCGCGCGCCCCGTCACACCCGCCTGATACGCTTTCCACGGCAGCGTGTTGACGTTGCTGTCGACGCTGGTCGAAAAGCGCCAGCGGTCGTCGGGTGCATAACTCAGGCTGCCTGCGCCACCCGTCTTTGCCTGCGGGCCGGTCGAGCGGTCGACTTCCGCCGCGGCGTCGATGCCGTGAAAACGGAAGTCCCCGCCGATGCCGTTGCGCACGCGGCTCACGCTGTCGCCATCACCCGTGTCTGCGCGTCCGCTGAACTGATGCGCGAACACGCGCCAGTAGTTGGCGATCGGCATCGAGTACAGCTGCGTGTCGATGCCCCAGTCGTTGTCCGCGATGACCGAGTTGCCCTTCTGTCCGTTGGCCGCGACGATCAGTTGCGGACTCTTGTACGCGGCGTAATCCTCCTGGAACGTCTTCACCGTGTTGTTATCGGGGAAGCGGTCGCTGAAGGTCGCGTTGACGTCGGCGGCGCGGTCGTACTGACCGAGTTCGAGTGCCGTACGGCCCAGACCCGCGAGCGTTTCGATGTCGCCGGGGTGATCGACCAGCGTGCTCGCATAGACCTTCTGCGCTTCATGCGGGCGCTGCTGCACCAGCGACGCATCCGAGCGCGCGCTGATCAATGCGGGATCGAACGGTGCCTCGTGACGCAACTCGTCGAGCGCGGCCACGCCTTCGCGCGTCCGGTCCGTGTAGAGCAGGTACTGCGCCTGCAGTTTTTTCACGCGGCCATAGTCTTCGTTGACGTCTTCCGGGTGTTCGGACAGATCGGCGCGAATGGGCGTGCTCGCGGAAATTTCCTTGAGCAGTTGCTGCGCGTTGTCGTAGCGGCCCGAATCGAGGTACGCGAAAAAGAGCCCTTCCTGCACGTCGATGCGCTTCAACGCATGCGGCTCGACGGATGGCACGAGCGGCTCGACAGGCGTCTGCAACGCACGCTCATAGGCAGGCGCGGCCTTGCGCGGCTGGTCGATGTACGTGTAGGCGTCACCCGCTGCGGCGTAGGTGCGCGCGGGCATCGGCTGGTTCGAACGCGACAGGTCTTCGTACAACGCCGTCGCTTCCTTCATGCGGCCCACCCCCTGCAGCGCCGCGACCTTCTCGACCCGCCCCGCGCGGCGCACGTCCGCGTAGTCATCCGACGACGGCATGCGCGCCAGCATGTCGTCGATATGCGCAAGCGCTGTCTTCGTCTGCGCGAGACGATCGGGTTCATCGGAGGCGAGCGATTGCTGACGTCCCCAATGCACCTCCGTCTCGACGACAAGCGCTTCGATCTGGAACAGGTCGTGATCGGAAAACGCGTCGCGGCTCGCACGTGCTTCCTGCAGCGCAAGCTGTGCGGCACCCGCACCCGCTTCCGCGAAAATCCGTTTGCGGAGCTGGTCGCGCTCCGTCTCTACCTTGCCTTGTGCGACATGTCCTTCTGCGACTTTCCCCGTGGTTTCGGACGCAGTGGTCGGCTGCGCGGCGCAGTAGTCGCGCGCAAGCAGCACCAGCACCAAGGCGGTCGCCTTGACTGCGGCGTGCTTGCGTCGGCTAGAGCGTTTCGTTTTCATGGTTCCTCGCTTGTCGATGCCAATCTCCAGACAAAGCGAGTCCCTGCACCATGCGAATGGCGCATGGAGAGCAACAACGTCGCGTGGCCTGCGAGAGGCGTGGAGTTCAGCGTCTTGTTTCGATGGCCAGTTGTTGCCTTGCGCACTGGCCCCGTCCAATTGCGCGGCGAGGCTTATAGCGAAGTCCATACCAGCACCCCGCTCAACCTTCAGGCTTAAGGGTTCGCTCCAGAAAAACCCTTGCAAGCCAACCGTAAATCGTCAAAAACGTTTCATCACTGAACTCGACAAGCAATGCGAAGCAATTCCAGAAGACCTCGCGAGGAGCCGCAAGCAGCGCTTCCATCAGACGCAAAGCCATGTTCTGCAAAGAACGTGCTTGTGCGTTGCGGTAGCCGACCGCTTTGATTCATAGTTGAAACGGCATGCACAGTGCGCGATATTCGTCTGAAGCAAGCGAGCCGCGAAAGGTTGCGCCGACAAGCGGGAACCGTGTTGGCGATTCGGTATGAAATCGATTGAGACGTGCAGGGAGATTCAACACATGCGCTGATGCACGCAAGAAAACGCGCATCTCACCCGCGCCACGAGTGTCGCAACATGCATACGACTGTGTGCGGTGGCGCACATAGCGCTGTCTGCATCCGATGTGCGCTAGCGCACAGAGCGAGCGGCGTGGCGTCGGATATTGTCTCGCTGCACAAACCGATACGAAGACAGATGCGGGCCACGTAAGGCACCGCCATGGCGCATCGCGATGTGATTAGCGATGCGAAAGAACAGAAGATGACGGGGTGATCGATGAAGGCTTCCTACCGCTTCGGCAGCGGACGTCGCGCATGCGCGCAGACGCCGCCCGCTCTCATGCCGCCCAGCGCGGCGTCATAGCGTCAGTTCGAAAGAGCGCACGAGCAGGCCCGGCAGCTTCATGC
Organism: Paraburkholderia sp. C35; assembly: GCF_003121405.1. Lineage (GTDB taxonomy): Bacteria > Pseudomonadota > Gammaproteobacteria > Burkholderiales > Burkholderiaceae > Paraburkholderia. Next base: position 12,014 of record NZ_QBUY01000100.1, on the reverse strand, counting down.
CGCCCGTTGCGCGCTCGCCCCACGTCCAGTCGTTCAGCAACAGTTCGGGCTCGGCGCCGATGCGCTCCAGTTCACTGCCGAGCAGCCGGTACAGGCTGTCGTCGAAACGCATGGCATCGACGGGCGCGACGATGCGGCCCTGCTCGACCCAGAAGGTTGCGAAGCGCGTCATGCCCGTCATCCGGCAGTTCATCCGGTCCGAGAAATTCACGTACCAGAGATTGCCGATATAGAGGCCCGTATCGAGCGCGCGAAGCACATCGTCCTGCGCGAGATCGCCGCCTTGCATCGATAGCGAGGTAGGCGTCTCGCTCGCCGTCGCGCCATTCGGCACAAGACCGTATTCGCGCGCCGTGCGGGCGTTGGTCAGTTGCGCGGCGGCCCGCCCGCTTTCGATCAACGGGACGCTTTGCCGCTGATAACCGTCGTCGTTGAAACGCGGCGTGATGCCGAGCGTGAGGTCTTCCGTCAGCGTGACGCGCGGGTCGAGCGATACCTCGCCGATGTTCAGCCGATAGAACTCGTTGCGCGCCGTTGCCTGGGTGCGCGCGGAGAAAGCGCTGAACGAGGCTGTGCCGATCAGCTCGGACAACGCAGCAGGCGCGAAGTACGTGCGATAGCGGCCCGGTGATAGCACGCGTGGTTCGCGAGCAAGCACGGGCAAACGCGCGGCAGCTTCTTCGACTTTGGCCGCGAACACGTCATCGCGCCAGTCATCGCCCGCGTAGTGGCTTTTGATGGCGCGGCCGTTTGCATCGAATAGCGACCAGCTGAAATTGAAGTTCTCGACTTCATACCAGCCACGGCTGCCGAGCGACGACGCGAAGCCGCGCGCAATCGTGCCGCCCGCATAGAAACCGACGAAGTCGAGGCCGCTTGCGCACTGCGCGACAAGCGCCGGCAATGTGTCAGGCGATGGCAAATGACCTTTGCGGTGTGTTGCTTCCGACCATGCGGTGGTATCGAACAGCAGATGCGGATCGTCGGAAGCATCGCGCAGACCGTCGCGCAACATCGCGAGTGTTTGGTCGAGTGTGTGTGCGTCCGTGCGCATGTCGCCGGCAAGCGTGAACGACGCATACGCCTGCCGCTGACCGTCGATCAGACGCAACGTGACGACGGCTTGCGACACATGCCCCGACTGGCGCACCTTGCCCTGGTTGAAGCGAATGAAGTCGGACTGCTCGGCAGCATAAGACGTCAGCGTGATCTCGCCCGCTGTCAGTCGCTGCTCGAGCTCGCTTGCCAGCGCCATGAAATGCGCCTGAGACGTGGATGATGAAAGCGTGCCTTGCATCATGCGCCTCCGAACACGTCGACGTTGCTAAACACGCAGGCGGGCGACGCGTGGCCGACACGAATGATCTGCATGGGTTCGCCCTTGCCGCACATCGACGTGCCGTACACACCGCGCGTCGCCTCGTTGCCCACGGCAACGAGACTGCGCCAGAAACTCGCCGAGATGCCGCGATAGTTCGGTTGACGCACTACCTGCGTGAGCTTGCCGTTCTCGATCAGCTGGCCGTACTCGCAACCGAACTGAAACTTGTTGCGCTGGTCATCGATCGACCATGACGTGTTGGTGCGCATCAGGATGCCGCGCTCAATGTTCGCGATCATGTCGTCCAGTGTGCTCGTGCCGGGTTCGATGTTGAGATTGGCCATGCGGTCGATGGGCGGCCGATTCCAGCTCGACGCACGCGAGTTCGCGACGCCGCCTAGCTGCGCACGCTGCTGCGACAGCGCGCCGCCGAGCGGCCGCATCAGCACGCCGTCACGGATCAGGTACTCGCGTTGCGCGGGCGTGCCGTCGTCGTCGAATGCGTAGCTTGCGGCTTCGCCTCGTTCGGCAGGGTCGAACGTGACATTCAGCAATTCCGAACCGTAGCGATACGTGCCGAAATGCTCGCGCTTCACGAAACTCCAGCCGGCAAAGTTGCGCTCATCGCCGAGAATGCGGTCGAGTTCGAGCGGGTGACCGATCGACTCGTGAATCTGCAGCATCATCTGATCGGGCATCAGCAACAAATCTCTTGGGCCTGACGGACAATTGGGTGCCGTCACCAGTTGCAGCGCTTCGTCTGCGATGCGCGCGCCCGCCCCGTCGAAGCCGAACTGTCCGAGCACATCGACGCCACCTTGCGCGAGCGTGCCGTAATCGCCGCCTAGTGTGCGCACCTGGGTCACGCCATCGACGTGGGCCGTCACCGACATCTGCGGCAGCATGAAGCGGAAACGCTGGTCGATGCGCACGCCATCGCTGGTCAGATAGGTCTGTTCGCTGTGCGTGATCTGTACGGCGGCGGTCCGCTCGACAATGCGGCTATCGACATTCGCAGCGTTGCACTCGTGCTGCAGGCGCTCGAGCCACTCGCGCCGGTTCGGCAACGTTTGCGCGACGCCGGGCGATTCGTACGTGCCACTCCCGGCGGGCCGCGCGATCTGCGCGTGATCGATCAGCGACAGCGATGCCGATGCCTTCGCGCGTTGTGTGGCGATGTCGAGGGCAGCCTGCAAGCCCTGCTCGGAGAGGTCGGCTGTTGCCGCATACCCCGCTCCACGCTCCCACCACGCCACCACCATTGCACCGCGGTCACTCGCGATGCGCAGCGGTTGCGCGACGTCGTTGCGTACTGCGTGATCGTCGGTCCGTTCGTTCACGATCCGCAACGACCAGAATGCCGCGTCGCTGCGCAACGTGCGCGGCAAGCGGTTCAAATCCGGACTCCACCCTGCTTCGACCATATGCGTGCCTCACCAATGACATGTGCGCGTGCGAGCATCGACGCGCCGGTGAGGCGCAGCCATTCGCACGCGAATGTCATATCGTACGCGATGCATGATTCCGGACCGGATAAGGGATGAATGCGGCATGTCGCCGTGCGTCCAGCGCGCTGTGTTCCTGCGCACATTCCGTTCGACTAACGTTCGACCTATTGTCTGCCACAGCACATTCTTTTGTGCTCGCGCGTGGATGCGCACGCGTGTTTGAGCCTTGCTGCGCCTGCCTTTCACGGGCTTTCCTGTTCTCGACACGCGCGCAAATTGATGCATTTCTGAACGGCGCCGGTTGCTTGGCTCGCTTGAATCTCCCTCAAGAAGGTGATGCCGCGTGCCGTAATAGCAGATGAACCGTTTTATTTTTCAATCGCCCGAGCCTCTGCCCATGCAAATTCAGAACGACCTCACAGGCAGTACCGCGACCGCGAGCACACGCACGAGCGACGTCTCGACGGACACGTCGGGCGCTTCCGTCAAGAGCGGTGGAACGGGGACCACGGGCGCGACAGGCGCGCAAGCCACGCAAGGCGCGGGGGCAGGATCGGCGGCGGCCAGCAGCCCGCAGCAGGCCGCCATCAAGCAGCTGAAAGATCTGATCCAGTCGTTGCAGCAGAAGTTGACGGCCGTGCAGCAGCAGATGGCACGCGCGCAGCAGCAGGCGAATGCGGATAGCACGGGCGCCGCCGCGGCGATGGTCGCATCGCTGGCCTCGCAGGCGACGTCGCTTTCAGCTGCGCTGCAGACGGCCACGGCCGAACTGGCGCAAATGCTGCTCTCATCGTCGGGTAGTTCGACAGGCGGAATCGTCAATACGCAGGCCTGACGCATGACCGTATGCGGTGACGGCACAACCGCCGCACACTAAGCGACGCAGCGCTCCTGAAGCGGCACGTCGGCGTAGTCGAAGGTCGGGCGTGCATAGAAAAAGCCTTGCGCAAGCACCTTCGGCCATTGCGCGAGCCAGTGCGCCACCGCGCGCGTCTCGACGCCCTCCACGACCACCGCGACATTCCGCCGTTCGAGCATCGACAGCACGCCCGATGCAACAGCCGATGCGCGCGGACAGTCCGGCACGCCATCGATCATTTCGCGCGCGACCTTCACCGTATCGACATCGATCGTGCTCAGGAGTGCGAGCGATGAATAGCCGGTGCCGAAATCGTCGATGGCGAGGCGCATGCCCGCTTCACGCAGCGGCTTCGTCAACGGCGGCGCGGCCAGCAGGCGCGTCGCGTCCTCCGTCTCGACGAGTTCGAGTTCGAGCAGATCCGGCTCGACGCCATGCAGGCGTGCGATTTTCATCACCGTGGCGGGAAAATGCTCGTCTGCCACCACGCGCGGCGGCACGTTGACAGCGATGGGACACACGCGCTGACCTGCATGCTGCGCATGGGCCAGTGCCCTGCATGCACCGTCGATCACGTGATAGGTCAGTTGCAGTGCGACGAGCGGGTGATCGAGTGCGACGAGGAATGCATCCGGCAGCAGCATGCCGTAGTCGGGATGCATCCAGCGGATCAACGCTTCGACGCGGACGAGTCCGCCCGTGCTCACATCGTAGATGCCCTGAAAAGCGAGCGGAAATTCTCCAGCGAGCAAGCCTTCGCTCACGCGTTGTTCGAGTTGGTTCATCAGGCGCGGCGCATGCGTCATATGAATGTCCGTAGTCGCGCGGGCATCGTCTTCGCGACTGGCAGCGGTGGCGTAGCGAGCGTCCATCGTGTGGAAAGACCGTATTTATAGGTGTGTGGATGGGATGGGGCTTTTCCTTTTCGATGCACGTTTCATACCAAGTATTCAACGTTCCCTGACAACCACGCGGAAACCCGCATGGCGCCTCATTCTACGGATGCTGGCTCGTAACGCTCGCGTGGAAAGAATACGTAACAACGTTTCGTGCACGAAACATCCCGCACGCGTGCCTGCGTAACGTGTCACCGTGTTCCGGCGCGCTTCCGGCCCGAAAGACGCACAGGATGTCGAGTGTCAAAAGTGCTTCAAACGCGAACGCGTCGTCGCGCGGCATTACCTCTGAGGTAATCGATCCGCGTCATGGTGAACGGTAAGCTGACCTCATTCGTCAACCACCGGGAGAGCAGCATGTCGACGTTTGCCGTCGCACACTTGCATGAAGTGACAATGGGCGTGGAGATTGTCGAGTACCTGAAGCGTATCGACGCGACACTCGCGCCGTATGCGGGCCATTTCGTGCTGCACGGTGGCCGCTGCGAAAAGCTCGAAGGTAACTGGCAAGGCGACCTGATCGCCATCGAGTTTCCGAATCGCGATCTTGCGCGTGCGTGGTACAGGTCCGATGCGTATCAGGCAATCCTGCCGCTGCGCACGGAGAACTCAATCGGCGATGTCATTCTGATCGACGCGGTGCCGGCGTCGCACGTCGCAACAGATGTGTTGTGCGGATAATCGCACGCGTCGTGCGGGCAAACGCACGCAAGATGAGACTCGGGGACGCTGCTTTGCGCGCAAGCGCGTCCCTTGAGCCGGCATCGTAATCAGCTGCCGAAGTACACGGAGCAATAGCTGACGGGACCGACGCACGAGGACATGTTCGTGCTGGCACCCGTGACGGGCATCCGTGTGCCGGACGCATGCGAGCCGCTCATTCCCGCCCCTTCACTTTGCTGTGCAGCCTGTTGATGTGCGACCTGTTGCTGATAGATAGGCGCGACATCGGGGTACGACGTATCGGTGACGAACTGCGAACCGTTCTGTTCTGCCTGGATCAGTTCCTGGCGAACTTCAGCGCGGGTCTTTTCCTGCGCGAATGCGCTCGATGCAAAAGCGGTGGAGGCGATTGCGGCGATCGAAACAGTCAACAGTGCAAGCTTCTTCATTTTCAGCTCCTTCGGTCTGTGGGTGACGTCGATGCGTCACAGGATGTGTGGCGCTTCACTGTGATGAACAAAGCGACCTCCAGATCTATTCCCAACTTTTTTCGTTTTTTCTTGCTGGATGCCGCGGAGACTTTTTTGCATGTAGTTGCGGAATAAAGCGGCTTCTTTTCTGTTGACGGCCTGTGCACGTCCCATACAGAAAGGAGCATTCGTGATGAAATCAAAGTCCCGGGCGTCGGCAACTGGCTGCGTGCCATGCAGATTCGCCGCGATCGGCGCAGCGGTAGTCGCGCTTGCTGGCTCTTTCGCCTACGCCGCAGGCTGGCTGACGCCATCGCGTCTCACGACGTACCGCATCATCGACCAGTTCCAGGCGAACGCCGGCGCGCACGCGGGCTACCGCCGCAATCATGCGAAAGGACTGTGCGTAGAGGGCTATTTCGATAGCAATGGCAGCGCGGCGTCGATTACCCGCGCGCAGGTCTTCGCGCCGGGCCGCACGCCGATCATCGGCCGCTTCGCGATTCCCGGCGGCAATCCCTCTGCGCCCGATGCGAGCGTGCCTGTGCGCAGCTTTGCGTTGCTCTTTACGCAACAGAACGGCGAGCAATGGCGCACCGCCATGAATTCGACCCCTGTTTTTGCAGTGCGTACGCCCGAGCAGTTCTATCAGCAGCTCGTCGCAGCGCAGCCGGATTCGCACACAGGCAAACCCGATCCCGCGAAGCTGAAGGCGTTTAACGCAGCGAACCCGGAAACGCAGCCCTTCCAGCAATGGGTGAAAGCGCATCCCGCGTCGTCGGGACTGGCGAATGCGGCGTACTACAGTATCAATGCGTTCCGCTTCATCGATGCAAGCGGCAATGCGCATGCAGTGCGCTGGTCCGTCGAACCGGAGACGCCCTACGCGCCCGTCGATCCGCAAGAGAAGAACGATCCCGACTTTCTGTCGAAGCAACTCGATGAACAGTTGAAGCACGGCAACGTGCGTTGGCATCTGATAGTGACGCTGGCCAATGCCGGCGATCCCACCAACGATGCGACGCTGCAATGGCCCGCCGACCGGCAACGCATCGATGCAGGCACTGTCGTGCTGGAACGCAGCGCGCCACAGTCGGATGGCGTCTGCCGCGACGTGAACTTCGATCCGACGGTATTGCCGGACGGCATCAGGACCTCCGACGATCCCTTGCTCGCAGCGCGCTCGGCCGCATACGCGGTGTCGTATCAACGGCGCACGCGTGAAGAAGCGCTGCACGGCGCGCCCTCCATCTCGCAACCCTGAACCGAACACATCATGACGACTTCCACTCGCCATTTCTCTGCGCCCGCACGCCTGTTGCACTGGACGATGGCTGTGCTGATTCTCGCGATGCTGTTTGTCGGCGTCGCCATGGTCGCGACTGTCTCGCACGCGCATGCAACGCTGATCGCGCTGCACCGGCCGCGTGGCGTTGCATTGCTTGTGCTCGCGCTGATTCGCGTTGCCGTGCGCCTGAAACACGGCAGCCCCGCATTACCCGACGATATGCCCGCACTGCAGCGTGTCGCGGCGAAGGCATCGCATCTGGTGCTGTATGGGTTGTTCATCGCCATGCCGTTGATTGGATGGGCGATGCTTTCGGCAGGCGGTTATCCCGTTACGTTGTTCGGCGCGTGGACGCTGCCCGCGCTCGTGCCGCAAAACGTCGACCTGTTCGCTGCGTTGCGCGCGTTGCATACGTGGCTCGCCTTTGCGCTGTTTGCCACCGTGCTCGCCCATATCGCGGCAGCCCTGTTTCACGGCCTCATTCGACGCGATGGCGTGTTTTCCAGCATGGCGCGTAGCGAACGATAGGTTTCCGAACTAATTTTTCATGTGCGGCGTGCCATCGCCTGCAATCCGGCAGCACGCCGCATGATGCGAACCCTATGCCTCAGCCGCGAAGCTGGCCTTGAGCGCCTGATAGATGCTGCGATACCGCGCCAGTCTTTGCGCGAGCAGCGGCGCCTGCGCGCGATCCGGTTCGCAGGATTCGAGCGTCGGTGGAGCAAGGCACACCTGGTCGATGGCTTCGCCCGTCACCGCGAGCCGCGCGAGGCGAGCCGCACCGAGCGCTGCACCCACGTCGCTGCCTTCGTGACGATGCATCGTGATGCCGGTTGCCGTCGCGCATAGATTGGCCCAGAACGGGCTGCGCGACCCGCCGCCGATAAACGACGCGCTCTGCAGCGTCGTGCCCGCGCCTTGCAACGCGGCATAGCCATCGGCCATCGCGAACGCGACGCCTTCCATCACGCTATACGCGAGATCGCCTGTCGTGTGCGCACCCGTCAAACCCCAGAACACGCCGCGCGCGTTCGCGTCGTTGTGCGGCGTGCGTTCGCCGCTCAGCTACGGCAGAAAGATCGGCGCGCCCGCGGGGTTGGCAGTGCCTGCAAGTTCAGGCAAGCTGCCGACCGCGCGACCCACGACTTTCGACAGCCAGCCGAGGCTCGACGCCGCCGACAGAATCACGCTCATCTGATGCCAGCGCTCCGGCAGGCAATGGCAGAACGCGTGCACGCCCTGCCCGGGGTTGGGCGCGAAGCGGTCGGTCCCGGCGAACAGCACGCCCGACGTCCCGAGCGACAGAACCGCACTGCCCGCTTCGGCGACGCCCATGCCGATCGCACTCGCCGCGTTGTCGCCGGCGCCACCGCACAGCGCTACGGGACCGTCGATGCCCCATTCACGGCGCAATGTGTCGCTCAATTGCGCGGCGGGCGCACTGCCTTCCACGAGTCGCGGCATGTGTGCGCGCGACAAGCCCGTTGCTGCGAGCATGCGATCGGACCAGTCGCGTTTTGCGACGTCGAGCCACAACGTGCCCGATGCATCCGACATGTCCGACTCGAACTCGCCCGTCAGCCGCCACGCGAGATAGTCCTTAGGTAACAGCACTTTCGCTGCGGCCCGGAATATGTCCGGTTCGTGCTTCGCGAGCCAAAGCAGTTTGGGCGCGGTGAAACCGGGCATCGCCAAATTGCCGGTAATGTCGCGCGACTCCGGCACACTTGCTTCCAGTTCCGCGCATTCGGCGAACGCGCGTGTGTCGTTCCAGAGAATCGCAGGCCGCAGCACGTTGCGATGCGCATCGAGCAACGTGGCGCCATGCATCTGCCCGGACAGGCCGATACCGCGCAACGCTGCAAATGCCGCGGGGTTTGCGCCGCGCACAGCGGCGACGGCATCGAGTGTGGCCTGCCACCACGCTTGCGGGCTCTGCTCCGACCAGTGTGGATGTGGCTGCGCCACTTCCAGACGCACGCCGCTCGTTGCGAGCGTGGTGGATGCGTCGTCGGTCAGAATTACTTTTACCTCGGAAGTACCGAGGTCGATTCCAAGGAAAGTCACAGCACGTCCTCACTATCTGGCATGAGTGGACGCCGCTTGCTGAACATCGACGACACGCCAGCGCGCAGCTACGTGTTCACCGGACTGGATGGGACGTGGACCGACCGGGACGCGCGTGTGCGGCGCTTCCCGTGAGAATGCATGTCGTCCTCTGTCTTTTGCCTGCTCACCACGGCAGGCGCTGGTTTTATCCGTTGAAACCAGACGTTACCACGATGCCTTCGAACCGCACGACTGCCGCCGGGCCGTCCCACATTTGCGTGACTGATGGAGGCTGCCTTTTTCGATGAATTTGACCGATCAATATGCGCGGCAGACACTCGACGGTAATCCCCCACACTATTTCCACGCATCCTCATGGCTTCCATCGAAACCACGCATACATCCGGCAGCGTCGACGCCGTTCGCCCCCTCGAAGAGAGAACATTGCGCAAGATCGTCGTTGCGTCTGTCGCCGGCAATGCGATGGAGTGGTACGACTTCTTCGTTTACGGCACGGCAGCCGCACTGGTGTTCGGGCAACTGTTCTTTCCCGCGGGCGCGGATCCGCTGATCGGCACGCTCGGCGCGTTTGCAGCGTTCGCGATGGGCTTCGTGGCGCGGCCGCTGGGCGGCATCGTGTTCGGCCATATCGGCGATCGCTATGGGCGCAAGGCGTCGCTGGTATGGACTCTGCTGATCATGGGTGTCGCGACATTCGCCATCGGTCTGCTGCCGACCTACGCTCAGGTTGGCGTGTGGTCGCCGGTCGCACTCGTGGTGTTGCGCCTGCTGCAAGGCGTGGCATCGGGCGGCGAATGGGGCGGCGGCGTCTTGATGATCAGCGAAAGCGCACCGCCTGAAAAGCGCGGCTATTACGCGGCGTGGAGCCAGTTGGGCGTGGGCGGTGGATTTGTGTTGTCGTCGGGTGCTTTTCTTGCGGCGCAATCGCTACCGCACGATGCGTTCATCAGTTGGGGATGGCGGCTGCCGTTTCTGGCGAGCATTGCGATTTTCGCCATCGGCGTCTATATCCGGCACAGCCTGCCGGAAAGCCGCGATTTCGCACAGATCGAAAAGCGCGGCGAGAAAACGCATATGCCCGTTGTCGAAGTGATCAAACGTCATCCGAAAGAGATTCTGATGGCGATGGGTCTGCGAGTCGCGGAAAACGGCGGCGCTTATATCTTTCTCGCGTTTTCTCTCGTGTATGGCAAGTTTGCGGGTTTCGCGAGTTCGGTAATGTTGACGGGCGTGATGCTGGCAATGGTAATCGAGATGGGTGCCATGCTCGCATGGGGACGGTTGTCCGACCGTATCGGTCGCAAGCCCGTGTATATGATCGGCGCGGCGGGATTGATCGTGATGGCGTTTCCCTTCTTCTGGATGCTGGATACGCATCAGGCGCCGTGGATCTATCTCGCGCTTATTCTTGGCACAGCTGTCTGTCATGGTGCGATGATCGGCACCCTGCCGGCTCTCGTCGGCGAACTGTTCAGCACCGAAGTGCGTTATTCAGGCGTGGCGCTGGGGCATGAAGTGGCGTCGATCTTTGCCGGCGGGTTGTCGCCGCTTATCGCTACGGCGTTGCTTGCGAGCTATCACGCGTATTGGCCTGTTTCGATTTTTCTGATGGTGCTTGGGACGATTACGGTTGTGACGTGGAGGTTTACGCGGGAGACGCGTGCGGTGGGATGATGGTTTGTGTTCGCTTTCACCATTTCACGATTTCAGGCTTTGACGCTTTGACGGCGACGTTTGCCACGCTCGCCTGGCGAGGCGCGTATGTTGCCGTCAGTCGCGAATCGCCTTTATCGCGGCAATGAGGCCTGTTGCTGGACTCGTTAGCGGCTTCCGTGCTTGCCTCGTCAACCCGGCCGCGCCCGCCATCGATGCTTGTGCCAATGCGACAAGCGACGCACCTTCCCTATAGGCATCGTCAGCCGCGGCAGCAACTGTCGCCAGATAGGCCGGGTGCGCGCCGGTTTTGAACAGATCCCAGGCGCCTTGCACGAGTCGTACTTCAACCGTGGCACCTGTCTGCCTTGCAGCAGTTTCAAATAACTGCCGGGTTGGTTGTAGCGTGGTCTCGGCTGTGCATAACGCAATCACTCTTCCGCCGGATCGCGTCGCCTCTTCAGCCAATGCACTGTCCACACGGATCATAGGGATCCCGGCTCTCTCGGAGACAGCTGAAATACAGGGTCCCAAGGTGGAGCATGTGAGAAGCACGGCATCTGCGTGCCGAGCAAGATCCAATAGCGCGGCGCCGGTCTGACGTTCGATGTCGAGCGTTACGCCTCGGTTTAGCTCTGCCGCTAACAGAAGATCCGCTCGGACTTCATGATAAAGCTGTGTCTCCGGCAGATTCAATTGAGCCGCAGCTTTGTTGAACACGCCGATATTGCTTTCCGCTGTGTGTAAGCACGCAATGCGCATCGCACTTCTCTACGCTCGAGATGGATATGAGCGAGTTTCGCACAATCGCATCTGGCGAATTACAGAAAGACTCGATGCAGAGGACGCACTGATTGAATACGCGCGATGTTTCGGCGTTTTTGAGCGAGGAGTAGGCAGGAGTAAGACAGCTGCAGCCAAGTGCGACCGTTTTGCGGCTGCGGCACGTGTGAACGCGAATTCGCACCGCCACAAACGCCAAGACCCCGCTTTTAAGGGCGGGGTCTTGTCTGGGTAAGGAGCCTGACGATTACCTACTTTCACACGGGCAATCCGCACTATCATCGGCGTAGAGTCGTTTCACGGTCCTGTTCGGGATGGGAAGGGGGGGGACCGACTCGCTATGGTCATCAGGCATGACGGGTTGCTGCGTCGCTGGTTGAGCGCCACAGCCAATCTGGAAGAAGCGTGTGTAAAGAGGTTGGGTTGTGTTGTTTCAGGCACAACACCGATCTCAACCTGTGTGTTCCCTCACCCCGTCGGGGTAAGACACACCTGTTATAGGATCAAGCCTTACGGGCAATTAGTATCAGTTAGCTTAACGCATTACTGCGCTTCCACACCTG